>CANJII010000004.1 GCA_947474435.1 Chitinophagaceae bacterium | reverse complement strand
TTCGAAAACCTGATGGCGGTGTATGGTTATGCCATGCAGATTTACTGCGACTTCAGCGGCTACAGCGATATGGCAATCGGAGTGGCATTGTTGCTCGGTTATCGGTTGGGAATAAATTTCAATCAGCCGTATCAGAGCGCGAGCATTACCGAGTTCTGGAGGCGGTGGCACATTTCGCTCAGCAGTTGGCTGCGCGATTACTTATATGTGCCGCTCGGCGGAAACCGCAAAGGCAAACTGCGGCAGTATGTAAACCTGTTTATCACCATGCTGCTCGGCGGCTTGTGGCATGGCGCTTCGTGGAACTTTGTGTTCTGGGGGTTTCTGCATGGCGTGGCGCTCGCACTCGATAAATTATTCCGCACCGTGGTGAATGTGCCGAAAACATTTTTGATGCGCGCACTCGGTGTGTTGCTCACTTTTCATTTCGTTTGCTTCTGCTGGATATTTTTTCGCGCGCAGGATTTTGCCACCGCAACCGAAATGCTCTCGCGCATATTCCAGAATTTTGAAGGCACCATAGTCCTACAGTGGATGCGCGGTTATGCATTGGTGTTTGCACTAATCGTGTTCGGATACCTCACACATTTTATTCCGGCAAAGTGGAACAGCAAAACGGAAATTATTTTATCACGCGCACCCATCATTGCACAATCACTCGCGCTGGTGTTTGTGATATGGATGGTGATACAAGTTAAGAGTGCGGAGATACAACCGTTTATTTATTTTCAGTTTTGAAAATAGTTACGGGTTTCGGGTTTGTTGTTTCGGGTTGTTAGTCGTTAGAAAAACAGATTACTTTTATCACAATGAAAAAAAGAATTGAACTTGATGTTGATACAATTGGTGAGCAAGGTCGTGGATTGACTAAAGAAGAGGATGAGCAAATCAGCGCATACATTCGTGAACAGAAAGCGAAACAGAATAAAAAAGTTGCAAGAAAAAGGAAAGCAAAAGCTGCACGAAAGAAAACTACAGCATAAAAATATGCGCTGGTGTTTGTGATTTGGATGGTGATACAAGTGAAGAGCGCGGAGATACAACCATTTATTTATTTTCAGTTTTAGAATTTGGAAAATAATTATTCAATTTTGAATAAAAGCAGATTGCAACACATAAATTATACCTTTTACAACACATTAAAATATTATCTTTGTTTAAACTGGATAAAATAGTATGAATAAAAGATTCTTCATTCGTGTTAATCAGTCAATAAATCCACAAACTCTTGGTTCTTTTCTAAATTATTTAGAATGCTTAAAACATGTAGAGCAAAAAGTTGCCGGATTCAACCAACGAATTAATTCATGGAACGAATCACAAGTGAAAAATAAGTTGGAAGAATTGCATGAGACAAAAAATAATTTGTGGGAAGGTCACTTTACTATTGAATTAATTTCGTTTGATATTTAAATTCAATCAAAATGAAATTATCATTTCTTTTTGCTTTTATTCTATTGAGCAAATTATCATTTTGTCAGAATAAAGTATTTGGATTAGAAGAAATTGGACTTAATGAATGGAATTTTGTTTCATTAGATCTAAGTGATTGCACAATTGATACAATTTCACAACCAAATTTAACTGGGCAAAATGTTGATTTGATGTTTGGTGAATTTAATGGCTATGCTGCTTCCTGCAATAAACTTTATATTCAAGCTCAAACTTCAACACAAACTGGGGTAGAAGTTTTTGATTTAATCAGTGGTACAAGTAACTTCATTCCATTTTATACAACCGACTTTTGTTTTCCCTCAGAAATCGAGTTTGATCAAATTCACAATCTAATTTATTTAGTTGGAATAGATTATTCTGGAGGTAGTGGAGCTTGCGAAGTTTATAAATATAATTTAACAAGTAATACCGGATCAGTTGTTAGTACATTAACAACTGGTTGTGGAGGTTATATAACAAGCGGTGCAGCAAATCGATCCACCTTAGATCCTGAGAATAATATGCTATATACTTCTGGTGAAGTATTACTAAAGGTTGATCTACTAAATGGTATGGTTGATACACTAATTAATTTGGACACTCTTTCTTTCACATTTCTTTACGAGATTTATTTTGATGAAAACGAAAATGCAATTTTTGGAATTAAAACTGATTCCAATTTATATTCTTATTCGATAATTAAAATTGACTTGTTATTTAATCAAATTACAACAGTTGCAAATTTTAATTTACCAAGTGATTTAATACACGCTACATATAACTCAACTACAAAAAATTTTACCATTGTTTATGGATATAGTGGTACCGGTTTTCACTATCAAGTTTATAATGTAATAAATGGAAACCTAGAAACATCGTGTCTGCATTTCAATTATGGCTTTCCTTTGTATTATAATCAATGTTTAGCTAATGATATTTCCTATATTAATAATGATTATAAAATCAACCTTTACCCAAACCCCGCCACCAACCAGATAACAGTTGAAAGCGCGAAGACAATAAATGCAATTGAAATCACAAATTCTCTTGGTGTAACAGTTTATGCAGAGTCAGTAAATCTTAAATCAAAAATTATCAATCTGAAATCTTTCCCTTCCGGCATTTACTTCATCAAGCTTTATTTTGGTGATGGTGGTATGGAGGTTAAGAAGTTTGTGAGGGAATAACTCACACGCGCAGACTCACCCGCATAAATCAAGCAGTCAGACTTAAAGCAATTCCACCCTCTCTTTTTTCAAACTTATTTCAGAAGTAAAAGTCACGCAGAAAAAAAAGAGGGAGTGAAACTTCATTCGGAGTTTCTCTCAATTGTTTTTTCAACTCCCTCTTTCTTTTCCGGATAAATTCTGATTGATATTCAGCTCTGAAAAGAGAGAGGGTGTGTTTATCTGACTTTGACTGTTAGTTGTGCGCGGGTGAGTAAACCTTTATTTTGATGATGGTGGTATGGAGGTTAAGAAGTTTGTGAAGGAATAACTCACACGCGCAGACTCACCCGCGTAAAGCAAGCGGTCAGACTTAAAGCCATTCCACCCTCTCTTTTTTCAAACTCAATTCAGAAGTTAAAGTCAAACAAGAAAAAAAATAGGGAGTTAATCTTCATTCATGATTTTTGCTTTACTCTTTTGTTTATTCAACTCCCTCTTTGATTTCCTGAATGACTCCGATTGCTATTTCACATTGAAATCAGAGAGGGCGTGTTTATCTGACTTTGACTTTTAGTTGTGCGCGGGTGAGTAAACCTTTATTTTGGTGATAGTGGAATGGAGGTTAAGAAGTTTGTGAAGGAGTAACCGATGGTGATACATCCAATAATTTATCTTCAGTTCTGCGAATTTCAGAATAGCAAATTTTCTATCTGTATTTCGGCTAAAACTCAAATGAATATTGCAGGGTGAAATTTCTCGGCGCATCCGGTTTTCCAACCCTGATTGCATAATAAGCATTTAATAAATTATTACAGAGAAGCGCTACTTTTCCGTACCTGGTTTTATATGCAAATCGCAAATCAAAAACCCAATCGCCTTGTAAATGTGTGGCGCGATAATTTTTTATTCCGGGAATGAAAATGGAAAAATAAAAATCAATGTTATCCATTCGGCTGTAGTAACGACCGGTTCCGCCGAATGAAAATTTCTTCCATTCAAAATCAGAATTGAATTTTAACAGATGACGGTTGCGGTAACGGAGCAATCCGATTTTAAATAAACTGTCGGGTTCTGAAAATCCTTTTGCAAATCCTGAAATAAAATTTGATGGAATTCTTAAAGTAGAATCAGCCTGCAAATCCACGGGATAGGAATAAGTATAACCGCCATCAAAATTCCATTTCACTTTATTGATAAAAGTTTTCGCTCCTGTTTCAAATTCAAATCCTGCAATACGCGCTTCGTTCACATTCATTGCGCGGAATCCGATTCCGATTAACGGGTCGGTCGGTTTTCCCCACTGACCAAATGCAAACTCCATCATGTTTTTATATCCCATCATGTACAATGCACCATCAGCATATCCGTTGAAATTTTTTTTATCAATTTGTTTTCGCACTCCGATTTCTGCACTCCATCCGCTTTCAGGTTTTAATGTATCATTCGGATAAATATTGATATCGCCGATTCCATATTTTATAAATCGTTCTGCAGGACTCGGTACTCTGAACCCCTGACCGAATGATGCGCGGACAAAAGTTTTTTTATTCGCTGTGTATTGAATTCCTATTCTTCCAACCGGTTTTGAATGGTCGGTTAATGTATCTATCCGGAATATTTCGTACCGCGCTCCGCCTTCCATGCGGAATCGCTTCCAGTTTTTTTCTACCTGAAAAAATGCAGCGCCTGAATTTCCAATGTGTAATCCACCAAGGCCATCATCTTTAAAGAAATAAATATTTCCTGTGATTCCACCGCTGAATTTCCACGATGAAATTTCTTTCAGATAAGAATAATCACCACTGAAAAGATTGGTGACCGGTTGCCAGAGTCCCGACGAAATCTGATTGGTATGATAATATTGCAATTGAATACTGTGTTTAGCTCCACCTTTTGTGAAAATGGTTAAATAAGGATTAACAGTTGCGTAAATTTCTTTCAGTTGAACCAATGTAGTGCTTCCATTCAACGGATGATATGCTCCGGTTGAATCATTACTCCAGAATAAAAATTGTGAAGTATTCTGAAACAACCCGGTTGTGTTTACTCCAATTTGAAATTTATCGTTTGCGTGATACCGATATTTAAAATGTCCGCGTACTCTTTTTGCTGAATCCCCCTGCAGCCAGCTTTGCGATTGATAACCATAGGCATCAAAAACAAAATCACTCTTCCCGATTTTCCTTTTGTGAAGAATGTAACCGCCAATGGAAAATGGATTTTTATCGTCTTGTGAAATCTGATTGGCAGCAATACTTCCATCGAACCGGGTGATAAATAAATTCAGTTTTGTTTCCGGTTTTTCGGAGGGAAACGAAGTGTGAATATTCACCACACCATTTAATGCAGCCGAACCATATTGGACTGAAGAAGCTCCTTTCACAATTTCAATTTGCTCAATGTTTTCCATTGGAATAAAACTCCACTTTACATCATTTCTGTCAGCAGTTAAAAGCGGAAGACCATCAACAACTATCATCACACGACTACCGGCACCAAATGCATAACCACTGCCACCGCGAATTCCGGCCTGACCATCAATCACAGTAATTCCCGGAACCTGATCGAGCGCATCGGCAGCATTTTGTAAATTCTTATTCTGTAATTCCTGCTGTCGCATAATATTCATGCTCACCGTTTGTTCAGCAAGCGGTCGGCTGTAACGATTTGCACCCACAACAATTTCGTTGAGCGTATTTCGCTTTTGCGAAAGAATGATTAATGGAATTTCATCACCCGATTTTATCATCGGGTTTATAATTGTATCATTCCATCCGATGTAAGAAAATTTAATCTGATGTGCTCCTTCGGCCAGTGAAAGTTGCCAGTTACCATTCAGGTCGGTGTAAGTTCCGGTATTATTTTCTGATATAACAGTTACGCCAACTAAAGCTTCTTTCCTTTCTGCATCCACAACTTTTCCTGAAACCAAAATAATTTGAGCAGAAATTTTCTGACAGAAAACAGTCTGAAAACTTAACAGAATAAAAAATTGACTGAGTATTTTAAATTTCAATTAATAAAATTTGTGCCCGCAAAATATTAAGCGATTTAATTTTTTGGAAGAACTTTATTCACTTCTTAAATTACTAATTTTTCCCTTTTATCAAACCTCATTAAATCATATTGCTGTTTCTGTTATTTTTGTCGTGAATCGGAAACCCGCATGGAGCAAACTGTTTATCATTCTTTTTTTGAAGCCAGAAAAAATAACCGCAAAAAATTTGCAGTGCTGATTGACCCTGATAAAGTCAGCAGCGATTCTATAATTAATACTGTGGATCTTGCAGTGAAAGCTGAAGTTGATTATTTGTTTTTAGGTGGAAGTCTTTTGGTGAATGATACTTTAGAAGTGTGCCTCGATATTATTAAAAGCAGTTGCGATATTCCTGTGATACTATTTCCCGGAAGTACCATGCAGGTGAATGCAAAAGCCGATGCGGTTTTTTTACTCTCACTCATTTCGGGCAGAAATCCTGAATTGCTGATTGGGCAACATGTAATTGCTGCACCAATGTTGAAGCAAAGCGGACTGGAAATTATTTCAACCGGTTACATGCTTGTGAATGGTGGAGTGCCAACAACCGTTTCGTACATCAGCAACACCAATCCGATTCCAGCTGATAAAAATGACATTGCAGTTTGTACTGCTATGGCAGGAGAAATGCTTGGCTTAAAAATTTTGTACATGGATGCAGGCAGCGGCGCACAACAACCCATTCGCAGCAGCATGATAAAAGCGGTACGCGAAAATGTTAATGTTCCGATTATTGTAGGCGGCGGAATTACCACTCCTGAAAAAGCAATGGAAAGTTGCCGCGCCGGTGCAGATATAATCGTTGTAGGAAATGCTATTGAGAAAGATACTTCTCTGATTATTAAGATTGCAAATGCCATTCATGCGCAAGCGATGATCTAATGGACTTCAGATTTTTGATATTGGATTACAGATTACAAATTGCAGATTGCAGATTCATTGTTGCACTGAAAAAAATTTCCTCGCATCAAATTTATCGCGACTGTTATTCTCCCCTTAAGGGAGAAGTTAGAAGTGGGGCTTTATGAAGGGCCGGGTAACCAAATCCACCGGAAGCTGGTACGATGTGTTAACTGATGAAGGTGTAACAGTTCAATGCCGCTTGAAAGGAAAACTGCGGTTGGAAAATCGTCGCACTACAAATCCTGTTGTGATTGGCGATTGGGTGATGGTGGAACCAGAGAAAGACAACAGCGCTGCCGTTATCAGTGAAGTGTTGAAGCGTAACAATTACATCATTCGTCAGTCGGCGCGCAACAGAACTGCTGAACACATTCTTGCTGCAAACATTGACCGTGCATTTATTATTGCCACTGTAAAACAACCGGCAACCACCACCGGATTTATTGATCGCTTTTTACTCACGGCTGAAGCCTATCATATTCCTTCCACCATTCTGCTAAACAAAATGGATTTGTATAATGAAGATGATTTGAAGCAGGTTGAGTTCTTAAAAAATATTTACAGCAAGGCAGGTTATCCGGTTGAATTAATTTCTGCAAAAACAGATGAACACCTGAATGCAGTTCGGGCAATAATGAAGGACAAAGTGAATTTAGTGGCAGGACACAGTGGAGTTGGCAAAAGCACTTTCATTAATAAAATGATTCCGGGAATGGAATTGAAAGTTGGCGATGTATCAGATTACCACAGCAAGGGAATGCACACAACAACTTTCGCCGAAATGTTTCATATACCTGAAGGCGGATTCATCATTGACACTCCGGGAATAAAAGAATTCGGCATTCTGGATTTAGCACCCGAAGAACTCGCGCATTATTTTCCGGAAATGAAAAACAGAATGCACGATTGTAAATTCAATAACTGCCTGCACATCAATGAACCGAAATGCGCCATTCGCGATGCAGTGGAGTTAGGTGAAATTTCAAAAAGCCGCTATGGAAGTTATCTCGCCATTGTGGAAGATGTTCGCAACACCGAAAAAATTTACGACAAAGAATGAGAGTGGTTATTCAGCGTGTGAATCGAGCAAGTGTAACAGTTGATGAAATTCAGATTTCAAAAATTGAAACAGGTTTATTGATTTTATTGGGAATAGAAGAAGCAGATTCACAAGAAGACATTGAATGGTTGAGTAATAAAATCTGTAACCTCCGGATTTTTGATGATGAAAACGGAGTGATGAATTTATCGGTGAAGGAAGCGAATGGAAATATTTTATTAGTAAGTCAGTTCACTTTACATGCTTCAACCAAAAAAGGAAATCGCCCATCGTACATCAAAGCAGCGAAACCTGAATTCGCGATTCCGATGTATGAAAAAATGATTGTGCAATTGCAAAATGATTTGGGAAAGAAAATAGAAACCGGAAAATTCGGTGCAGATATGAAAGTGGAATTATTGAATGATGGTCCAGTGACTATTTGCATTGATTCGAAGAACAGGGAGTAAATATGTGTTACAATTATTCCTACATACAAAAGCGCGGATTAAAATCATCGCATCATGCAGGCGAAATTACCGAACAGGAATATCTCGAACAGGTATTGCAATTAAATGGAACTAAAATTTCTGATTCAATAATTGCAGAAAATAATTTAGAAGAGCAATTGGTTTTTCCGGGTTTGGAAGCACCCGTTATCACAATAGAAAAATTAACTGTAGAAGATTTTCAATTTGGTCTTTTGCCTGAGTGGTCGAAAGATTACAAAGACTTCCGGAAAAATTTTAACGCGCGGAGCGAAACCATTTTAGAAAAACCAACCTGGCGAAAAGCATTTCAGAAAAATCAACGGTGCCTCATTGTTTCATCCGCATTTTTCGAAGAGAATAAAAAAACAAAGCAGCGCTATCGGTTTTCATTGAATAAAGAAGAACCTGTTTTATTCGCAGGCATTTACAATAACTGGATTGATAAAACGGATGGAGTGGTGATTCCGACTTTCGCCATCATCACTTGCGAAGCAAATGAAACGGTTGCGCCGTATCACAATCGCATGCCGGTGATATTAAAAAAAGAAGCTCAGAAAAAATGGTTGGATAAAAAAATGAATCTTGAACTGATTTATGAGTTGTTGCAACCGATTTCAGCTTCAATGATGATAGCCCAAGAAACAAATCCGTTGGAACGGAAGAAGAAAAAGGAAATTAAAAAAGACAGTCAGCTGGGGTTTGAGTTTTAACATTCTATAAACATTCCGGAATGCATCGCTCCTCCATTCTCAAAATTTCTATATTTACCCCGACAAGAAATTTATTCATTCCAATAATTAAAAGTCATTCTGCCGATTCAGATGAGTAAGACCAAAACAACCGACAACAAAATGAAATTTATTGTTTCTACCGGAGCGCTGCTAAAACAGTTATCGCTCATTGATGGTGTTATCAGCACCAACACAGTTCTACCGATTCTCGAAGATTTTTTGTTCGATATAAAAAAGGGAAGACTTACCGTTTTCAGTACCGATCTTGAAACCTCAATGAGCACTACCCTTGAAGTGGAAGCCCGCGAAGAAGGAAAGATTGCCATACCTGCACGCATGCTCATGAATATTTTAAAATCATTGCCTGAGCAACCTCTCACTTTCAGCATTGATGAACAGAGTTATGCAATTGAAATAACTTCTGATAATGGAAAATATAAACTCACCGGAGAAAACGGCGATGACTATCCACGCATTCCGGTAGCCGAAGACATAAAGGATATTAAAATCAGTTCAGCGATTTTAAAAAATGCAATCAATAAATGTTTGTTCGCAGTTGGCACTGATGATTTGCGACCTGCAATGACCGGAGTAAATTTTGAACTCACTACTGAAGGAATAACATTCGTAAGTACCGATGCACATAAGTTGGTTCGCTTTAAACGATTTGACACGCGCAGTGCAACAGCAGCTTCATTTATTGTTCCGCGCAAAGCTTTGCAATTAGTGAATGGCGCTCTGCCTTCAGAAGACACACAGGTAAATCTTTCGTACAACAACAGCAATGCATTTTTCAGTTTCGGAACTGTGAATCTTATTTGCCGTTTGATTGATGCACGCTTTCCGGATTACAACGCGGTGATACCAACTGATAATCCGAATAAATTAATTATTGCCACCAATGAAATTCTGAATTCTCTTCGCCGCTTAATTATTTTCTCCAACAAAACCACACACCAGGTAACTTTTGAATTGAAGGGAAGTGAACTCACCATCACCGCGCGCGATTTGGATTTCAGCAATGAAGCAACAGAAAAATTAGTTTGTAATTATAACGGCGACGATATTGAAATATCTTTCAACGGCCGTTTCCTCAGTGAAATTTTGAGCGCATTAAGTACTGATGAAGTTAAGTTTGAATTCAGTACACCAACCAGAGCATCGTTAATTTCTCCAACAGCAGGTGACGACAAAGAAGATACACTGATGTTGGTGATGCCGATTATGGTAAATAATTAAGTACAGATTTGATAATTTGATGATGTGCTTATTTGATGATGTGGTTGAAACTGAATCATCAAATTTCCTAATTATTAAATCCTCAAATTACTCAGCAGGTTTTTCTGATTTCTCCTCTGTTAGCTTCAACTCTTCTTCCGTCTTAATTAAGTTGTTTGCTTTTAAGATGTGGAACCAACGCACCATCTTTTTTATATCGCTGTTGTGAACGCGCACTTTATCGTGAGTTGGAATTACGGCTGTAAAATATTTCCGCAACTCATCATTCGATGCTTTTGCATCGGGAGTTGGAGTTTCGGTTTCGGCTTTTAACATGTCGGCAAAAACAAATTTCAATTCGCGGTTCTCATCATTGTCTAAATAAATTGTGATGTTTTCCAATGAAGAAATGTTGTGTACCCTTGCAGAGATGAATTGTGATTTTCCATCTTCGAGCCCGGTAACAATTACTCCATTTGATTTGGATGAAAGCACTCTGAAAAGTCCTGACATTCCGGTGATGGCAACTATTTCTTGAAATTCCATAAAAGAAAATTTTGGGTTGCGAAAATAGAAATATTTTTAACCGCCGAACAAAACAGTTTATATGGCCAAACAAAAACTTCCTAATCCCAAACCGATTGAAGCAAAACCACTGATAAAAACTCAGTGGTACGAACGACCAAATGTGTTGGGATTATTGCTTGCAATAATTGCTGTTGTTTTATATGCAGTCACTTTTCAGAATGAGTGGGCGCTGGATGATGTCATCAGCATCACCATGAATTCATTTACACAAAAAGGATTTGCGGGAATTCCTGACCTTTTATCGAAAGATAGTTTTTATGGTTTTATTGGAAATGCAAGCGACCTCTCCGGTGGCAGGTGGCGACCACTTGCATTAATAAGTTTTGCAACAGAAATAGAAATTTTTGGCTGGAAGAAAACCGGCATTGACAATAATTTATCGCTTGCGCATTTTATGCATTTTAATAATGTGTTGCTGTATGCCGCCATTGCATTTTTACTTTATCAGTTATTGTATAAGCACATCACAAAAAAAATCTGGCCTTCATTCATCATCACTTTATTGTTTGTTGTTCATCCGCTGCACACCGAAGTAGTGGCGAATATCAAGAGTCGCGATGAATTGCTTTCGTGGTTTTTTCTTTTGCTCACTTTAATTTTTGCACTCGACTGGAAAAAGAAAAACAAAACTATTTTTCTGTTGCTGAGTGTGGTTAGTTTTTTTCTTGCATTGTTATCAAAAGAAAACGGAGTCACATTCATTGCCATTCTACCAATTACTTTTTTCTGCTTCACTAAAATGGAATGGAAGAAAAGTTTTTTAGCAACCTCTCCTTTTATCATCGTTACAGTGCTTTATATAATTCTTCGATTCTCTATAATCGGTTTCGTTCACAAAGAAATTACTGAGGTAATGAATTCGCCTTACCTGTATGCAACACCCATGCAGGCACTCGCGACAAAGATTTTTGTATTGGGAAAATATATTCAGATGCTTTTTCTCCCACTGAAACTCAACTATGATTATTCCTTCAATCAAATTCCTTATACAAATTTTGGTGATTGGCAGGTATTGCTTTCTATTGTTATTCAACTTGCATTATTGATTTATACATTCAAAGAAATCAACAAGAAGAATCTGATTGCATATGGAATTCTGTTTTATTTCTTCAGTGTGTTTATTATTTCAAATCTTGTTGTAGATACCGGTGGAGTAATGGGCGAAAGGTTTTTATTTCAGGCATCATTCGGATTTTTAATTGCAGTTGTTGCAGGCATTTCATTGTTGTTGCAGAATTTTTTTATTGAACAAAAGACTTTAAAGTCAGTTGTGATTTCAATTCTTGTCATCATTGTTCTTCCTGCTTCTTACAAAACATTTTCGAGGAACAAGGAGTGGAAAAATGATAAAACGCTTTTTATAAAGGATGCACTTACAAACCCAAACAGTGCACGAACAAATAATGGCGCAGGTACTTCGTATATTTTTTTAGGTGATGAAGCACAGGATTCATTACTTAAAAAATCGTGTTACGACAGTTCGGTTCATTTATTAAAAAAAGCATTAGTCATTCATCCAAAGTACACAGACCCCTACCTGAATTTAGGAGTGGCTTATGAGCGAAAAAAAATGATTGACAGCGCGGAGTATTATTGGAATAAAGCGCGTGAGTTACAACGCTCTCATCCAAAACTTAGTGAATTTGATAAAGTATTAGTTGCGGGTTTTCTTTCAAATGCCAAAAAAGATTATGAGAAAGGGGATACCTCAAAAGCAATTAACGATTACCGCAAAGCTGTACAATACGGACCCAATGATTCTAAAACCTGGTACAATCTTGCAGGAATTTATTTCACCACTCACAAGTACGACAGTGCAAGAATCTGTTTTGAACAAACTTTAAAATTGGATCCGAAAGATGAGATGGCTGCTAAGGCGTTGAATTTTATGAATGCAACAAAAAAATAAATCTCAATACAATTATTCTCAAAACGAAAGATGCCATCCCTTCGAAGGGATGGCATCTTTATTTTTTAATAACGAAAATTATTATGGCAGGTAATGAAACGAGTTAAAGAATTTATCTTTCTCTGCCTCTGGTACTTCACCTAAAATCGGATTGCAGGTGAGTTCAAATAATTTATTGTCTTTATAAAATGCCCGAACTAACGATTTCAATCCAAACATTTCATATCGGTATTCCATACATAAACCACCGTTGAATTGAATTTCTTTCATGTCAGTTATCTTGGTTGAGAAAGTAGTTTCAATCACATTCACATTTGAAGTAATGCGGTCACGAAAAGTTTGTTCGGTGTATGCTGAACTTCCAAAATCAACACTGATATAAAAGTTAGTCAATGGCTCGTCCAATGTGGCAGATATAAACCAATTGTCGCCCTTCTTATCGGCTTTCGGTTTTTCGGGAAACAGCACTTCAAATTTTGCTTTTTTCTTTTCCGAATATGTTACCCAATCACCACCGCCATATTTAAAAGATAAAAGCGAAAAGAGTACAACAGAAATGATTGATAATCGAAATGCAGTTTTCATTCTTAATTTTTTTGTGAATTTAACATCACTACGATTCCATAATTATAAAAGTTATTCGCAAGTAATTAACAGACATATTATTTTTTTCCTTTCAGATAGGCAGTGCAACGGTCATCTACATTTTTCCGGATGTTCATGTAAAACAAACCATAGTCAAGTATGTGATAAATTTTCCAGTCGAATAAATTGCTGCCACGGAAAACAGGTTTGTTAATCCACAATAATCCATTGTGCACCTGCACATCGCAAATGCCCGGATAGATGTGATGAATATTTCGCAGCACACCACCTTCATTACATTTATTATCTGCATACAATGAATCAATTCTCCAGGTAAGTGGATTGGTACACACGGCATGATTTAATCCATATTCATAATATGTTGGTGTATATCCATACGCAAAAGTGTTCCACGAAATCCAGCAATCGGTTTGAGTAGAATCTTCACAGGGTGCAATGCAACAAAACGAATCGCGTGGAACCGGCATACCAATCAGGTAGGCGCACACCAATTGTTTTTGCAATGGTTGGTTATCAAAAAATTCTTTCAGTAATCGCGCGGCGTGTTTTGTTCCCTGGCTGTGGCCTGCAATAATTATCGGGCGACCATTGTTATAATGTTGTAAGTAATATTCAAATGCATGTTTCACATCGGCATAAGCAGTGTCCAGCGAATTTCTTTTTGCATCCAAATCTATTGTATAGAATGCGCTGATGTGTGCCTGGCGATAGCGGGGTGCATAAATTTTACACGATACATTAAATACACTTGCCTGCAATCTGATAGTAGACTCATCTACTTTTTTGTTCAAAGTTTTGTCATTCACATCTGCATTCCATTTAAATTCTCCTTCGGGTTCATCAGTAAAAATGGTAGGGTGAATAAAAAAAACATCCACCTTTGCCGAGTCTTGTCCGTATTTTAAATTCTTATCAGGCATTTCATCAGCTTCATCTTTCATTGTTGGCAATGCGGCCCAAGAAGAATTTTTACTGTAATCAGGAATCGGCGGGACAGAATTTTGGCTATAGGGTGCTTGTATTAAATATCTCTTTGATACTTTACATGAAATGAAAGCAGAGAGAAGTAGAAAAATAAAAATTGTGCGCACGAAATATTTTAATAAAACAGATGAGTCAATATTTTATTTGAGAAGGAGAAATTTTTTTTATTCTTCCGTTTTTATCCCTGATATAAATTGGATTACCCAATCGTTTATGTTCAAGAAGTTCAGCTTTTACTGCTTTGCGAAACAGCCGTATAACTTTTTTGCTCAACTCTTTTTTAAAATCTTCACTCATTATTATTAATTATTCGTTTACAAATATCGGCATCAAAAATTTTCCTGACAACTTCTTTTTCACCTTCACAAACATTTACTGGAATTTTTTCTGAGTTGTCAATTATCATCCAATAATCTGCAAGTTGTAAAAAATGTTCGTTTAAGTTTTTCAATCCTCGATTATATCTGCGCTTCACAATGTCATCAGGAATATTATGGCCTCCGCGCTTGACTCTTTCCTGCACTCGTTTTTGCGCCAATTGAAAATCAGAAAGCGAGATAAAAAACAAACAGGTTTTGTATTTTTTTCTTTTTAACTGTTTACATAAATCAATTTATGTTTTTGAACTTAATGTAGTTTCAATAGCAAATGTTTCATTCTGTGATACAAGTTGGTTAATTCGTTGTAACATCAATCTTCCCGCCTGAAACTCCACTCCAGAGGTGTTAAATGGTGAAATGCCTTTGGCAATATTGTCTGCGTTAACAAATTCTATAACGCCAATTTCTTTAAGCAATTCACCTGCAAGAGTAGTTTTACCTGCACCATTCGGCCCCGCTATGATATAAAATGTTGGCACCTGTTCTTTTGATTTCAATTTAACAAATTCTAAAATTTTTATCCTCCGTTCATCATTGCATAAATCCCCAAATAACAACCCACACCAACGAGATAACCAATCAACACAGGCAGCGAAATCTTTTTCAGGTACCAACCGAACGAAATATTTTCCATTCCCATTACCACCACTCCTGCTGCTGAACCTATGATTAATAAACTTCCGCCAGTGCCGGCGCAGAAAGCAATCATCTCCCACAATTTATCATCCATTGGAAAAAGATGCAACGGATACATTCCGATGGTGGCAGCAACTAATGGCACATTATCAATAATGGAAGAAGCAACTCCAAGCATTGTAACAACAATGTCTTTATTCGGAATAGTTGTATCCAGCCAATTCGCAGTAAGTTCAAGCATGCCGGCAGTTTGCAAGGCAGCAACAGCTAACAATATTCCAACAAAAAATAAGATGGAACTCAAATCAATTTTACCCAACACGCTTGCCACTTGCAAATCTTTTCGCTCGCGCTTTGAATGAAGTATTTCTGTTATCACCCACATTACTGAAAGCCCTAATAAAATTCCCATGTAAGGCGGAAGGTGAATGAGTTGTTTAAAAACCGGAACCGAAATCAAACTCAAAATTCCAAGAACAAAAATGTATGTTGAATATGGTTGTGGAACTTCATTATCGTTTTCAGTTTCAATAATTTTTTCTCCCTTCATTTTAAAACTGAAATAAATAAGCGGCAACAACATTGAAACCAAACTCGGAATAAAAAGTGTTTCAATAATATTCATTGCAGAAATTTGTCCGCCAATCCAAAGCATCGTTGTTGTTACATCACCAATCGGCGACCAGGCTCCTCCGGCATTTGCGGCAACAATTACCATTGATGCGAAAATCATTCTGTCTTTTTTATCGTCAATCATTTTACGAAGAATAGATACCATTACAATAGAACTAGTAAGGTTATCGAGAATGGCTGAAAGAAAAAAAGTGATAAAGCAATTAATCCACAGCAGCGAAACTTTATTTTTTGTTTTTACTAAATTGCTTACCACTCTGAATCCGCGGTGTGTATCAATCAGCTCCACGATAGTCATGGCACCCATGAGAAAAAATACAATTTCAGAAATATCAGAAAGATGATGTGAAAGCTGGGGCAGTAATTCGTTTGCAGTTTCGTTAGGCAGCATTATCAGTATCACCCAACTAACCACCGCTAATAATAATGCAGTTGCGGTTTTGCTTACACGCAACGGATGTTCCAATGCAATAACTGCATAACCAACAATAAATAAGACAACGAGAATAGTGTATGACATGCTTTTTTTGAATAGCGTCAAATCTAAAGAACGAAAAACTGTTCTCTTAAAATTAAAGATGCTACTTATTTGAATGTTGAATAAACACAAGTATATATTTGCCGCCGCTTATTATAGCACTACTTGGAAAAATCTCACGGGCTTAACAAGCTCACACTTGCCGGATTATTAGTTACGCTCGGAATCATTTATGGTGATATCGGAACATCTCCGCTCTATGTAATGCAGGCAATTTTAGGTGACAGACCGGTAAGTGAGCTACTGGTTTATGGCGGATTGAGTTGCGTGTTCTGGACATTGACTTTACAAACAACGATTAAGTACATCATACTTATACTTCGTGCCGATAATAAAGGAGAAGGCGGCGTGTTTGCATTGTATGCATTGGTTCGTAAGCGCGCAAAGTGGTTAGTGTTTCCGGCAATTATTGGTGGAGCAGCATTGCTGGCCGATGGAATGATTACACCGGCCATTACTGTAACATCGGCCATTGAGGGATTAAAATTATATGACCCCGATATTCCGGTTGTTCCCATTGTTATTGGAATTTTATGTGTGCTTTTTCTTTTTCAACGATTAGGAACAAAAGCTGTTGGAAGTTATTTCGGTCCAATCATGTTTGTGTGGTTCACCATGCTTGGTGCTATTGGTATTTTTAATCTGAATGATCACCTTGGAATACTGAATGCTATTAACCCAAAATATGCGTATGATTTATTAGTGCATTACCCGAAAGGAATCTGGCTGCTTGGTGCAGTGTTTTTATGCACCACCGGAGCCGAAGCATTGTACTCTGACCTCGGTCATTGCGGTAAACTGAACATACGGGTGAGTTGGATATTTGTAAAAATATGTTTGCTGTTAAATTATTTTGGACAGGGTGCGTGGCTCATGTCGCATCAGGGAGAAATAATAGATACACAAATATTTTTTGCGGTGATGCCTGATTGGTTTGTCATTATCGGAATCATTATAGCAACAACAGCTTCTGTTATTGCGAGTCAGGCATTAATTACCGGAAGTTTTACATTGATTAATGAAGCCATGCGATTGAATTTGTGGCCAAAGGTTCGTGTAATTCATCCTACCGATTTACGCGGACAAATTTTTGTACCAAGCATTAATGGAATTTTATTTTTCGGATGCATTGCCATGGTTTTGTTTTTTCAAGAATCAAGAAACATGGAAGCCGCGTATGGGTTAACCATCAATTTCGGAATGCTGATGGACACCATTTTATTCGGAACATTTTTATATGTGCGGCGTGGTTCCATAACATTGGTAGTAACCTTGGCCTTGGTGTTTCTTACACTTGAATTGGGTTTTCTATTTGCCAACCTCACCAAATTTGCTCATGGCGGTTATGTAACTATGATGCTGGGTACCATATTTTTTCTGGTCATGTATGTGTGGTTCAATGCACGCAAAATCAAAAACCGTTATCTGGAATTTGTGAATGTGAAAGATTTTTTGCCTCCGCTAAAAGCGCTGAGTGATGATGTAACTGTTCCAAAATATTGTTCGCATTTGATTTACCTGACCAGTGCAGATTATCCCTCGCAAATGGAATCGAAAATTTTTTATTCCATTTTCAACAAGCAACCAAAGCGTGCCGATGTATATTGGTTTGTGCATGTTGATGTGGTGGACGAACCATTTACATTGGAATATGTAGTTACTCCATTAATACCCGGTGATGTATTCAGGGTTGATTTTATGTTGGGATTCAGAATGGCTCCTCGTATTAATTTATATTTTAAGAAAGTGGTTGAGAATATGGCTGCCAATAATGAAGTGGACACTGTAAGCCGTTATGAATCACTGAACAAACAAAATGTATCAGGCGATTTCAGGTTTGTGGTGATTGAAAAGTTTTTGAGTTTTGAAAACGAACTTCCGTTTATCGAGAAGTTAATCATGGATGGGTATTTCCTACTGAAAAAAGTTTCACTAAAAGAAGGACGCGAATTTGGATTAGAT
Organism: Chitinophagaceae bacterium; assembly: GCA_947474435.1. GTDB lineage: Bacteria > Bacteroidota > Bacteroidia > Chitinophagales > UBA10324 > UBA10324. Next base: position 118,769 of record CANJII010000004.1, on the reverse strand, counting down.
ACCAGCTCGGTAGCAATCGAAAAATTCCCGTTGATATTAATTCCGCCGAAGGAGGTGAACCTGAAAAGGGTATATGAATAGTCTTTTTTTTATAAACGATTTACAAACTGCAAATTTATTTCCTCCTGTCAAATTAATTTGACAAATCTTATTACTTCATTTTATTCATTCTTATAAAACCCATTGATATAATCATTACTGTATTCATTATTAATTCACATTCGGTAAAAAAAATATTTTTGGTGTAAAAGTAATTTGCCGCAGGATAAATCTGGAATTTTGATTTTAGTATCTGGATGATGCAACAATAAACATCACTGATTCATTTTAACCTATTCAGTTCAAAAAAAATCCGGTTCAAAAATTACATTTGTCTTTGATAAAACCAGATAACTCATGAACCGTTTGGAGGCAATTCAATTACTCATAAATCATACAAAAGCAAAAAACTACCTTGAGATAGGGGTGTTTAACGGAAGTAATTTTTTGGAGGTACATGCCCCGATTAAACATGCGGTTGATCCTGTTTTGAAAATTACAAGCCGGTATAAGTTACATTCAATTCTGCACGATACGCGTAATCTGTTTAACAAATATTTCAATATTACAAGCGATGCATATTTTGAACAACAGAAAAAAAAATTAGAGCAAAAAAAAATTGATGTTTCGTTTATTGATGGCTTGCATACTTACGAGCAAACGCTGATTGATGTAAAAAATGTTTTGACTTACCTCAACCCGAACGGCGGAATTGTAATGCATGATTGCAGTCCACCATCAAAGGCGCATGGATGGCCGGCCAATTCAAAAGAACATGCTGAAACTATGAATATCCCCGGCTTTACAGGTGGATGGTGTGGTGATTCGTGGAAAGCGATTCATCATTTAATTGAATGGAACAATGAATTTAATGCTCTTGATATTTTTGTATTGAATTGCGATTATGGATTGGGTATTGTGTTTCCGAAAAAGAATTTTTCAGTTTCAATGTTAAACAATCTAAAGCCTGAGTCAATTTACGAAACGCTGAGTTATGAATTTCTGGATGCGAACCGCCAGTTGGTTATTAATCTTAAGAACGAAAACTATCTGACAGAATATATGAAAAATAAAAATTAATTTTTTTCATTTTTTTGCCTGAACAGTTCAATTTTTGTTTTTCTTTCTTCAATCAATAGTTCCATTTCGGTTGTGTGAAATACAAAATTGTTCCGTTCAGGTCTTTGAAGTGACCATAGCTGCCTGAACCGCCCTCATCGACCTTGTATTTCTCTTTATTTTTTGTCAGCAGTTTTTCATCAGCTCTAATATTGTCAATCATAAATCCGATTGAAGCATCACCACTGCCTTTTGGTTTGCTATCACTTGAATGCAGGCCAATCACTACACCGGGCGCGGCCAACATTGCATAATAATTCTCCCATCTTTTTTTCAGTTTCAATCCAAGCATCTTGTAAAATGAAATTGTCTTGTCCATATTTTTCACCATGATGGTGATGTTTGACTCGTTGATTTTCATTTTGAATTTTTTTTTCAATTACTTATTTGAGTTAAGAAAGTTCACAATTAATCATTCACACCTCCCAAAAATTATTTGGCGTTTTTCTTTACATACTCAAAAGCTGCCTGTACTAAATTTTTCCATTCTTTATTTTGCTTGTATGGAACCTGCACTCACTCCTTCATGGCGCGCCCTTTTCCTGATGGATCAAATAATTTTGCGTCGCTTAACGAAATTGCGTGTGCATGTTCATCACCTGAAATTTTAAATGCCATTTCATTTTCGAAGAAACATGCGACTGCTTTTCCTTTCAGTTTCAAGGCAGGCTTACCAAATAGCTGACTCACTTCTGTTCCCATTATCGAAGTTCCGATTTCAGTAAAAAGTTTTTCTTCCTTCATTTCCTTATATTTTCTATTCTGAAAAATACAATTACTATTTTTTGGATTCTAAAAATTTTCAACAAAAAAAATCCTTTGGTATAGTTTAAGTTATACTTCATCATGTTCCATTAAATTCGCACACTCAATTTCATTTCATGAAAATCAAAATCAATTTATTCCATTTGCTCAGCAGCATTGCAGGTGTAATTATTATTTCAACCAATTTAGTTTCTGCGCAAATTATTTCGGCAGATGCATTGAAAAAAGATGTGTACTACCTCGCATCCGATAGTTTGAACGGAAGACAAACCGGAAGCAAGGGCGAGCAACTGGCTTCTGATTATATCATTACGCAATACAAATTGCTCGGCTTAAAACCAATGGGCGATAACGGAACTTTCCTTCAGGCATTTGAAACCAATGTTGGAATAAAATATTCAGGCGAAAATTATTTGAGTGTGAATCGTGCAATGCTCAAAGCTGATTCAGATTATTATGCGCTGAATTTTTCGGCAAGCGGAACAGTGACCGGGTATTTACAAAATGCCGGCTACGGAATTAATGCCCCACAGATTGAAGTAAATGATTATGAAAAAATAAATAAAGAATCAGGTACTGTTTTTTTAATTGAATCATCATCACTGGATGGTGAAAGTCCGCATTCAAAATATTATCCTTATCTGGATATGCAATCAAAAATTCAGAGCGCAATAAAAAGCGGAGCTACAGCGGTGATTATTATTAACACGCATACCGATGCTGACGATCCTGCGGGTAATTTTTCTAAATATTTAACTGCTGTTTCCATTCCTGTGGTATTTGTGAAGAAAGCTGCTTACGAAAAATATTTTACAGGAAATAAAATACGAATACAGTTAAGTGTGGGTCTTGAAAAAATTTCGATAACCGGACACAATGTAATTGCTTACAAAGACAACGGAGCAAAAACCACTGTGGTGATTGGCGCGCATTACGATCACCTCGGACACAATGAATTCGGAGGCTCACTGCATAAAGGTGAAGGAACGGGAGTTCACAATGGTGCCGATGATAATGCAAGCGGAACTGCCGGAGTAATGGCTTTAGCAACTGTGCTTTCAACTCAGAAAAATGCAAACAACAATTACCTCTTCATTAATTTTTCAGGGGAGGAATTAGGTTTAATTGGTTCAAAATATTTTGCTGAACATTCAACAATTGACACCAGCACTTTGAATTACATGATTAACATGGACATGATTGGCAGATACAATCCGGAGAAAGGAATGGAGATTGGTGGCATGGGAACCTCGCCGCAATTTGATTTCATCCGCACAATGGCTGATGATAGTTTGAAATGGAAATTGGGTGAAAGCGGAACAGGCCCAACAGACTTTACTTCGTTCTACCACATTAATGTTCCGGTGTTGAATTTTTTCACAGGCGTGCATGAAGATTATCACAAACCAACCGACGATGCTGACAAATTGAATTATAAAAAAGAAGCAGAAATTCTTGAACTCGAATTACGAATTATTGATTCACTCAACTATAAAGGCACACTCACATTTGCAAGAACCAAGGAATCAGAAAGCACCGGCGCGCCAACTTATAAGGTGAAACTTGGAATTATTCCCGACTACATGTATGAAGGTGTTGGTGTGCGGGTAGATGGTGTGAGTGATGGATTGGTTGCTGCAAAAGCCGGAATACAAAAAGGTGATATCATTCTTAAAATGGGCGACTTTACCATTTCTGATATTCATGTTTATATGAAAGCACTTGGTTCAATAACTAAGGGCGACACTGTAATAATCATTGTGAAGCGAGGTGATGAAGAAAAAAAAATATCAGCAACTTTCTGATGCCGAATTTTCTTTTAATTGAAACTGCAGCATCAGCTTGTTCGGTTGCAACAGCTAATGAAAAAAACATTATTGCAATTCGTGAAAACGATGAGGGACAGCAACACGCAACGCTCATCACAGTGTTTGTTGATGAAGTGATGAAAGAATCAGATTTAACTTTTCGACAAGCTCAAAGTGACAATGAAACTATTGATGCAGTTGTTGTGAGTGCGGGCCCTGGTTCATACACTGGTTTACGAATTGGAGTTAGCGCCGCAAAAGGAATTTGTTTTGGCGCACAACTTCCATTAATAGCAATTGATTCATTGCAGGCATTGGCAACAGGATTTGCAGAAGAAAAAAAATACACAGGAATAATTTGCGCTGCGTTTGATGCACGGCGGGATGAAATTTATTTTGGAATATGGAATGATAAATCTGAAACAATAGTCTGCAGTCGTTCTGCAATTTTGAATGATGAATTTCTTTCCATCATCAATTCAATTGATTCACCAATTGTTTTTGTTGGAAACGGTGCTGAGAAAATAAAAGATTTTTTATTCAGTATAAAACATGAATATCATACCGGCTTTAAATCATCAGCCAAATATTTACAATCAACTGCCATAAAAAAATTCAATGAAAAAAATTTTGTTGATGTGGCTTATTTCGAACCCAACTACATCAAACCATTTTATTTTGGTGAAACAAAAAAATAAAAATCAGATAAGTTGATTTTTTCAACCGGCAAAGAAATCTATCTTCCAATTATATTCCCTAAAACTGCGGAGCCGCTTTCTATCTCATCGGCCAACATCGTTACATAAGTATTCGAAAGCATATTCAGCAATTGGTCTCTCACAATTTTAAATTGAAAATGAATGGCACACGGTTTTTTATCAGAACAATTTAATAAACCCAACCCACACCCTGTAAAAATTTTATCGCCATCAACAGCATGCACCAAATCTATCAATTTTGTGTTTGTCTGCGAGGCATTCAAATAAAATCCTCCTGATGGTCCTTTTTGCGAACTGATAATTCCTTTGTGAGAAAGTGATTGTAAAATTTTGGCGGTGAAATGCTTTGGTGCATCAATTTCATCACAAATTTCTTTGATGCCCGCTTTTCTTCCATTCTTACTTTGAGTGGCAATAAAAACTATTGCTCGTATTGCATATTCACAGGCTTTTGAAAACATAGAGGGCAAATCACTGCAATAATTTCATTTGCATGAATGACTTTTGTCACAGGCTATTTTTGAATATCTTCCATTTCCATTGGCCTTCCCTGCAACAATAAAACGCGCATAATTTCTTTTACTCCTTGCGAAATTCCTTCAGGATAATTCTCTTGCTGAAAATACGGCAGCATTTTTTCAGTAACAATTTTCTGACAATCTTCATCTGATAGCAACTGTTCCATGCCAAGCCCTGTACTTATTCTGCATTGATGTTGCGTTGCAGAAATAACAACCATTATTCCATTATTAATTTTTTTTAATCCGATTCCCCATTTGTCTCCAAGCCATACAGAATATTCAGCAATAGTAGTTTTTGGATAAAAGGATGAAGTGGTAACTACTGCAATTTGTATAGCTGTTTTATCCTGAAAGTCATTTACAATTGCTGTGAGCGTATCAATTGAACGATTATCTAAAAGATGTTCAAAGTCATTTACCAAGCTTGATGGCATTTGAACTGTTGTATCAATATCTTCATGAATTCCGGTTGTCGCGGAAACAGTTGCTGTTTTATCCGCTGTTTTATTTGCTTCATTCTGACAAGAAGAATTTAAAGCTGAAAAAACCATAGTGGCCACAAAAAGAAAATTGAATTTTAAGTTTTTCATTTTTCGATGTTTATTTTAAAGTCAAACTCTGACTCTTCTTCCTTTCATTAATGCAATTACAACCGGTATAAATGAAACGATGATGATGCAGATAACAATGTAACTGAAATGTTCTTTCACAAACGGAATGTTGCCGAATAAATATCCAACTAACAAGAATAACATCACCCAGCTAACTCCGCCAAGAATATTGTAAAACGAGAATCGCTTGTACTTCATTTTTCCAACACCGGCCACAAACGGCGCGAAGGTTCTGATGATGGGCATAAAGCGACTGAGAACAATTGCAAGATTGCCATGCTTATCAAAAAACTCCTGAGTGCGCTCCAGGTTTTTTTTCTTCAGAAACCACTTGTCCATTTCAAATGCTTTTGGCCCAATCCACCGGCCGATTTGATAATTGGTCATATTGCCGGTAATGGCTGCAACAATCATTAATGCAGCGAGCAAAAAAATATTTAAACCGGTTGCATCATTGGCCGCAAGAGCACCGGCAGCAAACAACAATGAATCGCCGGGTAGAAACGGAGTAACCACAAACCCTGTTTCGCAAAAAATAATAAGAAATAGAATCACATAAGTGAGTGCTCCGTATTGTGCAATAATTTCTGCAAGGTGCTTATCAATATGCAAAACAAAATCAATGAGAAAATGTATGAGTTCCATTTTTAGTTTTTAAGATTTAGTACATCGAATCCGATGTCGTGACGGAAATATTTTTCTTCGAACTGAATTTTTTCAGCATTGTATCTGGAAATTTTCAATGCTTCTTCCAAAGTATTTCCAAGTGATGTTATTGCCAGTACTCTACCGCCTGAAGTTTGCAAAGCGCCATTCTTCATTGCAGTTCCTGCATGAAAAACAATTGAATTTTTTATTGAATCAATTCCGGAAATGTTTTTTCCTTTTTCATAAAGCTCTGGATACCCACCGGATGTAAGCACAATGGTTGCGCAATGTTTTGAGGAGATGACAATTTTTTTCTCATTCAGTTTTTCACTGGCTACAGCAATAAATAATTCCACCAGATCACTTTCAATTCTTGGAAATACTGCCTCTGTTTCAGGATCGCCCATGCGGCAATTGTATTCAATCATAAATGGTTCGCTGTTCACAATCATTAACCCGAAATAAATAAACCCTTTATACACAAGCTTGTCTTGCTGCAATCCATCAATGGTTGGCTGAATCATTCGTTCTACAATTTTTTTCATCAACACATAATCTGCAAACGGAACAGGAGAAATCGCCCCCATGCCTCCGGTATTTAATCCAGTGTCACCTTCGCCAACTTTTTTATAATCTTTTGCAGTTGGAAGTAATAAATAATTAATTCCATCTGTAAGAATGAAAACACTCATTTCAATTCCATGTAAAAACTCTTCAACTACCACTCTCTCACTTGCGGTTCCGAATTTTCCATGAAGCATATTTTGAAATTCTTCTTCTGCCTCTTCAAGTGTTTGACAAATCAACACTCCTTTTCCGGCAGCCAACCCATCGGCTTTTAAAACCACAGGAGTCAGCAGTGTTCTTATAAAATCAACACCTTGCTCCAAACTATTTATATCGAATGACTGATAGGCCGCTGTGGGAATTTTATGTTTCAGCATAAATTCTTTTGCAAATGCTTTGCTTCCTTCTAACTGTGCTGCATCTTTTGATGGGCCTATGACCGGAATGTTTTTCAGTTCAGTATCAACAATAAAAAAATCATAAATACCATTTACCAGCGGATCTTCTGGCCCAACAACCACTAATTCAATTTTATTTTCGAGACAACATTTTTTTATTGCTTCAAAATCAGTTGAACTTATCGAAATATTTTTTCCGCATTCGGCTGTACCCGGATTTCCGGGAACAATAAACAATTGTGAACACAATTTACTTTGAACAATACTTCTCGCAAAAGCATGTTCACGACCACCGCTGCCAAGTAATAAAATGTTCATCCAGAAATATTATTTGGTCGAATAAATTTTTTCAATCTTTCAATTTTTAATCTTTCAATTAAATCATATCCTTAGAAATATCGGCTCGCACGAGCGCGCCATCTTTTAAAATCGGAACCACATTGGTTAAGTCGGGACGCAAACAATATTTAATATCATTCACCACACCAAATTTTGCCAATCGTTTGTAGTGAGAAGATTGTTTCATGTAATGCAACATATTTCGACGCGAATTGAGATACAATTTTTCGGCAGCAAATGCTGAATCACTATCCACCAAAAAATATTCTTTCAGGTGATTGATTATTGCTCCGGCAAAAATGGTGTCTTCCAAATTGAACTTATCGCGCCAGCCACTACACAATAATACAGTATCGGTGCTTTCATTTAACAACCATCGCGTCAATGCCGAAAAATTTAAAAAGCCTCCGATTAAAATTTCTTTTGCATCACTCGACATTTTTATTGCGCGTGTTCCGTTGGTGGTTGTGAGCACTAATGTTTTTCCTTTCACCACACCATCCATGTATTCAAACGGAGAATTTCCATAGGAGAAACCTTCCACTTTTTGTCCGCCACGCTCGCCCGCAAGTATGTGATCGGGTTTGTCTTTGTATGAAAGACATTCTTCAATACTCTCAACCGGAATAACTTTCGTTGCACCTTGATCCAATGCAACAGTCATTGTAGTAGTTGCACGCAACACATCAATCACCACCACAACCTTTCCCTGTAATGGATAAAGCGGAAGAAGATTGGGAGTAAGTATTACTTCGAGTGATGATTTATCGGGCACAGAAAATTAATTTGTGAATGGTGAAATGTGAATGGTGAAATTTATTTCCGGCTGAAATTAATTTTTATAGAAAGGCAATTTCACTACCTGAGCAGCAATTTTATTATCTCTTATTGAAATAAAAATTTTGCTTCCTTCTTTTGCGTATTCAGTTTTCACATATCCCATTCCAATTGCTTTGTTGAGTGAAGGTGATTGTGTTCCGCTGGTTACTTTGCCTATTGTTTCACCGGCTTCATTCACAATTAAATAATCGTGACGCGGAATTCCACGGTCAATTAGTTCAAAGCCGACTAATTTTTTTGTAACACCGTTTTTCTTTTGCTCTTCAATTTGTGAACGGTTCGTAAAATCTTTTGTGAATTTAGTTATCCAACCAAGTCCCGCTTCAATGGGTGAAGTAGAATCATCAATGTCATTTCCATATAAACAAAATCCCATTTCCAATCGCAGTGTATCTCGCGCAGCTAAACCAATTGGCTGCAAGTTAAATTCTTTTCCGGCTTCAAAAATTTTATTCCAGATTAAATCTGCATTTGAATCTTCAAAATAAATTTCGAAACCACCTGCACCGGTGTATCCGGTATTCGATATCAATACATTTTCTATTCCTGCAAAAATTCCTTTCTTAAAAGTGTAGTATGGAATTTCAGACAGATTTATGTTGGTTAATTTTTGCAATGCCTTAATTGCATCAGGACCTTGAACTGCGAGCAATGCAGTTTTATCGCTGATGTTGTGCATCTCCACATTATCAGTATTGAATTTCGAAATCCAGTTCCAGTCTTTTTCAATGTTGCTTGCGTTCACCACCAGCATCCATTCCTTTTCGCCGAGGCGATATACCAACAGGTCATCAACAATTCCACCTTTATCATTTGGCAAACACGAGTACTGAATTTTTTCGGGAGTCAATTTTGCTGCATCATTTGATGTAACACGCTGAATTAAATCGAGCGCCTTTTCTCCTTTTAAAATAAATTCTCCCATGTGCGATACATCAAAAACTCCGGTGCGGGTGCGAACAGCCAAGTGCTCATCGTTAATGCCGGTGTATGAAATGGGCATGTTGTATCCTGCAAATGCAGCCATCTTGGCTCCGAGTGCCAGATGAAAATGTGTGAACGGTGTATCTTTAATCATAAGTGGCGGCGAAGATAATTGGGTTAGTTAGTTATTCGTTATTCGAGAAAGGTTATTTGTTATTACAGTTTGCATAACTACTATTTCGAAATTATTTTTTCAATTTCCTGAGCAAAATGTTTGTGCTCAAGTTGATGAACTTTTTCAGCAATGGAATCAGGAGTATCGTTTTCATTGAGCAACACACTTGCCTGAAAAATTATTTCCCCTTTGTCGAACTCTTCATCTATTAAATGAATCGTGATTCCGGTTTGCTTTTCGTTTGCACTCTTTACTGCTTCGTGCACTTTCATTCCATACATTCCTTTGCCTCCATATTTCGGAAGCAGGGCAGGATGAATATTTATAATTTGATTAGGAAATTTTTTTATCAGTAATTCAGGTATCAGCCATAAATACCCGGCGAGGACAATCCAGTCAATTTTATATTTTAGTAATTCATTTAATAAATGTTGCGGATTTTTCTGGTCCTCTTTTGTAATCATCAACAATGGAATTTTCCATTCGGCAGCCAATTCAATTATTCCGGCTTTCGGATTATTACAAACAATCAACTCCACTTTTATTTCAGGGTGATTGCTGAAATGTTGTTTAATTTTTTGTGCATTGCTTCCTTTGCCCGAAGCGAAAATGGAGATGTGTTTCATTGTTACAACCCGAATTCCTGAACAAATAATCGTTGAAACAATTGAGTGGCGTTACTCAACCCATTTAGCTTTTGCAATTCAATGGATGAGAAAATAAAATTCACTTGTCCGCTTTGATTTGTTTTTGAAGCCATCACAGTTGAAGTGCCGGTCCATGGGAAAGTAACCAAAGAAATATCATTCCGAGCGGTAATGTTCGCATTATAAATTGCAGTAGCACCGGGATATAAATTAAATGGTTTTGCATTCGAAGTAAGCACTGTATTTTCTAAAACCGGATATCCACTTTGCTGAGGGAAAATACTTGTGGTATCATACAGAATAAATGATGTATCCTGAAAAGTAATGAGCGATTGAACAGGAGTAAAATCTAAAAAAGTAGATTGATCGTCGAATGCAGATGGTACATAGAGCGCCATAAAAAGTTTTCCATCGGCATTAAAAAAATTATCCAGTGTCCGTTGTCCGATCGATAGTGATTTTGATGCATCATTACTGAACCAGATAATAGCATCGAACAATGAAAAAATTCTCGCCTGTGTTAAATTATCCGGAGCAAGTTGGGTGTAAACTCCTGCCTGCTGCTGAAAAATATTCAGCGTATCAAAAGCAGTAACCCCGGCGGCACTCATGTTCTGCGAATAGAAAGCAAGTGCTGTTGCGCTTTGCGCAGGTGATGTATAACCTTCAACTAACAAAGTGGTTGATGATGGTTTCTTAATAAATATTTTATATGAAGAAATGTAAGCCGATTTCGCCTCTGATTTATCTATTGCACGAATGAATAATCTGTTGGTATCATTCAATAACATTCCATTCATCAAGGTTGCTTGTGCAATCAAATCGTTGTTTGCAAAAACTGAAGATGTTGGATTGTTAATTGAAAATGTTGTTGCCATAAAAGTTCCGCTGCTAACTGAAACATCCAATGAATAAGGTGATTGCAATGTATCGTTCCAGCACAATTCATAGCGCAGTAAATTTTCTTCGCCATCAGGGTCGGTTCCTTTCCAATAAAATTTCACTACAGGAAATGAAATGACCGGATTGTTTGTACCCGAAACAAAAGCAATGGACGGAGCCGAATTTTTTACCGGCAATCCTAACCGTGCAGGAGTCGGGTCAGGCACATTTAAATTGTCAATGGCTCTTACATAATAAGTAAAATCAACTGTGTCTTTGCCGGGAGGAATTGAAAGAATAAAAGTGCTGTCTTGCTTGGTGGTAAAATTCCAGATTGTTGAAGCAGTAATCACACTATCAAAAGTGAATTCATATCCTTTAATAAATCCATCGGCATCGTCGCCCCACCATGTTAATTCAACTTGTGCGTTCATTCTATCAGCACCAATGCGAATGATGGTATCAATAATGGTGTGCGTGTCGGGAGCAAGATTGTCCTTCAGGTTTCCTTTCAATCCGGTTTTGCACGAAAAGAAAATGATGATGATGGAAAAAATAATAAGCGCTGAAAGAAAAATTTTATTCACTGCTGCAAAGTAAATCAACGAATTGAAAAATGAATAGAAATACGGGTTAAGAAAATAAAAAGTATTGAGCCACGAATTACATGAATTTGCACTAAGAGTCTTTACTCATAAATATCTTTTCTGTGACCAACCCGTGTGATGTTCACAATATAAATAGCATCATCAATTGAATAAACAACTCTGTAATCACCAATTCTGATTCTCCATAATGGATGGCTTTGACCTTTTAATTTCTTTACTCCTATAGGTCGAGGGTCATTCTGAAGAGCATCAATAGCAATTGAAATTTTTTGCACGGCTTTTTTAGGCAATGAATAGAATTCTTTTCGCGCTGATTCTTTAAATGAAATTTTATACATAGAAATGAACTACAACTTCCCTTTTTTCTTCATATCTTTTTTCATTTCGTCCCACGAAATATTCTTTTCGTTTTTGCGCGCCTCTGAAACAAGTACATCAAGCAAATCTTCTGTTTCTTCACTGTGCTTGCTGAGGTGAGTTAAATCGACCTGCGCAATTCTTTTTCCGCTCTTTTCATCAGTCATTATGGTAAGTCCCTTCATCGCTTAATTTTTTTCAAAGATAGTATTTGTAAAAATTAATTATCAATTGTTCACTCCTTCACAAACTTCTTTACCTCCATGCTTCCATCAGCGTAAATTATTTCCCCAAAATAAACTGAGGGAGAAAGCTGATCTGAGGAAATTTTCAGAACCTGTCCAGAATATATTTCCTTTTCAAAAACTAAAATTCCGTTCAGATTAATCAATTTAAATTTTGCTTTGTATTTATTTGAGTTATTAAATGAAACATCAATTTCATTTAAGGAATTGCTGATTAAAAATGTATTCTGTTTACGAATATTTTCACCAACTGAAACAATTTGTGCTCCGGGAATAAAATTACATTCGGTTGCACATGAATAATGTTGTTCATAATATTGAATTGTCGAATCAAGTACACATGATAGATGTGGATGCAAAAACACATCCGATGAATAATTAAAATAAGCCTGAAAAAAATTTTCATCCGAACCAATTCCTTCAATCCAATACTTAATTCCAGCAACCGAATTAGTTGTTAGCATAAATCTTTTTCTCCATTCACCATTCAATAATTGTATTGAATCAATTCCTACAACAATGTATGGATATTCAGTCCATGTAATTGTATCGCCTATCTGAATTCCAAAATCATAAATCAGCGAATCGGTTTGTTGCTCAAAATAATAACACCAAATTTTTTTGAATGAATCTTCCCGAATTGCATTAATAATAGTCAGATGATAATTATAATTATTTTCAATACTACTTGAACCACATGGAAACTGACAATTAAATCCTTCTTTTCTAACTAACAATTTATATAATGTTCCTTGAATGATGGTATCACCATGCATTTGAAATTCATATCCATAAAAACTTGCCCCTCCTAAAGCACATGGATTATTATGATGATCTTCATAATCCCATTTTTTGTCGTTAGATACAAAAGGATGATAAGTTTGAGCAGATAGATTTGAATATTTAATTACCGATATTAATAAAAAAAACAGACTGATTTTTTTCATGGTTTAAAACTAAGCAAATACTGCTTCGCTCATTCAATGATAAATATCAATCTAACTTACTTCCGCTTCATCAGCGGCACATTGGAGCATGCCTCACCATACATCAGGCTTTTCACCACGGGCAATAATATCCTTGCCACTTCAACATAAACCGATGCAGCCACTTCTTTATCACTGCAACCTTTCACCAATAATTTTTTATCGCGGTAGTCTTCGGCATCAATCTTTTTCAATGATTGAAAAAATAAATCTTCAATCAGTTCCGCTTCGGTTCCGAAGCGGTAGTAAGCCGCTACTCCATCGAGGTTCACACTCACCATCATAAAAGCCCACATGGGCACAATGGCATCGGCACTGCAGGTGATGGCTACATTTTTATTCCGGTACTGTTCCCAGTCAAACGATTTAAGTGCTTCTCGAAAATCTTTTTCTTTTAATACCAATCCTTTAAAAAGAAAATCTTTCAGGTCAAATACTGCCGTTTCACCCGAAGGATAAAACGCTTCGAGGTCTAAAGTAATAAGGTCGCTCGAGGCGACCTTATTGATGATGGGATTTGTATTTTCCATTTTTATCGCTGCATTATTCAAACACAACGAAAAGTTTTCAGTTCACAATCAGAAGAACATGTAGCGGTCGTCAACTATGGTTATGGTTTTTTTCAATGCTTCTGTAAAACCATATTCAAACCTCGGGGCAACAGCCTGTGAAATCTGTTGTTTGTATTGATTGTAATCTGCAATGGCTGCTGGTTTAGTAACAGCAGTCAATTTTATAACAAACACTGCATTGCGACCAACAATCGGGGACGACATTACACCTTCTTTCAATGTAGAAAGTTTGCCATTAAATTTCGGTTCAAAACCGATATTGTTAAAATATCCATCGGCAAAAGCCATGTTGTCGCCATTGCTTACTTCTTTATTAAATTTCTGTGCAAGTGATTCCAATGTTGCATTCAACGCAACCGAAGCATTTACTTGACCTGCTATTGCAGCACCCTTTAATTCATTGCGAACCAATGGCTCAATCTGTGTGCGCAAAGCTTCAACAGTTCCTGTTCCTTCAGGAGAGATTGAAACTAAATGGGCAACTGCATAGTTATCTCCCAATGTAAATACTGATGATATTGCATCTTTTTCGGCTCCATAAGCCCACTTCACCACTTCACGCGCAGAGTTTAATCCCGGAATCTGAAAATCGTTTTTCTTGGTTTGCTCGTTGGTTTGCTTATTCAGATTCGGATCAGCCATTCCCTTTGTAAATAACTCAGGAGAAGCATGTTCATTTAAAAATTTTGTGGCTTTATCGTAAATACCATTTGTGGTTGCACTGCTATAATCAACACGACGGGTTACAGTAGTTAACTGAACCTGAACGGTAGGAGCCGGTGCTTCCGTCATCCGGATAATGTGATAACCAAATTCGGTTTTTATCATTGATACATCTCCCACTTTTCCGGTTTCAAATAAATAGTTGTTGAATTTTTTAACTGTCATTCCATATTTTATATATCCAAGATCTCCGCCCTTTGCTCCAGAACCTTTATCATCGCTGTACTTTGCAGCCAATTCCTCAAAAGCAGCTCCTTGCTTTATGGCATTGTAAACACTATCGGCTTTCGCCAAAACCTTTACACTATCAACACCATTTTGAGTAGAGAAAAGTATGTGACTTGCCTTCACTGAATCAGGCATCATTTTACGATCAACCAACACAGCAGTTTTATACGATCCATCTTCAAAATATACAGGCAACACAGTTCCAATCGAAACTTTTCCAATTGTATCCTGCAAAAGTTTGCTGCCTAATTTCGATGGGCTGTAAAACATTTTATCATAAGCACGATCACCATACCTGCGGAAATAATCCGTATCATTTGGAGTTGCAACAAAATGCTGGTAAGAATCATCAACAAATTTCAATGCTTTTGCAGAATCGGCTGAAGATGGCTGAACCGTGAAAATCACATATTCGATTTTACGGGTTTCGTCTTGCTTGTATTGTTCTTTGTGCTTGTTAATGTATTCCTGAATATTTGCATCGGTTACCTTAATGCTTGAATCAGTCATATCAGAAAACGGAATTTTCACATATTGCAGGGTATACTTGGTTTCTTTGTCGTTGTACTCCATTTCAGCTTGCCATTTCGGAACATATACCGCATTCTTTAAAAGCGTTTTGTATTTACCGGTTATTACATCATTCAAAACATATTTCTGAAAATTTGCCCAGCGGGTTTGCTTTTCCACTACATCTTCACCCTGCACGCTTTTATCTAAATTATCTAAATAATTTTTTACCGCCATTGGGTCAAATTGACCGGTATTTGGATTGGTAAAAGATTTTTTCAATTCAGGATATGGGTCGGCACCAAAAAATAAATCCTGCAACTGATCTTTCGGAAGTGTGATTCCCAAAGCAGTAAACTCACGCTGGTTCAGATAATTATTAATCAATTCATTCCAGGCCTGGTCGCGCAACGAAAACATTGTATTGTCGTCAATATTCTTATTGTTGCTGTTAATTTTATACGCCTCAACTGAAGTATCAACCTTAGCTTGAAATTCACGAATGCCTATTTTTTTTCCATCAATAGTTCCAACCGAATCGCTTTTTCCGCTTAACAAACCGGTGTTCGAATCCAGTGCGGTTTGTAATACAAAAAGACCAAGACTAAGACCAATAATAATTACAATAGCTGGTCCTAATTTATTTCTGATAATCTGAATCATTGCCATTTAAATAGAGCTTCACTTTTTTTTGAAGGAGTGCAAAGAAAAATTTATTCGGTTGAATATCCAAATTAAGAATAAATCTCCATTATTGGCAATGAATCAGCCTGCCTTTCAACTAAAAATTAATATTCAACCTTTTCTCAAAATCAGTTGTAATTCCATCGAATAATTTTTATTAAAAAAAATTATTCTTCTGTTTTTACCATTTTGAAAGTTGAAATAATTTCATTTTCCTTCCATAATCTGATCAAATAGATCCCAACAGCTAAATTTTCGCCCGTTTTAATACTCGAAACTTCTTTAATATTTTTTGTTTCCAATATTCTACCGGTTATATCAATCACTTCAAAATAATCCGGATTTAATGTTCCGAATTCAATTGTGAAATCCCGACTGAAAGGATTAGGGTAAATTGAAATTTCTTCAATTGCATATTCATTTTCGTTCCTGCATACAACGGTTGTTAAAGCAAGGCTGGAAGAAAGTTTCGAGCAACCTGTTGTGGTCTTTGTTACTAACACACGATAATTTCCGGAAGTGGTAGCTGTATAAGAAATGGCTGTTGCGCCGTTAATGGAAACACTGTTTCTCACCCACTGATAAGAAAGATTTGCTCCGCTATTTGCAGTTAGTGTTACAGTTGTGTTTTTACAAAATGGATTATTGCCTGTTAAGGTTTCTGTAGCGGCTGGAGTAGCATTTCTGACTACAGAAATACTATTTGATGTTGCTGTTCCACATGTATTGGTTGCGACACAAGTATAAATACCTGTTGTTAATGCGGTGTAACTACTATTGGTTGCACCTGCAATGGTGGCGGTTCCTTTTTTCCATTGATAATTCATGCCGGAAACTGTATTATTTAATACAACGCTTGAACCCTGACAAAAAGTGGTGGCTCCTCCGGCAACTATTACTGATGCTGGAACAGGTGTAATGGTGGCAGTAACTAATGTTCGGTTACTAATACATCCGGGTTCTTGAATTTGCCAGTTATAAAAATAATAATAGTATCCCGGAGTTCCTGAATTGGAATTGGTGATGGAAACTGATGAACCAATGTTGTAAGGGTAAACCGCTCCCGAATTATTGCGATAGAGATTGGAAGTTCCGCCAATGGCCAATCGCATATCGTTTTCAACAGGTAATGAATAATTCAGCGTAACAGTATTTACTCCATCAGCAAGATTTACAACAGTAGATTGAAGAACTGTATTTGCAGAATTTCTTAATTGAACAGTTCGGTTGCCAGCGCCTTGCGCATACACCACCACAGAAACTAAAGTAACAGGTGATGTGCAATTGAAAATCAGGTAACGGTCGCTGCTGTTTGAAAAATTTCCGCCTGTACCTACTGTGTTATTTGGAATGCCTCCGAAAATTGGTGAAGGAGTAGTGTTTGATTCAACATAATAATTTGTGGTGGTGCTTATAACCCCTGTGGAATAAGATGCTCCGGTTCCTAAAAATGTTCCACCGGTTGGAGCACTGTACCAGTTCAAAGTTCCGTTGCCACTTGCATTCAAAGTAAAACTTGTAGCCCCACAGCTTGATTGATTGGTTGCAGTCGGAGCTGTTGATGGTTGCAATGAAATTAAATTGGTTTGGGTATTTGTGTTTGTTCCGCAGGTTCCACCATTATTTGTAAGTACAACAGTGTAATTTCCGAATACAGAATAAGTGTGTGACGGATTGATTGAAGTGCTTGTTCCGCCATCACCAAAATTCCAACTATATGAACCACCGCCGGTTGATGTATTGGTAAATTGAACAGTGAATGGAACAGTACAAGAACTGGTTGAGTTAACAGTGAAACTTGCAGTCACAGGAACTGAAACAAATGCAGCTCCTACACCAACAGCATACCAGGCATTGGTTGTTGCAATCACTTCATTGGAACAAGCGCCATACAAATCAATAGCCGCTTGAATTGCATAAGTTCTTGCATCGGCATATTGCGAAGTAGGAGTCAGGTAAACTGCATTCATGCGATAAGTTATTGCAGCCGCTTTTGCCAACCCCTGTGCTGAAACCGAAAAAGAATTTCCATTGTCATTGGCTCCGCTTCCACCCTGCGATAAAAGATAAAACCAGTAATTCATAACACCACTGTTGTAATGTACTCCTCCGTTATCGCCGGCTCCGGTGTACCAGTTGGTTCCAAGATAAGTATCGGGTTGGCCATAAGCATTCGGATTACTCATGCTTCTGAATGTTTCACCAATTTCACTTCCAACCAGCCAGTTTGCAGTACCTGGTTTGCCGTAAAACTCAATGGCCGTTCCAATGCAATCGCTGAATGATTCATTCAATGCACCACTTTCATATGAGTAATTTAAATTTGAAGTGAACTCTGTTACACCATGAGAAATTTCATGTCCTGCAATATCAAGAGTGGTTAATGGATTTACAGTTGCATCTCCATCACCATAAGTCATTTCCACTCCATCCCAGAATGCATTGTAATAGTTGGTAGAATAGTGAACATAACTTTTCAATTTCAATCCGGCATTGTCCACGCTGCTTCTTCCGAAAGCGATAAAATAATAATCATAAGTTTTTTCAGCGCCCCAATGTGCATCGGTTGCATATTGATCTTCATTGGCATTAACATTATTCCAGGTATTGTCGGTATCGGTAAAGTCAACGGCTGAACCATAATTTGTTCCGTGATTCAGATTATAAGTTTCAACCCCAAGTCCTCTGCCGGTTTCGCGCAAACGGAAAGTCCCTGCATTTGAATCAGTAGTTATTGATTGTGTTCCACTGTAACCGGTTATGGCTGTGCCGGGAGCATTAATGTTTTGTATGCGCTCGTGATGAGAAATAATTTTTCCGGTTTCAACATCCACAAAAACCAATTTTCTGGCCGGCACATCTCTCAGAAAAATATCGAACCTGTAACACAATCTTAAATTTTGTAAATCATTGTTTGCCGATGCCCAAAATAATTCAGGTGTTGTGGCAGAATAATCAGTAAGCGATTTAGTTGCTTGTTCATCTTCATGTAAAGCACTTATGACATATTGAAAAGCGGTTGAATATGCAGCTTCAGGCTCTGTATTTATTTGAGTGGATAATGGCAGATTGTTTTGCAATACACCATTCATGCTTTGGATTTTTCCGTTTAATGTGTGCACAATCCACATTGTCCCGTCAATGGCATTTTCTTTAAAAGTTTGCTGGTAACGGTAATGAATCATTCCCGATAAATCATTTTCTTTTCTTATTAATTGAAGCGAATAATTTTCTGGTAATCCGGATTCCTTCATTAATGAAAACAACTGATCAATGGTTGGTTGTTCAGAAACATGATAGGAAATCATTTGCATTCGGCCATCAAATCGAATTGATTCTCCGGCGAAGGAGATTAATGCACTGCTGATAAGAAAAACAAAAAGTGAAAAGCTGAATTTCAATTTCATAAAGGCTGATTTTAATTTTTTAAGGATGGCTAATGTAAATGAAAATGGAATATGAAATACAGAATTGATTAAGTGTTAAATTTTCAGTATCATAAGGAAAAGTATAGACCAAAAAGAGGTTTAAAAATTTATCATCTAATATCCGTTAATATCAGAAGAAGTCAGTTGATAGATTCAAATAAAATTGAAAATGCCCCCTGAACTTACATGATAATTTAATTATCGATTCAATGAAATGAAAAAAGTCGCCAATTGTTGTTTAAATTTTTTTTCATCTTTGATTCAATAAATAAAAATCATGAAATACTTTTTCATTCTGCTCTTCACCATTATTCCATTCATCACATTCGCTCAAAAAATTTCTTCAGATACTATCCGCATTCATGAAAATGATTTACAATGGAAAGATGCCCCGGCACCATTTCCAGCAGGGGCTAAAATTGTTTCAATGGAAGGCAGTTCGAAGCAGGATGGATTGTTTACCATTCGTGTTCAGTTTCCACCCAACTATATTTTACCTGCGCACTTTCATCCGAAAGACGAACGGGTGACTGTTATAAGCGGAAGTGTTTTTATCGGTTTCGGAGAACTGGCTGATACTTCTAAAGGAACAGAATTTAAAGCAGGAGATTTTTATATCAACCCAGCTCAATCGCATCACTTTGTTTATACAAAAAATGAAGGAGCTATTCTTCAACTCAATTGCGAAGGCCCTTGGGGTTTGACTTACCTTACGAAGTAGTTATATGTTATTTGTTGATTCGTAATTTGTAGAAACTTCTGTATTGATATAAATCAGAGAACAAAAACCCAACAACTAAAACTTAAAACACAGTTATTAGAATAACGAATCAACTTTTAACAGCTCATTACCTCAGCAACATATAAGTTATAAAACTTGCTAAGTAAGCTATACCAGTCATGTAGAAAAGTTGAATCATTGGCCATTTCCAGCTTTTAGTTTCGCGGCGCACAACTGCTATCGTACTCATGCACTGCATGGCGAGTGCAAAAAATATCATTAGTGAAACAACTGTTGCAAATGAAAAAACCTGCTCTCCTGTTTGCGGATTTATTTCGCTGTGCATTCGTGCGCGCAGTTTATTCATGTCCATATCACCGGTTGAACCCACACTGTAAATGGTTGCAATGGTTCCTACAAAAACTTCGCGTGCCGCAAATGCGGTGATGAGCGAGATACCGATTTTCCAATCGAAACCAAGGGGCATAATTGCAGGTTCAATAAAATGCCCAATGTGTCCGGCATACGAATGAGTTAGTTTTTCACTCTGCCGCATGGCATCTAAATCAATTGAATTATACTGAGAAGTAAATGAAGTGTCTTCAAATTTTTTCTCTACCGTTTTTATTTCATCACCGGGTCCGTAGCTCGCGAGAAACCAAAGCACCACTGAAATGGCAACAATTATTTTTCCGGCATCGGTCACAAATACTTTTGCTTTTTCAAACATGGTGACACCCACATTTCCCCAACGAGGCCATCGATAAATCGGTAACTCCATCAGGAATAAACTTTTCTCTCTGGTTTTAATAATGAGTTTCATTATAAATGCAGCAACAATTGCTGATATGAAACCGAACAGATACAAACCGAGCATCCACATGCCCCGCATATTAAAAATTCCGAAAACAGTTTGGCTCGGAACTGCAAAACTTACAAGCAAAGTATAAACAGGTAACCGCGCAGAGCAACTCATGAACGGAACCACCATGATGGTGATGATGCGGTCTTTCCAACTTTCAATATTGCGTGTGCTCATGATTGCAGGAATAGCGCATGCCATTCCGCTGATGAGTGGTACCGTTGATTTTCCGCTGAGCCCTGTTGTACGCATTAATTTATCCATGAGAAAACTTACACGCGCCATGTAACCTGTGTCTTCTAATATTGTAATGAAACCAAACAGCAACATGATTTGCGGAATAAAAATAACTACTCCTCCTGCACCGGCCCACACTCCCTGAATTAATAAATCGCTTATCATTCCGGCAGGTAATAAATTATGCAGGTAATTTCCAGCGGTAGAAAAACCGGAACTGATTAAATCCATCGGGTACTGCGCCCATGCAAAAATTGCCTGGAATACTAAAAAGAAAACTCCAAGAAAAATCAAGTAACCCCACAACGGATGCAACAATATTTTGTCAATGCGCGAAGTAGTTTCTAAACTTTTATTTTCTTTCTGTTCTTCATTCACACAATCGCGCACCAGACGGTTGATTGAATTGTATCGCTGTAAAACTTCTTCGCCCTGAAAACGAGCTGCCACAAAATTTTTTGCTGCCACCCATTCATCAATCAGTTGATGTTTCTCCTCCGGAAAATCATTTAACTCTTTATGCAACACTGCAAGCAACGCTGCAACATATTCATTGGAGTACGGAATTTTATTGCTCAACTCTTTTGCATCGCCATATAATTTCTGCATGTCAATAAAACTGCGCTTTGGTTTTGCAATAGCTGATGATAACAACTTTAATAGTTTGTCCACGCCTTTTCCTTCGCGCGCATTCATTGGAACCACAGGTACTCCCAACTCTTCTTCCAGCTTTGCTACATCAATTCGGATGTTGTTTTTCTCTGCCACATCCATCATGTTCAGTGCAATCACTGTTGGAATTCCCATATCAATTATCTGTGTGCAGAATAATAAATTCCGTTTCAGGTTCGATGCATCGGCTAACAAAACAATCACATCGGGATGCGAAACATTGTCGGGATTGGCGAGCACATCAAAGGTGACCATCTCATCAATGCGGCGCGGATAAATGCTGTAAGTGCCGGGCAAATCAACTACGAGCGCCTCCACTTTATTATCAAGAAAAAGAATTCCGGTTTTTTTATCTACCGTAACACCGGCAAAATTTCCAACCTTCTGCCGCATGCCCGTGAGCGCATTGAACAGCGATGTTTTTCCGCAGTTCGGATTTCCGGCAAGGGCAATTTTTATTTTCTTTGGTTCACTCACTGCTTCATTACTTTAATGGCCACTGCTTCATCTATTCGTAATCCCAATAAATAATTTCCGATTCGAACTGAAATCGGGTCGCCGAGCGGAGCAATGTAATCTACTTCTAAATGTTCGCCGGGCATGCAACCCATTTCCATCAGTTTTATTCCGAGTGCAGAATTATCGAGCGAAACAATAATGGCTTTGTCGCCTTTTCTCAACCAGGAAAGTGGAATAACGGTTTTGTTCATATCGGGGCTGCAAAGTAAATAGCGTGCGTACATAAAACTGTTTATTTTTTATGAAAAATTATATGATCGAAAATTAACAACCTGGGTTCTTTAAGTGGCTGCTTCCTGAAAGCAATCTTTACAGGAGTAAAAAAAATTCTTAAGAAATAAATATTTTTCATGGAATTTTTCTGTTCTGATGAAGTGTTTTTTTTTAAAAACAAAATATTATTTTGCGCGCAATTAAAATTCAAAAAAACATGAAAAAAATATTACTCCTTTTATTTGCCTGTTGTGCTTCTGATGTTTTATTAGCACAATCATCAATTACGCCAACTGTAATTTCAACACAGGGCGATTATTTTACTTCCTCGTCCGGAACTGTTTCATGGACTCTGGGAGAAATTGTTACTGAAACTTTAATCACTTCAGGAAATGGATTAACTCAGGGATTTCAACAGCCTGATTTAAGAACCGGTATTTATGTAAAAGAAATTGACGGCAATATTTTGTCGGTTTATCCAAACCCTACAATGGATGATGTGGTAATCGATTTAAGTAAAATGAAAGCCGGAGAATATCAATTAACAGTTATTGATATTGCAGGAAATTTAATATCAACAAAAACTTTTTCTGGAGGAGCAAATGAAAATGTAATTCATTTATCATTTCAAAATTATGCTTCCGGAACTTATCTGCTGGTAATAAATAACAGCAAGTCAAATTATAAAAACAACATTAAAATTTTTAAAACCAACTAATAATTAATTAATTAACAAATCAATCCCCCATACAAAAAACATGAAAAAGATTTTACTTATTACTTTGATTATGATTTCTGCAGGTATCGGTGCTTTTGCCCAAACTCCGCAATTATTCAAGTACCAGGCTGTTGCAAGAGACAATGCAGGAGCTGAATTAACAAACGCAACTCTAACAGTTCGTGCATCTATTCATGATGGTTCTGCTTCAGGCACCGTAGTTTATTCAGAATCACACAATGTTACTACTAATGCATTTGGATTATTCTCCATTAACATTGGTTCAGGAACAGTTATTTCAGGAACTTTCAATAGCATTGATTGGTCAACCGGAAATAAATTTTTACAACAGGAAATAAATTTTGGAGCCGGATTTCAAACCATGGGAACCTCAGAATTATTAAGTGTTCCTTATGCTTTGTATGCTGTTAATGGAACTCCTGGCCCTCAAGGTCCACAAGGCCCGCAAGGTCCTCAGGGAGCAGATGGACCAAGTGGTGCTACGGGAGCAACAGGTGCAACAGGTTCTCAAGGTCCACAAGGGCCTGCCGGACCAACTGGTACAACTGGAGCTCAAGGTCCACAAGGACCTGCCGGAGCAACAGGTGCAACCGGTTCTCAAGGCCCACAGGGTCCAGCCGGACCAACAGGTGCAACCGGCCCACAAGGACCCGCTGGTGCATCAGCTCCTCAAATTGGATTTAAGGCCACAAGTAATGGTTTATCTGTTACTGATGCTACTGAAACAACTTTAATTTTTTCCAATGAAGTATATGATGATGGTGGTAATAATTTTGATGCCAACAGTAACTTTACAGCTCCAAGCGCAGGATTGTATCATTTTGATGTAAATGTTGATTGGTTTGTTTTTTCTGCTAATGGATGGACTACTATTGAGTTATATTTAAATGGCGTATTTTATGAAGAAAGCCTAAATGGATTACTTGGTGGACTGTCGTATACCAATTCACATTCAACCAACAATATAAAATTGAATGCTGGAGATGTTGTGCAATTTAGAATTTACCAATTTACCGGAACCACTCAGAATATTGTGTCTTATGGAACAAATCTTTCCGGATATAAAGTTTATTAATTAAAAATTAAGGTTACTAAAATAAAAACCGGCAAGGATTTTTTCTTGCCGGTTTTTTATTTTTAAAATATTTTACTGATTTGTGTTTAATAAAGAATTGCTGGTAATTACAATTTGATTATTAGATTTTTTTTGAGAAAATGATGGACAATCCCCGCATTTTTTAAATAGAAAACAGCCATTAAACAATAATCCAAAACTGAGTAGTAAAACTATGCGGTTGAATAATTTTTTGTTACGAAACATCCGGATTTGAATTTTTTGTGAATGTAAATTTGAGCAATCGCCGTTAAATGGCTGCAATTATTTTCAAACGATGAAATTTGTTTTTTCTTATTTGCACTCCGATAAATAATTGATGAGCAGAAAACGAATATTGGTTGCGCCGTTGGATTGGGGATTAGGTCATGCTACGCGGTGCATTCCCGTTATTCGTGAATTGCAAAAACAAAATGCCGAAGTAATAATTGGCAGTAATGGCAAGCCACTAAAAATTCTACAACAGGAATTTCCGGAACTGGAAAGTTGTGTGATTGATGGATACGATATTAAGTATCGCCGATCGGGTTCGTTTGCCACGGCAATAATTCCACAGATTCCAAAACTGATTAATTCGGGTTTTGCAGAACACAAAAAGCTAAAACAATTAGTGAAAGATCTAAAACTGAACGGAGTGATTTCTGATAATCGTTTCGGATTATTTAACTACAATGTGCCTTGTGTATTTATGACTCACCAGGTCGGAATTATTATGCCGGATATTTTTAAATGGGCAGAAAAACAAGTTTACCGGTTGAATTATCGCATCATGAATAAATATGATTGTTGTTGGATTCCGGATTATGCCGGTGACGATAATTTGTCCGGAATTCTTTCGCATAAATATTCACTGCCGAAACAAACAACTTTCATTGGTCCGCTTTCGCGGTTTAAAAAACTGGACGGATTTGAAATAAAAAATGATTTACTCGTGATCCTTTCCGGTCCTGAGCCACAGCGATCTGTATTGGAAGAAAAATTGTTACAGCAAATGCGAGAGATGAAACTGAAAATATTAATTGTGAGAGGCACACCCGGAAATGAAAATGAATTAATAACTCCGGATCACATTAATTCGGTTTCACATTTGAATGCTGTTGAATTGAACAAGGCGATGATGGAGTCAAAATATATTGTTAGCCGCAGTGGTTACAGCACTATTATGGATTTAGCAGCCACCGGAAAAAAGGCGATGCTTATTCCTACTCCCGGACAAACGGAACAAGAATACCTTGGCGAGAATTTTCATGCTAAAAAATTTTTTTATTCTGTGCCGCAATCTTCATTCAATTTAAGAAATGCACTGAGTGAAATTGAAAATTTTTCGGGATTGCCTGTGAAGGATTCCGATAATCAGTTTGAAGGAGCAGTTAAGAATTTTCTTGAAAAGTGTTAACTATTATTTAAGCAAAAAATAAATCCCTCCTGCTTAATTGGGTGTATTAATTAATTCATTGCCCACAAATAAAATACACGCAGGTAAACCTAAATATCGAAAAACGAAAAACTATTTTCGCCACCTCAAAAACAAAAACACAAAGTCAGTAACATACCGGTATGCTGTTTAACTCGTTCGCTTTTATTATTTTTTTTCCGGTCGTTACTTTTTTATACTTCCTGTTGCCAAAAAATTTCAGATGGACCATGCTGCTTACAGCAAGTTGCGTGTTTTATATGTTTTTTATTCCATCCTACATTATCATTTTATTATTCACTGTTGTCATTGATTATTTCGCAGGGCTGTGGATTGAAAATGCCAAAGGCAGGAACAGGAAATTGTTTTTAATTATCAGCATCATAGCCAACATTGGTGTGTTGTCGGTTTTTAAATATTATAATTTTTTTGTTGGAAACATTGAAGGCCTCGCAGGTCTCTTGGGATGGCACCCTGATATTCCGCTACTGAATATGGTATTGCCAATTGGTTTGAGCTTTCACACTTTTCAGGCAATGAGTTATACGATTGAGGTGTATCGTGGTAATCAGAAACCGGAGAAAAATATTTTGTTGTATGCGCTATATGTGATGTTTTATCCGCAGTTGGTGGCAGGCCCTATTGAGCGCCCGCAAAATTTATTGCATCAGTTTAAAGAAGAACATTTGTTTGATTACAACAGAATTGTTGGCGGATTAAAACTGATGTTGTGGGGTTTGTTTAAAAAAGTAGTGATAGCCGACCGTTGCGGTGCTTATGTGAGCAATGTGTTTGATTACCCTTATCAGCACACAGGCGAAACGCTTACTTTCTGGTGCGGACTTTTCTTTTTTGCCTGGCAGTTGTATTGTGATTTTTCGGGTTACAGTGATATGGCCATTGGTGCGGCTCAAGTGATGGGAATAAAATTAATGACCAATTTTAAACGCCCTTATTTGTCAAAATCTATTGGAGA
Organism: Chitinophagaceae bacterium; assembly: GCA_947474435.1. Lineage (GTDB taxonomy): Bacteria > Bacteroidota > Bacteroidia > Chitinophagales > UBA10324 > UBA10324. The sequence continues at coordinate 91,959 of CANJII010000004.1, read as the reverse complement.
AATATGGCAGCGATGGCATATTTCGCTCACATCATGGTTTATGGATTATGTGTTTCGTCCGCTTGGTGGATATCGAAAAGGAAGAGACAGAGGTGCGGTTAATTTATTAATAGTTTATTTTCTATCTGGCTTGTGGCATGGCGCTGCATGGACTTTTGTTATTTGCTTTTTTATTTTCGGAGCACAGTTGGTTTTCAGGTTGTATTTTAAAAAACAAATTGGTTGGCTGTTCGACCATTTGGGTTCAAAGCGCAACAAGCGATGGAATAATATTTTACATACAGCGGTTGCGTTCATTATGATTTGTATTCCGTTTGCATTTTTCAGAGCGAATAATTTGCCCGATGCATTATTTATATTGAAATCGTTGTTCAATTTCGGAACAGGAGCTTTGAACATTGGAAATTCGAGCACCTTTATTTATGCAGTGATTGGTGTTTTGATTCTTTACACAGTTGAAATTTATCAGGAGTATTACAGCAAGAGCGATGCATTGCCCGAACCAAAATCAACGGGATTGAAATTTGTTTTTTACAGTTCAGTTATCATTTACATTTTACTAACCGGAGTTTTCGATGCCAGCCAATTCATTTATTTCCAATTCTAAAACGAAATTCCTGAAAAGGAGTTTGCTGCTGCTCGTGCTTTTAATAGTGCTTGATCAGTCGATTGGATTAGTCATGCACAAATTATATTTCGGTGCAACTTCGGGTGTTGAGTTTGAAACTACTTTTGCATTTACTAAAGCTGATGCTGATGTAATATTTACAGGTTCGTCAAAAGCAAGGCGAAATTATAACACCCCTTTAATTGCTGATTCACTTCAACTTTCTTGTTACAATGCTGGGCACGATGGACAGTCTTTGTTGTTCAGTTATGCAATGACTAAGATGTTATTATCTCATCACACGCCGAAAATGATTGTGGTTGAAATGTTCCCGGAAGAATTGTATTACAAAGAGGTGCATTATGATCGGTTGAATGTGTTACTGCCATACTATGCTGATTATAACGAAATTCGCGAAGTGGCTGATTGGCGCGGAACAAGAGATGTTGATACTTCTTCTGTTTTTTATAAACTGTATCCATTCAATATTGAAAAAGTAAAATTACTGTCGCAATCGTATCGATACAATTCAATGTGGCTGGATTTGTTGAAAGGAATTTTTAAAAAACAAAAAACTGAAAGTGGTTACCTTCCATTAAACAAAACAATAACTGAAAAGGAAAAGCAGCAGTACATAGATGAATTTGAATTAACAAAATCACGCGAACGCAACCGGCACATTGATGCTAATAAAGTGAAATCACTTGTTGGAATTATTACCCTGTGTAAACAAAAAAATGTAAAAGTGGTTTTGGTTATGTCGCCGGTTTTAAAAAGATATAGCGATGATAAGGTTTATCAGTTGGTTGATTCTATCGCGCTCAGCCATCATATATCCTTATTCGACTTTACGGGTGATGACCGATTCAAATCCTTTAAATACTTTGCCGACAACCATATGAACAAAACAGGTTCAACCTATTTTTCTTCCATACTTGCACAAAAATTAAAAATTGTTATTGCCCAAAAACCCTAACGCTATCGCTACGCCTTGATAAAAAAACTACGCAGACTATTATCAGGAAAAGTAAAAGGAAAGGATAACAAAGAGCTTGTTAAAGGCGGAGCTTTTGCCTTTATGATGAAGATAACCGGTATGGGGTTCAACTATGTTTTTGTTTTTGTATTAGCAAGAATGTATGGTGCAACCGGCAGCGGAATTTACTCCATTTTTCAAACCGTGTTTCAGTTTTTTGCCAATTTCGGTAAGCTGGGATATGATATTTTAATGGTGCGTGAAATAGCGCAATACAATGCAAAAAATCAGTGGGGCTCCATAAAAGAATTATATTTCAAAGTAATCAGGGTAAATATTATTGCCTCAATTATTTGTTCACTGGTTTTATATTTCAGTGCCGATTGGATTGCCACAACCGTTTTTCTAAAACCCACATTGAGTAAATATTTTCAGTTAGGCGCGCTTGGTATTCTGCCGGTGGTTTTGCATGCCATGCACGCTGATTGTTTCAGGGGGATGAAAAAAATATTGATCTATTCTTTTTTTCAGAATGTGAGCACAATCGCAATTACCGGAATTCTTTTATGTGTGTCTTATTTTATTATAAATGACCGAAGGGTTCCTGTTGCTGTTTTCGTAATTTCCATAACAATTTCCTCCATAATTTCTGGCTGGTACTGGCTAAAAAAATCGCCCATACTTGGAGGCGGCGAAGGAGAAAAAATTATTTTGAGTGAAAAAACCAAAGTTGCCTTCAGTTTATTTTTAACCGCATTGCTGCAGGTTGTTCGCGGGTGGACCGATACCATATTTTTAGGAAGATATTATACTGAAGCAGATGTTGGCGTTTATAAAGTTGCCTTTCGAATTGCAACCATCACTTCGCTAACACTCACCGCATTTCTACTAACTGTAGCACCAAAAATTGCAGAGTTAAATGCAAAAGGCGAAATGAAAAGATTGGCAGCAGTAGTTCAAAATACCACTAAATTAATTTTCTGGACCTCAGCTCCGATATTGATTTTCTTCATTTTATTTCCAAAATTTTTCATGGGAATTTTTGGTGGTGATTTTTTAACCGGAGCAACTGTATTAATGATATTATCTATCGGTCAATTTATTAATGCAGCAACAGGGCCGGTTGGAAATTTATTAATGATGACCGGCAGGCAAGATGTAAACCGCAACATTGTCATCTTTACAACCATTTTCACTGTAATGCTTAATGCGTTTGTTATTCCAATTTACGGTATAACCGGGGCTGCCGTTGTCAATGTTATTGGAATCGTATTGTACAATGTCATTCCTTATATACTGGTGAAGCGTTATTTTGGCTTTTATACTTTTGATATAAAACACATTTTTTCATTTCGCAGAAAAGGATTTCTAAAGCAAACCTGATGAGCCCCAAAAAACCATTAATACTTCCGAATTTTATATGTATTGGCGCACAAAAAACAGGTACGACAACACTTTATCACATTCTTAAAGATCATCCTGAAATTACAGTCAGCCATCCAAGAAAAGAAACTAAATATTTTTATCGTGATGAAGAATACGGGCTCGGACTCGATTATTATTCAAAATTTTTTTCTTATGCCCCTCCCAAAAAAGCTATTGGCGAATTTGATCCGGACTATTTATTTTTTGATTATATACCTTCCAGAATAGTTAAAGATTTGGGTAAAAACATAAAATTCATCGTACTACTTCGCAATCCAATTGACCGCGCATATTCACAATATCTGATGAGTGTAAAAAAAGGATTTGAAAAATTAAGTTTTGAAGAAGCCATTCAACAAGAAAATGCCCGATTAAAATCAGGAACAAGAGAAGAAATAAATAATTTCAGTTATATCAGCCGGGGGAATTATGATGAACAAATAGAAAGATACTTTAAGTACTTTCCAAAAGAGAATTTTCTTTTTATCAATTATGAAAATGAATTTAAAGAAAATTTATCGGAAGCAATAAAAAGAATTTGTGTGTTTTTAGGCATAGATAAAGTTGATTTAAAAACAGATTTAAAACTCAACAGTGCCACAAAAGTGAAATACGAAAACTTAACAAAATTCATTAAAAACAACTCGGTTAGCGGAGTGCTTTCGTACATATTGCCGAATAAAGAATGGCGTAAAAAAATAAAACGAGCCATTTTGAAATGGAATCAACAACAAGCTGAAAATATTCCGATTGCCGCTGAATTAAGAGTTTCTTTATACAATAAATATTTTCACGATAGTATTATTCATCTTGAAAAATTAATTGATATTGATTTAGGAGTATGGAAAGAAGGAATAAAAAAAGAAAGCAAACTGTAACTAAAGCAGGAAGTTTCAAATTTTTTAGAAACTTAAAATTGTTACGGCTTTGTTAATATTTATCGTTGCATTTTTAGCCTTTAATAATGAATACAACAAGTATAATTCTGGTAAATTATAACGGTACAAATGATACCGTTGAGTGCCTGCTTAGCTTGAATTCATCAACATATAAGCAGTATAATGTATTCCTGATAGATAATGGTTCGGCTCTCGAGAATTTTGAAGAGTATTTACTTAAAATAAAAACCACTGGAAAAAACTTCAACAGGATTTATGCAATTTCCAATCAAGCGGATTCTGCAAGAACTTTATTAATAAAAAAACATTTCGATCCTGTTTATAATTTGAACGAATTTCATGATATATCAAATGATTCTCAGAATTTGATTTTGTTATTTAATGAAAATAATACCGGTTTTGCAGCCGCAAATAATGCATGCATTCAATTGGCACAAAAATTAAAATCTGAATATTATTGGTTACTGAATAATGATACGGTTATCGAAAAACAATCATTAAATTCATTAATTCATTTTTCGAATAAACTCAAAGAAAAAAAACAAAAACCGGGATTAATCGGAAGCAAAATACTTTATTATAACAGCGATAACCGTATTCAAACAATTGGGGGGATTTTTAATCCATTTACATCTCGGCAATATCATAAAGGATTGAATGAAAATGATAAAGGTCAATACGATTACCCAGATGTTAAAATTGATTATCCATATGGAGCCTCCATTTTCTTTACTGCTAATTTTTTAAATGAAGTCGGGCTGATGAATGAAAAGTATTTTCTCTATTTCGAAGAACTCGATTGGGCCATAAGAGCAAAACGAAAAGGGTTTGAAACTAAATTTTGCTTTGAAAGCAAAGTATTTCATAAGCAAGGAAATTCAACCGGAAAAAAAATGAACAAAGCAAGAAGCCCATTTAATGCCTGTTTGAAAAGCAGAAACCTTCTTTTGTTTTACAGGCAACATTATTTTGCGTTGCTGCCGATTGCATGGTTTCGTTTGCTCCTGAATGCATTCAGAGCTTTTACAAAAAAAGATTTTTCAGAAGCAAAAATTATAATGAAGGTTTTATTCGGATTTAAAAATTGTTTTTTGGTACAGCAAAAAACTTAATTCATAAAAAACTTCAGGAAAGAAAATAGATTTTTGCCCATCAATAATTTTTTAAAAAAATCAGGAATTGAATATTGAAAACAACAGCTTAATAAAACAGACTGATTATACTGAATTACGATTGCCAAAATTCAAAGTAAATGTTGCATTAAAACAATGGTGGCTGGGATTTTTTTTACTTGCGATATTTCAATCATTAGGTCGTTCACCATTAATGTTTACAGTTGTATATTATGAAATGGTATTGCTAGTTTTTCTGCTGCTGTTTATCATTTTTTATATTATCGATAAACTTTCAAGCGGAAAAAAATTTAATGCCTTTGAAAGAATTTCACTTGGGTTTGCTTTTTTAATGCCAGTATACTCTGCCATTGTTTCGTTCATATTTTGGAAGCAACCACTGTTATATGGTTTAGGCACCGATCGTTCATGGCTTTTTATAATTGCAGGAATATTTATTTTCTATCAATTAAAAACGCGAAACATATCACTTCACATGATCAGGGATGTGATGCTGAACTTAGCGTGGATACAATTGACTATATATTTACTGGCAGATATTTTATTTAATCCCAATCATTTTAAAGAAGCTGTTTTTGTCACCTGCAATACAGCTAAGGGCGGCTGTACTTTTACATTCGATATAGCTTTTTTAGCGTTTGCATTTTTATTTTATTTATTTATTTTTTTTAAAACAAATTCATGGAAGTATCTTTTGTTTTCGATAATATTTTTCAGTTATATATTTTTAATTTTTCAGAAACGGGCATTAACACTTTCATTATTAGGTACAGCAGGCTTGTATTTTTTTTTAAATCTTTCGAGTAAAAAACAATTTTTCTATTTCATATCATTAACCAGCACTTTGGCAATGGCTTTTATATTAATTTATTTAATTCGCCCCGATATTATTTTCAGGTTAAATGAAATGTATACCAATGTATTTGAGGTGATTCAGGGAGAAAAAGTAGGCGAATCATCGGCCGATGCCAGAATTAAGCAGATTATAATTTCAGGTTTGTTTTGGATTCGGAAACCAATAACCATAATTTTTGGAAATGGCAACTGGAGCAATCACTGGGCAGGAAACCCGCAAACTTATTACGGGCGGTTTTTTCCATCAGATATAGGTATTGTTGGTTCAGTTTTTTTATATGGTATTATAGGTGTAACCGCCATTCAGCTTGTTTTCATTAAATTAATTACCTGGATTAGAAAAATTAAAACAAATAGAAATGATGTTTTTTTTCAAGCCTGTAAATATTACATGTTGTTTTATTGGATTCGTTCTATTCCTACCGGGGGTACTTATTTTCCACCCGGGCCGGGTGTAACATTTACATTGATTGCATTAATCTACTTTTACTACTACATCGAAAATCAACCTGAGAAAAATTATGAACTTGGTTAAAAGATTACTGTTCATTTCACTTGTTTTTTTATGCCTCGGGTTATTTACTCTTCCCAGAAAAAACACTAAAAGCGGACATGAAAAAAAGGAACAAAAATTTATTTCACTTGAAATAAAAACAGATCAATTAAAACCACCCGTTGTTTCGCGATTGTACGGAATGGCTGTTTCAAATCTTTTTGATAGAATGAATGTGTTAAACCCATTCTTTATAAAATATGAAAAGCAATTAAACCCTAATATACTCAGATGGCCCGGCGGAGGCGAATGGGCCTATTGCCATTGGGATGCAAAAGGTTATGGATACATAAAATCAGAAGTTGCCTCTGTTAACAAAATAGCAGCTGATAAATACGAAAAGCAAGGACGGTTTAAAATTCAAAGTCAGTTAAAGGTTCGCTACATTGATCAATTAGTGGAGCTTGCAAAACGAACAAATTCAGATGTGTTATTAGTTGGTAATATTTTAACAGCATCGCCCCGTGAAATGCTCGATCAAATTAGATTCTTTAAAAAAAACGGAGTAAAAGTTATCGGCATTGAATTAGGAGGAGAACCATACTTGAAACAACTAAGAGCTGTTTTTCCTACCGTTGGAAAATATTCTTCTATATGCATTCCATATTCTGATTCGATTAAAAAATATTTTCCTGAAATTCCTGTTGGAGCCTGCGCTGCACCGTATGGAAAAATTTATGACGACAATGAAAGCAACGGTTTCGATAATTTTTTTTCTAACTGGAATCAAGAATTAAAAAACCAGAAATGGTACGATGCAATTATTGTTCATTATTACCTCCCCTTTTCTTGCCAAAATACACAATCAGGTCTGGATGCAATATTCAACTGCGCCGGTGATGAATTTAATTCCAACATTGATAAATTTATGAGTGAATCAGCTGACTATTATTTAAAAACTTTTGGTTCAAACCGCAAAATGTGGATCACCGAATGGAATATTGCTATTGGAGGAACAAAAGGAATTTACGGCAACACTTTGTTTCAGGCAATGTTTATTGTTGAATATTATCTGAAATTAAATGATCTGAATTATAAGCATAATAACATGATTGATATTGCCACATATCATAACCTTGATGGCGGATATTTAGCTGCAGCTTTGCTAACCACCAATCAACCAAGTGAATCTTACCGCGATCCTGAAAGTGATACTTTAATCAGGCGGACAAGCTTTTTTGCTCATCTGTTAATTAAAGAAATGTACTCTTTAGACCAACAGAAAACTGAAATCATTGTGAAGGATAATAATGTGATTGAAACAGACCGCAACATTCATTTTGAATCTTATTATTCAAAAGCAAGCAACGAATTATTTATTTATTTCATTAATAAGTCAGGCAGAGAATTGAATGTTTCCAAAACTTTTCTGAATGATAAATCAATAAAAAATACCGACTTCAAAATTTGTTATTTATCCGGTGAAAAAACTTATGCCGGATTTGGTAAAACAAATTTCTTTAAACAATATAAAATTGCCGTGTCGTGTTTCTGGCAGGCAGAAAAAACCTGTAATGAGCAGTTGATATTGCCCGGCTTTAGTGTGGGATATATAAAACTAAATGCAAACTGAACAACCGGAACCATTAATGCTGCCGAATTTTTTTATAGTTGGTGCACCAAAGGCCGGAACCACCTCGCTTTATCACTATCTGGATGCACACCCCGATGTATTTATGTCGCCTATTAAGGAAACCAATTATTTTTCATATGAATCAGCCGTAAAACAGGATTTGTATTATAAAGAACGGGGCATCAGCAACTGGAACGATTACAAAAAATTATTTGAAAATAGCGACGGCAAAAAAGCGGTTGGCGAAGCAAGTGTTTCGTATCTTTTTTACGAAGCAGTTCCTCAATTAATAAAAAATAAAATTCACGATGCACGCATCATCATCCTGCTGCGCAATCCTGTAGAGCGGGCATATTCACACTATCAAATGGATTGTAAACTGGGATATGTAAATACATCTTTTGAGAAAATAATTTTCAATAAAAACAGAACCCCTCTGGAAAATTTATTTTATCAGCAGTTCATTTTATTAGGATTGTATTATGAACAGGTGAAAAGATACATGGATGTTTTTGGAACTGAAAAAGTGCTGGTAATTTTATTTGATGATTTTAAGAATACTACAGAAAAAGAAATTAACCGGCTTTATCGGTTTTTAGAAATTGATGAAACAGTAAAATTAAATCTCGATAAAACCCACAACCCATTTGCCACGCCGCGAAACAGTGTGTTCAGGTTTATTTATCGTTTTAAAAAAGTCAGATTGATGATGAAAAATTTATTACCGAAAAAAATACAATTGTATATTCTTGAAATTATTTTAACAAAAAAGAAAGCGCCTGTTGAAGAAAAAACAATAAAATTTTTAAATGAATTTTATAAACCTGATATAATGAAACTGGAAAAATTATTGAACCGGAATTTAAGCAAATGGCATGAATGACTTAGAAATAAAAGTTGCATTTGTTGAACCGATTGGCGGTCATCGTGGAAATGAATTTTATGATTTCGGATTGTGCAAAGCCGCAACTGATGCCGGCGTTGAATTAACATTTTATACATGCGATGAAACACACATGGATGAAAAATTCCCTTTTACATTTCCAACAGTAAAAAGCTTTCATCGGATTTATGGAAATGATTTTAAACTCATCCGGGGAATCAGGTTTGTCAAAGCAATCTTTAATTCATTGCGCGATGCAAAAGCAAAAAAGTACAATGTGCTTCACGCAAATATTTATCACTTCTCTCGACTTGAATTATTAATTCTTCAATTGTTTAAGCGCAATGGTTTTAAAATTATTACCACTATACACGATGTCGAAGATTTTCAGAAATACGGGGCAACTATCAATTCAACTAAGTATTTAAAATTTGAGAAACTCATTGACCGCATTATTGTGCACTCTGATTTTGCAAAAAAATCACTCGAAAAATATTTTAAACATTTTCCGCCGGATCATATTCATAAAGTACCCCATGGCGATTCTGATTTTTTATATTCAGCCAAATGTTCGGTTTCAGAGGCACGGAAAAAACTAAACCTTCCGGCAGAGAAGCAATTGATTCTTTTTTTTGGTCAAATTAAAAAGGTGAAGGGATTGGATGTGTTGTTAAAAGCATTTGCATTACTTCGAAAAAAAAATGCAAATGTTCAATTGTTGATAGCCGGACAAACCTGGAAGATGGAAGAAGAGGAATTTCTTGCCATTATCAAAGAAAATAAAATGGAAGACGATTGTATTTTAAGGTTAGAATACATTCCTAATGATAGCATACCCTATTATTTTAAAGCCACCGATGTGGTGGTGCTTCCTTATCGAAAAATATATTCGAGTGGAGTTTTAATTCGTTCTCTGGATTATGGCGCCGCAATTATTGCCAGTGACTTAGCTGTTTTTAAAGACATTATTATTGATAGCGAAAATGGAATATTGTTTCAAACAGAAAATCATGAAGACCTTTGCAGTAAAATGTTAACATTATTATCAGACAATTTAGGAGCAGAAAAATTAAGACTCGCTGCAAAAAAAACGGCCGACGAACAATTTTCCTGGAAACTGATCGGTGAAAAAATTAAAGAGGTATATACATTATCATTGAATGAGTAACGAACACATTTTAATTACCGGTACTGCCGGCATGGTTGGATCGCATTTGCTCGAATATTATTCAGGCAAAGTGAAAAAAGAATTTTTGATTGGCACCTATTTTAATCCAACAATAAATTTGAACGACATAGTTGATTTGTGTCTTCCAATTGAACTTGATGTTCGGCATGCCGAAGCGGTTGAAAAAATAATTCATGAATTCAAACCAACAAAAGTATTTCACCTTGCGGCACAAAGTTTTCCAACGGTCAGTTGGCTTCGCCCTGTTGAAACCATGGATATAAATGCCAATGGAACCATTAACTTATTTGAAGCAATTATCTCGGCCCGAAAACTTGATGCTGCATACAATCCAACAGTAGTAGTTGCATGCAGCAGTGCTGAGTATGGTGCTTCACTTACTCCTGAAAATGTTCCGATAAAAGAAAATGCTGAACTTCTGCCATTGCATCCGTATGGTGTAAGCAAGGTTGCACAAGACTTACTTACTTATCAATACTATAAGGGGCATGGAATTTCAGGCATTCGCGCCCGCATATTTAACACAACTGGTGCGCGAAAAACCAATGATGCAGTAAGCGATTTTGTACAACGCGCATTTGACATCATTCATGGCAAAACAGAAAAACTCAGAGTAGGAAATCTTTCTTCGCTTCGTGCCATTACCGATGTGCGCGATTTGGTTTCGGCATTGGTTTTATTATCTGAAAAGGGAATTGCAGGCGAAGCATATAACATAAGCGGCGAAAAAGTTTACTCCATGCAATTGGTAATAGAAATAATTGAACAAGTATGCGATAGAAAATTTATTCTCGATTCGGATTCAACTCTTTTTCGACCTACCGATGAGCCAATAATTTATGGCGACTCAACAAAACTGAAAACCGAAACAAGATGGATACAAAAATATTCTTTGCAAGAAACTGTTATTGATATGTTTAAATATTTAAATCAAAGGAGATAAAAAAAAGGCGTTAGAAATTTTCTAACGCCTTTTTTAAATTTATCAGAAGATAAAAATTATCTCACCAAAGTAATATTTCCTTTTCTTTCAATATGGTTGTTGCCATAGCCTTCTCCAACTAAAATAAATGAATAAACACCTACTTCGCAAGGCTGCCCTTTATAATTTCCATCCCACCAACCTGAAAGTGTTCGTGTTTCAAAAACAATTTCACCCCAGCGATTAAATATTTTCAAATAAGTTAAATCGAAAACACCCAACCGAATTATTCTTAAATAATCATTATGCCCATCACCATTTGGAGAGAAAGCATTGGGCACTTTAACAATAGGTTCATCATTTACCAAAACAAAAACTGTGTCCATATCCACACATCCATCTGCTGTTGTCATAGTCAAAATATACATGGTTGTTACAGTTGGATTGGCAACCGGATTGGAAACATTGGGATTGTTTAATCCGGTTGTTGGAGACCAGGAATAAAACCCACCACCACTTGCATTTAACTGAGTACTGTCGAATAAAAATATTTCAACATCAATACCGGCATTGGCCATTGGCTCATCATAAACATGAACAGTAACCTGCGCAGTATCAATACATCCATTTATATCAGTTGCAGTAACAACATAAATTTCTGTTGACGATACAGGTAAGGCAAGAGGAAATTGTATGTCGTTATTATTTAATCCGGTTCCTGACCAATTATAACTTACACCTCCGTAAACAAAAAGCTGAACAAAATTATTTGGGCAAATTGAAGTATCAGGACCGGCTATAATGGTTGGTTCAGGATAAATTGAAACAACAACAGTATCAGTTGTTGTACCACATAAATTATCGCTGCCTTGAACAATATAAGTTGTTTGAACAGTTGGAGTAGCAATTGGATTGGGAATATTCGGATCGCTTAACGAAGAAGCACCCGGATTAAGCCAAATAAAAGTAGTTGCGTTTGTAGCATTAAGTCCAATTGATTTACCTGGACAAATAGACACATCAGCTCCTGCATTAACTATTGGAACGGTTGAAACAGTTATTAATACATTGTCAGATAAAGTACAGGAGCCTAAACTTGCCTGAACTGTATATTGCATGGTATTAGGTGGAGAAGCAACGGGTGATGAACAATTCGAACAGGATAAAGAACCAGCAGGTGTCCAAATCATATTCGGAAGATTTGTAACCGCACTTAAAGTAGTTGACTGGGTTTCACATATTGTGTCATCTGGTGATGCTTGTAAAACGGGATCCATTAATAAAAACATGGCATGCAGTGCAATAAGTGAAGCAGCGCCCGAACAGTTTGCAGTATCTAATGAATCAAGAATTGGATATAAGTCAACTATAATAGTGTCAAAAGGTGGTTCAAAAACTCCATCGGAAATTGGAACAATGTTCAGATAAAAAACACTATCCAATGCTGAAATACAAACAGTATCGGGTAAGCTTATATAGTCAATTCCTTCTATGGCATTTCCGCTTGTTACAATATGATAGCATACAGTATCAAGTTGGCAGGTGCCGGATGTATCAATAACTCCACATGGACCGCTATTCGATATTTTCTTTACTTGTATTTCACCTGTGGTACATCCTTCAACAATAGAATTGGTCGGGTAATTTGGAATTGGTGTGCTAACATTTTGATAGACAACCGTACCTGCTAATAGATTCGCAATCATAACGCCTGAATCAAAAATAAAATCACTTACATCGGCAATAACTAAAACCAAGTGATAAGTATCACAAGCCATAACATTTGCCTGTGCTGTCAGCAAGGTAGTAAATCCGTCATATTCAACAGTAGTTTGAGCTGCATTAGTCGGACATTGGGTTGTGCAACCACCACCTAATGGATCCCATGGATCATTACAAACATAGTACGAACCATTTAACCCGCAATTCACATTATTGATAGTAATTTGAGTTGAAGTTCCGGGAACAACAGCAATATTTTGTTGCCCAACAATACCTGGACCACTAATAAAAAACCCAAATGCATCATTTATAGAATTTACATAATCATTGTATTCATCCGAGGCAAAAACATAATTGAAAGTTAAAATTGAATCATAAGCAACAACATCAAATTCAAAACGACATGCATCATTAGTGGTTCCGGCAAAAGCAAGAAGAGGGTCACCAGGAGCTCCGTTGCTTGCCCCAAAACTTGCCATAGTATTAGTATTTGGAAGCGTAGCTGTACCGGAAGTTAAAATTATTCCATGATCAATTCCAATATTAGTAGAACTCCCGTTTGCAAAAGTTCCATAAGAACCAAATGCACCTGTAATTACCGGATTTAAAACGGTAGCGCCTGGACCAACCAGAGCCTGAGCTAATTGCAGGGCTGTTACACTTGTATTTGTATTTATCTGAGCTGTTGATTTAAAACAGTTCGCAATCATTAATGTTATTATCAAATAAGATTTGATGTTATTCTTCAATTTCATTTTAGATTTTTTTTTCAACAATCATTATTTTTTAAAATCAAGTGCAAAAATCAACTATCAAAGCATAAACTGAAATTAAAAAATGAAAAGAATTTTTAATTGAATGTTTGCTATTTAACTAAAGTTACATTTCCTCTCATCGAGACTTTTTGATTTCGATGTCCATGACCGGCAATGTAATAAACATAAACGCCAATAGGTGCAAATTCATTTTTATACAGTCCGTTCCAACCTTTTTTCAAATCGCTTGTCTGAAAAACCATTTCTCCCCAACGATTGTAAATTCTGAAGTCGTCAAGAAAAAACACTCCCTGATAAATAATTTTCAGCAAATCATTAATCCCATCACCATTCGGTGAAAATGCATTTGGCAGATAGCAATAAGGTTCATCGTCAACATAAACCCAGATTGAATCTTCGTTTACGCAGCCATTGGCATTGGTTGTAACAACATGATATTGCGTTGACACTTCGGGGTTAGCCCACGGATTGGCGATAGTTGTATCGCTTAATCCATATGATGGATCCCATGAATAAGTGACGCCGCCTGAAGCATAGAGCTGAATGCTATCATACAAATGAATTGTAACATCAAGTCCTGCATATGCTTGAGGATAAGGATAAAATTCAACTGCTGTATAGGCAGTATCGAGGCATCCAAACTCATTGGTTACAATAACCATATAAATAGTAGAGTCTGCAGGTGGACACACTACAACCTGAGTTCCGGTGTTCGGAGTAATATCTCCAAACCCAACCCAGAAATAACTCACTCCTCCGCTTGCATAAAGTGTTGTGCAGTCAAGCGGACAAACAAAAGTATCAGGATATGCATCGGCTACCGGAAGTGGATGAACGGTTACTATAACAGAATCATAAGAGATGCCGCAAGGACTGATACCTGTAACTGTGTAAGTGGTTGTTGCAGTTGGGAACGCAAGCGGATTTGAGATGTTCGCATTTGATAATGAATTTGCAGGTGCCCATATATAATTTGTAACTCCAGATACATTTAATTGAACCGTGTCATTCAAGCACATTGCTGTATCGTTTCTTGCAACAATTTGCTGTGGAAAATCTACATCTATCATTACGCTTTGCGAAAGCATGCAATTTCCAAGAGCGGCTGTAACTGTATAGAGAGTTGATGTTGCAGGAGTTGCAGTTGGAGATAAGCAATTGGTGCAGGATAACCCTGTTGGAGGAGACCAATTTATATCAGGCAAATTTGAATTTGTGATTAAATCATACGATTGTCCAAAACACAGAATAGTAGAAGGAACAGTAAATAATTGTTGATCTATTAAAAAGAATTTTACCCGTATTGACTGAAGCAATGCAGCTCCCGGACAGTTGGTTGTATCTGCAATTGGAATAAAATCAATAATAATAGTATCAATTCCCGGTTCAAAAATTCCATCTGCTATCGGAATTATATCAATATACAAAACTGAATCAGTTCCAAAACATAGGGTATCATCTAACGCAACATAGTCTATTCCCTCTATTGCATTTCCACTTGTGATAACCTGATAACAGAGTGAATCAGTGGCGCAATTTGAAGTATCAATAATTGAACAGGTTCCACCGTTAGATATCGATTGTTTTTTTAAAGTTATTTGTCCGGTTGTACATCCTTCCAATAATGAATTTGTTTCGAAGCCAGGAAGTGAATCACTTACCGTAGTAAAAACTTCGGTGCCGGCAACCAGGTTTGAAATTAAAACTCCTGAATCCCAAGCTCCATCACCCATATCAGAAATAACTAAAACCAAATGAAAGGTATCACAAGGTGTAACATCTGCATGTGCAGTTAAAAGGGTTGTATAACCATTGTATTCAAAAATTGTTGATGCGGCAGAAGCAGGACATTGCGGTGAACCACTACAACCACCACTGTTTGGAGCATATGGATCATTGCATATATAATAAGTTGGATTTGCTCCACAATTTACATTTTGCATCGTTACCTGAACACCATTAGGCAGTAAGGCAATGTTTTGTTGCCCAACTATTCCAGGACCACTTATATAAAAACCAAATGCATCATTTATAGCAGAAAAAGGGCTGACAAAAGTATTGTATTCATCAGAGGCAAAAACATATTGAAAACTGAGGGTTGAATCATAAGCTACAACATCAAATTCAAATCGGCATGCATCATAACCGGTCCCAGCCCAAGTTAATAGTGGATCAGCAGGTAGGCCAAGATTATGGCTAAACGCAGAAGTTGTATTTGTGCTTGGGATATTAGCCCATCCTGATGTTAAGATAATGCCTTGATCAAAGCCGATGCCTGTTGTTAAAGCATTATTAAACACCCCATATGCCAATGGATTGCCATTAACCTGAGGATTTAGCACAATCGCGCCGGGACCAACTAAAGCCTGAGCAAGTTGTAATGCAGTTACACTCGAAGTTACATTTATTTGCGAATACACGAAGTTGCATTGAACCGCGAACAATAACAAAATGCTGATTAAACTTTTTCTAAAAACAGTTTTCATTATAATTAAAATTTGACCTGCTAAAGGTAAGCAACAAATTTACGGGTAGCTGTATTTGCTCCGCTTAGTTTGAAATATTCTTACCGTTTCAAATGAATTTTCAGTTGGTGATATCATTTTATTAAAAACCAGAACAGAAGTTTATAATATTGTTTCCAATCAAAATGCAATATGAAAAACATTCTGCTTTTTTTAATACTCTCTTTTTTTATTTCCTGTTCTTCTGGTATTGAAGAAAACACAAAACAAAATAATTCAGATGCAGGTATTCAAAAATTATTCAGCAGTTATTATGAACACAGACTTCATTTTTTTCCTTTGGAGGCGACTTCGAATGGTGATCACCGGTTTGATGATCTATTGCCGAATAATATAACCGAATCTTTTCGCGACACTCTAAATCATTTTTATGCCTCCACTCTTGATTCATTGAATTTATTTGACAGGAATTCTTTAAACGAAAACAATCAAACCAGTTTCGATATTCTTCAGTGGGATTTGAAAATGAATATTATAGCATTGAAATTTCCGGATCACTTAATGCCTGTAAATCAGTTCTGGAGTTTATCAATTACCATGGGGCAATTGGGAGCAGGGAGTGGAATACAGCCTTTTGAAACAGTTAAAGATTACGAAAATTTTTTGATGCGCGCCCATCGTTTTGTACCGTGGTGCGACACTGCAATTGAAAATATGAAGCGAGGCATACAACAAAATATTACACTGCCCCAAGTACTTGCAAAAAAAGTTTTACCTCAGTTACAAGATATGATTGTGAGTGATATTCATAAAAGTATTTTCCATTTACCGGTTGATAAATTTCCAACTTCGTTTTCTGAAACTGATAAAAACAAACTGACTGCTGAATATGAAAAAACAATTTCGGAAGAATTAATTCCGGCGTATAAAAAATTGTATGACTTTTTTAATACAACCTATATTCCTGCATGCAGAGCATCAACCGGTATCAATGCACTTTCATTTGGAAAAGATTATTATAATTTTTTAGCGAAGCAATGGACAACCACAACTTTAACAGCTGATTCAATATTCAACCTTGGACTAAAAGAAGTGGCAAGAATCCGGGATGAAATGGAGAACATAAAAAATGAACTGGGGTTTAAAGGAACACTAAAAGAGTTTTTTCATTTTGTAAACTCCGATAAAAAATATTTCCCGTTCAAAACGGATTCTGAAGTAATTCAGGGCTTCCGGAAAATTTATGAAACCGAGAAACCAATGGTTAATAAAATGTTCAGTGTGCAACCAAAATCTCCGTTTCGAATTCAGGAGACTGAAAAATTCCGTGCTGCTTCTTCCAGTGCTGAATACCAGCAGGGTTCTGCTGATGGTAGCCGTCCCGGAATATTTTATGTGCCTATTGTAGATGCGACCAAATTTAATTCAATTGCTATGGAAACTTTGTTTTTACACGAAGCCATACCCGGCCATCATTTTCAGATTTCAATACAGCAGGAAAACAAAGACCTCCCTGATTTCAGGCGATTTATTTGGTATGGTGCATATGGCGAAGGTTGGGCATTATACAGCGAATCGTTAGGAAAAGAAGTTGGTTTATACACCGACCCGATTCAGAAATTCGGAAATCTTAGTGAAGAAATGCATCGCGCATTAAGATTGGTAGTTGATGTTGGCATGCACTTAAAAGGCTGGACAAGAGAACAGGCTATTGCTTACAGTCTGGAAAACGAAGCAGAGAGTGAAGCAGATGTAACAAGTGAGGTGGAACGATACATGGCAATTCCGGCACAAGCCCTTGCTTACAAGATAGGACAATTAAAAATTATTGCCTTGCGCAACGAAGCACAAAAACAATTGGGCGAAAAATTCAGTTATGCTGAATTTCATAATCAGGTTTTAAAAAACGGATGTTTGCCATTGGCAATTCTTGAATCTAATATTCAACAATGGATTAAAAATCAGAAATAAACCATTCTTGTTACAATTTGAAATTGTTCTATCTGTTGAATCGCATTAAATAACTTATTACCGGAGAAACTTACTGTTATTCCCGGCATATGAAAAAGCGTCATGATTGAAAATCTGTTGTTATTTTATTTTCTCTCTTAAAATCAAAAAAAATGATGTAAAGAAATAATCACGAAATAAAAAACAGTAAGGTTGAAACGGTTTAGTAAAAAATGAAACCTATATTTGTAGTGAACCTCTTCAGAAAATATTCGTTAAACAACTTCGTTATTGAACACTTCTACAAGAAAATTTACATTTTTTGCAATTCAGGTTTCTTTTAAAAATAGTTTTCGGCATTTGCCTTATTCCATTGTTGTCTCATGCTCAGCGATATGAGTTTGGAACATGGATAGGTGGCAGCACTTATTTCGGCGACCTTAATACCAACACCAGTTTTAGATATACTCAGCCGGTAGCAGGAGTTTACACCCGATATAATTTTGATTCGCGTTTGGCTGCAAAACTTTCATTTTCATATGGAGGTGTGAAAGGAATGGACTCTGCATCGAATTTCTATTTTGAACAACGACGGAATTTAAGTTTCTATTCATCTATTTGGGAAGCAGAAATTCAGGGAGAATTTAATTTTATGAATTATTCATCACGCAATCCGAAAATGAAGTACTCTCCTTATTTTTTATTGGGCTTTGGTTTGTTCGGATTTGACCCGAAAACAAAGTACGGGAACACTGTTTTTCATTTGCAACCTGTTGGAACTGAAGGGCAGGGATATCCGGAATACAGTGCAAATGATCCCTACAAACTCACTAAACCATTCTGGGTTATAGGCGGTGGGTTCAAGTGGAGGGTTTCAAAAAATTTAAGTTTGTTTGGCGAAGGCGCAGTTCGAAAAACATTTACTGATTACCTTGATGATGTATCAACCGTATATCCCGACAAATTGATTTTGCAAAATGAATCGGGGCCGCTTACTGTAAATTTATCTGACCGCTCTTTGGAATTAGGCGGGCAACCGGTTGGTGCAACCAATAAATACAGAGGAGACATTAAAAAAGATAATTATTTTTTCTTCGGTCTCGGATTCTCATTTACTATCAACAGCTATAAGTGTCCGTTCCTTTATAAAGAAGATTATTAGAAATTATTTTCTTTCATACACATCATAATACTCAGAATCCCATTCTACTTTTTTATAATAGGGTGAATTGAATGCTCCTTCTTTTTTTGGATGAAGATAAAAAGTGTGACCGCTGGTTCCGGCTACAAATTCAATGTTAAAATACCTGCGGAAATACATGTGAGCGGCCCAGTTATTCCATCCGCCTGAAGAAATATCAATCAGGTTTTCATCTTTTATTTTATTTCCGATTTTAAAAACATCAGAAAGCAATTCCTTATCTCGTGTAATTTTTCCGGCAAATAAAAATGTTGCAGTTATTCCTGAAACTATTCCAATCAATAAAATGAAACTGATTTTTTTTACGCTTTGAATTTTAGTTTGAGCGTAAATGGAAAGTTGATAGAAATATTTTTCAATCAAAACGGAAAGCGCCAGAACAAAGTAGGGCATTGAAGTAGTGAGGTAAAAAAACCTTTGCTCATACGAAATCATCAGTGGAAGCGAAGCACATAAGCCAGTTAATAAAAAGAAAAACGAAATTCTTTTTTGTTCGGAAGCAACTGGAATATTAATTCTCAGTTTCCTTTTTATGAAAAGGAAAACTGCAATGCATAAAATTATCGGAGGAAGCAATTCAACCAGTAATTCAAAAAATAATTGAACCCGGTAATGAGTATTCGCATGCGGTGTATTCGGGAATCCGGGAAAACGACTGGCGAAATACGCTTTATAACTTTCCAGAATTTCCGGTGATTGAATCATTAAAAAATAAATTCCGGTCATCGCTGCTATCAGAAAAAAAGTAATGGCAATTGATTTTTTAGCAGAAGAAATTCTGAAAGCAATCCAATAACAAACCGGAACAGCAATTGGAAACAATCCCTGAATTCCTTTTGACATGGAAGCAAGAAATAAAAAAAACAATCCGAGAAATATATTAAGAAACATATTTTTATTTCTCATTGCTTTGAATAAAAACAACACTGAAAGCAAATCGAAAAACTGCAATGTGTTTTCTATTACATTATTTATTGCTGAAAACTGAACAGCATAAATACTCAGCCATAAAATAACCGGTAGCCATGCTTTTTTAATTTCATGATTCAGTTCTTTCCATAATGTTATAATTGTAAATGCTGATAGTACAATTAATACAAAAGAATAAATCCGCTCAGGGTAAACGGTATCTCCAAACAAGCTGAAGAAAAAAGACTGCAACCAGAAAACAAGCGGCGGCTGTTCATGAAAAATTATTCCGGTTGGTTCATGACTGTAAATGTTCCACCAGGTTCCCTGACTTGTATAAAAATTCCGGGCGATGGATGCATACAACAATCCATCAGTAAACATTCCTAACTGAAATAATGGGAAAACAATTAACCATGTAAAAGCAGTTATTGCCAGTAACCACATCAATCCATTAAATGAAAACCTGATTTTCATAGTTACAAATAAAAGAATCAATCACAAGATAGGTTCTGTAAAAGTCATTGGTCATTTTGAACCGGAATGAAAATCGATTCTCAGAAACAGGAAATTATTTTGATGATGGTGATTAATTCAGCTTTTAATTTTCACTTTTAATTTAAAAAGTAAACTGCCTGTTTACATTTGCGCCACTCTAAAAAAAGATAAAACACACATGAAGAAATCCGTTCTCACTCTCCTTATTTTTCTTGGCCTATCACCCGCATTCCTTCGTGCTGATGAAGGCATGTGGCTGTTATCGATGGTGAAACAATACAACATGGAAGCCATGCAACTGCTCGGCTTGCATTTAACTGCCGACGAAATTTATAATGAAAATACTGCTTCGTTAAAAGATGCCATTGTTTGGTTCAATGGCGGATGCACCGGTGAAATTGTATCACCCGATGGATTGATATTAACCAACCACCACTGCGGTTATGGCTCAATCACCGATCACAGCACTGTGGAACACGATTACCTTACTGATGGTTTTTGGTCAGCCACACGAAAAGATGAATTACCAAATCCGGGAATGTTCATTTCCATTTTAGTAAGAATGGAAAATGTAACCGATAAAGTTTTAGCAGCCATTAAAGGATTGGATGGACAAGCGCGTGAAACTGCCGCTTCAAAAGCCATGAAAGAAATTTCGACAAAAGCAATTGAAGGAACTCATTATAATGCTGATGTAAAAGAAATGTATCGTGGTTCTGAATACTATCTGTTTGTCTTCGAAACTTTTAAAGACATTCGTTTGGTTGGTGCACCACCATCATCCATCGGAAAATTTGGTGGAGATACTGATAACTGGATGTGGCCGCGCCACACCGGCGACTTCAGCATGTTCCGTATTTATTGTGATAAGGATAACAAGCCTGCCGAGTACAATGCTGAGAATGTTCCGTATCATCCAAAAAAGTTTTTGAAAATTTCGTTGAAAGGATATAATAAAAATGATTTCGCAATGATTGTTGGATTTCCCGGTCGCACCAATCGCTACCTCAGCAGTTATGCCATTGATTTAACATTGAAAGAAACTTATCCTGCATTAGTAGGCATGTGGGAAGAGAAATTAGCCATCATGAAAAAATACATGGATGCTGATGATAAAACCCGTTTGATGTTGGCGAGTGAATATGCAAGTGTGGCCAATGTATGGAAATTATTTAAAGGGCAAATCGGGTTTGCCATTTCAGAACCACTCTATAATAAAAAACAAAAAGAAGAAGCTGCTTTCACCAATTGGATTAATGGATTAACCAACGACAGTTTGAAAAGCGTGTACAGCAAAGTGTTGCCTGCATTAAAGAAAAAGTACGATGAATTCCGCCCAAATAATTTACCAACTATTTATGGCAGCAATTTATTGTCGGTTGGTGTTGCAGGTTTTGCAAGCCGCTTTGCTGATCTTTATAATGTATTGACTACTGAACCCATTGATGCAACCAAGCGCGATGAGTTGGTAGCCAAATTAAAAAACAACACTATTGATCAGTTCACCAATTATTTTGCGCCTGCCGATCAGGAAGTTTTAGTTGCTTACCTGCATGCATTCAGCAAAGGTGTGCCGGCCGAAAAGCAGGGAACATTTATTACCGACATTACTGCAAAATACAAGGGAGCCACATTGGATGCATCGTTTAAAAGTTTTGCTGCTGATATTTTTACAAAAAGCATTTTCATTTCAGCCGATAAGGTGAATGCGTTTCTTGCAAAACCATCAGCTAAAACACTCGATAAAGACCCCGGATTTTTATTTGCTAAAAAAGTGATGGCATTCACAGCGCAGTTTCCATCGGCCATGTCGTTGGGTAGCGCAGTGAAGGCTGATAACCGATCTTACATTCAGGGAATGCGAATGATGAACAGCAACACGGCATACTATCCCGATGCCAACAGCACCATCAGAATGACTTACGGTAAAGTGATGGATTACGATCCGCGCGATGCAGTTCATTACAGCTGGTATTCCACACTTACCGGTATTATGCAAAAAGAAGATCCGAAAAACGAGGAGTTCATTGTGCCGAAAAAACTGAAAGACTTGTATGAGAAAAAAGATTTCGGACAGTATGCTTACAACGGAGATGTGCCGGTTGCATTTTTAACCGACAACGACATTACCGGCGGAAACAGCGGCAGCCCGGTGTTAAACGGCAATGGCGAATTGCTCGGAATTGCATTTGATGGAAACTCTGAAGCCATGACCGGCGATTTTGAATTTGACCCGATATTAAAGCGCACCATTTCGGTTGACATTCGATATGTAATGTTCATCATTGATAAGTATGCGGGTGCACAACGGTTAATTGATGAAATGACTTTTGTAAAATAAATAATGTGAATTGTAAATAGTGAATTGTAAATTTTACTTTCTGAGTCGCCCTAAAATAAGTTGACTGTTATTTAAAGCAAGTGCGAAGAAAAAAAATCCTCCAAACCCTCCAAAGGTTTGGAGGATTTTTTTTCTGTTCGATTATTTTGTGCGTGAACTTGATTAGGTGTTTTCATTTATAGTGAAGTGTGCGGACGCATGGAATTATAAATTCATATGCTTTGTGCAATTACTTTTTCTGCCTGATGGATATCCTCATAAGTGTGCAGCAGGAATTCAGTTTTTAAGATGCCATTGATTCTTTCTGCTAATGCATTTTGATAGCAGTCGTATCCATCAGTCATACTGGTAATTAAATTATTTCTTTGAAGTAATTGCTGGTATTCATCTGCACAGTATTGTAGTCCACGGTCCGAATGATGGATGAGCGGATGCTGATAAGTTCTGTTTCGCAATGCCATTTGCAATGCGCGCATAACTCCTTCTGTTTTTAAATCTGAACTTAAATGATAGCCCATTATTTTTCTGCTCGCTGCATCCGTTACTAACGACAGATAACTATTGCCTTGTTTGGTTTTCAAATAAGTAATGTCGCTCACCCACAAGCGTTCGACTGCTTGCGCATGTCTGCCTTTTACCAAGTTGGGATGCTTGTGCAACCAGTGCTTGGAGAAAGTTGTTTTCGTATAGTTCTTCAATGGTTTTATCAGTAAGTGTTCGTGTCGAAGGAAACTGAAGAGTTTATCGCGCCCGACTTTGAGTTGTTGTTGTTTGAATTCTTTTTCCAACAGATAGTAAAGTTTTCTTGTGCCTAACCGAGGCATGAACTTTCGTTTGTTCAGCACCAGTTGTTTTACTTCTGCACAAATTTCTATTTGCGCGCATTGTCGTTTTCGTTTTTGATAATGCGATTGTCTGCTTAACCCAAACAGCTGACAGGATTTACTCAGACTTAGTTTTCCTGTTTGATGGAGTTGCGTGGCTGCCTGGGGAAAGATTTTTTTCGGATACTGATTCCGTATTGCTTCTCTGCAATTTCTACAATCGTGTTGAGCAATAAATTTTTATCGCGCTCTTGCTGCAGAGCTGCCTCCAACTCTTTGATTCGCTGGTCCGGTGTTTTTTGTTTTGGTGTTGACACAAAGTGTGCTTTAGGTTTTGACCAATCTAAAGTACCTAATTTTCTGAGCCATACCAATACAGTACTGCGACCTTGAATACCATACTTGCTTTGAACTCGCTTGTAAGTTAGCTCGCCTTTTTCGACTTCGTCAACCACTGCTAATTTAAAGCCCATTGTGTAGTCGCGTTGACTTCGTCTTTGTTGTTGATTCTCTTTCAGTTCCATTTGATAAGTTGTTTTTGTGTCAACTTATTTCAGGATGAGACATTCAAATGAAAAAAGGCGGAAAAAATTTTCCGCCTTTTCAATTTCAATATTTTAGTTTTTCATTTCCATCTCACCAACTGCCTCCCGCTCCACCGCCGCCAAATCCACCACCACCGAAACCGCCGAAGCCACCACCTCCACCTCCGCCGCTGCTCCATCCACCACCTCCGCGACCACTATTCATCAGGCTACCTAAAATTAATGGGCCCATCCATCCGCCGCCGCCAACTACTCCACCTCCTCTGTTGTTGCGATTATTTCGTGCAGCTATTGCAATGATGATGATAATAATGATTGGAATAATTAATCCAATGGGTGGCTTCTTTTCCTTGGTTACATCGTTTACAAATTCACCGGCCGCCAGTTTTATTATGGCATCCACCGCCCCATTCAGTCCTTCGTAATAATTTTTGTTTTTAAAATTCGGGACAATAATATTTTCTACAATTCTATCGCAGTGTATATCGGTAATGGCTCCTTCCATTCCTTTTCCGGTGGCAATAAATGCTTTACGGTCTTCCTTCGAAATCAGAATCAACATACCGTTACTTTTTTGCGCCCGGCCAATTCCCCACTTGTCGCCTAACTTAAAAGCATAGTTGCCTGCTTCATCGCCGTCTAAATTATTGACAATTACAATTGCAATTTGTGTGCTGGTGCTGTCATCATAATCCACTACTTTTTTTTCGAGCGATGCCACTTCATCGGCACTCAGCATTCCGGCAAAATCATTTACTAATCGCGGAGGCGATGGTCGTTCAGGTATCTGCGCCTGAACTGTTGCACTGAAGAAAACTAAAACAAACAACAGCCCATCTCTTAATCTCTTCCCAAAGGGAAGAGAAACAGTCGCGAAATATTTTCGCATCTGTATTACCCTCTCCTTGGGAGAGGGCAGGGTGAGACTGAGTTTCTTCATCATTTTATAATTGGAGCATCTGATAATTCATTCTTGTCCGTCTTTCCGTCGTAAGGAAAATAAGTTTGCAGTTTATCACCCGCCATTTCAATGGCTATCAACACCCCTTTCAATATTTCTTTTTTCAAAAAATGTTTTTGCATTTCTTCCTTCACATTATCCCAGAACGATTGTCCGCACTTTTCATAAATCGCCTGATCGCCGCAGATGGCAAATTTTTTATCGGTGTATGCTAAATAAATAAGCACACCATTATGTGCTTCCGTTTTATTCATTCCCAATTCATGAAAAATAATTTCGGCACGATGCAATGGCTCCACTTTGCATTTTGGTTCAAGATACAAGCGTATTTCTCCCGAAGTTTTTTTCTCGGCAACAGCTATCGCATCAGCAATCTGCTGAATTTCTGCCTTACTGAAAATATTTTTCTTGAAAAAAGGAATTGCGCTCATCAGAATTTTACTTCAGGCGCTTTCTCGCTTCCGGCAGCAGCTTTGAAATATCCTTTCTCGCTGTAACCAAACATCTTTGCAAAAAAACTGTTGGGAAACAACTTGATATAAGTATTGTATTCCTGTATAGTGGCGTTGAAATCGTCGCGCGCTTTGTTAATACGGTTTTCGGTTCCTTCAATCTGCACCTGAAAATCGCGGAATGCATCTGTGGTTTTAAGTACAGGATATTGTTCCACTACTAATAATAATTTGCTGAACGATGAGTTCAAACTGTTTTGCGCCTGTTGAAATTGCTCAATAGATTCAGGAGTCAATTTAGTCGGGTCAACAGTAATTTTTGTGGCCTGACTGCGAGCTTCAATAACAGCTTCAAGTGTTGACTTTTCAAAATCTGCAGATCCTTTAATGGTGTTTACCACATTGGTAAATAAATCCATGCGGCGCTGGTACTGGCTTTCCACATTGCTCCACATTTTAGCTGTGTTTTCATTCTTTACAACCATGGTGTTATTAAATCCGCGAATCCATAGAAAAATAACCAGGATAATGGCGACAATAATTCCAACTGTAATGAGTGTTCTGTTCATTTGTTTTTATTTTTTTATTGGGTTAAAAGTAAGCAGACGAAATGAATCTTTGTTTATTGTTTATAGGGCGGAATGAATCTGTGGCTTTCAATTTCCAAAAATTAAGATGCTTACTTAAACAAATAGTATATCAGTTTAACATACTCATTGTTCAATGCAATTAATCCATACTCGCTTTCCCACCATTTATTTTCTTCATATCCGGTTGAAGGTGCGCCAATAATTTTTACTTCAATATTTTTTTCAGCGAACTTTTCTTTGAAAACACTTCGCACTCTTCGCGTGTGAAATTTTGACGAAACGATTTGAATGCTGTTCAATTTTTTATCTGTACAATATTTCAATATAGCATCTGATTCTTCCATTGTGCTTGTTCCTTCTTCTAATAAAGTTATTGCGGAATCAGGAACAGTCAATTTAATCAATGCATTTTTGGTTAACTGAGCTTCAGTTAAATCAATTCCTAAAGCGGCAAAATCCTGAGGATGATTAGCTCCCGTGCAAACCAATTTTTTGCAGAAACCATTTTTATAAATTTCAGTTGCTTTGGCAGATCGCTCGGTAGGTGCACCTGATAAAACAAAAAGCATTTGTGATGGAGCTGTTGAATCTTCGCAGATTAAAAAATTTGCGGCTCCACGCATCAATGAAAACCGAAAAAGAAAAAGCAACAGCAAAACAAAAACAGGGATGCCTATGAAGAGTAACAGCTTTTTATACATTTATGCGATTGAATTTGTGGAATGAAAAATGAAAACCGGCACGAAGCAAAGGTGATAAAAATTGCAGAACTCACTGCCGATATAAAACATTTTTGGTTACAGGTGCAAGATGGGAATTCATTTGATTTTAAAGCCGGTCAATTTGTAACACTCGATTTACCAATTGGTGAACACCCGAAAGACCGATTACGAAGTTATTCAATCGCCTCTTCGCCAAATGGCAATTATGTTTTTGAATTAGTGATTATGCATTTGAAGGGTGGCAGAGCTTCAGAATATTTATTTAATGAAATTATAGAAGGCGACCTGATAAATTTCAAAGGGCCACATGGGAAATTTCTGCTCCCTGAAAAAATTGAAAGTGATATTTGTTTTGTTTGCACCGGCACCGGAATCACTCCTTTCAGAAGCATGCTGCAACATCTTGAAAAAACCAATCAACAACATAAAAATATTTTTCTCTTTTTCGGAACCCGATTTATGAAAGATGTTTTGTTCAGAGAAGAAATGGAACAACTTCAAAAAGCATTTCCCCATTTCAATTATCGGTTTGTTTTATCAAAAGAAGAAAGTGCAGAATATAAAGGAGCAAAAGGCCATATTCACCAATTGTATGAAAATGAATTTGCTGATAAACGACCGGCTGATTTTTATTTGTGCGGCTGGCGCGGAATGATTGATGAAGCAAAAATCAGATTGAAAACCATGGACTATTCCTCAAAGAATATTCATCAGGAAATTTATGATTAATGGAAATACAAATTGAAATAAATTCTTTACGACATTTGAACTCGGCTCAAAAATTATTTATCACAGATGAAACAGTTTTTTAAAAACAATCACTTATCAATAATTATTCTTTTCGGCTTTTTGATTCGCGTGTTATTTTATTTTTTTGGGGGCAAAGTTTATTATGGAAAAGCCGAGTTCAGTATTGGCGGCGACACAACAACCTGGGTGACAAGCATTATCAATTTAATTGAACATGGAACTTATTCCGTTGATTTAAATGAACCAACCGGATATTTTTTCCGACCGCCGGGTTACTCATTTTTTATTGGATTGTTTTATTTGCTTTCAGGAAAAAATATTTTGCTTGCCTATAAGTTAATTGTCTGGGCACAATTATTATTAGATACAGCAAGCATTTATCTTATTTATAAAATTGTTAACCGCGTTTTCTTTAATAAAATTTTTTCAATCAGCGCAGCAATTCTTTATACCTTTTATCCATTCAGCATAGTTTGGGCTCCAATAATTTATGCCGAAACAACCAGTGTTTTTTTCTTGTTAGCGGGTACCTGGTTTTTTGTAAACGATAAATTAAAAGCACATTATTTTTTTAGCGGATTATTCATAGGTATTGCAACGCTTACCAGATTGCAAATTATTTTCTTTTTTCCGGCAGCCTTACTGGCCATGTTATTTCATTATCGAAACTCGGTTTATGCGTTTATAAAATTTGCCCTTCCATTTTCTTTTGCCTTTATTCTTTCTTATGGATTATGGCCAGTAAGAAATTTTGTTTTACATGATACTATAATGTTTTCTCAGGATTTAAGCGCTGTTGGTTGTTGGGATAAGGATATTATGGGATTTCGGGATTATATTTTTTCAGTTAAAACCGACTGGGATCCGCAGATGACACAAATAATGAAAGGGGAAAAAGCAGAGTGGCCAAAAGCATCATTTTTAATACCTGAAGATTCAGTCAAGTTGAATAAAGTCGCACAAATGTGTCATGATTGTGGATTCGGGTTTAATGCCTTTATGAAAAATGCTGGCTACAGAAACGGTTATTTACCTGAAGACAGCAGTTGCTCACAAGAAATTTCAATTTTATTTAATGAGCTTACTCAAAACCAAAAACAATATAATCAACTGAATTTTTATGTGTGGGTTCCATTAAGCAATCTAAAAAAATGTTTATTTAAAAGTGGTTTATATAATCCATCCAGCAGATTGGTAAATCTGTTTTCTACTTTATTATTTGGTTATCGATCAATACTTATTTTAATTGGGTTTGCGGGAGTGTTGCTGTATTTTCAAAGAAATAAAAAAATTCCAGTTCTGTTTAACCTGATTCTTTTCTATTTTATTTTTTCTTATTTATCGCTGTCTTTTGTTTATAGAAATATTGAGATGCGATTTTTATTACCCGCGGATATTTTATTGCTGATTCCGGCAGCTTATTTTTTAAGTTTTCTGATTGAAAAATATTTGCTTAAAAGGAATCTTGTTTAACTATAAATTAATGTTTCAGAAAAATCAAAAAACATTTTTTATTGTCCTTTATTCATTTTCCTGTTTATCCTCCGTTTGTTTTTTCCTGTTCCATAATGCAAAAACTAATTCACTACAACCTTGAATGTTCTGTATATATCATATGATGGAATGACCGACCCGCTCGGGCAAAGTCAGGTGATTCCATATTTACAGGGATTATCAAAACTTGGTCACAGCATTTCAATTATCAGTTGTGAAAAACCGGAACGGAAAAACGATCAATCCAAAATTCAAAATATCTTGAGTGAATCGGGCATCGATTGGTACCCGGTCAGTTATACAAAAAAGCCTCCTGTATTATCTACCATTCAGGATATCCGTACAATTTATAAACTTTCTGTTCGCGTATTGAAAGAAAGAAAAATTGAAGCAGTTCATTGCCGTAGTTACATACCGGCTTTAGTTGGATTGCGGTTGAAAAAAAAATTCGGACTGAAATTCATTTTCGACATGCGAGGATTTTGGGCTGATGAACGGGTGGAAGGCGGATTATGGAATTTGAAAAATCCGTTGTTCAAAATAATTTTTAACTACTTCAAGAAAAAAGAAAAACATTTTTTAGCTGAGGCGGATAGTATTATTTCATTGACCGAAAATGCGAAGCAAGAAATTCTAACCTGGAAAATCAATTCTGGTAAACCATTAATCATAGATGTAATTCCCTGTTGTGTTGATTTAAATTTATTTGACTCAAACAAAATTTCTGCTGATAAAATTTTATCTAAAAAAACAGAACTTGGATTGCATAAATCTTCATTCATTCTTTCCTATGTCGGGTCTATTGGTACCTGGTACTTGGGTAACGAAATGCTTCAGTTCTTTTCGCGATTGCTGATAAAAATTCCGGATGCAAAATTTTTGTTCATTACACCTGAAAGCAGCGAAGTGGTTTTGAAAATGGCTTCAGGGCAAAACATACCTGCCGATAGTTTAGTAATACTAAAAGGAGCTCGAAATGAAATGCCTTTATTAATTAAGTGTGCCGATGTTTCCATCTTTTTTATTACTCCGACATTTTCAAAAAAAGCATCTTCGCCCGTGAAACAAGGAGAAATTATGAGCCTGGGAATTCCAATCATCTGCAACAGTAAAATCGGCGACACCGATAAAATTATATTGGAAAGCCATGCAGGTTTTGTATTGAATGAATTGAACAACGAAACTTTTGACCACACCATTTCGCAACTGTCAAAACTTCAACAACTGAATACTCATGAAATAAGAAGAGGCGCCGAAAAATTTTATTCCCTGGAAAAAGGAATTGCTGCTTACAATGAAGTTTATAAAAGATTAGAAAATTGAAGAGGATAGTCATACTTGCTCCTTATCCTTATCAGGAAGCGCCGAGTCAGCGTTTCAGGTTCGAACAATATTTATCTTACTTCGAAAAAAATAACTGGAACTGGAAACTCGAATCGTTCTGGAACATGCACACCTGGAAAATTTTGTACAAACCCGGAATGCAGTTTCAAAAAACCATCGGATTGCTTTCCGGATTTCTGCGCCGCTTTTTTTTACTTTTTAAATTATCGGGAGTTGATGTGGTATTCATCCATCGCGAAGCATCACCGATTGGCCCACCGATATTTGAATGGGTGATTGCAAAAATTTTACGCAAGAAAATTATTTATGATTTTGACGATGCCATCTGGAAACCGAATGTGTCGGTCACCAATAGTTTTGCAAACAAGTTAAAGTGGTATGGCAAGGTGAAGCACATTTGCAAGTGGGCAACAGTGGTTTCGTGTGGAAGCAATTATTTGTGTGAGTATGCAAAACAATTTAATAACGATGTGCTATTGATTCCAACAACAATTGATACTGATTATCATTTGCAGAATCAGAAAACAGAAAATAAAATTCCTATTATTGGTTGGACGGGTTCGCATTCTACCACTTACTATTTAAACTTTTTAATTCCGGTTTTTAAAAAACTGGAACAGCAATTTGAATTTGAGTTGCGCATTATTTCAAATAAAGATTTACAACTCCCCTTAAAATCATACCGATACATTCATTGGAATAAAGAAACTGAAATTGCTGACCTGCAATCGTTCGACATTGGAATAATGCCCTTGCCCGATGATGATTGG
The DNA here is from genome assembly GCA_947474435.1 of Chitinophagaceae bacterium. Classification (GTDB taxonomy): domain Bacteria; phylum Bacteroidota; class Bacteroidia; order Chitinophagales; family UBA10324; genus UBA10324. Next base: position 60,630 of record CANJII010000004.1, on the reverse strand, counting down.
AGTAAAGGAAAATGCGGATTTAAATTATTGCAGTACATGGCCGTTGGTGTTCCGAGCATTGCATCCCCTGTTGGCGTGAATACAGATATTATTATTGATAATGAAACCGGTTGGATTGCAAAAACAGAAAATGAATGGTTCGAAAAAATTTCTTTCTTACTTAAAAATAGCGAAGCAAGAAAAAGTGTGATTGATAAAGCAAGCTGTCACATTGAAAAGAATTATTCTGTTAATGCTACGAAGGATAAATATTTATTGATGTTGAATCAGGCAACAGGAAATAATTAATGCAGCACAGTTTCTTTGTGCGATAAAAGATATTCGTTGATTTTAGCTTCAACATTTTCATTCTCCATTAATAAAATAACATTCAATCCGAGTTTATCGGCAGTTTCAACATTCACTGCTGAGTCATCAATAAACAAAGTTTCGTCAGGTAATAATTTATTTTCTTCAAGCACCAACTGATAAATTTTTTCGTCGGGTTTGCGCATTCCAACCTGGCAACTGTAATAAGCTTTCTTAAATTTTTCGCTGATATCTTTTATTCCAAATTCTTTTTGCAGATAGTTACTGATAAAATTCAAATGAATACTGTTGGTGTTTGAAAGTAAAAAAGTATTGAATTTATTTTTTATGCCTTCAATGTACTTCATTCTTTCTTTAGGAATATCGAGCAACATGGCATTCCAGCAACTATCAATAACAGAATCACTTAAATTTAAATTGGCGGCTGTGCGTAAGTGCATTCGAAATTCTTCTTCACTTATTAATCCGCAATCGAACAAATGAAAAAATGGTTGATGGCTGAATTCAGTGAACATGCTGTTGAAATTATTCACTCCTTCTTTTTCAAAAGCAATGCGGGTTAAATCAAAATCAAGATTGATGATAACCTTACCGTAATCGAAAATGATATTTTTAATTGCCACAGTGTTTATTTTTTTCGGTGATGAATGTAAGACTCAGATTGAATTCTCAAAGTTGCAGAGCCATACTACTTTACGAACGAAATTGTGGATTGTTTGAATTTATATTCTCCATCTACCCATTCTGAATCCCATGAATGTTTTAAATTCTTTAGTTTTTTTAGATTGACTTTACCTATGTCTTACCTATTGTAATACTAAAACACGAAAGCCTTGTAGTGCAAGGCTTTGGGGGAAACGGAAGTGGGCCCACAGGGACTTGAACCCCGGACCAACGGATTATGAGTCCGCTGCTCTAACCAACTGAGCTATGGGCCCTGAAATTTTCAGAGCGCCAAAAATAAAAATAAATAGCGCCTTCGCAATTCAACTGATAATTATTAGTGAAATCACTGCTGACTTATCTCTGGTATTCCATCATTTCAAACAATTAATTTCATGTTGTTGAATGATTAATAAATCAAATGATTTTGATTGAATGTCTTCCTATACTTTTGAACTCAATAAAAATTTCAGAGTTCCGTTAAACAACTAATCTCCATTAAATAAAATAAATTCTATGAGTAAAAAAATAGCAACACTTGCCTTCATCTTTTTCATTTCTGTCAATGCATTTGCACAAACAGAACCTGAACCTAAGACCGAAAAGGAATCAAAGGGTTTTCGTTTTGGCTTGCAGTTCAGTCCGCAATTGTGCTGGTTAAAAAATCAAGATAAATTGACAAATGCATCAGGTGTGAAATTTGGATTCAACTACGGATTGATTGCTGATTTTTCGTTAGCTCAACGATATGCTTTCGCCACCGGAATCAATATCAGTCAGAATTCAGGAACTATTCAACACAACGATACTGTAATGTTCAATAGTTTTAATAAGGATACATTTCTTATCGGTACAAAAGTTAACTACGCTAAAATTCAATACATCGAAATTCCATTGGTGTTGAAATTAAAAACAAACGAAATTGGTTACCTTACATACTTCGGACAATTTGGTTTTAATCTTGGAGTTTGTACCGGAGTGAAGGGAAGTATTTCTGACCCTTTAAATTCAACTCATAATAAAGTGGATGAAAATTTAGGTCCTGATATTTCTCCATTTAATTTATCGTTGAACATTGGTGCCGGTATTGAATATTCACTTTCGAAAAGCACAGCGTTTGTTACATCCATTAGTTTTCACAATGGCTTTCTCGATATTTCTGATAGTCCCAAAAATTTTAAATCAAAATCTATATTGAACCAAATTGAATTGCGCTTAGGAATTCTGTTTTAAACAAACAATCATTTACAAATTACTTTTGTGTCCCGGAGAAATTTCTTCGGGACATTTTTTTTAGAAAAAATTCGATGCGAAAAAATTTACAATTCACAATTCACCATTGACTATTCAAAACATGCGCATTGCTCTTGCACAACAGAATTACATGATTGGCGATTTCGAAGGGAATCGGACAAAAATTATTTCTGCCATTCGCGATGCAAAAACAAATGGTGCTGACTTAATTGTTTTTTCAGAGTTGTGTGTGTGTGGTTATCCGCCTCGTGATTTTTTAGAGTTCGATGATTTTATTTTTCGTTGCGAAGAAAGCGTGGAGTTGATTGCAAAAGAGTGTGAAGGAATTGCAGCACTTGTAGGAGCACCATCGCGAAATCCAGTTGTGAAAGGAAAAGATTTATTTAACTCCGCTTATTTTTTGGCCGATGGGAAAGTGAAACAGGTGATTCATAAAACACTGCTTCCGACTTACGATATTTTTGATGAGGTGCGATACTTTGAATCGAATACAGAATGGAAGCTCATTGAATTCAACGGATATAAAATTGCTGTTACTATTTGCGAAGACATTTGGAATGTGAGTGCAAATCCGTTGTATGTAAAAACACCGATGGATGAATTAGTAAAGCTGAATCCTGATTTCATGATTAATCTTTCGGCATCGCCGTTTGATTACGGGCATCAGTTGGATCGTGTTTTTTTACTGAAAGAAATTTCGCTTCGTTATCATCTGCCGGTTTACTACTGCAACACCGTTGGCGCTCAAACCGAATTAATTTTTGATGGTGGTTCGTTAGTGGTTTCGCCGAATGGAAAAATGATGGAGGAGATGAATTTTTTTGAAGAACAGATTTCCATTTTCAATCACAATGAAGTGTTGTTGAATGAAATTGATTCAGATAAATTTTCAGCAAAACAAAAAGCAGAATTGATTCACGATGCATTGGTAATGGCTATTCGCGATTACTTCAGCAAGCTGAATTTTAAAAAAGCAATTCTCGGATTAAGCGGAGGAATTGATTCGGCAATTGTACTTGTACTTGCAGTAGAAGCGTTAGGAAAAGAAAATGTATTTCCGGTTTTGTTGCCTTCTGAATTTTCATCCTCACACTCCATTGATGATTCCATTTCACTTTGTAAAAACCTCGGAGTGAAGTATGAAACCATTCCAATCAAATCTGTTTATCAGGAATATTTAAAAATAGTACAACCGGCTTTTGATGGAAAACCATTTGACCTGACTGAAGAAAATTTGCAGGCACGCATTCGTGCCGGAATTTTAATGGCCCTTTCAAATAAACATCAATACATTCTGCTCAATACTTCCAATAAAAGTGAAGCGGCTGTTGGCTACGGAACATTGTATGGCGATATGTGCGGCGGTATTTCAGTAATTGGCGATGTATATAAAACAGAAGTGTATGAACTCGCACACTACATCAACCGCAACAAAGAAATCATTCCCGCAAACATTATTTCAAAACCACCATCGGCTGAGTTACGACCTAATCAAAAAGACAGTGATTCGTTGCCTGAATATGATGTGCTCGATAAAATTTTATTTCAGTACATCGAAAAAAGAAAAGGACCACGCGAGCTGATTGAAATGGGTTTTGAAAAAAATTTAGTTGACCGGGTTTTAAAACTCGTGAACATCAGTGAATACAAACGATACCAGACACCACCTATTCTTCGCGTATCAGCAAAAGCATTTGGTTCGGGAAGAAGATTGCCGATTGTAGGGAAATATTTGTCGTGAAATTTTCGTAGCAATTTATTTCAGAATGATCAACAACTTCTATTGAAACAAAGCTTTTGTTAATTTATAAAATACTGTGCTGAATTACTTTTAAAACCCGCTGTTAATTCAAGTACTGATTCAGAGATACCTTGTTAAAAAAGCGATTATTAAATTCCTATTCTTTCACAAATTTTCTCACAACAAAACTTCCATCTACAAAATAAACCTTGATGAAATAAAGACCGGAAGGCAGCGAATGAATATCAATTTGGGTAGAAGGTCTTTGTCCGTCTTGGCGGATGAACTCACAACTTTGAACTCTCCCCAAAGCATCACTGATTTCAATTTCATTAATTATCAATCGTCCATTATCAATTGTCAATTGCTCCGTGGCGGGGTTGGGGTAGAGGGAGAAATTTATAGTTGGGATAGAAAGAATTTCAATCAAAGAAGGAATCTCAACATATGTTCCGTAAGTTCCATAATGATTCAAGTGAGCGAATAGTAAATCATATGTATAATCCCAATCTGAAGGATTCTCAGTTGCGAAATAGTGATAAACAATACCGAGGTTTTGAATTGCGAGATATTCATCATCAATAAAACCTCCTATAATATGTTTCTTTAATCTCTTGTTTCCACTCAAAGTATCAAAAGAAATAAATGCAGAATCACCAAGCCCAGGCCACATCGAAGTATCGAATTTCGTTAGTTCAACAAAAAGAAAATTATTGTTGTTTCCATAAATAGAATCATTGCTGATTCCAAGTTGAGTAGTATCGGATATACCAAATCCTTTTATTTGATAACTCATCGAATCAGGGCTGATAGAATCTTTTGAAATAATTACAATTCCAAAATCATAATCATTTACGACGATGTTAAAATTTGTAGATGTAAAATGATATTCGAGTGAATCTCCCACTTCATAATTAGAAAGTTCTAACCCCAAAAAAGGAAAAGTGTTCTGCGCCTCACAATTCTTCCCCACAAAAAAAGAAACAACAATAAGCAGTAAAATCTTTTTCATGGTTTTTTATTTCACCATCACCTGCACTTTCTCCTTCACCATCTCCCGCACTGCATCGGCAATGTTGGTGGCGCTAAAGCCGCAGTATTCATATTGCTGCGCCGGCGAGCCGTGCTCAATAAATTTATCGGGTATGCCGAGGCGGCGCACCTCCGCATGGTAGTGGTGGTCGCTCATAAACTCGAGCACCGCGCTGCCGAAGCCGCCCATCTTCACGCCATCTTCCACGGTAATTATTTTTTTGAAGCGCGCAAACACGGTGTGTAACAGTTCGGCATCGAGCGGTTTCACAAATCGCATGTCGTAATGCGCCGGCTGTATTCCGTCGGTCATTAATTCGCGGCAGGCATTCACCACAAAATTTCCCGGGTGCCCGATGGAGAGAATGCAAACTTCTTCTCCGTCAGTAATCATTCTGCCCTTGCCTATCTCCAGTTCAGTAAACGGTTTGCGCCAGTCAGGCATCACGCCTTCGCCGCGCGGGTAGCGTATGCTGAAGGGAAAATTATTTTTCGCCAACTGCGCGGTGTACATCAGGTTGCGCAACTCTTCTTCATTCATGGGAGCGCTCACCACAATATTTGGCAGGCAGCGCAGAAATGCAATGTCAAATTCTCCCTGATGTGTTGCACCGTCTTCTCCAACTAAACCGCCGCGGTCCAAACAAAAAACCACATGTAGTTTTTGCAGCACCACATCGTGTATCAATTGGTCGTAGCCGCGCTGCATAAACGACGAATAAATATTGCAGAACGGAATGAGTCCCTGAGTAGCCAGTCCGGCACTGAATGTTACAGCGTGTTGCTCCGCAATACCCACATCAAATGCGCGGTGCGGCATCGCCTTCATCATAATATTTAATGATGAACCCGAAGGCATGGCGGGAGTAATGCCGACAATCTTTTCGTTTTGCTCCGCAAGTTCCACCATCGTGTTTCCAAAAACATCCTGATATTTTGGCGGAGTGAGTTCAACAGAAATTTTCTTTTTTATTTCTCCGGTTGCGGCATCAAACAAACCCGGTGCGTGCCACTTGGTTTGATCGAGCTCTGCTAAATCATATCCTTTTCCTTTCACCGTAACAATGTGTAACAGTTTCGGACCGGGAATTTTTTTCAGGTCATCAAAAATTTCAGCAAGGTGATTCACATCATGACCATCAACCGGACCGAAGTAACGGAGATTCAACGCTTCGAAAATATTTGAGCTCTTCGATAGAATTCCTTTCAATGATGCTTCAACTTTACTGATGCGCGCCTGTGCACTTTTACCACCTATCTTGCCGAGAATATCCCATATTTCATTGCGTGTTCGGTTATATGTTTTTGAAGTTGTGATGTCGGTCAGGTATTCTTTCAATGCGCCCACATTCGGGTCAATGCTCATACAATTATCATTAAGCACAATCAAGAGATTGCTGTTCAATACACCTGCCTGATTCATTCCTTCAAATGCAAGACCTGCGGTCATTGAACCATCGCCAATCACAGCAATGTGCTGCTTGTCTTTTATGTTTTGATATTGCGATGCCACGGCCATACCAAGCGCCGCAGAAATAGAAGTAGAAGAATGACCAACCCCAAATGTATCGTACTCACTTTCGCTCCGTGTTGGAAAACCTGCAAGTCCTTTCCACTTACGATTGGTTTGAAAATTTTTTCTTCTTCCTGTTAAAATTTTGTGCCCATATGCCTGATGCCCTACATCCCAAACCAATTGATCGTACGGAGTATTAAAAGCATAATGCAATGCAACAGTTAATTCAACCACACCCAAACTCGCACCGAAGTGTCCGCCATAAACCGATACCGAATCAATTATATATTGACGAAGCTCTTTACAAACTTCAACCAGTTTATCTTTCGGAAGTTTACGAAGATCAGAAGGGAAATCAATTTTATCGAGAAGTGGTCCGGCTTGTATTTCCATTTAATGAATGAGGGTGACTGAGAAAAACAAAAGTAAATGAATAAATGTTTATAGAAAGCAGAAAGAACTTACGCGTGAAATTCGTCACCTGTTTTTTTCCAATCGGTTAAATGAGCAGAATGAAAATATATTGTAACGAACATAAAATATACTTCTGAATAAGTAATCTTACATAGCATTCGTTAGTCAATTATGACAATTATGTAACACAAATAGTTTTGCTTTGAAGGCTGTAATTATTATTTTTCCATTGTAAAAAATGAGATGCGATTGAAGTATTTTTTATTATTTGTTAATCTGCTCTTTTCATCCGGAGTTTTTGCCACACACATTATCGGCGGCGAAATCACTTATAAATATCTTGGCAACAATAATTATAAAATTACATTGAAAGTTTATCGCGATTGCAATACAGGTCAGGCACCATTTGATGACCCTGCCGTACTTGGAGTTTTTAACGGACAAGGAGCATTGATTTCAACATTGAATTTAGGAAATCCTTCAGTTACCCTAGTTCAACCAAATCTGAACAATCCATGCATTACAACTCCCCCTGATATTTGTGTAGAGCAGGCAATTTATACATCAATAGAAAACCTTCCAGCATTAAGTGGAGGTTACCAAGTCGTGTATCAGCGCTGTTGTCGCAATGGAACAATCTTAAATATTCTTGATCCTGGAAATGTAGGCTCAACCTATATTGCAAAAATTCCGGATGTGAGTGTATTTGGAATTAACAGCAGTCCATACTTTAATAATTATCCGCCCATTGCAGTTTGTGAAGGCATGCAATTATCATTTGATCATTCAGCAACCGATCCGGATGGTGATGTTTTAGTTTATTCTTTTTGTACTCCTTATGAAGGAGCAGACGCTCTTAACCCCATGCCTCAGCCGCCTAATCCTCCGCCATACGGAACGGTGATCTGGCTTCCTCCATTCAGTGTCAGTAATCAGGTAAGCAGTACACCTCAAATGGCAATTAATGCTACAACAGGTTTGCTAACTGCATTTCCAAATGCAATTGGTCAGTATGTTGTTGGAGTTTGCGTGAAAGAATATCGAAACGGTGTACTGTTGGGTGAAGACCGCAGAGATTTTCAATTTAATGTAACGCCCTGTAATCCGGTGGTTGATGCAAAATTTAATACCTCAATTGGAAATCAGGATACTGTTTTAGCATGTGGACAATATTCAATATCGTTTAATGATAACAGCATAGGAGCCCAAAATTTAAATTGGGATTTTGGTGATTTGTCAACTACCCTTGATCAATCAACTGCTGCCCAACCAAGCTATACTTATCCGGGTATTGGAAATTATACTGTTACTCTTATTGTGAATCAGGGACTACCATGCAGTGATACTGCCACAAGAGTGGTGAGTATACATTTCCCGATACAAACTGATTATACATTTGATACAGTCTGTGCATTATCTTCAACAGGTTTTCAGGATGAATCGATAACTCTTGAAGGAATTATGAGTGCATGGAAATGGATTTTTAATGATGGAAGCACCTCATTGGTTCAAAATCCTCCACACATTTTTGATCAGGGGGGAAGCTATACTGTTACATTAATTTCTGCAAACAACTTTGGGTGTAAAGACACCATATCAAAATCAGTTTTGGTTTATTCATTACCCGTTCCAAATGCAGGACCTGATACCATGATTTGTGATATTGACAGTTTGCATCTCTTTGCTGAAAACGGAATTAATTATTCATGGAGTCCGAATTATAATCTAAGTAATTCTAGTATTGCAAATCCACTGGCTCAGCCCGATTTTAACACCACCTATATTGTAACAGTAACTGACGCTCATAATTGTGTGAATATTGATTCAGCAATAATTCTTGTTGTTGATACTGTTATTTCGGTTGCGGGTCCTGATACTACTATTTGCTTGGATCAACCATTGCAATTATTTTCAAGCAATGCAGTTTATTATCAATGGGAACCAGCTTCACTCACTTCAAATCCGGATGTGGTTGCGCCGTTTGTTTACCCGCAAGTGAATACCACATTTACAGTTACTTCATTTATCGGTTCATGTTTCGATATTGATACTGTAATTGTTTTTGTTAATCCAATTCCGGTAGCAAATGCAGGTCAGGGAGGAACAATAAATCAGGGAGAAAAAATTCAACTGCAAGGTTCAGGTGGCGGAATTTATTTATGGGCACCATCAGCAGATTTAAGTAACCCTGCCTCTGACTGGACTCAGGCATTTCCGCTTAACACAACAACATACACATTAACAATAACCAATGAATTCGGTTGTTCATCCCAGGATACATTAGTAATAATTGTCACTCATATACATGAGTTGTATGTTCCCAATGCATTTACACCAAATGGCGATGGTACTAATGATTTCTTTATTTATTTCACAAAAGGAATCAGAAAAATAAATGAACTGAAAATTTATAATCGCTGGGGGCAAATTGTTTATTCAAGCAATGGATACGACGAAACACCGTGGGAAGGCACTTCACCAAAAGGCCTTGTTTCTCCAATGGGAGTGTATGTATATTATATAGTTGCTGAAACATACGACGGAGATTTGATTACCAAAAAAGGTAACACCACCTTGTTAAGGTAATAATTTTTAATTTTTAGGAAGCCTTTAATAAAAAAATATATTGATTGCTTAATCCAACACTTTAGATTTGTCCTCACTTAAAATTCCAATATTTGATATTGGTGTAACACATAAACTGAATTTTAAACCTTAAACAAATTTATTATGAAACAGTATCGAGTGGTCAGCATGATGACCGGAACCTCCATGGACGGAGTTGATTTGGCGTATTGCATCATTGAAGAAAATGATGGTAAGTACACTTACAAAATTGAAGTGGCAGATTGCATTCCATTTCCACAAAAATGGAAATTGCGTTTGCAAAGTTTAGTACTTCAAAATGCAGTAACTTATTTAAAAACCGATGCATTCTTCGGTCACTATCTTGGTGAAGTTGCACGCAACTTCATTGAAGAAAAACAACTGGCTGGAAAAATTGACTTCATCGCTTCGCACGGTCAAACTGTTTTTCATCAACCTGAAAATCAAATGACGAGTCAGATTGGTGATGGTGCTGCTATTGCTGCTGAAACCGGATACCCTGTTGTTTGTAATTTCCGCACAACAGATGTTGCACTCAATGGACAAGGAACTCCGATTGCCCCTATTGGTGATAAATTATTTTATGGCAATTTTAAATTCTGCTTGAACCTTGGTGGCATTTCAAATCTTTCAGCCAAGCTGGATGATGGTAGAATGTTGGGTTGGGATGTATCAGGTTGCAACATGGTATTAAATTTCCTTGCTGGTGAAATTGATTTGGAAGTTGATAAGGATGGTGTGATTGCACGAGAAGGAAAAGTTCATGAAGAATTACTGAACGATTTAAATACGCAGTGGTACTACGAAAAAGCTTATCCGAAATCATTAGGTGGCGGATGGGTAACCAAAGTATTTATGCCGATGTTCCGTAAGTATCGCATGAGCACTGAAGATAAATTATGTACTGCTGTTGAACACATTGCTATGCAAATCGGAAAAGATTTGAATACTGTTATGGCCAATGAAAATATTTCAAAAGATGCCGGACACCAGATGTTGGTATCAGGGGGTGGTGCTTTCAATAAATTTTTAATAGAAAGAATCAAAGCACATTGTCCGGTTCAACTGGTTGTCCCTGATGCTGCAACCATTAAATTTAAAGAAGCATTAATCATTGCATTAATGGGGGTGCTTCGTTTGCGCGGTGAAATGAATGTACTTGCTTCAGCAACCGGCGCAACAGCCGACAGTTGTGGTGGCGAGGTTTTTCAGGGAACCAAGCAAATGATTTCAGTATAAATTAAATTTTCAGTTGATGAATTCATCAACTATCCGAATAAAAAAAAGACCACTCAAAATTGAGTGGTTTTTTTTTATGCTTTAATATCAATCTTTCATTAATTTCTGAATTCGGGATTCGCTTGCGCCGGTTGCTCTGATAAAATAAACTCCTTTTGGAAATTCTTTCATCGAAATATTTTTTGAAAACTGAATTGTATTTAATGTAAAATTTTCACTTATCAGTAATTGACCAATTGCATTTGTCAGTGTTAAATGATACTCACCCGGCATTAAATTATTCATTTCAATAGTTACATTTTCTAAAACAGGATTCGGGTAAAACAAGATATTATTTGTTTCAATAGCTTCACTGAGTCCATCGCAATTAACCACAGTAACCGGCACATTGGTCTGTGCACTGCATCCAAAAGCATTTGTACCTGAGACATGATAGGTGGTACTGACAATCGGCGACACAGTAATTGATGCGGTATTCATTCCGCCCGGTGTCCATGTATAATTCAATAAGCCGGTGGCATTAATAGTAATGGAAGTTCCCTTGCATATTGTACTCGATGTTCCCTGTACAGCGGCCGAAACAACTGCTGATTGAACATTTATTATTTGTGTGGCAGAAGCACTGCAACCTCCATTTGATCCGGATAATGTATAGGTTGTAGTGGCTGTCGGCATAACATTTACCGAACTCCCATTTAATGAACCAGGCATCCATGTATAAGTTGAGGCACCGGTTCCGGCAAGTGTGGTTTGTGTTCCAACACAAATACTATCATCAGCTGTTGTGATTGAAACAACAGGTACTGGAACCACATTTATTACAACTGTTGATGAACCAGAACAACCTGAACCAATGGTGCCGGTAACTGTGTATGTTGTAGTGGTGGGGGGCGACACACTAACTGAACTTCCGGTAAGATTACCAGGAAGCCAGGTATAAGTTGATCCACCGGTTGAAATTAAGGTTGTTGAATTTCCGGTACAGATAGTCAATTGCGAAGCGGATGAAGAAATAGCGAGTGGACCAATATGCATGTTTACTGGTATTAATTCTGAACTGCATCCGGTATGAATTTGCCAGTCATAGAAAAAATAATAACGACCATTACTGTTTACAATATTGTCTGTAATAGAGATGATTCCGGCAACAGTATAAGGATATACTGCGCCATTTGAATTTCGTTGCAGGCCACTGTTAATGGTTGATCCGGAAGCATCCATATGATAAGTAGTTCCGGCCACACAATTAAACGAAGTAGGTATTGGTGTTTTTTGTCCAACCATACCCGAGGTAATGGTTTTTGTAGCTGTAGCTATTATAGCACCTGATGCTGCATTGATCAGATTTACATGAACGATACCTGTGCTGCCCGGATAAGCGAAAACAGTATCGATTGTTAAATTAGTTAATGCATCGAATACTTCGCCATTGGTAAATGTTGTATTAAGACTTGATGTTCCGATTGAGTTGTTTACAGGGGTGGTATTATAATTTGCACCGCCGCTTGTTGCCCGTACCCAAAAGATAGTATCGCCCAAAACCGTTACATTCAGTGTGTTTCCATTTTGAATATTGTTTGTACCTGCTGCATCGGAATACCACGAAATATTTCCAAACCCATTGGCTATTAAATTATAATTGCCGGCAACGCAAACCGAATCATTTGAAACCGATGCAATGCCTACTGCAGAAATCATAATGGTCGGAGTCATATCACTTACACCTGCAGTGCTGCATGATATTGAACAACGATACCAGATAACCCCTGCAAGAACCGGAGTGGTATAGGTGACATTGGAATTTGTTCCGGTTGCGGGAATCCAACCTGAAGTTCCGTTTGATGATTGTTCCCATAAATAAGTAAGACCACTTACGCCTACGGTGTTACCTGTAAGTGAAAGTGTAGTGGTAGAGCCGCCACAAAGAGTAGTTGCACCAGCTGAAATTGTTCCTGCGGTTACTGAAGTACAAACAGGAAGAGTGAGTGGTGTGCAACCAAGTGAATTAAGAATCGAAATTCTTTGGCCACCTGTTGCAAAGAGTGCATTCATGCGGGTGGCTTGCCCGCTTGTAAACATATACATACAGGCATCTTCGGTATAATCCATGTAATCCATGAACATAACTCCTGGAGAACTTGCAGTACAATTATCAGTAAGCGGATAAGATGGACAACCATAATTTTCGCCTCCTTGATTTGGTGTATCACCAACATTATCAGATCCGCCGCAACCACCTCCATCATCTCCCCAAATGTGATTCATGTTTAACCAATGCCCTACTTCGTGTGTGGCAGTGCGGCCAAAATTGTATGAGCCACCATCCGGATTTGGATTCGCCATGCTTCCGACAGAAGTGTTCAGAACAACCACACCATCGGTGGCTGCAGATCCGCCCGGAAACTGGGCATATCCAAGTAGGTTACTGCCAAGACTTCCGACCCACAGATTTAAGTACGAAGAGGAAGACCACGCATCTAATCCACCATTTACAAAATGTTTAATGTTATTATTTGTACTCCATGATGTAACTGTTGTTTGCCTGCGCTCAATTCCTGTTGTGGTATTTCCTGATGGATCACGAACAGCTAAACAAAACTGAATGTTTGTATTGGCGGCAACGCTGCTCCAGGCCGAAGGAATACTGGATGCATCAGAATTCAGTAAAGCATAATCAAGATTCAACTGATCTATTTGCGCTATAAGCAATGCATCCGGAATATTTTCGGCTGCCGTATTCCACAAAACATGAAACACAACGGGTATGGTAATAACCGTCCGTGTGTTTGAGTTTTGATTTGCAGCAACATAAGCACTGGTTTGCTGTTCAATTTGCTGCCGATTAACAGCAATGGTTGGATCAGCAGCCATCTGATCAAGAAGGTGTGTATAGGAACCGCATGTGCGTTGAGCAAACGCAGGTATAAAATTTAAAAAGATAAATGGAAGAAGTATTAAGGTTTTTTTCACGGAGGAAGAATTAATTTTTTGTGCGTAATGGCAAAGTTGAAAAATAAAACCAGTTTACGAAACCTTTTATATTAAAGGAGGAGAAGAGGCGGTTTGTATAGGTAAGTGAATGACTGCAGCAGCTTTATCAGGATTGTTAAACTGATTTTTTTCAGTGCAGGTCAGTTTACTTAATGAATTGAAAATTCCTGAATGTAAAATGAATTTTTTTGATTGAAATTATTTACACATCCTATCAAAGCAAATTCTATGAATGAAAAATAAAACCAATGGAAAGTGAATCTGTTTTTATTGAAAAAATTATTTTTCTGCTTCATGATATTAATAAGAATAAAGGTCAATTAAAATCTCATGCTTTGAATAATAAATTGGTAAACAATGCGTGTGGTGTGGAATGTTAAATTTGTAATTGATTCGATTGACAGAACTGTTATTGAGCATAAATTAATTCCGGTTATTCACACAAACTGATTTTTATGAAACAGCTAAACTTGTTTTTATTCTTAATTTTTTTACACTCTTGTTCTTTCAATGTTATTGCACAGCCCGGATTAATTGATTCTTCTTTTGGAATCAATGGACATACAAATAGTTTTCCGTGGGCTGGGATGGTTATTGTACAACCAAATGATAGAATATTAATTGTTGGCGGAACAGGAATCAATTTTGGATTATGTCGATTCAAATCAAATGGTAAAGTTGATAGTTCGTTTGGAAATAATGGCAGAGCAACTGGCAATTCGGATCCGGATGGTAAAGAAAGTTCCGGAATGGTTTTACAACAAGATGGTAAAATTGTAGTTTCATCATCAGGAGTAAATGCCGATCAATTTGTTTTGGCAAGATATAATTCAAATGGTCAGTTAGATCATTCATTTGGCACAAACGGGCTTTCAAAAACCGGTTGGGGTAGTTTTATCCAATATCCAAGACTTGCCATTCAATCAGATGGAAAAATTATTGCTGGAGGGAGAGGATTCATAAGCGGGAGCACGCGAGATATTATTCTTATTCGGTATAATACAGATGGATCACTCGACAATAGTTTTGGAAATGGAGGAAAAGTTAATACTCCCTTAACAAGACCTATTGCAGATTGCGCATCTATAAAAGTTCAACCTGATGGCAAAATTGTTGTTGTGGGCTTATCAGATACAATAGGCAGTTCATATCATTGGAAATATGCGATGGCACGATATAATACCGATGGAACTTTAGATAATTCATTTGGAACCGGGGGGTTAGTTGAACCTTTTTCATCAACTTATTATCCTGAAGGAATTTTATATTCAGTATTAATTCAGCCGGACGGCAAAATTGTTGCAGCGGCTGATTATTTTGATCCAGATTTTGCCTATGAAGGGTTTGCCTGTATAATTCGATTTAAAACCCATGGAACAATTGATAGTTCCTTTGGGGTTAATGGATTGGTTTTAGAAGATTTTGATACTGCTTTTATTGGTTCGGGTAGTTCCTTTGCAGACCTCATTCTTCAACCGGATAATAAAATAATTACTGTTGGAATGCTTCATTATAATTTTAATGATAGCACCTGTATGGCAATGGCAAGATATAATAACAATGGAAGTATTGATACTACCTTTGGTTTAAATGGTAGAGTTGTTATTTACGATGGAGGAGGAGCACTTTGGTCGGTTGCACTTCAATCAACAGGGAAAATAATTTCAACAACAGGATATGTATATAGATTTTTAAATGATCCGGACTTAGGCACGGTTGATTTATCTGTATCAGATAATCCATTATTAATTTACCCAAATCCAATACAATCACAAGCATCACTGCAATATACACTCACACAAGAAGAGAAAATAAGTATTGAGTTATTTGAGATGCAGGGTAAATTGGTGCAGCAATTTATTACTAACGAAACACGAGCAACAGGCAAGCATGAAGAAGTGTTGCACTTAAATGAGTTGTTGCCAGCAGGTAGTTATATTTTAAGTATTGGCAATGGTAAAAACTCACAAGGGGTTAAAATTGTTAAGGAGTAAAACATGAAATAAAATATTCACCAGTATAAAAAATTTCGCCGGTAAAACCCCAAAACCACAATCCCCGTTGTTGATGTCAACTTTAAAAAAAAATGAATTTCGCGCTCGGGCTAATTAAGTTTGCGCAATCAAATGCAATCGAACCGAGCATTCCAGATTTGCACCCGCTGCATACTATCTACCATTGACGATCCTGCAATCTATTTTGATGAATCAGGAGTTTGTAATCACTGCCATTTATACGATAAAGTTGTAAGTGAAAGAATTTCATTGCCAGATGAACTTGAAAAGAATTTAACTCAACTTGTAACCGAAATAAAAAGAAGAGGCGCAGGAAAAAAATACGATTGCATAATAGGTGTAAGCGGCGGAGTAGACAGCACTTATGTAGCCTTTCTCGTTAAAGAATTAGGACTTCGACCACTGGCTGTACATTGCGATAACGGTTGGAATTCAGAATTGGCGGTAAGCAACATTTCAAATATTCTGCTCAAACTCGGCATTGATTTATATACACATGTAATTAACTGGGACGAGTTCAGGGACTTACAATTGGCCTATTTAAAAGCGTCGGTTATTGATATTGAAGCAACATCAGACCACGCCATTTTTGCCACACTTTATAAAACTGCAAACAAGTTTAATATTAAGTACATTTTAAGTGGCGAAAATTTGGCCACCGAAGGAATTTTGCCGGAACAATGGATTCACAATAAAAATGATTTGGTAAACATCAAGGCAATTTTTAGAAAATTTGGTAATGGAAAAATTAAAACATTTCCTACACTCGGGTTTTTGAAAAAAGAATACTACGAAAGAATCCAAGGCATTCAATACATCCGGATTCTGGATCATGTGAACTACAATAAAAAGGAAGCAAAAAAAATTATTAGTGAAAAATTAAGTTGGCGCGATTACGAAGGCAAGCACTACGAATCAATCATCACTCGTTTTTTTCAATCGTACATTTTACCTGTAAAATTTCATGTAGATAAAAGACGCTCACACCTCTCAACCATGATTTGTTCCGGTCAGCTATCCCGTGAAGATGCATTGATTGAAATAAGCAAATCACCCATTGATGAAAAAAAGTTAGAAGAAGATAAAGTGTATGTGCTAAAAAAATTCGGACTCACTGAATCTGAATTTGATAAAATTATTGCACTCCCCCAAGTTGCGCACACCAGTTATCCATCTATTTTAAATCTGTTTAAAAAAATAAGGCCATTAACAAGAATTGTTAAAAAAATATTTCTCGAAGAAAAATTTATTTCAACAAAAGATATTAAAAAAAGTAAGCGAGTTGCCATGCTTCTCGATAATCCGTTAATTAACGATAACCGGGTGAAAAGAGAAGCATACGCCATTGCAAAACATTTTGATTTAACACTGTTTTGCATGAAGCATCCGGATTTACCTTTTCGCGAAATTGTGAATGAAGTAAAAATTGAACGGGTTATTCCACGCGATATTTTCAAGATTCAATCTTATAAAAAACTCCGGAGTATAGCGCAGCACATTGCATCAGGAAATTTTGATATTATACATTGTCATGACCACCTGATGCTGAACCTTGGAGCAATGGTGAAAAAAATAAATCCGCAAACCATTTTAATTTATGATTCACACGAGTTGTTTCATTCTTGGCCATTAAATTTCAGCGGAAAAAGTTTCAGCATCATACTGAAATCATTTATTGTAAGAAGAATTCAGATTTTCAGAGAAAAAAAATTAGGCACAAAAGGCATTGATTATTTAATAACCGTAAACCAATCGCTGGCCGATGTATTGAAAAAATATTTCAAATTAAAAACCAATGCACTGGTCATCAGAAATGTTCCTGACCATGATGTAATGGAGGAAAGAAAAAATATTCTTCGCAAAAAATTTTCTATTCCTGAGCACCAAAAAATTCTTGTTTTCATTGGGGAACACATCTACCTCAAAACATTGAACATGAAACAAGTGCTGGATGAAATCGGCAATAAACCGGATCTGGCATTTGTTATTATCAGTTCACCCGATGAGCACAGAAGGGAAATTGAAGAATACGCAAAATCAAAAAAATATTCGAATATTTTTTACAACGATGTAATTGCCTATAAGGAAATTACCAACTATTTATCGGGGTGCGATGCCGGATTAATTCCTACATGGAATAAACGCGATTTAAGTTATTGGTACGCACTCGACAATAAACTTTTCAGTTACCTGATGGCGGAAATTCCCATGCTGTCAACCGCGCAACCGGAATACAAAGCCATTGTAGAAAAATATGAGTTAGGCGTTTGTATAAATCCCGATGACCCGGGAGCATACTATAGCGGATGGCAAAAATTAATACAAAATAAAAATCAGTACCTGCAAAATTTTGAGGAGGCAAAAAAGGAATTGAATTGGGAAAACGAAAGCAAAATTCTGATTGATTTTTATGATGGGATTGTACAGCGGAAATCAACAAATATTATACAATCATCATTTGTGTTTCCGCGAATTGCCATGCTGCTCGATAATGCTTTCACCATGGATAGTAGAGTATATCGCGAAGCTCTTACACTTGTTCATGCTGGTTATCCATTAACAATTTATGCCGTTAAGCGCGACGACTTGCCCATTCACGATGTACTGGATGGAATTGTTATAAAAAGAGTTTTTGAAAAATCGGTTTCCGACTTCAAAAATTATGGCATGCGAATCAGAAGTGCAGAAATCATAAGTCGTGAACAATTTGATATACTTCACTGTCACGATCAATTAATGCTATTCATCGGATCAAAAGTGAAAGAAAAGAGACCCGAAATAAAATTGATTTATGATTCGCACGAATTGTTTCATTCGTGGCCAATTAATTATGGCAACCATGCATCGGCGTGGGTTCGGTTAAAAACCGATGTAGTAAGAAAAATGGAAGTATTGCGCGAAAAAAAATCAGCCGCAACAATTGACCGGTTAATTACCGTTTCAAAATCTCTTGGCAATGATTTATCAAAATACCTGCAATTAAAAAATGTTCCTGTAATTGTGAGAAACATGGCTGAATATGAAGAGGCCACAATCGGAAAAACATTTTTAAGAGAAGAATTAGGCATTGAAAAAGAAACCAGAATGGTGCTGAATTTTTCTTTGAACATTTACTGGAGGTCGAGAAATATTGAAGCCGCCATAAGAGAATTTGCAAATAAACCCGGCGTAGCTTTAGTTTTCATTTGCGATGAAGGAGGAAACAAAAAAGAAATTATGCAATGGGTGAACGATGCCGGATATAAGAATATTTATTTTCACAAAGCCATTCAGCCGAATGAAATTGTAGCCGTTTTATGTCAGGCCGATTATGGATTACTGAGCACCTGGAACAAACAGTTTATGAGTTACTGGCTTGGGTTGGAAAATAAACTTTTTCATTATGTAATGGCTGAGTTGCCAATACTTGCATCGGCACAACCGGAACATCGCGAAATAATTGAACAATATAAAATTGGCGTTTGTGTCAATGCCGATGAACCCAATGCATATTACAATGGGTTTTTAGAATTAGAAAAAAACAAGGAAGCATATAAACGAAATGTAACAGATGCCCGGCGCATTTTAAACTGGGAAAACGAACAGCATAAATTGCTGGAGCTTTATAGTGAATTGAAGCAGGAAATTTATGACAGACACTGAACTTAATTTACAGATTGTTATTTCTGAAAACAAACCACAGAACATAATAGAGTGGAACAAACTGGCGGAACTGTGTGGTAATATATGGCAGGCTGATTTTACTGATGAAGTACAATTAAATTTTAATAATCGCCCATGGTATTTTCAATGTTATAGTAAGGAAGTCCTTATTGCCGGAGTTAAAATATATTACTATGAATCAAAAAAACTTCCTGCAATAATCAGGAGCATAAGTTCATTGGCAACACAGGGAAGCGAAATTTTATTTAACGAATCAGCAAATTTTGATTTAAAACAAATCATTGATGCATTGACTCAAGAGTTTGAAAATTGGCTGGCTGAAAAAAAAACAACCGCATTTTATTCCTATAGCTTTTTTGGCGAACCTGAAAAACTTCTTGCGTTAACTAGAAAAAAAATAATTAGGCAAAGCAACATTGCAATTGCGAAAATTGATTTAACAAAAAACACCGAAACACTTTGGCAAGCAATTCACCCAAAACACCGGAGCGAAATAGTTAAAGCTGAAAAAAACGGAGTGACCATTGAATTTGTTAATGACATTGATTCTTTTTTTTTACTGATGGATGAAACCTATAAAAATCAAAGTGTACATGCACCTAATAAAAAAGTTATCAGGAAAGAATATGAAATTTTAATGGCCAATAATTCAGCTCAATTGGTTTTTGCAAAACACAACGGAAAATATTTATGTAGTGCGTTATTATATAATTACGGAAAAAATTCGCTTTATAATTTCGGGGGTACTTTTAAAAACAGCATTGGAGCAGGCCAGTTTCTTCATTGGGAAATTATTAAATACCTGAAAGCAAAAGGGTTCAAGAACTATTTATTAGGCGAAACAGCGCTTAAAAAAACAGAATCAAATTTGAAATTCAGTGATGGAATTACAAAATTCAAATTACGATTCGGAGCACAACAATATAATACGCACCACATGGGATACGCACTGAAACCAACTCAGGAAAAGATGTGGAATATTTTAAAAAAAATATTTGTCAAATCGCAGGCTTAGTAATCAGCATCGGAGTTTTTAAAATTGAACTCAACTTACCTAACAATTTATAAGGGCTCATGAAATAGTCGTTGTACAGGATAAAAAGTATTCTTGTTAAATTTAACCGCGCACTTTCAGTCGAATGCTTTTTAACTCCTTTTCTTTTCTTTTCTTTTTTCCTTTAGTATCAATCATTTATTTTCTGTTGCCACATCGCTTCAGGTGGTTTTGGTTATTGCTTGCCAGTTGTTGTTTTTACATGGCATTTGTTCCGGTTTATATTTTTATTCTCGGACTAACCATCGTTGTTGATTACCTCGCCGCACTTTTAATGGAGCGGCAAACCGGATTTAAGCGAAAGCTTTTATTTGTGGCAAGTTTAATTTCAACCTTATTAATACTTATTGTTTTTAAATACCTCAATTTTTTTTCAGAAACATTTTCTGTTGTGGCCCATCAATTTAATTATAATGTTCCATCCTATGTCTATCAAATAATTCTGCCGGTCGGGCTTTCGTTTCACACTTTTCAAAGTATGGCTTATGTTATTGAAGTTTACAGAGGCAACCAGAAAGCTGAAAAAAATTTCGGCATCTATTCATTATATGTTATGTTTTATCCTCAATTAGTTGCCGGACCAATAGAACGGCCACAAAATCTGATTCATCAGTTTTATGAATCGCATAACTTTAATTATAATCAGGTAACTGATGGGTTGAAACAAATGGCCTGGGGGTTTTTTAAAAAATTAGTATTAGCCGATCGTCTTGCTGTTTATGTTAATGAAGTTTTTAATAATCCGGGAAAACACGAAGGTTTTTCAGTGATAGTGGCCACTGTGTTTTTTGCCTATCAGGTTTACTGCGACTTCAGCGGATACAGCGACATTGCCATTGGTGCAGCCAGAGTAATGGGGTTTCGGTTAATGAAAAATTTTGATCGGCCATTTATAAGCCATAACATAACTGAGTTTTGGCGCCGTTGGCACATATCGCTTTCGTCGTGGTTTAACGATTATTTGTTTCAGCCACTAATGACAAGTACCAGAAACTGGAAGTCAGGAGCCGTGTTTTCTTTAACAGTAGTTTTTTTACTTGCCGGATTATGGCACGGTGCCCGTTGGACTTTTATTGTTTTTGGAATGATGCATGGAGTGGCAATGATTTATGAATATTCTTCCCGAAGGGCACGACGCAGGTGGGCAAAAAAAATTCCAGGTCAGCTCTATGGCATGTTAAGTACAATACTCACCTTTTCATTTCTTTGCTTTACATGGATTTTTTTCCGCTCCGTTTCAATGCATGATGCATTCAGTATAATTTCTTCCTTAGGTCATTTAAACTTTTCAAATCCACAGATCAACATCGCCGGAGCTAACAGTCTATATTTTCTTTTTGCCGGTATAATTGTTTTAGAAATTGTGCAGTGGTTTATTAAGAACAATGAGTTTTACAGCCTGTTAAAAAACCAGCCAAGGTGGCTGCGCATTTCTGCCTATCATTTATTAATCATCGCAATTCTTGCATTCGGCAATTTTAATAATACACAATTCATCTACTTTCAATTCTGATGAACAGAGAAATAAAAAAATTTATTCCAAGATTTGTTAGTTTTATTTTGCCTTATACTATTTTAACAATCTTCACCATTGTGGTATTTTATAAGAGTGGAGAAATATTCTGGTTCAACAAAACCGTTAAAGCACAAACAGTAGAAAGGCGGAATTTTATTTTTGGTGCAGCTTATTCAAACCTCCCACATAAATTCAGATTGTTGGCGGTTGAAAATATTTCGCCAAAAGTTATGGCATTAGGGGCTTCTCGAATGCTGCAATTCCGGGCTTCATTTTTTAAAGACTCAATTCCGTTTTATACAGCAGGTGGAGTATTTAAACGACTGCAACAATTGCGCGCCTTTTTAGAATCGATACCCGAAGAAAATTTGCCGCAAACAATAATTGTAGGGTTAGATCAGTGGTGGTTCAATGCACGGTATGATTCGGCAATGAAAACAAAAAACGATTTGGTTTACAATCAGTTTTCGTGGGCCGACAATTGGAATGGAATGCAATCGTGGCAAAACTTTTATTATGATTGGTGGAATGGAAAAATAATTTTGAAAAAAATATGGCAAGAGTCTGATGGCGATGTTGAATGGTTTGGAATAAGCGGGCGAATGGCTGCATTCGGGTATAGAAAAGACGGAAGCCGGGCATATGGAAATATTATTGCGAATGGAAAAACAATAAAAAACAAAATTTTAAATTCGGTTGATAGTGTGAAAGCTGACTATGGAATTTTCAGAAAAAGCATAACCATTGATAGAAATGCTTTAAATGAACTGCGAATGCTATTACGATTTTGTAAAAAACATAAAATAAGCGTTACCGGATTTCTGCCTCCAGTTGATGAATTGGTATTGTTTGAAATGAAAAAAAACGATAGTGATTATTCCCACTTTTTTAAATTGCAAGAACAAATTTCTCCTGTATTTCGCGATTATGGTTTTCGTGTTTATGATTTTCTGAACGCTGAAAATTATGGAAGCAGTACCATTGAAATGATTGATGCAGTGCACGGTAGTGAAAAATCATATCTGAAACTTTACCTCCATTTGCTACGAAAAGATGCTTATTTGAATCAATATTCCGACTCCACTTTTCTAAGAGCAAAACTTGATTCAGCAAAAGGGAACTTTGATGTTTTTGGAAATTAGCAGTGAAAAAAATAAAGGAGAACTAAAAAACCCGAATATCAATAACGCGCGCACTAAAATAATCAACTTCTTTTTGGAAGCAGCAACTCCTACATTTGAAGTTAGAAAAAAACAGTATACACACGAAAAAGCAGCATTATGAAGAAGCGATTTAAAAAATTTACCGGGATGGAATTCATTAATACCTGATCATAAATAGTTCTGAAAATAAATGGAAAACATTCAACCATCAGTAGAGAAAGTTCTGAAACTATATAAAACGCGAGCCGATTTTCACGGTGATGAAAATGCCGTGCTCAATGGTTCAATAACATTTGATCCGCGACACATAAACATTATAATTGACTACCTCACGCGCCAAGCACTTCTTGAATATATGAAGCCAGATAAAAACGATGTTGTTATTGATTTTGGCTGTGGAGTTGGTCGGTTAACTTATATAGTAGCGCCATTGGTAAAAAAAATATATGGATTGGATATTACACCTGAATTATTGGCTATTGCAAAAAAAAGGCAACAAAAAAGTAACGCCAACAACATTGAATTTCTTCAACTTAATTCTGAAAAATTTGATTTGCCATCGGTACAATTTGATAAACTGTTTTTTGTTGGTACGCTAGTGCATATAGGCGATGAATTGCTTGATATTATTTTACCAAAAATTTTTGCCGGATTAAAACCAAATGGAAAAATAACTTTAATTGAATACCTCAAAACCGATAAAAGCCTTTCGCAAAATAATGAGGTAATTATGCGTTCACATGAGCACCTGAAAAATATTTTTGAAAAACACGGGTTCAAAATTTCTGTTTTAAAGCCTGCCATTCGAATGCCTTCTTATTCAATTATGATTTGGAAAAAAATGAGCGCTCGTTTTTCTTTTTTACTGCCGTTTTTGTACTTATTAGAAAAGGCAACACTGAAAAGAAAACCTCAATTTGTTGATTATTATTATTATGCAGTTGAAATTAAAAAGGCCTGATAAGTAATCGAATTAATAAAATTTCTTTATAGTAAAATTAATCAGCAAGATATTATCGAGCAACAAAGCAAGAGCTGTTAATTCTTACATATCAAAAATTACTTGGTTGAAAATATTTTTTTAGCTGTTTCCTCTTTACAAAAAAGGAAATTATAACCATCAAAATTTTCAAATCTACTGATTCTTCTCGCACCTTTCAAATCATCAATGTAAAAAACCTGATAATTTAAATCCTTAATAATATCCTGAAGTTGATTCCACATATCTTCATTGAAAATTTCAATTAAGATACTTGGCTTGAATTTCTCTAAATATTTTCCCATACCTCTTAATACCTGTGGCTCATGTAATTCCACATCAATCTTCATTAAATCAATATTTAAAATATGGTTTTCTTCAATGAATAAATCAAGTCTTTTAGTTTCAATTTTTTTTTCAACCCGTGCTGCACTGTCACCGTGCCAACTGCTGTTTAATGTTGCATTCAGTGGAATGTCTCCTACAAAATCATATAGTATCGTGAAGTCATTTTTATCAGACAGTGCAATTTTTTCAGGATGAATAGTTGAAAATTTATTTATCAAAATATTCTTTTGAAATTTATCATAAATCCTGTCAACCGGTTCAAAAGAATAGATAACAGCTGTGGGTGCAATAGCTGCAGAAATCAACGAATAGATTCCGGTGTTTGCACCAATATCTAAAATTGTTTTGCAATCACCACTTAATTGAACCCAGAGATTAATGCTTTCAGGTTCCCATCCTTTTAACCCAAACCAAAACACATCATTTTCAAGCGAAAATTTATCATAATCATAATTCATTAATTGAAAAGAAGATTTTCCAACATCAACTTTAAAAGCGCCATTGAATTTTAATTCTCTACGTATTTTTTTTGGAGGAATTCCCAATAATTTAATTACAGAAAACAAACTTTTTTTAAATAGGGTAACCCGAATTGCCTTTTTAAAAATTTTATAAATTACAGTTGTTGGTCTCATGATTTTTAAAAACACAATATTAACAGCATTTTAATAATGAATTAGATTTTGTGCAGTTAAAACAAAAATGCCTGTTTGATTTTCTTAATTCATTTCTAAATTAGTTTTACCTCCAACAAATCAGTTAACCCGTTTATATTAAAATGTCTTCAATAATTGTTTCAAAACAGGAATCGAGTAATAAACTTTTATGGAATGAACTTGCTGAACTCAATTCTAATTTTTTTCAAAACACCATATACGATCAAATTCAATCTTTATACAAGAACAAACCGATATATTTTGAATTATGGGAGGCTGAAAAATTAATTGCCGGAGTAAAAATTTATTATTGGGAGAGCATTAAGCTCGGAAATATTTCGAAAGCAGTTTCAAAATTTATTTTTCAATATGGCGAATTGATTTGTGATCCCTTAATTACAGACCAAACGGAAATTGCAAAAAGAATTTTAAAACTTCAGACCGCAGTTGACCAATTTATTAAAGATGAACAAATAGTTTCTGCACAGATTTATGGCGTTTATGGTAACCCTGAATTGTTATTAAAATTTAATTTCAAAAGCAAGGATGATTTTCATTTTAATTCAGCCTATGTGGATTTATGTGAAGATAATGGAGACCAATTTTATAATAAGTTTAACCGAAACACTAAACGGAATTTAAAGAAAGCACTCGATAATAATTTAGAATTTTCAGAATTAAATGATTCAGATTTATTTCATGAAACACTTAAAAAAATATTTAGTCAGCAGATTCCTGTAAAACCACCCCCGCACAAAAAATTAACCGATCAGTATTTTAACCTGTTATCTGGAAAGTTTGAACTTTCAACTCATCAGGTAAAAAGAGGAAACGAAATATTAGCTGTTTCGCTTTTTGTTAAATACGGAACAAATGCATATTCATTATTTGGCGGAAGCATAAAAAATGACATCGGCGCAGGACATTATTTATATTATGAATTAATGAAATTATTTAGACAACAAAAAATATGTAAATTTTATTTCGGACAAGTTGCACAAGAAGGAAATGAAGACAACAAAAAATTTTCGATTGGAATTACCGGATTTAAAAAAGGGTTTGGATTAACTGAACTACCTTCCTATAAAAAAACATATATTTTTAACCCGATAAAAAATACACTATGGGAAATCATGAAAAGGATGGGGGGATTGACAGCAGGGAAGTAGAATCTTTTTTTGATAGTACCGCAAATTCGCATAAAAATATTAATGCCGTATTAGATGTGAGCCAAACAAAAGAAGCTGTTCACGCAAATGTTTATCGCGATTATTTCACCAAAAAATATTTATATAAAAATATTAACCCACAAAAAAATGATTCGGTTCTTGATTTTGGTTGTGGTGTAGGAAGGGTTACTTTTTTTTTAGCCCCGCATGTAAAGAATATTTCAGGAATTGACATTTCAAAAAACATGTTAGAAATTGCGAATAACGAAACGCGAAACTTCACAAATGTTTCATTCGAACATTTGTCCGGAACATTAATTCCAAACCAGGATAATTCATTCAATAAAATTTTTTCGCACTGGGTTTTACAACACATCTCTGATGAAATGTTGGTTTTGTATTTGAAAGAATTTTATCGTGTGCTTAAAAAAGGAGGGCGCATATTTCTATTTGAACAAACCATGCGTAAAACACAGTCAAATGAAAAACACATATACAGAACCGAAGAAAACTACATGCGATTAATTGAATCGGTTACCGGATTTAAGAAAATTGCGGTTAAACCGGTTATGCGCGTTCCGTCAAGGGGTATGAGTTTATGGAATAAGAAACTGTTTTTTGGAAAATTTGCACTACCTGTTTTTTGTTTGCTTGATAACCTGACCATCAATTATAAAAAGCAATTTGTAAAATATAATACTACAGTATTTATTTATGAAAAATGAACTCGGGTTAAAAATAATTGCAATAAGCTAAATTCAATTCCGACTATCACTCCCCCAATGTAATTTCTTGGTAAGTGTATTCAAAAAGTTGTGGTCGGCAAGGCGCACGAGGTCAATATTGAAGGCGCATTTTTTTACAGCAATGTGAAATGAATTGTCAATGGTTTCGTAGCGCGAATCCAGAGTACACAGATAATTATCGCCGCGACCTTCTATCTCGAATGAAATAACAGAATCATCCGGAACAACTATTGGTCGCACATTTAAGTTGTGTGGCGCAATTGGTGTAACAACAAAACTCGCCGACTGCGGAGTAAGAATAGGTCCACCGCAACTCAAACTATAACCTGTGGAACCGGTAGGAGTGCTCACAATTAATCCATCAGCCCAGTAGGAGTTTAAAAATTCGCCATTGATATAAGCGTGAATAGTAATCATGGCAGAAGTATCTTTTTTGTGAATCGCAAATTCGTTGAGCGCATAATTCACATTTCCGAAAAGTGGTTTGTTACTGTCGAGTTCAATGAGTGAGCGGCGGTCGTGCACATAACTTCCTTTCTGCAAAGCTTCAAGTGCGGAATCAATTTCTTCCTTGCCAATGTTTGCTA
The DNA here is from genome assembly GCA_947474435.1 of Chitinophagaceae bacterium. Classification (GTDB taxonomy): domain Bacteria; phylum Bacteroidota; class Bacteroidia; order Chitinophagales; family UBA10324; genus UBA10324. Next base: position 32,968 of record CANJII010000004.1, on the reverse strand, counting down.
AAAATCCAAGGCGACCGATGTTGATGCCGAGCACCGGAATTTTATAATCGCGCACAAAGCTGAGTGTGTCGAGCAAGGTGCCATCGCCACCCAATGAAAACATGCACTCAATGTGCTGATGCAAATCTTTATGATTGCTGAAAGTGCGGAAAGAATTTGGCACCTCAAGATGCTCGCGCAACTGTTGGTAGTAAGGTGCATGAACGAGCGTTTGAAATCCGCGATCGTGCAAAGTGTGCAATAACTTCTGAATAAAAACAGCATGTCGCACATTTAATTGCCTGCTGTAAAGCGCTACTGTCAAAATATTTTTATTTAGTTAGAAGAACGAACTGAAGTGTAAAAATAACCCATTTTCTCCCCGAAGGTTGAAAGAATACTGCAACTGAAAATCTACATCGTAAAACATCACCACATCAATTCCTGGTCCGCCGCCAATGAGCAGTGAATTGTTGAGCGGATTTCCTTTGTTGTAATAATCATCCTTCACATAACCTGCATCCAATTGACCGACTAAAAAAACATTGAATGGAAATTTACTTGCCTTCACCACATTGTTTTGAAAATTATTCGGCAGCGCGAATTTTAAAATGCGATAGCGCGAAACCAGTTTTCCCAACCAGAAACTTTGCCCATCCACCACATAATATTCGTAGCCGCTTACATAATCGAGTTTGTAACCGAATCCCTTTTGCGTGTAGTAAGGTTGTTTTACAGGAGAAGAAAATTTCAGTTTGTTGCGGATGGCGAAGTATAAATTTTTTCCTGCCTGAAAATATTTCGCGTGATTGATTTGCAGCGAATAAAGATGCGTGTTATCAGTCGGCAGAATTCCGAAAGCAGAAACCCCAATATCAAAATAACTTCCATGCAGCGGAAAGCCAACAATATCGCGGCGGTCGTGAACGAAAGTGTAACCGAGCGCAAAGTATTCCTGTAACACTTTTCCGTTCAGATAAAAATCAGGATTGAGATGTGTAACAGTGTCATACACTTCCGAATGTAAAAATCCGACAGAGAAAATATGCTTGTCTTCGAAGCCGGGCTTCACAGTGAAATCCAGTTGCGTTAAAAAAGTTCTTCTTACAAAAGAATCAGCATTAAAATAAAACTGCTCGTGATTGTCGAGTGTTTCGTAAGTGGCAAACTTGCTTCGCGTGTATGATGATTTGAATTGCAATCCAACTTTCTGTTTTTGATTGATGAACGGAATGGTGTATGATAATTCAAACTTTTGCGAGAACCCGAACATAGCATTGATGCGCATACTTTCATTTCTGCCCCGCATATTCATTTGCAGAAAACGAATTCCGTATTGCAATCTTTTTCCATCGTGATGATGTTCTACAAACCACGCATTAAAATTCCGGTCAAAAATATCAACCGTCGGAATCGGGTAAGTGTAAAGCCGTTCTTCCAGCGAAATAAATATATCCATGTTGCTGCCTTCCCAATTGCGTATGTTGAGTGATACATTATAAAACAAACCCGTGTTGATGATATACTGCTTGCTTTCATTCAGAATAGTTTGCAAACTGTAAAACGGAATCGAGTCACCTTTTTTAAATGTAAGCTGACGAAAAATAATCTGCTCCTTCGTTTTTTTATTTCCTTCAATCACAATATCGTGAATGAATACATTAAAATCCTTTTTATAAATCGAATCAATTAAAACCTGTGCTTGCGAATTTTGAGTTGCAGAGAAAAAGAGAATGAGTAAAAAAATATTTCTTGCGGATAAAATTTTATTTCTAAGAAACTCTACGCCTTTGCGGCTCTGCGGTAAAAAAAATATAGAGCAAAAATTAAACATCCAGGTAATCCATGAGTGAATCATAGCGGTCTTTCAGGTCTTCGAAATATTCCGGTTCCTGGTACGAATCCTTAATCACATAACTGTGTCGCTGCAGTGATTGAATAATTCCCTGAATATCCGATACATTCAGTTTCAGTGTCAGTTCAATTTTTGTTTTCTCCTTATCGGTGCCGGCAAACACACATAAAATTTTCGCGCTCTCCTGTTCTATGATTCGTGCAATATCAGCGAGCGAATAATCACCCACTGCAATTTCCAGAACCACAATTGCGCCCGGCTCCAGTATATCCGTATCGCGCGCGAAATAATTCATCAGGTCTTCGAGTGTAATGGCACCCAAATAAATTTCATCCTTATCCACCACCGGAATTACTTTCAGTTTCAACTCGCTCGAAACTTTCAGCACTTCAAAAATATGTTCGTAGTCGTGAATGAATGGCTTCAGCAATTTCAGTTTCATCTCCTGCAACTTCGCTTCGTTGTTGTGATGATTCAGAATATCTTCTTCGCGCACCAGCCCCAGCAATTTTTCGTTTTGCACAATGGGCAATTGCGAAAGATGATGGTCAGCCATGGTTTGTAAAGCGAATGAACCGGTGTCAGTTTTTTTCAGAACAGGCACCGAGTGCGTTATTAAATCAGCAGCTCTCATGAATGTGTTTAGGCCGTAACGGAAATTTTATCAAGAAATTGGTGCAAGAGTATATTAAATTCTTCGGGCTTTTCCATCATCGGCGCGTGACCACATTTATCCATCCAATATAAATCGGCGTGAGTAATTAAATGCTTGAATTCCTCAGCCACAAATGGCGGAGTAATGGTATCCTGCTTACCCCAGATTAAACAAACAGGACACTTGATATTATGTAAATCAGATGCAAGATTTTCGCGCATGGCAGATTTTGCAACCGAAATAATCCGGAATGCTTTACCGCGATTGTTCACCATTTCAAAAACTTCATCTACTAATTCCTTGGTCGCCGTCTTCGGGTCATAGAAAGTATATTCAGTGCGCTGCTTCATGTATTCATAATCACCACGCTTCGGAAAAGTGCTGCCCATTGAGCTTTCAAACAAACCACTCGCACCGGTCAAAATCATTGCCTTCACTTTTTCAGGATGAGCCAGACAATACAATTGCGCAATGTGACCGCCAAGCGAATTGCCAAGCAGAATAAAAGTATCGTACTTGCGCGCCTGCACAAACTGATGAACATATCGCTCTAGTCCTTTTACAGTCGCACTGAAAATTTCTATCTCTGTGATAGGAATAATTGGAATCACCACCTTGTACTTCCCCTTAAATTCGTCGAGTATAAATTGAAAATTACTAAGCGCGCCAAACAGCCCGTGCAGCAGCATCAGTGTTTCGCCTTCGCCCTCTTCAATGTATTTAAAATCGCCTTCTTCCTTTATCTGGTATTCCATAGCTTGAAACTTAGAGGTGCTAAAATATATTTTTTAAGATAGCAAAGGAGGAAATTGAAAATTCTGGTATTAAGAAAATGTAATCACATGTAATATTCTATTTTTTCTTTGCCCTAATCCTGCTCAAAGTTTCAGGAGTCATTCCAAGATAAGATGCGATGTATTGCAGCGGAATGAAATGAAAATAGTCGGCGTGTTTTTCCATTAAAGTAGTGTAACGCTCTTCAGTTGTCTGTCGCACAAACGAAATCACTCTTTCCTCTTTCAATAAAACATGATGCTGCATAATTAATCTTCCCAGCCGTTCGAGTTTCGGATGTTGCGAATACAGATTTTCAACCGACTGATACGGAATAACCAGCAACTCGCAATCAGTAACCGCCTGCAGATTTTCGTGCGAAGGTTGTTGCGAAAAAAAACTGTAAAACGGAATGATGAATTCGCCCGGCGGTGAAAGGTGAATGGTTTCTTCACCTTCATATGCGTTGATGTACTTGCGCATGTATCCGCTTTGTATGAACGCAAGTTGCCTTCCAACTTTTCCTTCCTTCACAAAGTATTCGCCGTGCTTTAATTCAAGCAGCGAAAAAAATTTGTAAACCTCCAGAAACTCATCAGGTGTGAGGGTTACAAATTGCGAAATAAATTTTTTCAGTTTTCCCATTTGAAGACAGAATTACTGATTGCAAAATACAGATTGCAGATTAATATTTCGCGTAAGGTAAAACAAGGAGCAAAGCCGATTAGATTTTATTCATTGATATTGATGCTAAAGATTTCATACTGAGAACAACTGAGAAATACAACTCTGAGAATAAATAGAACAAAACTGTATGTTGGTTTTTAGTACTATGAATCTATCAATAATTTCAAAAACATTAAAACAAAAGGTGAAAAATTACTTCACTTCTCATTCGCTTATCCTTTCTTTGCGCCCCCAATTATGAGCGAAGTATTAAACGAAGTTGATTTTGATTTGGAAGCGCTGAATGTATATGGCGCGCGCGTTCATAACCTCAAGAACATTGACATCAGCATTCCAAGAAATAAATTAGTGGTCATCACCGGCATCAGCGGCAGCGGAAAATCATCGCTTGCATTCGATACCATTTATGCTGAAGGTCAGCGGCGCTACATGGAAAGTTTTTCGGCTTACGCGCGTCAGTTCATCGGCGATATGGAGCGGCCCGATGTAGATAAAATCACCGGACTCAGTCCTGTAATATCCATTGAACAAAAAACTACCAGCAAAAATCCGCGCTCAACTGTTGGCACTGTTACTGAGATTTATGATTTTCTGCGCTTGTTATTTGCGCGCGCTTCCGAAGCATTTTCTTTTTCAAGCGGTGAAAAAATGCAGCGCTTCAGTGAAGAACAGATTATTGAACAGGTAAAAAAGAATTTCGCCGAACAAAAAATAATCATACTTGCTCCATTGGTGCGTGGTCGCAAAGGTCACTACCGCGAATTGTTTGAACAGGTGCGCAAACAAGGCTACTCTAAAGTTCGGGTGGATGGTGAGTTGCTTGACCTGAAAGATAAAATGCAGGTAGACCGTTACAAAGTTCACGACATTGAGTTGGTGATTGACCGCATCTCAATGGACGATGAATCAGCCGAGCGATTAAAAAAATCAATAGAACTTGCACTGAAGTTGGGGAAAGAATTAATTATGATTCTCGAGCACGAAACCAATCGTGTTCATTTTTTCAGTCGTGCATTTATGGATCCCACAACGGGTGTGAGCTATGAAGATCCTTCACCTAATTCATTTTCATTCAACTCACCTTACGGTGCCTGCCAGCAATGCAAGGGGCTCGGGTTTATTTATCAGGTTAACTGGAAAGAAGTTATTCCCGATGAAACAAAAAGCATCAATCAGGGAGCTATAAAACCAATGGGTGAAGTGCGCGAAAATTTTATGTTCGATCAGTTGCGCGCGTTGGCACAGAAACATAAATTTTCTTTTTCCACTCCCATCAATGAAATTCCGAAACCGGCACTCAATACTATTTTGTATGGATCGGAAGAAGAAAAAGTTGAGGTGAATCTGAACTTCGACGATGTGCAATCATGGAACTACAACACCGGATTTGAAGGTGTGATAAACATGATCAAGCGATTGTTCCGCGATACCTCATCAGATACATTGCGCAAGTGGGCCGAAGAATTTATGGAAACAACTTCGTGCCCCGACTGCAACGGCGCACGGTTAAAAAAAGAAGCGCTCTTCTTTCGAATTGATGAAAAAAATATTGCTCAACTATCAGCAATGGATATTGGTGCGCTGCGAAATTGGATGGAGGGTTTGGAAGACCGTATCAGCGAAAAACAAAAAACAATTGCGCGCGATGTGCTGAAAGAAATTCGTGAGCGATTAACTTTTTTATTGGATGTTGGTTTGGATTATTTATCACTTGACCGACCTGCACGAAGCATGAGCGGGGGAGAATCGCAGCGCATTCGGTTGGCAACACAAATCGGTTCGCAACTCAGCGGCATCACTTATATTTTAGATGAACCAAGTATTGGTTTGCATCAGTGCGATAACGAAAGACTCATCAGCGCATTAAAACATTTATCGCAATTGGATAATACGGTGATAGTAGTTGAGCACGATAAGGACATAATGCTTGCTGCTGATCACCTCATTGATATTGGGCCGCGTGCTGGAGTACATGGCGGAAAAATTGTTGCGCAGGGTACAGTGAAAGAATTTTTAAAACAAGGATCTGAGACGGCTGATTTTTTAAGCGGAAAAAAAACAATCGCCATTCCGAAAGAAAGAAGAAAAGGAAACGGAAAATTTATTTCACTCACCGGAGTTACCGGAAATAACCTGAAAAACATCTCGATTAAATTTCCGTTAGGAAAATTAATTGGCGTTACGGGAGTGAGCGGTAGCGGCAAGAGCACACTCATAAACGAAACGCTGTATCCAATTCTCAGTAATTATTCTTATCACTCCCACATGAAGCCCCTGCCTTATGAAAAGGTGGATGGGCTCAAAAACATTGATAAGGTTATTGAGATTGACCAATCGCCCATTGGAAGAACACCCCGGAGCAATCCCGCAACTTACATTTCAGTGTTCAGTGATATTCGCGATTTGTTTACCATGCTGCCCGAAGCAAAAATCCGCGGATACAAACCCGGACGATTTTCTTTCAATGTAAAAGGCGGACGATGTGAGGTGTGCGAAGGTGCAGGCATGCGAACCATTGAAATGAATTTTCTCCCCGATGTATATGTACCCTGTGAAAAATGTTTGGGAAAAAGATATAACCGTGAAACACTGGAGGTACGATACAGAGGAAAATCTATCAGCGATGTATTGGAAATGACAGTGGATGAAGCAGTAGCATTTTTTGAAAACATGCCGCGCATACATCGCAAAATAAAAACCATGCAGGATGTTGGACTCGGATACATTCACCTCGGACAACAGGCAACAACTTTAAGCGGTGGCGAAGCACAGCGCGTGAAACTCAGCACCGAACTTTCGCGCAAAGACACCGGCAACACATTTTATATTTTAGATGAACCCACCACAGGTTTGCATTTTGAAGATGTGCGAGTGCTGATGGATGTATTAAATAAACTCACCGATAAAGGCAACACCGTTTTAGTTATTGAACACAACATGGATGTAATAAAACTGGCCGACCACATTATTGATCTCGGTCCTGAAGGTGGTCATCGCGGTGGCAATATTGTTTGCGAAGGTTCACCTGAAGTGGTAGCAAAAAGAAAGGAAAGCTTTACAGGAAAATTTTTGAAGCGGGAATTATTTGTCGAATCGTAAAATGAATTAGAGATAAATATTTTCATTTTAACTTTTTACTTTAACTGAATTATAAAATCAGATTCAGAATCGTTCTGCCAGATAAAATGGTTTATCGTCTTTAGCCGAATGAAGTATTTTTCCGGTTCACGATTTTTTTCAAGCATAAATCTTTTTCCATAAAGGATTGAGTAAGAACAATCTTCAATTCTTATTTTAGCCGCCCGAAAAAATAAGACACATGAATTTTCAATTATCAGAAGAACAAATTGCAGTACGCGATGCAGCACGGAATTTTGCGAAGACCGAATTATTACCTGGAGTAATTGAAAGAGATGAACATCAAAAATTTCCAAAAGAGCAGATTATAAAATTAGCAGAGCTTGGATTTTTAGGGATGATGGTTTCGCCTGAATATGGCGGAAGCGGAATGGATACCGTTTCATATGTATTAGCAATGGAGGAGATTAGTAAAATTGACGCATCGGTTTCGGTATGCATGAGTGTAAATAATTCATTGGTGTGCTGGGGATTGGAAACATTCGGAACTGAAGAACAGAAAAGAAAATATTTAACTCCGCTTGCGCAAGGAATGAAGGATGGTGTTTTATACACCGGTGCCTTTTGTTTATCGGAACCTGAAGCGGGCTCTGATGCCACATCGCAACGAACAACAGCCATTGACAATGGCGACCATTACATTTTGAACGGAACAAAAAACTGGATTACAAACGGTAACTCCTGTTCGGTATATTTAGTGATTGCACAAACCGATGTTTCAAAAGGAAGTCGTGGTATCAATGCTTTTATAGTTGATAAAAACCTGAAGGGAGTTGTTGTGGGCGGAAAGGAAAACAAATTAGGAATTCGTGGAAGCGATACGCACAGCATCATGTTTCAGGATGTGATTGTTCCGAAAGAAAACAGAATTGGTGCCGATGGTTTTGGATTCACTTTCGCTATGAAAACATTAGCTGGGGGAAGAATCGGAATTGCATCACAGGCATTGGGAATTGGTTCAGGTGCTTATGAATTAGCCCTTGCCTATTCAAAAGAACGCAAAGCTTTCGGAAAAGAAATTATGCATCATCAGGCCATTCAATTTAAGCTGGCCGATATGGCAACTGAAATTGAAGCCGCAAGATTATTGTGCATGAAAGCTGCCTGGGAAAAAGACCAGCACCTGGATTACACTTTATCAGGTTCCATTGCAAAAGTTTTTGCTTCTGAAATGGCTATGCGCACAACCATTGAGGCAGTGCAGGTTCATGGCGGTTATGGTTATGTGAAAGAATACCATGTGGAGCGATTGATGCGCGATGCAAAAATTACTCAGATATATGAAGGCACATCAGAAGTTCAACGAATTGTAATATCACGCGCAGTGTTGAAGTAGATTTTTACAACTCAAAATAATTACCGACTTTGGCACAGTCGTTGGCTAATCACGATTTCAAAATTTTTTAAACTCATGAAATACTTTACTCCCTTTACCGTAATGCTGATGAGCTTTATGCTCAATGTAACCGCTCAAAGCAACTGCATCTTTTTTTCTGAAGGCGGAGAAAAATTCTGGGTGGTGCTCAATGGCGTTAAACAAAATCCCGATGCACAAACTAATGTAAAAGTTCAGGGATTGAACGCTCCGACTTTTAAAACCAAAATAATTTTCGAAGACAATAACTTACCGGACATTGATAAAACAATTTATTTTAATGAACCCGGTGAATACACTTACAACATCACCCACAACAACAAAGGCGAAATTGTATTGCGTGGATTAACAATGGTTCCAATTGCACCTCAGCCTGTAATGGTTCCGAATCAATATGTTGTTGTTTATGGTTCTCCTGTGCCGCAGCAAACCACTGTTGTTACAACAGCACCAACCGGAGGTGTTGTGCAGCAAACAACTACCACGACAACAACAACCGGCAATCCAAATGATAATGTAAATATGAATGTTGGAATGAACCTCGGTGGAATAGGAGTTGGAATGAATGTAAATGTGAACGATGGAATGGGTGGAACGACTCAATCAACTTCAACAACAACATATAGCACAACTACTACAACTACCGGTGGAGGAGTTGTTTATACCGAACCTGCTCCTACTACCATTGTTTATGTTCCGGGTTATGGTGGACCAATTGGATGTCCGATGCCTATGGCGCCTGGTGATTTTGAATCTGCAAAATCTTCTATTGCAAGTAAATCATTTGAAAGCACTAAACTGGAAATAGCCAAACAGATTATCGGGTCTAATTGCGTGGTTGCTGAACAAGTGAAACAGATTATGCAGTTGTTCGATTTTGAAGCCTCGAAATTAGATTTCGCGAAGTTTGCTTATGGTCATACATACGATAAAGGAAATTATTTTAAGGTGAACGATGCGTTTGAATTTGAATCTTCAGTTTCAGATTTGAACAGTTACATCGGAGGACACTAATAGCGAACAATAAATTTTTTTATTTATAATTCTGGTTTTGATAAACAAGACTGGATGTCAGAATATCTTTAGCAACTTGGAATTGCCGAATCTCCGGCAATATGAAATAGAAATTTCATTCGGATTATTTATTAATGAATAAATAAAAAATATTTCACGAATGAAATCAGAATATTTTCTCTAACTCATAGGTTGAAAACACTCTTTAAAAGAAAATCTGGTTTAACGCAATTCATCACCTAAACTGTCAATCTGATTTTAATAGATATATAGAATAAAACGCAACAGTTGCACACCAATTTCTTCTGAATAAATTTGTTCCATCTGTTTATTCCCCAATAAATAAAATTTTACAATGCCTAAAGTAATTATCCTCGGAGGAGGAGTGGCTGGAATGTCGGCTGCACATGAATTGGCCGAACGAGGTTTTCAGGTTGAAGTATATGAACACAAGCACAAGTATGTTGGCGGAAAAGCCCGAAGTGTAAATGTTCCTGACAAGGCAAAAAACGGAAACTGTAATTGAAAGAACTGATGAAGGAAGATGGAACCAATCCTGTTCCAATAAGGGAAGAAATTGAGTTGCTGATTTTTAATGCAGAAAAAATTAATGAACACGGAAAGCGCGCCGAGCGAATTGTTAGCGGCATGATGCAATTTGGATATTCAGAACAATCAGAAAAGCGACCGGATCAAGTGAACCGCACAGTGCAAACACTTTGCAATGTGGTTTACCACAGTTATGTGCAATCGCACATGGGTTATAAATGCGAGTTGTTAATAGAAACAGATCCGGCGGTCACTACTGTAAAATATATTCCGGAAGAAATTGCCCGTGCATTGAACAACATTATGATTAATGCATTTGATGCGGTGAAAGATCAGGAAAATAAAAAAGTGATTGTGAGTACAAAGCTTGCAGGAAACAAAGTTCAAATCAAAGTGGAAGACAATGGAGTTGGAATTCCCGTTTCCATTCGCTCTAAAATTTTCGAACCATTCTTCACCACGAAGCCAACACTAGAAGGAACCGGCTTGGGATTATCTATTGCGCACGAGATTGTAGTGAAAGGTCACGACGGAAATTTATTCTATCAACCTGCTGCCGTTCAAGGTTCTATTTTTGTGATGGAACTTCCGGTTGGATAATTTTTTTCTTACAACTGAAATTATTAATGAACGATGTTAAATAAATAATGTAGTCGCGATTTATTTTTCTGTTTTAATATTGATTCAGTAAGAAATAAAATTTGTTCTGCCTCGGCTAATAGCGGTTGAAATGAACAAACAATTAATTTTGAATTTCTGTTAAACTAATCCCCATGAAATCACATTTATATTTTTCTGTAAAGATTCTGTTCGTCATTTTATTGATAAGCACAAGGCAAGTAAATGCACAAATTTGTTTCAGCCCAAAAACAGATTTCGCTTCGGGAATAAATCCATCATCAATATGCCATGCCGATTTTAACAATGATGGAAAAATGGATTTGGCTGTTGCAAATAAATCAGGTACTGTATCCATCTTACTGGGAAACGGTTCAGGTGGTTTTACAAACGACTCTGCTTTTATGGTTGGTTATCTTCCGGTTTCCGTGTGCACTGCTGATTTTAATAATGATAGTGTTCCCGATCTGGCAACTGCCAATGCCGGCCCGTGGAATGTGTCAATCATTTTTGGAGATGGCAACGGAAATTTCGGAATCGATTCGGCAATCTCAGCAAACACTCCGTACTCTGTCGTAAGCGCTGATTTTAATTCGGATGGTAACGCTGATATAGCCGTGGCAACTGCCTACAAAGTTTTAATTGCTTTAGGAAATGGTATAGGTGGATTTAGTGCCACTACAATTTTCGGAAGCGGACATGCTTATCATTCAATATCAGCTGCCGATTTTAATGGCGACAGCGCTGCCGATCTTGCAATGGCTGGTGGTGGATCAAATGGTGTTTGGATTTTAGTTGGTGATGGCAACGGAAACTTCAGTGTTGTTACAAGTTTCTCCGCGGGTAGTTATGTCGAATCTGTGGTTTGTGCCGATTTTAATAATGATAACAAAATTGATCTGGCAACTGCCAATCGTTTTACAAATGATATTTCAATTATAATCGGAGATGGTGTTGGAAATTTTTCATCGGCAACAAACTTTGCAGTTGGATCAAATCCCTTATCCATTGCAAGCGCTGATTTTAACAATGATGGAAAAAAAGATTTAGCAGTTGTTAATAGTGCTTCATGTACTGTTTCAGTTTTAGAAGGCAATGGTTTGGGAAGTTTTTCAGGGGCACAAAATTTTGCAGTTGATTCATTTCCGAATTCAATTTCAATTGAAGATTATAACGGAGATGGAAAAATGGATTTAGCTGTTTTATGTGTTTACTCAAATAATGATACCGGAAAAGTGGCTGTCTTATTAAACTGCAACACTGTTACAACAAATCAAATTGCAAATGACAATAACGAAGTACAAATTTTCCCTAACCCCGGAAAAGGAATAATTACAATTGAATTCAATTCAAACCACGCAGTAAATTGTGGGTTGAAAATTTATAATACACTTGGTGAAAATGTTTATTCTGATTCACAAAGTCATTCAGGTTCCGAAAAAATAAATCTTGAAAAACTTTCTGTGGGAATTTATTTTGTTAAAATTTTTGACGAAGAAAAAATTTATACAAAAAAAATTGTGATTCAATAACACGAATCAAATTCTGTTAATCAGCTAAATTTTATTTTTCGTTTTTACCCGAATTTTTTAAAAGCCTGAAGTACGAAACTTTAAATCGGTTATCGACCAGTTCGCCCTGAATTTCCGCGGTTCTTATGGCTTCACAAAAACCATCTTTAGCATGTGCATCTCCGTGTGAATCAATATCGGTTCCATCAACAAAGTATGCGATGCTGTCAATACGCACAGCAAGATTGCAACCCTTGCCCGGTAAACCAAACAGACATTGGCCGCATGCAGTTTCAACAACAATAATTTTTTTATCGGGATTTGGTTTGTTTGAAGTTGTTTCGGTATGCGATTGCTGTGCTGATACAGCAGTTGTAAATACATTCAACATACATACAATCAATAAATGTTTTATAAATTTTATCTTCATTGAGTAAATCTATCGCTTTTGAAATAACTGTTTTTTAATAAAAAAAAAATCTGCTTCATAAAAATTGTTTCAACTTGAATAAAACAAAAGTGTTTTTTCCAAAAAAAAATTTAATGCTCGCTTAGAAAAAGCAGAATAAAAAAATACGGCTGAGTTATTTTATTCCGGCCGCCATTAACACCCTGTTTTGTAATGCTCCGGCATATTGTTGCGCTGTTAATTTTTTCTTTAAATCATCTTTAAAAGGTGAAAGCACTTCAAAGGTGGTTTCGAAGCCGGGCACCACAGTACCCAATAATTGCCGGAGAATAATAACTGCACGACCGCTGCCAAAAGCATACATTGGAACTGCACCAGTATTAATTGTACTCGCCTTATAAAGTATAGGTTCTTCCTTAGAATTGTAAATGGTAGATAAACAAGGGTCATAAAAATTATTCTCGCATTCAACAAAAAAATGTCCACTAAAAAAACATCCGAGATTAAAATTTGTGGAGCCCGGATTGGCCATGTTGCCAACCACCTTTGTATCGAAACATTTATAATTCGGCTTCGAAATAAAACGATCATATAGGTTTGCATCAGCAGCTATCATTTTAAGTCGGTGCGTATCATCATCTTCAAACCCTCTCTTATGGTGCCACAGGCAACATTTTTTCTACCAGTGCCATTCAACAAATCATCAGCCGTTTGTTTGCCTGATTGTGCTGCATAATTCCAGTTTGCTTTTGCAAAATCAAGGTAGTTTTCATAAAGCTGCTCAACAATATTCGGTTTTTTGTCGGCTAGATTTTTTAAAATGTCGTGTTTGCCATTCAATATTTCTTCTCTCGCGCTCATGATTGTTTTTTTTAGTTCTCACAATAATAAAATAATTAAAACAGTAAAGTGATAGAAAAATTTAACCCATAAAAAACTGCTACAAATAAAACATCAGCCCTATTCCATAACCGGCTGAACCTGTTCGCTTGCTGCCGGGGTAAGCAACTAATTGATGGTCGAAAGAGGTATAAAAATTAAAGGTGGTTAATCCGTAATCGTAAAAAGCGAACGGGCGCATTCCTGCTGACCAATCTGATTTAAGCGGAATGTTAAACCCTGCTTGTGCGCGCAATACAATTGAGTATCCTCTGAAAATATTAAAATCGGTGTCGGCAGGCAACTGAAACTTGTTAGCATCTCCACCCTTTGTGTTTCCACCAAAAGAATTTATAACAAGTTGCCCACCAATAAAGAAAAATTTTACGGGAACAAAATTCCCTCCGAAGCACATTCCAAAATCGTGTGTATTCGAAATTAAAATATACCCACTGTCGGAATTTACCTCGTTTCGGTTATATGAATAAGAAGCCTCAACTTCAAATTCACCTTTATTGGCTCGCGATAAAAACCCAATCTGTAATCCGGGATTTGGATTGTATTGCAAATCGTTTTTTAAATGCGTGGTATCAGAAATTGCATGCAAGTACTTAGCAAGCCCCGGTCGGTTATGAATTGAATAAACAGGCCCAATAGTTATAGCAGAAAAATCTGCTTGCGAAAAAACTTTACTTGTGCTTATGCCAGTGAGCAAAATTAGTGTGATAAAAAAATTCTTCATATTGATTTTTAGTGCATGCGAAAATATCATTATAAATTTCACCTGAAATATTCAGTGCATTTTTCAATTAACTGAAATTGACTAACAAAAAAATTCCCTGTGAATGTTATTTCTCAGGGAATTTTTTGATGAAAGAATAAGCACCTAATCTGTTTCTGAAACAGTTCAGAAATTTTTTTATTGCACAAAAACTTTTTGAATAAATCTGTTTTCAGCTGAAACAACTTCAACAAAATAAATTCCGCCCGATAAGTTTTGTGTTGAAATGGAAATAGTATTGAAAGAAATTTGATCAGTAGTTACATTTATTGTTCTTCCTGAAATATCATACAGCTTTACCGATGCTGAATTAATTTTTCCATTTGAGCTCAGATTAATTTTATTGGTTGCATCATTAAATGAAAGTGAAATTGATTGTTCAATTTCTGAATCAGAAATTCCGGAAGTAAGGTCAACGACCATTTCAAAAGTATCTGTACATCCTTCTGCGTTTGTGGCTATTAATTGAATGGTGAACACTCCTGCATCTGCATAAGTGTGCGACGGAGTTGCATTATTAGTGGTGAACCCATCACCAAAATCCCAATCATAAATCGTTGCTCCGGAAGAAGTATTAATAGTTACAACAGAATTTCCGTTTTGTGTAAATGAAAAATCAGCCATAGGAATTGAAAGCACTGTAATGTTTATTGAATCAGAATTACTGCACCCGCTAAAACTGGTGCCAATTAATATTGCTTCAAATGAAGTTGTAGGAGTAGCTTTTGCAGTATCTCCGTTGAAATTTATTGGATCAACATTAGGCGACCATGTGTAGGTCAACCCTCCGGTTCCAATCAATATTACGGTTTGCCCAACGCAAATTGTATCGTTCGAAGCTTCAATTACTATTGTTGGGCCGGCAATAAATGTTAATCCATTTGTTGGTGTTGTATCGGATCCACAGCTGTTAGAAACAATGGTTGAATAGCTGCCGGGATTTGCGGCCAGATAAGTTGCATTGGTTGCGCCGGCTATCTGGTTATTATTAAAAATCCATTGATAGTTTGTTGCAATTGCGTTTGTTGCATCCATCAGAAGTGGACTATCACATGCGCTGATATTTAATGCAATGGCATTTGAATAGTCAGGCGGCACACAAGCGGCAACAGTAAATTGCCCAACCATGCTGGTGTGAATGGTGCAGTGGTAATTATAAACTCCAAGAACAGTTGGCACATAAATAAAAGAAGTGGCTGATGAATTCATTGATTGATTCCAGGAAGCTGCTCCGCCCGGTATAGTGGTGCTTGCGGTGGTGTGGCTTCCATTTATCCATGTAAACAAAATGGTATCGCCAAGATTTATGGTGAAATTGCCGGGGGTAAACTGAGAGTTTGCAATTGTTACAATTTGCGTGGTTGCACTTGCTTCTGAATAAATAAATGTGAGGGCAAGAATTAAAAGTGAAAATGAGTGTAAGTGTTTTTTCATAATTGAAAGTGTTTTTGTAATGATACCACCTGAATTGAAAATGAAAAATAATTTACGATAGAATTACAATCGCATGACAAACAATTTCGATAAATCAGGAATCAGTAAAATAAAAAACAAGCGCCGGCTATTTTAAAAATAGCCGACGCTTGCCTGTATTTCCATTTTTTTTATATCAGCGGATTTATTTGCTGACTTCCGGGGTATTTAACCGTGTAAGTGAATTTAAAAGTTTTTGTTTCTTTCGATTTCAGATTCATGTTCCAGGTGAGAGAACCTGTTTGTTCCTCCAGTTTTGCTCCACTGGTTTCTTCAGCTGTAACTGTAATGTCTTTTTGATTTGAAAGTGGAATCTGGTCGAGCAAAACAAAATTTATTGCATTCGCTTTTGTGTTTCGAACAGTGATGGTGAAACTGCGTGTTACTGTTTTCATTCCATCAACAAACCCGGTTTTGCTTTTTTCTTTAATCAGTTTGCGTTCAACCAAAATTGTTTTATCGCGACCTAAATCAATGTTCAATGTATCGTCCATATCAGTTGGATTGATGGTTGATTTTCCAACATACGAATTATCGAAATAAATTTTCGCTTCACCATAAACCAGATTCATATCTTCCCAATCAACAATGCGCGCCTGTAAAAAGGCATCCTTGTGTAATTTCGGAACACAGTAATATTCAAATGACGCATTCAATTCTTTTTTCTGAATGGCTATGGTGTGCGGCTTCCCGTCAGATGGTATAGAATACGAAAGCGCAATGGCATATTCAACCTGCACCATGTTGGTTTTAACAGTTGAATAATCGAAACTATATTTTGCATCCATATCTTTTAATTCATCATTGCTGAAAGTTGTGCCGGCAGAGGCGGTTGTAATTTCATTCAGTGATTCGGATTTTTTTGTTTGTAAATCATCGCGCATATAATTTATCAATTGAACAAATAACGGATTGAGTGTTGGTCGTGTATTTCTCAACGATGGATTTCCGGTGGAGAGAGTCAGCCTAACATTTTTCCAATCAACAGCAGTATTCTGAATTAGTTTTGCTTTTTGAATTAATGTGAGTGAGTTGTCGGTTGATGTTGCTTTCAAATCATACTCCGGCGCCCACGATGCGCTTGCGGTGTAATAATTAAACTGAATGCTTGCAGCTGTTGCTACATCAGCAGAAACGGTAATCAGTATTTCATATATTGGTTGTGCATTATCAACGGGAGTACCTTGGTTCACCTTGTTTATGAGTTCGTTAATTTCTGCAATGCCAGATTCCAAATCTGTTTTTATGGCAGTGAGCTTATCTTGTTCGCGAGTGAGCTTCACCCATTCAGCATCAATGTTTCCTTGTCGCTGTCTGTAATATTCAATGGCATCTTTCATTAACACCAAACTATCCCGCTTTGATGTTCCGCGTATAATCGGATTGCTTTGCAGAAAACCTTTTTCAATAATCAATGCTTCTTTATTTGCCTGTATGAGCATCAACTGATAATACAATTCATATGAACTGTCTTGCTTCATTTTAATTGCTTTTTTATACTTCATCAATAAAGGATTATCGGGTTTGGTTTCTATGTTTTCAGGATAGCGTGTGTTGAACTGCGCATCCAAAATGGTGAAGTCGCCCTTGCCCGATGTAATAATTGTTGCGGGGTCAATGAATGGCGATACACCCTGAAACGCAAGCTCAGTGGTTCCAGCCGGTATCGTTACATTTTCAGAATAATAAATCTGTGCGCCGGTAAAATACACGGTTGCTTTTTCGGGCTTACACGAAATTGTTTTTGGAGTTTGCGCGAACGAAAAGTTGCCACACATCACAAGCAGTACTACGATTTTAGTTTTCATCTTCCTGAATTTTATTTCCAATGAGATTCATTTTTTCATTCAATTCCATAAAATGATTTTTAAAAGAGAAGAAAAATTCTCGGCAACTATTTATTTTCAACTATAGTTTATTTGCACATTTACACTCTTAAATAAAATAATTAGCATGGAAAATCCACGACCACCACTTCCACCATTTACTTTGGAAACGGCAAAACAAAAAATACAAATGGCCGAAGACGCATGGAACAGCAAGGAACCTGAGCGAGTGTGTCTTGCTTATACTATAGATACCGAATGGCGCAACCGCACAGAGTTTATAAATGGAAGAGAGGCTGTAAAAGAATTTTTAAAACGAAAGTGGGATAAGGAATTAAACTACAGGTTGAAAAAAGAATTGTGGGCATTTCAGGATAACAGAATTGCTGTTCGGTTCGAATATGAATATCAGAGTTCAGAAGGACAATGGTTCAGAGCGTATGGAAATGAGAACTGGGAATTTGACGAAAACGGATTAATGGCAAAACGATTTGCCAGTATAAACGATTTACCAATTACTGAAGTTGGGCGGAAATTTTTGTAGCATTCTTGTTATAAATCGAATATTTTTTTTGCTCACTTCATCTCTTGTACATATTGCTTCTATTATGTTGATTGACTGAACAAGTTTCTTTTATTATTTATGCGGAAATAAATTTCCCCAATCATGAAAAATCTTTTTCAACTGGAAGCAACCAATGAAATTTTAAAGCGAATAGATTCATTAACTCCGCAAACAAAAGCAGTGTGGGGAAAAATGAATGTGATGCAAGGAATGCGACATATATCAATGGCGTTCATGATTCCGACAGGCCAATTGGACCCGACCATTTCAAGAGTGCCGCCAATGCCAAAGTGGTTGATGAAATTTTTTTTACTGAATACAAAACCACCGAAAGGAGGAGCAGAAACTTTTGTAGAAATAAATATGGTGGCAAACAATATTAACCCAACTGATTTTGAAGCAGAGAAAACAAATCTGAAAAACAAACTGCATGCATTTATCAATGCCGCTTCATTACTTCCGGAAAATAAATTAGGCGGAAAATTTTCGAAAGCAGATTGGGGAAAACTGAATTACAATCATACTGACCATCACCTGCGACAGTTTGGTGCTTAGTTTTGTATTGAATAAAGTTTTTTTTAAAATATAAATTGTTCTAAACACTAATTGTGCTTACTCAGTATGTGATTATTGAACCTGAATTGACAATCAAAAAGGGTTTTTCTTTTTATATCGTTGAATATTCATTTACATTACACTCACAAAAAAAACAATCATAAAAAAAATATTCTCCTTCAATTTGCATTAATAGCAATAGTGTTTTTCTCCACCTCATTTATTAATTCTATTTCGAAGCCCGGCGACGATTTACCGAACGGCCCTGAGGGCACTACAAGTCTATATCAGAATAAAATTGTATTCGTGATGACCACCCCTGTTCAGGCATATACAGTAATAGAAGAAGCAAAACCTGATGACAAAGTATTTGTGATGACTGCTGAGATTACAATTACAATTGACGATATGATAAAGAAGGAAGCTAAGGGCAAGATTGGAAAGTTTGATGGAGTAATTGTTTATGGTCAGTATAAACAAATGGAATTTATAAAATTTAATAACGGATTAGGAAGTGCGGTATTAAATGGAGCCTCTTATCCATATATCTACAACACAAAAAAAACAGGTCCTAAGTATGTGTACTTCGCATCGATTCCAAACAAACCTTACAATGTGCTCGATACTTATGAGAAGAGTGCTCTGGGACAAACAGGAATAGGTGTGGCAAACAATGCCGGCGATCCGTACAAAGTGCGCATCAATTCATTTTGTGAAAAAGCAGTGAACATTGCAAAAGATAAATCGCTTGACTTTGATGGAATTATTGTAAAACAAAGTGGTGATTTGGGTGCTGATGCAAACGACTTCGGAAAAGAAATTCAGATTATAAAATTCAAATAGTTTTTTTATTCTTTTCTAAACCGAATATTTTTTATCTATTCGTCGCTTTCAGAATTTGGATGTGAAAAATAAAATGAAATCATTTTTCATTCTTGTTTTTTTATTTGTTGAAAATTTATGTTTCGCTAATATGGCATCTCCTGTTACTCAGGGAACATTTTCGAGTGAAGCATTTTCAAGCAGAGATATTAATATTCTGAAAGAAAAAATTCATGTAACAATTGATAGGGATTTCAAAACTGCAGTTTATAAAATTGAATATTTTATAAATGCAGAATCTGAAGGCAATCAGATTCCTCTGTTGTTTTTTGCAATGGATTACAAAGGAGATTTTAAAGTTTGGGTTGATGATAGTGAAATAATCGTTTCTGCTGTTCCACCGAAATATCTGGCAATCGCTAATTCTCCATTTGAAAAATTCACCAATATATTTTCGCCGCCATCGCAATACGAACAATCAGAAACAGTAACTATTTACTGGAGCGAAAACCAGGGATTCGTTTATCAGCTGAACAACTTAAAATATTTTGAAGCCAATTTATCAAAAGGCGAACACATTATTAAAGTAGCGTACGAAGCAAGCGTATGGACCGATGTATCTGAGTGGATAAAGGAATATAGTTTTCGCTACTCCCTTTCACCCGCAAAATTCTGGAAGTCGTTTGGTTCATTGGAAGTGGTGGTTGATGCATCGCAATTTCATCAATCAATTACCACCAACTTTAGCCAGCCGGCTTCAGGCAAATTGGATGCTGTTGCTACCTGGAGATTCAACGAGCTTCCGGCAAATTATTTTCAAATCAATTATGTGCCACCAGTCAGTTCATTGGCAAAAACATTAATTCTGATTGGGCCTGATAACCTCGCGTACATTTTTACTTTTCTGCTTACACTGTTTCATTTGTTTTTCATTTATAAATTCAGAAAAAATAATTTGCATAAAAAATTTTCGTGGGCACTTATTATCGGTAGCTTGATTATTCCATTTCTTGCCCTGCTTTTTTATATGAATTCATTCGGAATAATTGATAACCTGATTGGCGCCGAAGCCGGAAGATACCACGGATATGTTTTTCTGAATTTTATTTTTTACCCTGTAATTGCGGTGGTTTATTTTTTAGCGATGTGGTTGATGGAAAAAATAATCAGGAAAAGATTCCCTTAAAATATTTTCCTTGCTAAAATAAATTTGGGTCAATTATTATTGTTAGCCAATCTATGGTTTCAATTTAAATTAATCCACCACTAATTTTTCAGTATTCGTTTTTTCTCCATCGCTTACCTGCACAAAATAAATTCCCGGCGAAATATTTTGAAGCAAAAATGTTTTCTTCCCAACGAATTGTTCCGATAAAATTTTCCGTCCAATCAAATCATAAATCACAATTGTAGTTTCTGTTAACTGCTTACTGTCAACTGTAAACTGCAAACTGGCTGGATTTGGGTAAATCTGAAATCTAGAGTCTGAAACCTCAAATTCATTACTGACACTATTCGCCCATCCATTCACAAAAACAAATTTTGCCATCACAGGTAAATGGTCAGCACCATAGTGCAGCGCATTGGCAACTGCAAATGAAACCGCTGTGTTTGGCTGATGATTGATTGAATCGTTAAAATGATTACCATCGTTACCATAAGCGATTGTGCTGTTCGGAATATAGCGCAAAGGACCATTTGTATTGATGCTGTTAGAAAACAAAATCAAATCAAAACGATCATCTAATCCTCCGGTAATTCCTCCACCGAAACTTCGTGTGCGTGGTGATTGTGTATGGTATTGAGCGAAACTTGAATTGTTCCATGTTCCGTTCATTACAATCGGGTCAATAACATACCCTTCATTTGCGCCTGTATTTTCCTTCAATCTCTGATAGCCGGATTCAGTTGAATTGTAAAAATTAAAATCGCCACAAACAATAAATGAAGTTCCGATTGGAAATGCATCGGTAATTAGTCGCAATTCATTCACCTCAGCTAATCTATCTGCTTCTTCAATGGTACCCGAACTTGCTTTCAGGTGCACAACAAAAACATGAACCGTATCATTGGTTTGTAACTGCACAACGGTGTAATGATTGATATCGCGAAGAGCAGTATGAATAGCAGCATTACTATTACAACTATACTTGTTCGATAAAAAATAAAGCGAACTGTTGGTGTCCGGTCCCGGAACAAATGGTGCACTGTGATAAGTGGTGTCAACTTTTTTCAATACACCATTTAAAAAACCAAGCGAACTGCTTTCGGTTGCAATTTCAAGAGTTGTAATAATATCAGGATGAGTTGCGCTCATTGTTGTTCTGAAATATGGATTTCGCGTGGCTGAATCCTGAGCACTGCCATAATAGTTAAGCAGATTGTAACTCATGAAATGCAGCGTATCCTGTGCGGCACATATTCCTGAAAAAAGTAAAAGCGAAATGAAAATTATTTTTATCTGCATTGCGGCAAATAAAGGTTAAAGCATCGACGGGTTTACTTTAATAAAATTATTTTTTCTTGTTTTGTCCAAATTCATAAATCGAATTCGTCATTGGTATGAAAATAAAATTTTTTAACTCTTTTAAATCAAAAACAAAATGACAGCAAAAGAAAATTCACTCAATTGGTTTGAAATATCTGTGAAGGATATTAAGCGCGCCAAAAAATTTTACGAAACAATTTTCGGAATTAAAATGGAACAGATGGAAATGATGGGAATGCAAATGGCTTTCTTTCCAAGTGAACCTGGAAACGGAAAAGCTTCGGGCGGATTGGTGCAAAGTAAAATGCACAAGCCAAGTAAGGACGGCGCAAAAATTTATCTGAACGGAAACCCTGATTTAAAAAAAGCGCTGGCCAAGGTTGAAAAAGCGGGAGGAAAAATCACTCTGCCTAAAACACCTGTTGGCGAATTCGGACAAATGGCTTTCTTCACCGATACAGAAGGAAATTCGGTAGCACTTCATTCAAACAAATAATTCATCAACTATAAAATCAAAATGAAAAAAGTAATTGTTCGTTACAAAGTAAAACCGGAAAGAACGGAAGAAAACAAGCAGCTTGTCAGCAAAGTTTTTGATGAATTAAAGTTAAACACACCAGACGGGTTGCGATATACAAGTTATGTAATGGCCGATGGCGTTTCATTTATACATATCGCCTCCATTGAAACGAATGATGGAACCAATCCGCTCAATTCTTCACCGGCTTTTAAGGAATTTACGAAAGACCTTAAAGACCGGTGCGATGAACCTCCGGTTACGACAGAAGTTAGCGTTATTGGTTCCTACGGCATCTAAATAATTAAATCAATTCACATAATCACAAACAAAAACAAATTCAAAATGAAGGAATACTTATTACTATTCAGAGGAGGCGACGGAAAAAATCTTCGACAATCGCCGGAGAAATGGCAGCAGCACATGCACCGCTGGGCAACATGGATGGGCGAAATGACGCAACAGGGAAAATTTGTTGGCGCTCAACCGTTAAGCAACGACGGCAAACAAATTACCGGAACTAAAAAAACTGTGACTGATGGTCCGTTCATTGAAGGAAAAGAAATGGTGGGCGGTTACCTGATTTGCAAAGCATCTTCCATTGATGAAGCAACCGGGATTGCCAATGGTTGTCCGATTCTTGAATTCGATAACGGCACTGTAGAAGTTCGCGAGATTCAGGAAATGACTATGTAATTCGCCTTAGCTGTTTTATACAATAATGAAAATCTGATTTATCTTCAATTCTGATTTTCATTATTGTTAATTAATATCAGAGTAAAATAATTGATTCAATCATAAAAATTACATTTAACAAATTCATTCACCCCCAAAAAAACAAAAATTTAAAAAATGGAAATTAACTGGTTAGCATTCGCAGCGGCAGTAGTCGCACAAATAGTAATTGGATTTGTATGGTTTCATCCATCAGTAATGGGTTCTGTGTACGCAAAGGCCCGCGGAATTTCAATTGAGGAATTGAAACCAAAAAATCCGGGATTGACTTATGGCCTCACCATATTGATGACTTTGCTTTTCACCCTATTTCTGATGGCCAATGTTACTGGCCCTGGCCAGGATGCTACACCAGATGGACACAGCTATCATACTTTCGGACATGGCTTAGTTCACGCCATGATATTTTTATTTATGGTTTTAATTCCTGTGTTCGGAACTCCCGCACTTTTTGAAAACAAAGGCCGCAACTGGTTTTTAATTCATATTGGATATTGGGGCTTGCGCGCCGTAGCTGCTTTTGGAATATTGAGTATGTGGAGATAAAAAAGAAATTTATTATGGCAAAAGGCACAAAAGAAAATCCGTGGAAATTGAAAACTCCACCCTGCACATCGGAATACGAAATGTATAAAGATGTGAAAGACGAAAAAGAAGTTATTGTTTGCACAGTGGGTAAAACTGTTTTGATCTATGATGCAAAATGTTTGAACGACTTGCACACCATGTTAAAGAAACATAAAGACTGGATGGACCTGGGCGGTGCAGACGAACAGAAGCCAACGAAGGAAGGAACCGTGGAAGATTGGGGGCGCTCACCAAAAAATCCGAATGGAGGTTGGTATGGTTTGAAGAAAGGATTGCGTGGACGATTCGGAGTATATATTCCGCCGCTCATGGAAGAACTTGGTTTAGCCGAGTTGACGCATGAGGCGAAGAACAACCGATTGCGAGCTAAATAATTTGAACACATCTTACAACATTAATAAATTAACAGACCATCTTTTCCGTCATGATTCGGGGAAGATGGTTTCTGTTTTAACAAAAATATTCGGAACAGAAAATTTAGAAACCGCCGAAGATGTGGTGCAGCAAACCTTCATTGATGCAATCAGTATTTGGAAACTGAAGGGCATTCCAGATAATCCTTCGGCTTGGTTGTTTCGGGTAGCAAAAAATAAAGCGATAGATATTATCCGCAGAAACAAACATTCACTGCAATATGATTTCAGCGACAATGAACGCAAACTGCTGACATCAGAATATACACTTGCCACAACAATGGAAACTCTCTGGAAAGATGAAATTGTAAAAGATGATTTACTCAGAATGATGTTCGCTTGTTGTCATCCGGAAATTTCGGAAGAGAATCAAATCACGCTCATCTTAAAAACACTTTGCGGTTTCAGTACCGCCGAAATTGCAAAATCATTTCTCACTTCTGAAGATACTGTTTCAAAAAGATTGTATCGCACCAAGGAGTTTTTCAGAGAGAAAAAAATAAAACTTGCCATTCCATCAACTGAAGAATTAAAAAGCAGAACCGATGCAGTGCTCAATTCCATTTATCTACTATTCAATGAAGGATACAATTCAACAAATGCAGAGCAACTCATTCGCGAAGATTTGATTGACGAAGCCATGATGCTTTGTAAACTCCTCACTGAAAATCAGCACACACAATTACCCGAAGTTTTTGCGTTAATGGCATTGATGTGTTTTCATGCAGCAAGAAGTGAAAGCCGGTTAACATCAGAAGGAGAAATTATTTTACTCCCTTATCAGGATAGAAGTAAATGGAATTTTGATTTGATTTTTTTAGGAAGCGAATACCTAAACAAAGCTGCTTTCGGAAATGAACTCAGCACTTACCATATTGAAGCAGCCATTGCATTCGAACATTGCAAGGCAGAAAGTTTCAGTAAAACAAACTGGCAGAAAATATTAGAGTTGTACGAATTGCTTTGCCGGATTTCTTCGTCACCTGTAACAGAATTAAATAAAGCAGTTGCAGTAATGGAAGTTCATGGAGCAGCAGAAGCGCTTGCCTCACTCGAAAACATTTCAGATAAAAAGAAAATGGAAACATTTTATCTCTATCACAGTTTGCTTGGCGAAATTCATTCCCGATTGCATCATTCGGTTGAGGCAAAAAAATATTTTGAAAATGCAGCGCGACTAACACAATCTGATGCGGAGAAAAAAATTCTGAAGGAAAAAATTATTTCGCTGCTGAACTAACTATTGCATTGGAACATCAGGCATATCCATGTTCATGTTCTTGCGCTTGAAGAGTGAGACATCAAATTTTCCGAATCGGTAATTGAAATTGAGTTTAAATACCTGCGCATCGCGGCGGCGGTCAACTGTCTGCGTAAAAAATTCAGAAGAGGAGTAAGTTATATTTTTCTTGGTTTTAAAAATATCGGAAATACTGAATGAAAGTGAGGCCGCTTTGTTTTTCATGAATTCATATTTTACAGAAGCATCAATTCCGTAGGTTGGTTTAGTATAACCCTGAGCAGTAGTTGTGGTTCCACCAAAGTAGCCGCCACCGCCCATTCCGCCTCCTCCACCCATTCCACCTCCCATTCTTCCTTGACTGTTTCCGCCAACCTGCAAAGCTGTTTTAGAACGATAGTCGCCTGAGATTTGTAAGGTAAAATTCTTGGGGATTTTAAAAGTCGTATTCACTTTTGTGACCCAACTGAATTGCTTGTTACTCAAATTCTCAACAAGGTTTGTTCCGTTGATATACGAATTGTAAGCGTTTGCATTGAACGATAAATCGAACCACTTGGTAATGGCATTTTGCGTGGTTAGTTCCACGCCATAGGCATAACTTGAATTTGCATTGGCATAAGTTGAAATGATTGCGCCATGATTTAACACCGAATCGAATTCAAAAACCTGGTAGTTGGTAATAATGCCAGTTGTGTTTTTATAATACACCGAAACCAACATGTTGTTTTTGCGATCAAATATTTTTTGAAAATTGACTTCGAGTGAATTCACAAACTCAGGCATCAAATCAGCATTTCCACGGGTTAGATTGAGTGAATCGGTATAATCGGTATAAGGAAGCAACTGAAAAAAAGTAGGGCGATTAATCTTGCGCGAATAGTTAAACTGAAAACTATTATCATCATTAACCTTGTAACTCATGAACCCGCTTGGAAATAAACTCACCGGATAAGTGTGGTCGTATTTAACCTGGTTGCTGATAATTTCTCCGGTGTAAAAAGAACTTTCACCGCGCAAACCTAACTGGTATCCAAACTTTTTTAATTGCTGAGTGAAAGTAAAGTAGGCGGCATAAATCTGGTCGGTATATTTATAATCACTTACATCAGATGGAATGATTTGATACTCGCTGCTATCGTAATTAAAGATTGAATTGGTTGATGAACTGTTGTACTGTCTCACCGCGCAGCGCAATCCTGTTTCAATTTTTATTTTTTCCGAAATTGGATTTACATAATCGGTTTGCGCGGTGAGAAATTGAATATCGCCACTGCCTTTTATTTTTTGCAGAACCGAATTTCCAAATGCATTTCCATCAACTCCATAATATTGAGTTTGATAATCGCCTGCGTTTGCCGAATTGCTTTTGTTATAATTAACATCTGCCGACCAGTATTTTCCTTCCTTCGGATAAATGTGCTTGAAAGAAATTCCGGTTCCGATGTTTTGAAAATCGCGGGCGGTACTTGTGTTTCGAACGGATGAAGTGGTAACTGTTGAATCAGAATAAACAGTATCGGTTTCAGAAAATAATTCGCCGGTTGGATGAAATGAGCCGCGGTTATACATTCCAAAAACGGTGAGTGTGTTTCGGTTATTCACGAACCAGTCAAACCCTCCACGACCAAATCCCATAAATCCTTTTGTGATGGAAGTATCGGTCTGCAATAAATCAATTCCGGGAATCAATAATTTATACGAGCGCTCTGTTTGTCCCTCCACAATTGATTTGCGTTGATTGAACATACCGCTTAAAAACATATTTACTTTTCCCTGTCGGTTGTTCAGTTCTCCTCCTGAATTAAACTTTAATCTTGAATCAATGCCGGCGCGAATGTTTCCGTTGTAACCGGGCTTTCTGTTTTTCTTCAAAACAATATTTAAAATACCTCCGCCACCACCACTCGCATCAAACTTTGCAGAAGGGTTTGAAATCACTTCAATGGTTTCTATTGCGTCGGCCGGAATCTGGTCAACTGATAAAGTTGAAGGCCTTCCATCCACCATAATTTGCGGTGCTGCATTTCGCATGGTTACATTTCCGTCAATATCCACATTTACCGAAGGCACTTTTTTCAAAACATCTTCAGCGGTTCCTCCTGCATTGGAAGCATCTTTTCCAACATTGTAAACCTTCTTGTCAATTTTCATTTCGAACATTCCGGTTTCGTTGGTCACTACTACTTCATTCAAATTAACAGCAGTAATTTCCAGTGAAATATTCCCGAGGTCTTTATCAACCGCATTCATCATTTGCTGCATTCCACCCTGGCCCATTTTTACATTGAACGATAATTTTTTTTCATACAAACCATATCCCATCGCTGTGATCTGTAATTTGTATTCGCCCATTACCGATAAATTTTCCAGACTGAAATCACCATTTGTTTTTGACAACTGACCGGCAATCACCACATCTTTTGGTTGCTGTGTAACACTATCCATTCTGCTTTGAGTTAACTGAACGGTGGCGAATTCAATTCCTTTTTTTGTAGTGGCATCAATCACTCTTCCATAAAAATGCCCGACATTCATTTGCTTGCCAAATCCACCCTTGGGCATTTGTGCGAATGAATTATTAATGATTAAAAAAGAGAGGGAGAAAAAGAAAAAAAATTGTTTCATCATGCCGCTGAATAAAATGAGTTGCCAAATATAGCCTTTGAAGAAATAGCGGTTTCAATAGAAACTCCGACACATCTGTTCGTTTTACCTACTCTATTTTGACAAATTTAATTTGAGAAATACTATTGCTTTAATCCTTGATTAATTACGGTTAATTAATCGATATTGATCAAGCAATTTCAAGTTTCCAAATTTTAAAATAGTGCCATGAAAAAAATTTATTTATTCATCATTCTAACCTCAACTCTAATAAATTATTCTTTTGCTCAATCTTACAATACCCTTTGGATACCTGATACATTATCAGGAACAACTTTCAATCTGGCTTTAAGGGATACATTCAAACAGCTTTTACCCGGTCAGCAAACTATTACTGCAGGAGTAAATGGAAATTTCTGGGGACCAACTTTAATATTTCATAAAGGAGATACTGTTCACATGAACATTCATAGTTATCTGAATGATTCAACTACTGTTCATTGGCATGGAATGCACTTGCCCGCAGTAATGGATGGCGGACCTCACCAGGTAATTCCACCGGGAACCGTTTGGCAACCATACTGGAAAGTAACTAATAATGCAGCAACATACTGGTATCACCCTCATCTGCATATGATGACTGAAGAACAAATCACAAAAGGTTTAGGTGGTTTAATCATTGTCAGGGATGATATTGAATCAGCATTGGCTTTGCCACGAACATATGGTGTTGATGATATTCCCTTGGTTTTAACAGATCGCGATATCAATACATCTAATCAATTTACCATCGTTCCATATGGTGACAGTATGATTGTAAATGGAACTCTTCGTCCGCAATATTCGGTACCGGAGCAAATTATTCGCTTTCGGATTTTAGATGCAGCCATTGAACGCTCATACAATATTGGTTTCAGCGATAACAGAAATTTCTCTGTTATATGTTCTGATGGTGGTTTACTTGATGCGCCTGTTTCAGTGAACAGATATTTATTACATGCCGGGGAGAGAATTGAAATTCTGGTAGACTGTAACGGTCAGTCCGGAACTTCTGTTGATTTGAAAGCATATAATTCTTCACTGAGCGGATTTATTGCGGGCGGCGAAAATTTTCCGAACGGACCATTCGCAAATGCACTTGGTCATGCAGATTTTAATATGCTTCATTTAAATATTACAGCACAAACAGGGGCTCCTATCACTACAATACCAACAACACTAAATACAAATGTTTTATTAAATGTTGCTGACGCAAATATTACCCGGCTACTTACGATTAGTGATAGTACCGGTGTCACCAATCCCCCGATTCTTGGGCCAAATGCATTTATACTTAATCATAAATTATTTGACCTTAATCACATTGAATATGAAGTGCCGTTAAATAATACTGAGATATGGCAAATAACAAGCTCATCTGTATTCGGGCATCCGTTTCATATTCATGATGTTGAATTCAATATTATTTCTGTCAACGGTGCGGCTCCTGCAGCAGCGCAAGCAGGATGGAAAGATGTTGTTTTTATTCCGGGCAAAACAGGAAACACTCCTTCAGTTGTGAAATTCATAGCGAAGTTTGAAGATTATGCTGACAGCCTTCATCCCTTTATGTTTCATTGCCATATTTCATTGCATGAAGATGAAGGAATGATGGGACAATTTGTTGTTAAAGATTTTTCCTCGACATCAGAGAATAATCTTTCTTCAGGTTCTTTTGATTTTACCTTATTTCCAAATCCGGCAACTAATAAATTATTCATTGCATTAAATGACCCAACCACAAAAGTTTATTACATAAATATCTGCGATGCGATTGGAAGAACAATTTACATGCTTCCTCAGCCAAAAATTCAAAATGGAATTGATATCAGTCATTTGATTTCGGGAAATTATTTTTTACAACTGACTGACGAAAAATCAAAACAAACAATTGTTAAAAAAATTGTTGTTGAATAGAAATTTAATTTGTCTTTTTTTCATACTGATTATTTCATCTTTTGAAAAAATTCATGCACAAAATGTTCAAGTAATAAATTTTAATTCGTTGCAAAAAATATATTCAAAT
Organism: Chitinophagaceae bacterium; assembly: GCA_947474435.1. Classification (GTDB taxonomy): domain Bacteria; phylum Bacteroidota; class Bacteroidia; order Chitinophagales; family UBA10324; genus UBA10324. Next base: position 2,850 of record CANJII010000004.1, on the reverse strand, counting down.
AAAAGTGACACAACATACTTCATCCACTTTTTTGCATCATGGTGTTTGCCTTGCCTGAATGAGTTGCCTGATTTTGTTTCCTTCTCAGATCAGCACAAGAATGAAAAGGTTAAAATGATTTTTGTGAGTTTGGATATGAAAAAAGATTCCATAAAGACATTGCCGCAACTAATTGAAAAATTTAAAATCAATGAAACGGTTTTTTTACTGAACGAAACTAATGCTGATAAATGGATAAACATGGTTGATAAAAAATGGAGTGGTTCAATACCCGCAACAATGATTCTTAACAATGAAAAAAAATATAAAAAATTTTTCATCGAACCAATGTCACTTGAAATACTAAATAAACTGGTTAAATGATTAAAAATATTTTCGATTTTTCACTCCTTGTTGCCATTTGCGTTTTGTCCCTGGGATTCAGTATCAAAGGCAATAAATCAAGTTATGATTTTCATTTAAAAAATGTAGGTGGAAATTTTGTTTCGTTAAAAGATTATCCGAGCGCTAAAGGTTTCATAATTGTTTTTACCTGCAATCATTGTCCGTTTGCAAAATTGTATCCTGAAAGATTGAACGGGTTAAATTCAAAATATAAAAACCTTGGCGTACCGCTAATTGCAATATGTTCAAGTGATACCATTACATACGCCGAAGATTCCTTTTTAAAGATGATTGAAAAGGCCAAGAATGAAAATTTCAATTTTCCTTATCTATGTGATGGAGAGCAATTGGCTGCAAAAAATTTCGGCGCGCAAAAAACTCCACACGCATTTATTCTATGGAAAGAAAAAAACAATTGGACCATTAAATACAGCGGAGCAATTGATGATAATGGTGCAGAACCGGATAAAGTGCAACATCATTATGTTTCTGACGCGGTTGATGAATTATTAAAAAGTAAAAAAGTTTCTATTCCTGAAACAAAATCAATCGGCTGTCAAATTCATTTCCGAAAATAAATTCCCTTCACATTCTAATTCAATGAAAAAATTAATTTCAATCTTATTTCTTCTTATTGCAATTCAATTTTCAAATGCACAAACAGTTGGGTTATTCCCACAAACTTCCGGCTCACAGATTGGATATGTTTTGTTCGCCCCGAATTTTGGAAATACTACTTATCTCATTGATAAATGTGGCTACCAGGTTCATTCATGGACCAGCAATCATCAACCGGGGCAATCGTGTTATTTTCTGGAAGATGGATCTTTATTGAGAACTGGGAAGCTTAATAATGCAACATTCAATGCAGGTGGTTTAGGGGGTATTATAGAAAGATTTGATTGGGCCGGAAATATTACATGGACCTACACCATTTCAAATTCTACAGAATGTCAGCATCACGATATAAGAATTTTACCAAACGGAAATGTATTAGCCATTTCGTATGATTTAAAAACTGCTGCCGAAGCAATTGCCGCTGGTGCTAATCCTGCAAATATTGGAACAGTTGTATGGAGTGATAAAATTGTTGAAATACAACCTGTAGGTGCATCCGGAGGAAATGTGGTTTGGGAATGGTATGCATGGGATCATTTGATTCAGGATTTCGATCAGACAAAACCAAACTATGGTGTGGTTGCTGATCATCCGGAATTAATAAATCTTAATTACAATCTTGGCACTCAAGCTGATTGGCTTCACTGTAACGGTCTTGATTACAATGCTGCATTGGATCAGATTATTTTGAGTGCACACAATCAAAATGAATTTTACATCATTGATCATAGCACCACTACTTCACAAGCTGTATCTCACACAGGTGGCACCCACAACAAGGGAGGTGATTTTTTATATCGATGGGGAAATCCGGAAGCATACGGCAGAGGTCTTGCAACAGATCAAAAACTGTTCGGCCAACACAACCCTCAGTGGATTGAGAGTGGATTGAATGATGCAGGAAACATTATGATATTCAATAATGGTATTGGTCGGCCCGCAGGAAATTTTTCTACTATCGATATTATTGCGCCTCCTGTTAATGGTAATGGCGATTATTCATTAAGCGTAGGTCAATCCTACTTACCTTCTTCAGCTTATTGGTCATATCAGGCAACAACTCCAACCAGTTTTTATGCAATGAATATTTCAGGGGCTCAACGATTAACAAATGGGCATACATTAATTTGTGAAGGTCCGAAAGGAAATTTTTTTGAAATTGATACCGCTGAAAATATTGTGTGGAAATATGTAAGCCCTGTCGGACAAGCAGGTTCAATAATTTCACAAGGAACAACTCCTACTAATAATTCAGTTTTCAGATGCACATTTTACGAAACAACCTATCCGGGATTCAACGGATTGACATTAACACCTGGCGATCCGATTGAATTGAATCCATTGTCGTACAGTTGTACCATGCTTCCTGAAACGAATGTTCCTGCAATTGTATCAACTGATAATGATGAAGTATTTCCCAATCCTTTTTCATCAACTATTAAAGTTGTATCCAAAACTGAAAAAGAAAATTACCAACTAAGTAATTCCATGGGGCAAATAATATTTTCAGGTATTGAAATAGCATCAAATGATTTTTCACTTTTACTCAACGGAATTTATTTCCTCAAAATAAATTCAGCATCAAAAATTTCAATCATCAAATTAATTCACCAACAATAATTCCCCAATGAAAAAACAATTAGTAACGCTCCTGTTTATTGCAAGTACTCAACTGGTGTTTGCACAAACAAATCCTGCCATCAGTTCATGGATTCAAAACACTACCGGAATAAAAGGTCAACATTATGTGAGTGGCAATTCAACTGTTATTCAGGATAATGATTCCGCAAATGTGAAAACTGTATTGTATTCATCAAGCTGGGTTTATGTAAGAGCGAATGGAATACC
>CANJII010000003.1 GCA_947474435.1 Chitinophagaceae bacterium | reverse complement strand
TTCATTATCCTTCCCGATTCCTACAATGGTGAAATTCTTTTGACGAGCATCATCATTTAATTTCCCTAAAGATTTTTCAGGCATATCAAAACCACCATCGGTGAGAATAAAAATCTGGTTGTTGCCTGATGAAATATAATTCTGCAAAAGAGTTTCAACTCCCAAATCAAATCCGGCAGAAATATTTGTGGTTCCTCTTGCCTGCAATGATTGAACGATGCTATCCATTGTTGCGTGATTATTTCCATTATTAGGTGGAAGAATTAACTCAGCCCCATTGCTGAACGAAACGATGGAAACTATATCAATGCCACGCATTTGCCTTAATAATTTCTCCAGTGATTTTTTCAGCAATTCAATTTTATCATCCTTTTGCATGGATGAAGAAACATCTACTACAAACACAATATTATTTGCGGCAAATTCTGAAACCGGAAATTCGGGAGTAGAAACAGAATCATTCGGAATTGGATTGGTTGTTACAGTTGGCGGATTTATAACTTCCGGTTCAGGCGCAACAGTATTTAAAATAATGGAATCAGATTTTTCCGGCGGACGGATAACAATTAAATCTTGAATCGGGGAATTTGGATTGTGAGGTTCCTGTTTTGAAGTGTAAGTGATGAGTGGAGCAGTTGGCTGATAACTGTTTGGTTCATGAAAAGTGGCGCAATGCAACATTGCATTATCAATGTGCTTGATGTTGCCTGTCATTTTTAACTCAACAGGTTTATTGCTGTCGCTTAAAAAAACTTTTATGCTATTAGAAAAGATTCCGGCATCAACCGGTTCATAAGTAACACTTAATATCCCAGTGTCACCGGGCTGAATGCCGTTTGGTTTTTGATAGGAAATATTTTCACCAACATTCACCAGTAAAACAAAAACTGTTTTGTTTCCATGATTCACAAAACGAAAATCAGATTTCAGATTGCTTACAGATGCAAGAGTTCCATAATTGTGAGTAGAAACAATTGGTATTGTTTGCGCCTTAACTTGGATTGAAATAAATAGCAGTAACAGAATTCGCATTAAACCGAAGATATTACCTCAATAACGAAAATCAATTCTATTTATTCTTTAAATTTATTCAAATGCTTTTCATGTGTTGTTATAAATGCAACAACTTTTTCTTCCAGTTCATTATGTGGTTTTGTATCTCCCTCAAGAAGTGCCATATATCTTAGATTAAGCTGATTCACATCGTGATCAGTATATCCTCTTCTTGTTAAGCCAACTTTATTTACTCTTAAAATTCTGCAAGGCGACCCTGCAACAATTACAAAGGGAGGAACATGTTTATTAACTGCGGCATTCATACCAACCATTACATTTTCACCCACATCAGTCCATTGATGTACCGCTGCACCCATTCCGAAATTTGCATTGTCGCCGGCTGTTACACCTCCACCAAATTTTGTGAGGGCACTCATCATCACACCATCACCAATCTGGCAATCATGGGCGATGTATACTTTGTTCATGATGTAACATTTGTTGCCAATGCGTGTGTCCTTTCTCTTTACAGGTGAATGCACATTTGCATATTCGCGAAAAGTATTTCCATCACCTATAATTATTTTCCCGTCTTCTAAAAACACATCGCCCTTGGCGCCCATTTCGCCGAGCGCACCAATTGCAACAAATGCTTCGAATCGATTGTATTGACCGATTTCAATATTGTTTTGAAAATAGCAATGCGGTCCAATGAAATTGTTATCACCGATTTTAATATTTCCTTTTAAAACCGAATAAGCGCCAATTGTATTTCCATCACCAAGTGTAACACTTCCTTCAATGATTGCAGTAGGATGAATATTATTTCCTTTCATTACGAAATCAATTTGGCAACAGTGTACATGCGCTCAATAATTTCAACCACTTTCATTCCTTCAACAGCATTGGTCATAATTTGTCCTTTTCCTGAAAGTGCATCTACCACATTGGCAATAATTTTATCGTGATTGCTCATGCTTCCCTGATAAAATCCATAATCGTTTGCAGGTTTTGATTCAGGCAATTCAAAGTTATCGAAGCCATTTGTCTTTTGATATTCCAGAGTATTAAGATACTGACCACCGATTTTTATTGTTGCATTTTCAGCGAACACAGTAATTGACCCTTCCATATTTTGTTTGAAACTTGCTGTGGTATAATTCAAACTTCCCAATGCTCCCCCTTTGAATTTAAATGTGAATGCTCCCGTATCTTCAAACTCAATTAATCCATCGTGGCCTGCATTTTTAATAACACCGGTAATTGATTCCAAATCAATATCACCAAATAAATAATAAGGAATATCAATGAAGTGCGAAAACTGTGTGAATAGAGTTCCACCATCATCATTCTTTTTTCCTTTCCAATCGCTGTTTAAATAATATTCTTTATTTCGATTCCAAAAACAATCAATTACTACAAAATATATTTTCCCCAATTGTTCGCGCTGCATCAACTGTTTCAAATGCTGAACCGGAGGGTTAAACCTGTTTTGTTTAACTACAAAAATCTGTTTGTTGTTTTTTAGCCCGCTGTATATAAGCCGCTCTGCATCCAGTTTATTTATGGTCATTGGTTTTTCAATGAGCACATTTTTGCCGGCTTCCAAAGCAAGCAGTGCAGTAGAAAAATGATTCCCATTCGGAGTGCATACAGAAATAATATCAATTTCCTTCTGGTTCACCATTTCGGCCAAAGAGGAAGTTGGTGAAATGTTATATTTCTTTTCCAGCGATTCTTTTCGTTCTGATTTAATATCAAAAGCAGCAATCAATTCAGCTTCCGTATTATCAGAAATGTGTTTTGCGTGCCGTTCGCCGATACTTCCGCAACCTACCAATCCAAATTTTATCATAGTTTTTTTTATATTGGGTGGCTAAAGTAAGCGAGGCAATTAAATTATTTTTAATCTCATTTTTATTTCTATCAGAAAAAATTTACCGGCAAATAAAATCTTCAAATTCATCCGACCAATAAAACCACTAACATTGTTGTCGTGAATCTCACTTCTGAAAATTTATATCTGAATTACAATGCGCATAAGATTCATTACATCTTATTCGGCAGTGGAGAAAAATTACTTTTTTGTTTTCATGGTTTTGGAGAAAATGCCTACAATTTTCCCGTTCTGGAATCTGGACTTGGAAAATTTTACACCATTGTTTCCATCGATTTGCCGCTACATGGAATGACTCAATGGAGCAATGAATTTTTTTTGAAGAACGATTTGAAAAACATTATTTCTCTTTTTCTGAAACAGTTTAACAAAAAAAGGTTTTCATTGATGGGATTTAGTCTGGGAGGGAAAATGGTGATTGGTGCTTTGAATGAATTACCTGAACAAATTGACGAACTATTTTTAATTGCGCCCGATGGTTTAAGAAAAAACATTTGGTACAACCTTGCGATTTATCCTGCCTGGGGGCGAAAATTATTTTTACATTTAGTACGGCGACCTGAAAAATATTTTGCTGTTGTAAAATTTCTGGCTTGGTTGCACATCATTCCATATTCACTCAAAAAATTTATTGAATCGCAATTAGCAACTGAAGAGAAGCGACAATTCTCGTTTGATGTGTGGTACTGCATTAAAGATTTTGATACCGATGTAAAAACTGCGCGACAATTACTAAATGAAAATAAAATTCACTCTTATCTTTTCTTTGGTGAGTTTGATAAAGTGATAAGACCGGTATTTGGAAAACGATTTGTAAAAGGATTGAACAACACACAGCTCATTATTCTCCCAAAAGGTCATCATCTTGTGAAAGAATATCTGAATGAAGAACTATTAAAAGCGCTGAACAAATGACCGCACTGCTTTTTATCTGCGCATTACTTTTCTGCCTGTATCTCGTGTTAATGCTTTTGTATTACAGCGGATGGATTGCAACAAATGATTTTTTTTTTCCAAAATCATTTCAGCCAAAAACGAATGTGGCAGTTGTAGTTGCTGCGCGAAATGAAGAAGAGAATATTCTCCATTGTGTGAATGATATTTTAAACCAGAATTATCCTGCTGAATTAATGGAGCTGATTGTAGTGGATGATTTTTCTTCTGATAAAACTATTGAAATTTTAAAATCAGTTTCCGATTCACGACTAAGAATTATTCAGATGAAAGATTTTGCTTCAGAACAAAAATTTTCTTCGAAGAAAAAATCCATTGAAACAGCAATTGCAAAAACTAATGCGACTTTAATTATTACAACTGATGCCGATTGCCGCATGAATGAAAACTGGATATTGAATCTGGTTGCTGAACACGAATTGAATCTCAAACAATTTATTCTCGGACCGGTTGCTTATCACTACGAGAAAAACTTATTTGAACAAATGCAGTCGCTCGATTTTTTTGGTTTCACCGGAATTGCCTGCGGAAGTTTGTACTGGAAAATGCCTGCACTTTGCAACGGTGCCAACCTCGCTTACACACGCGAACTCTTTTATCAGCTCGGTGGATTTACCGACAACGAAATAATTCCAAGTGGCGACGATATGTTTTTATTGATGAAAGCATTCAAACAAAATCCGAATACGGTTTCCTATTTAAAATCAACAGATGCAACAGTCCGCACATTTGCTTCTTCATCGTGGAATGAATTTTTACAACAACGAATCCGGTGGGGTTCTAAGTCAAAACATTATTCTGATTTCAGAATTACTGCTTCTCTTGCCACGATATTTCTTTTTTATTGTTGCATCGCTGTGAGCGGAGTAATGGCATTCTTCCAACCTGTTTTTCTTTTTGTTTTTCTGTTCATGGTTATTACCAAGAGTTTAATTGATGCAGCATTCCTTTTTAATGTTGCCAACTTTTTCTGCAGAAAAAAACTGCTGCTGATATTTTTACCCGCACAAATTTTTCACATCACTTATGTTTTAATTGCCGGAGTTTTAAGTCAGGTGAAATCTTACAACTGGAAAGGCAGAACAAACAAATAACTGCAATGAACGACCTCGAGTTTCAGATAATGGATGAAGTGTACTTCCTCTGCTCTTTTCAGCAGTTGCTTCAGGTCATTGGTTGCGATGAAGAGAAATTAAATGATTCGTTGATAGATTTATTGAAGAAAGATTTCATTCAGCAATTGGTATTTGATAAAGACGAAAAGGATTACCTGAAATTGGAATCTCCTGATTTCTCTCGTATAAAATCTGCCAGTTATGTCGCCACTAAAAAAGGATTGCTCGAACACAACAGCCGATGACAAGCCCCACCCTAAATCCCTCCCCTAAGGGGAGCGACTTAAATACAGATGATAAAAAATGAGCGGCGAAGCAGACAAGAAAAAACAGCGCGACAGTTCTCCTCCCCTTAGGGGAGGAGTTAGAGGTGGGGCTACACCCGCCACGCTTGCCTGGCGCAGATTAAAGAAAAGCACTCCGGCAATGGTTGGTTTATTTCTGATTGTGCTCGCCATTTTTGTTTCTGCATTCGCTTATATTTTTTCTACAGATAATTCTCCGAATGCAAACGAAATGATTCCTGAACTTGCGTTGCAGCATCCGGGATTTTCGATTGAATTTTTAAAGGTGAAAAAAGACAAGGAAGAAATTTCAGAATCATTTATTGGAAAGCAGTTCACCGGAACTGAAAATAATTATCGTATGATTCCGATTCTTGAACATCACATCGAAGGAAAAAATGTAAAAGTAAAATCTTTTCAGGGAGAAGGTCTCGACCCCGAACTCCTGACTTTCAATCTCGCTGATGTTGCGTTCGCAAATTCATTGAGTGATACATCGGCACAATTTGAAAATGGACAAATCGTTTTTAAAAATTTTAAAAACGAACAACAAAAAATTTTACTTACTGAATTGCAACAGCAAGTGGAGAAAGAAAATTTCATTCGCCGTACTTACTGGCTCGGAACTGATACTTATGGTAGAGATATTCTCAGTCGGTTATTAATCGGAACACGGGTTTCGCTGAGTGTAGGAGGCATTGCAGTTTTTATTTCGTTGTTCATTGGAATTCTGCTTGGCTCTGTTGCTGGATATTTCAGAGGTGTAACAGATGAAATTATTTCGTGGCTCATTAATGTAATATGGGCAATACCAACTTTGCTTTTAGTATTTGCAATCACCATTGCTTTAGGAAAAGGTTTCTGGCAAATATTTTTTGCCGTGGGTTTAACCATGTGGGTTGGCACTGCGCGTGTTATTCGCGGACAAGTAATGAGTCTGCGCGAACTCGATTACATTGAAGCTGCACGCAGTATGGGTTACAGTCATGTGCGTATTATTCTTCGTCACATTATTCCGAATGTAATCGGTCCAGTGATGGTGATGGCAGCTTCTAATTTCGCAACCGCAATTCTTGTTGAAGCAGGTTTAAGTTTTCTCGGCATCGGCGTGCAGGCACCCACACCAAGTTGGGGCAGCATGATTCGCGATAACTATGGATTCATTGTTTCAGGCAATCCTTCAATGGCAATCATTCCCGGAGTTGCTATTATGATTCTTGTTCTTGCCTTTAATCTCTTAGGAAACGGACTGAGAGATGCGTTGGATGTTAGAACGCAGATGAAGTAGCAACTATGAAATTCAATTTTGATTCTTGTTAATGATTTTGGTTTTCTTTTAAAGATACATTCGCCTGATGACCCGCAAAGATTTATTTGATTTTGTTATTCAGTACTTCGAAAAAAATATGCCCGTTGCCGAAACAGAATTGGTGTATGAAAATCCGTTTCAGCTTTTAGTATCAGTTATTCTTTCAGCGCAGTGTACTGATAAGCGGGTAAACATGACTACTCCTGCGCTCTTTAAAAAATATCCTACGCCTGAAAAATTATCAAAAGCAACTTTCGATGAAGTTTTTCCTTTCGTTAAAAGCATCTCGTATCCGAACAACAAAACCAAGCACCTGATTGGTATGTCGCAAATGCTGGTGGAGAAATTCGACAGTGAGGTTCCATCAGACACCGATCTGTTACAGCAGTTGCCCGGAGTTGGAAGAAAGACCGCGAATGTGATTGCCTCCTGCATTTTCAATCAGCCGAAGATGGCGGTTGACACGCATGTGCAAAGAGTAGCTGCAAGAATCGGTTTAACACGAGGCGCAAAAAATCCATTGCAAACCGAATTGCAACTGATAAAATACATCCCTGAAAATTTAATTTCGAAAGCGCATCACTGGTTGATATTACACGGACGATATGTTTGTGTGGCACGAAAACCAAAATGCGAAGAGTGCGGGTTGCGGGAGGTTTGTAAATATTATCAAAGCACTTTGCCAAAAGTGAAGATGAAGAAATGAATTGCGCTTCTCTATTCAACCACTTCGCGGTTGTGTTGTATTGATGGATTTTGTACGCTCTGCATTTCATGCAGAGTTATTCAAATTAAATACTTTCAGGATTTTGTTCGAACACAGTTCCGGATTGGGGAATTTAAGAAATCAATTCGACAAAATTTCTATCAGAAAGTCGTAGTATGAACAAAAATAAACAAGCCAACAAGATTTACATTTTATAAATAAAAGTCCAAAGGACTTTAACATGAATAACTCCGAATGAAATTCGGAGAAAGGAACAAAATATCAAACCACACCTCTGAAGGAGTTGAATAAACTTAGAAACAATATTCAAATTCTTTTCTTTAATACTTCTTCACCACATCCAGCACCTTCCCGCTTATTCTGAAATCATCATCACGATGAATAAAGATTGGCGAATAATCTTTTGTTGATTCTGAAAGCAATACAATTCTGTCATTGGTTTTATCGAGACGATACTTTTTAATATTCGCCATGCCATCTATAATAGAAACAACATAGTCGTTGTCTTTCGGCGAAATATTTTCGCTGTCGACAATCACATAATCACCGCTTTCAATATTCTTCCCCTTCACACTTGATTTGTTCAGCGAGTTGCCGTCTGCTTTTATCACATACAATCCTTTTTTATAAGGCACCAGGTTGCGCGAAATTTTTAAGTACCCGTCAATATTTTCATTGGCATAAATCTCCGCCGGTCCACAATTCGCAGAACCAACTATCGGCAACGAAACAAAAAGGTTGTCGGCTTTCGCTTTGTTGCTGATGCGCTTGATGGTTTGATTTCGCTTATCAATTAAAATAAAACCCTTTGCTTCGAGCTGAGTTAAATGATGTTTTATTTTTTGCGGAAGTTTTTCTCCAATGAGATCACCTATTTCGCGAAGGGTGAGGTTGCCGATATTCTTCCGGTCAATTTCATTGAGCAATTGTTCCTGTAGCGGGTGCATATTCGATTGTTTCTGCAAACTTAAATAAATTTCATTAATTATTCTGTAAATATTTATTTATTGACAAACTTGACAAACTCAAAAGAATATTTATATTTGCCCCGAACTTCATGAACAAGCAAGTCAAAAATTGTGAATAAATATTTCCCTGACTTTCGTTGGTTAAAAGACAGTGATGATTCACTTTCGTGGAGTATAGCAATACATTCATTAAAAAAATTTTAAATCATGGCAAACATATCTTCAGAAAAACTCAAGGCGCTCAAACTTGCAATGGACAAGCTTGACAAAGATTACGGCAAGGGCACTGTAATGAAATTAGGCGATTCGGTTATTGAACCTCTTGAAGCCATTTCAACCGGCTCGCTCGGATTGGATGTTGCATTGGGAATTGGCGGATTACCAAAAGGAAGAGTAGTAGAAATTTATGGTCCGGAGTCGAGCGGAAAAACCACACTCGCTACTCATGTGATTGCAGAAGCGCAACGCCTCGGAGGCATTGCGGCTTTCATTGATGCGGAACATGCATTCGATAAAGGGTATGCGCAAAAACTTGGTGTTGATGTTGAGAATCTTTTAATCTCTCAACCAGATAATGGCGAACAGGCTTTGGAAATTGCCGACAACCTGATTCGCTCAGGCGCCATCGATGTGATCGTGATTGACTCTGTTGCAGCGCTTGTTCCGAAAGCAGAAATTGAGGGCGAAATGGGCGACAGCAAAATGGGCTTGCACGCAAGGTTAATGAGTCAGGCTATGCGCAAACTCACCGGCACCATCAGCAAAACAAATTGTCTTTGTATTTTCATTAATCAGTTGCGCGAAAAAATTGGAGTCATGTTCGGCAATCCTGAAACCACTACCGGAGGTAACGCGCTTAAGTTTTATGCTTCAGTTCGTTTGGATATTCGTCGGCTTGCACAAATAAAAGATGGTGAAGAAGTGATTGGCAACCGAGTAAAAGTTAAAGTGGTAAAAAACAAAGTGGCACCGCCTTTCCGCATGGTGGAGTTCGATATTATTTATGGTGAAGGAATAAGCAAGGTTGGAGAAATCATAGACATGGGAGTTGAAATGCAGATTATTCAGAAAGCCGGTTCATGGTTCAGCTATGATGGAAACAAACTTGGTCAGGGGCGCGATGCGGTAAAACAATTGCTGCGCGACAATCCGGAAATGGCTGAAGAGATAGAAGCAAAAGTGCGCGGCAAACTGATGTCGAACGGTGCAGCACCTGTTGCTGAATTAGCTGCTGATAAAAAATAGTTTTAAAAATAGTTGGTCAAAAAAAATCCTGTTTCGGTTTTCGGAGCGGGATTTTTTTTATTCACATCAAACCAATATTTTTTTCTCCTGATATAAATCGAACTCATTTTAAAAAAATATTTTTCTGGTATTTTATCATTCATGTTTTTTGCTGCATAATCCTGATTGGATGTGCAACCTTGCTTCCATGTTTCTGAATGGTTTCCAGGATGAGAAAATTTATTTCCTCCTTCATTTTCATGTATAAAAGATATTCGGTTTGAGGTAAATAATATTCCACCATCAGGTTAATTGCGCTCTCATTAAATGAATCGAAGCGCACAAAATTTTCTTCATTCATTTCTTCGCGACCATCAAAATATGTCTGAAGATCGCCTATGATATTCCGAAGTTGTTCGGTTGTGGTATCGTAACTCAAACCAATTACCATGTTCACTCGGCGATGAGTTCGAAGTGTTAAATTATCTACACTCGAGTCGGTCATCTTTTTATTCGGAATGGTGACAAAAGTTTTTTCAGTGGTGCGCAATCGTGTGCTTCGGAAACCAACTTTCTCCACCTTACCTGTTACCTCTCCAACTTTCACAATGTCACCAACTGTAAATGGTCGATCTAAAAAAATAGTTAGCGAACCAAACAAATTAGCAAGTGTGTCCTGAGCAGCAAGTGCTAACGCTAATCCACCAATTCCTAATCCGGTGAGAATACTTGCAATGTTGAAATGAAGTATGGCGCCGAGAATAATTCCGATGCTGATGAGCGCAACAATAATTTTCAGTAAATCTTTAATGAACGGAACCAACTGGTCATCCATTTTCGATTCAGTGAGTTCAGCCCGGTCTCTTAAAATGATGGTGATAAAATCAATTACGCGTAAAAGCACCCATGTAAAGGTTACTGCAATTATTGTAACCAGTATTTTTGAAAGAATGGTTTTCAAATCAAAATCAATAACTGTTACATCCCACGCTTTAGGAAATTTTAATAGGCGGAAAGCAAATGAAGCGGTGAGTAAAATAATAAACCACGAAGCCGGACGGAAGATGAGGGCATTGAATTGCTTCACACGATTCTCCTTGGTGTATTTCCGGAAGAAATTATATATCAGTGTTCCGAGAATTCCGGATATGTAACGCTTGAATAAAAAAACAACCAATACTATTCCAAAGAACCACGCATATTGTTCAACAGAATTGTCGAGTATTTTTTGAGATAGAAATTCTTTCATTAATGTTTTATTTATTCAATAACACAAAAATAGAATTGAATATTTATGAATTTGATAAAGAAGGTTTTTATAGTCTGAATAATTCAAATATAAAATTATGTTGGGTTCAACATTTGGTGTCGAGCGGCTCCGGTAATAAAAAGAGGCTGTCTCGAAAAACGAGACAGCCTCTTTTAAGCGAGACAAAAAAATTGTTTAATGAATCACTACAAATTTTCCTTTGTTTATTTCTGAATTAATATTTGAAACAGAAAAATAATAAACACCTTCTACTAAATCACAGGTGTTAATTCGGGTAAGAATTGAAGAAGAATTAATGGTGTTTACCAATCTACCATTCACATCAAACAATGAAATGGATGTATGAATATCACCACAAGGAATAATGATTTCATTACTTGAAGGATTTGGATAAGCATTACCAAGGTCTTTCATTAAACCATCAAATTCAATACTGCTTAATAATCCATGAAACCACTGATAGGTAATTCCCATCACCAGATTTTTTGATGCGGCAGTTCCATACATTTCAATTCCCGGAGCTATATAAACAGTTTTGTAATTTCCATCAGTAGCCCTGACACCTGCAATTTTTGTGTTGTCTGTATCATAATAATAAATCGGAAGACCGATACCTGTAGCAGTTAAAATATCAGGATAAAAATTTGGTCCGTTTGTTCCGTTACCATAATAATTTATCAGCGAAACATCCCCGGTTGAATTATAAATTTCATTGGTGAAAGGCTTCATGGTAGTTTGAGCAGTGCTTCCGTCAGAAACAAAACCTGCATTAAGATAATTCGTGTAAAACGCTTTGGTAACAGTAGTACCTGACCCTGTTGCATCCCATGTTTCCCAGCCAATATCCTGACCTGCGATATATAAGTTTCCACCATTTGATAAGTAATCAGAATAAGCATTTACAATACCGTCAGTTAAACCCGGAAAAGTCCAGCCAACATTATAATAAATGCTGCTAACTCCACCATATGCACCTGCAAAATAACATTTGGTGTTAACCACTTCATTCGTAAATCCCAAAGTTGTACAACCTGCCAATGTCAAAGCAGTAGTGTAATCTTGTTCCCAATCAGCAGCACTTCCGCCTGTTCCATCACCTTTGCCAGCGCTGTTGCTGACAATAACATCTGTTACTCCGCTCACAACATATACCTGAGTACTCATAGCCGGAGCTGTTGGATTGGATATAGATTTAACTAAAAAAGTATAAGTAGCAATAAAAGGTGATGCCCCCGGATTAACTTTAATTGAAACATTATTATTTATTCCGGCAGGTGTATTAACATCAGTGCTGTCTGAATAATCAGTACCATTTATATTAATAAAAGCACTCCAATCAGAAGGAGCATTACTTGTTAATACATATCTGAAGTCTTCAGCCGAAGATCCGCTGTTTCCAGTAACAAAATTAAAAGTTGAAGTGCTTCCACTTGAACCTCCCAATGCAGCAACCGGTGATGGAGTAAGTGTTGCATTAATTATTGGATCGAAGTTGGTTCCGCAATTCACCACTTCCTTTGTTACAGCATTCTGAATAAAAACTACAGTTGCAATTTGACTGATATTCCAAACCGCCTCTTTAAAATAAGAAAAACTATATGAAAAACTTGATCCTTGAGGAGCAAAAGTAACCGGGAAACCAGCGGTACTTGGATACATTCTTCTGAAAACATTTGGAAATTCTAATTCTCCATTGTTACCCGGAGGTGTTGCATAGGTTATATCCCTTTCAATTACAGCAGCAAATAAATTGAATGTTCCTGTTGGTGGAACTCCAATAGATTTTACAACAACATCAACATGAAAAGAGTCGACAAGATCAGTTTGTATAACTTCAATTTTGATTGGAGACGATTCACCAAAAATATTATCTACATCGGCCTGAGAAAAACTAGCTGGTGAACCTTGTTTTCTGTTTCCCATCATAACAACATCAGGAACTCCGGAAACATTGTATAGTGTTACACGGTCAGCAACTTGTGTCGGATTGTTTGCGTTCATCGGATCAACACCTGGCCAGGAAGTGTGATAAGCAATATGTCTTACCTTATCCGGATTCGGAACTAAAATGGTGCTGGTGAATCCAGGGTTTTGTGCAGCACATGGACCACAGCTTGCTTGTGTAAAATGTTCGAACAATACAAATTTAGGTGCTTGCGCATTTGAATAAGTAATGGTGAACATTAACAAAATGGAGAGTAAATTCTTTTTCATTTCGAAATTGGTTTGAAAGTAAAAGTAAAAATGAATCTGAGGAAAAGAAATTTAATAGCCGATAATAAGCTGAAGAATCAAGGATGAGTAGCCTGATTAATATCAAAAATAAGTTCATCATTTGTTTCAGATAAAATCAGAAGAAAAATATTCTTCAGGTTTGAATTTAATAACTCCATTGTTTTTGTACTTGAAAACGATCGTCAATTTTCATTTTGTTTTTCAATTAAATCAATCTCGCCTGCTTTTCTATTTTTGCGCCTTCATGAATCAGGCGCTGACTTTTAATGAATTGAAAAAAAACCTGAAAAAAGATTTCAGCAAATTACCTGTTGTTAAAATAGCTTTATTGGGCGATTCACCTACCCAGCTAATGAATCAGGCAATTAGGGGATACGCTTTTTTTCTTGGATTGAATGCCGAAATATGGGAATCAGATTACGATCAGATTGAGCGGCAGGTAATGGATCCGGATTCGGATTTTTATAAGCAGGCCCCTGATTTTGTTTTGCTGTTTCCAAGTGTTCAAAAACTCCGCACAAAATTTTATCAGTCAGAAAAAGAAAAGCAAAAATCATTTTCAACAGATCAGTTGGCACACTGGCAAATGGTAATAAACAACATTCAGCAACAATTGAAATCAAAATTTTTGTTGATGAATTTTGCGCCATATGATGATGGGGTGTTCGGAAGTTTTGCTTCGAAAACACCATTGAGTTTTACCAGACACCTGCGTGAAATAAATGTGGAGTTGGACCATTTATCATCAGAAATAAAAAACCTTTTTGTTATTGATATTAACTCGCTTCATGCCCGATCGGGAAATGAAACTGCTTTTTCTTCAGCTGTTTATATTAACAGCGGAATTGTTTTTCACCTCGATTTTTTGCCACGCGTGGCACTCGAAATTTGTCAGGTTATTGGTGCTGTAAAAGGGCAGATTCACAAATGTTTAATTCTTGATTTAGACAATACGCTGTGGGGCGGAATAGTTGGAGATGATGGATGGGAAAATCTGGAGCTCGGCGATTTAGGAATCGGTAAAGCATTTACACAACTGCAACAATGGGCCGGGCAATTAAAGCAGCGCGGTATTATACTTTGCATTTGCAGCAAAAATGATGAAGCAATTGCAAAAGAAGTTTTTGAAAAACACCCCGATATGAAATTGCGGTTGGATGACATTGCCGTGTTTGTTGCCAATTGGGAAACCAAGGTTGAAAACATAAGATTCATACAGGGAGTTCTGAATATTGGGTTTGATTCAATGGTTTTTATTGATGACAATCCATTTGAGCGAAACATGGTTCGTACCGGAATTCCGGAAGTGTGTGTACCAGAATTGCCCGAAGACCCGGCTGAATATTTATCGTTTCTTGAATCGCTTCATTTATTCGAAACAGCCTCATTGTCTGATGAAGATGAAAACCGAACCAAACAATACCAGGAAGAAGCAAAGCGAACACACCTGCAGGTTGCATTTGCGAATGAAGATGAATTTTTGAAAAGCCTGGAGATGAAAGCAACCATCAGTAATTTTTCAGGATATAATATTCCGCGCATTGCACAATTATCACAGCGAAGCAATCAGTTTAATCTTAGAACTATCCGATACACCGAAAGTGAAATTGAGCAAATAGGAATAGACAGTGCTTGTACCGGACTTGCGTTTTCGTTGCAGGATAAATATGGCGATTATGGATTGATTAGTTTAATTATTTTGCGCCACAACAAAAACAAATGTTTCATTGACACCTGGCTCATGAGCTGTCGGGTATTAAAACGCGGAATGGAACAATTTGTATTAAACACCATCGTAAAAATTGCATTGGAAAAAGGATTTAATAAAATTTACGGAGAGTACCTTCCTACTTTAAAGAACGCATTGGTAAAAGACCATTATTCTTCTTTAGGTTTTGAATTGCAGTCAGATAACCGGTGGTTGCTGTCATTAGAAAAATTTATTCCGCGAAAAAATTTTGTAACACCGACCAACAGCTGAAATGGAAAACTTGTTTCAACAAATTTTAGATCGAATAACAGAGTTGAATCCGATGCACGGAAAAAAACTTAAAAAATCTGTTAAGTCGCTCGGTCCGGATTATTTCAATAAGGCCGAAGAGTTTTATCAAAAATACAATCGAATATTAATCAGCAACGGTAAAACCATTGAGTTTGGAATTGACTGTTATCTGCACATGTGTAACGACATGTTGTTTGAACAACTTCGTTTCATAGAAACCGGAAAATATTCGAACTCCTCTTTTGATGAAGTAAATAAAAATGTTTATGACAATCCTGCAGTAATGGAATATCACATGAACGGGCTGCTGATGTCGGAAATGCTATGGCACCATCATTATAAAGTGTATACCTTTTTTAAAGAAAACTTTAAGAATCATTTACCATCAATTAACAGATACCTTGAAATTGGAGGAGGCCATGGCCTGTTTACACAAGAAGCTGTAAACGATTTACCGAACGCAATTATTGATGTGGTTGATATCAGCAAAAGCTCTATTGAGCTTTCAAAACAATTTGTAAGTGGCGGCTCAGTTAATTATTATTTAAAAGATGTGTATGAATATCACACCAATGAAAAATATGATTTTATAGTTATGGGCGAAGTGCTTGAACATGTGGAAGACCCGGTTGCACTCTTAAAAAAACTGAACAGCCTCTTAAACAACAATGGAAAAGCTTTTATTTCAACGCCCACCAATGCACCAACCATTGACCATGTTTATTTATTTCGAAACAGAAAGGATGTGGTTGATGTAATTGAAAAAGCCGGATTTGAAGTTGATGTTGAAAGCTGCATTTATGCCGAAGACCTGCCTTCTGAAACCGCTGAAGAAATGAAAATTACAATGATGTATGCAGCATTTTTAAAAAAGAAATAATAATCACACACCATGGAAACACCGGAAATATTAAATCAATTACAAACCATTTTCAGGTCTGTTATGGATAATGAAGACATTCAACTGACCGACACCACTACAGCAGCTGATGTAGAAGAATGGGATTCCATTACGCACATTCAACTGATAGTAGCGGTTGAAAAATTTTTTAAAATAAAATTTAATGCCGCTGAAATACGCACCTTTAAAAATGTGGGCGAACTAACCGGCACAATAAAATCAAAACTCGCCTGATTTATGAAACTGCATCACATCGGAGCAATAGTTGACAGCATTGATGATGCGTGCAAATCATATGGCTTATTGCACAATAAAATTTTTGAAGCAAATAAAATTTTCATGGCATCGCAGCAAGTAAATGTTTGTTTCATTTCCATAGCAAATGATACCCTTTTGGAGCTGATTGAAAAGGCTGGCGAAAATTCAGCCATCTCCCGCATGCAGGCTAAAGGATTTACTTTTTATCACCTGGGTTACAAAGTTCAAGATTTTGAAAAATCGCTTGCCGAACTGGGAGAAAAAAATTTTAAACACCTGAACACATTTTATTCCGAAGCATTCGAAAATAAAAAATGTGCTTTTTTATTTTCGCCCGAAATGCATTTGATAGAAATTATTGAAGAATAACGAACGGAGCCAATGCTATTTAATTCTTTAAAGTTTTTATTCTTTTTTCCAGCGGTTGTTTTTATTTATTTTTTAATTCCGCACCGTTTTCGCTGGTTTTGGCTGCTGGCTGCCAGCTGTGTGTTTTACATGACCTTTGTGCCGGTGTATATTTTAATTCTGTTCGGCACCATTGTGATTGATTATTTCGCCGGAATTTTAATTGAAGAAACAACAGGCACAAAAAAGAAGGCATCATTGGTTTTAAGTTTAATAGCCAACATTGGTGTGCTCTGTGTTTTCAAATACTATAATTTTTTTACTGAGAATTTTGAGGTGCTTTTTTCAGCGCTCAACATTTCACTCAATCTTCCGCTGTTATCCATTCTGCTTCCAATTGGTTTGTCGTTTCACACCTTTCAGGCAATGAGCTATACCATTGAGGTTTACCGTGGTAATCACAAGGCTGAACGACACTTTGGAATATATGCGCTGTATGTAATGTTCTTTCCGCAATTGGTGGCAGGGCCCATAGAGCGGCCACAAAACATGCTTCACCAGTTTCATGAAAAACATTTTTTAATTCCGAAAAATGTGCTCGATGGCATTCGGCTCATGCTTTGGGGATTTTTTAAAAAAGTGGTAATTGCCGATCGCCTTTCGCTTTATGTTGATCCGGTTTTTAATAATTATCAAGACTATCATTTTTTAAATCTGATAATTGCCAGTGTGTTTTTTGCCTTTCAGATTTATGCTGATTTTTCCGGCTACTCTGATATCGCTCTTGGCTCCGCCAGAATTATGGGATTTAATTTAATGATCAATTTTGACCGGCCGTTTGCCAGTAAAAATGTGACCGAGTACTGGCGCAAGTGGCACATATCTTTATCATCTTGGTTAAAGGATTATTTATATACCCCCATTGCGCTTAACCGAAGAAACTGGGGGATTGCGGGGATTTTATTTGCCTTGATAATAACCATGATGATAAGCGGGCTGTGGCATGGTGCTGCATGGACCTTTATAATATATGGCTCCATTCAGGGCTCAGCCATTTGCCTTGAATTGCTGACCAAAAAATTCAGGAAACAACTATCAAAAAAAATTCCTTCAATTATTTATACCAACTTCAGTATTCTTTTAACTTTTTCTTTTACCTGTTTCTGTCTAATATTTTTCAGGGCACCCAACATCGACAGCGCATTCGGCATGATTGAAAATATTTTTTCATTCAATACGGCTCATCCGTGCAGCTGGATTATTGGTACCGGCGAAATAAGTTTTAATAACTTTAGTTGGATTGTTTCAATTTTCAGCCTCTTACTTTTATTCATTACTGAAAAATTTACTTACCCTGATATGAAAAGCCTGAACCAATATCCCCGTCTTGATTTAATCATTGGAGTTGCTGTTTTTACATTAATCATAACATGCGGAATTTTTAATCAGTCGTCATTCATATATTTCCAATTCTGATGAAAAAATTAATTACCTACTGCACTCTTGTTATATTAATTTCTTCCTTTTTCAGTTATCTTTTTTATTTAAAAATAATGACCTCCGGTGTTATTCAAAAAAAACTGGTAATACTTGATTATTGCAGTAACAACAATGAATATAACGATGCCATTTTTATTGGTGCCTCAAGAGTGCAAACACACATTAGCCCGAGAATCATTGATTCAATTGCCGGAATTACAAGCTATTGTTTATCAATTAATGCAATAGGAATTGTTGAAGGCCATATGGTGTTAAAAAAGTATTTACAAAACCACCCAAAACCTAAAGCTGTTTTTTTTAACATAGATTTTAATATGTTTTTTACCAGTGGCCCGCTGAACAACATTACAGATTTTTTACCTTACCTGAATGACACTCTGATTTATAACGCCCTAAGCCCATATAAAACCGCATATCGGAATAAATTGGTTGCTGGTTACTGGCTACTTCAAAAAATATTTGCAACAACTGATAAATCAAAAGCCATAAGTTTTTCAATTTATGAAGCTGACAAACCAAGTGTCGAATCAAAGCTTGCTTATAAAGGTTACACACCAAGAATTATAAATTGGAGAAAAGATGCCGATGAAAATTTAAAGAACACCGGAACTGCCACCTATCAACAAGAGGGGTTTGACTTATTAAACGATATTATTAAAATCTGTTATCGAGATTCTATAAAACTGATTTTCATTTATGCCCCTTATCTGGCAGAAGGGAAAAAAAATATTTTAAACTTTAATGAAGTCATTGACAAAGTAAAAGCAATTGCACAAAAAAATAATGTTCCGTATTGGGATTATTCATTAATGACAATCTGTAATTCAAAAAAATATTTTTTTGACCCAATACACCTCAATTATGAAGGATCAATAATTTATTCCAAGCAACTTGGTTATGATATAAAAAAGTTGTTTCAAGAAAAAAATAATTGAAAGTTATTTTTTGCCCTTAATACTATTCAGCAATTTTCTTTTTGTTGAAATGAATCAATTGTATATTCAATGTGCATTGAAGTGCAGAATTATTTTTATCGTTCATAGAAAAATTATGTTCGAAGAATTTTTAACTCCCCTGAACTTATCATCATTCATTGATGAGAAAAGTATGCATGAATCACAATGGGGAAAACAAATAAAATTTAATACTGAAGGTATTGAAGATTTGATTGGAATTGACCTTGCAATTATTGGTGTAATGGAAGATCGTGGCTCACTGCGAAACAGCGGTTGTGCCGAAGCGCCTGATGCAGTTCGCCATCACTTGTATAAATTATACAAACAACAATATGATTTGAATGTTGCCGACCTCGGAAATATTATTCGCGGGGTGACCATGCGCGATACTTATGTAGCGCTGAGCAAACTGGTGGCTGAGTTGTTACGAATGAAAATTGTTCCGATCATAATTGGTGGCAGTCACGATTTAACTTATGCCCAATATGGCGGCTATCAGGAGCTGGAAGAAATAATAAATGTTGCCATTGTTGATTCGTTTATTGATATAAGAGAGAATGAAACTGAAATTAATAGTGATAATTATTTAATGCGTTTAATGATGCATCAACCAAATTATCTTTTCAATTACAGTCACATTGCTTATCAAACTCACTTTACACCACCGCATACTTTAGAAACACTCGATAAATTACATTTTGATTTATTTCGGTTAGGAAAATTATTTGATGGTACTGTTGAATTGGAGCCCGTGTTGCGTGCAACCAACATGTTGAGCTTTGATATTTCAGCAGTCAGATACTCTGATGCTCCAGGAAACAGAAATTCAACACCAAATGGATTGCGCGGTGAAGACGCTTGTCAGATTGCACGCTATGCCGGATTAAGTGAGCAAATGACCTCCTTTGGGCTGTATGAAATTAATCCGCTGGTGGATGATCGAGAACAAACTGTTCAACTTGCAGCACAAATGATTTGGTATTTTGCTGATGGATTTTACAGCAGAAGAAAAGAACAACCCCGTGATAATGATGAAAGTTTTACTAAATATATAATACACTTTCGCCAAAACCATTATGAAATGACTTTTTGGAAAAGTATAAAAAGTGATATGTGGTGGATGGAGGTTCCAGTGGGTGGTCGCGGAAGAATCAGACGAAAAAACAAAGTGCTACCCTGTTCCTACGAAGATTATCAACTGGCAAGCAAGGAAGAATTACCGGAGCGCTGGCTCAAAGCGTATCACAAACTTTCGTGAAAACTATTATCAACCTGTTTTTGTAAATACAACATTAGTAGTGTTCAATTCAGTAGTGTGATAGAACAACCCAACAATCGCATTACAATATGAAAAGCATTAACTGAAATATAAAATTTGTTATACAACTATTGTTTCATAAATCTGCTATTGTAATTTATTGATCCATTTGTAATTTGAATTAAATATAACCCCGCCGGAAGTGTAGCTACATTCAAATCAACGATTGATTCCGCTGCAAAAATTGTTTTTTCAACAAATAATTTTCCTTCAATGTTGCTGATAATTATTTTTGTTGACCCCTGATTTGGCTTTAAAAATTTCAAGGTGAGGATATCAAGAACAAGGTTTGGAGAAATTATTATTCCATCACATGAAATAATTGCTGAAAGCATATTGCTGAAGTGTTCTTCAGCATTCAGGTCAACCTGAAGAAGCCGGTAATAAGATTCATCGCAAACCGGGTTGTAATCTGTTAACTGATAGTTATGGGGCTGGTCGCTGGTTTGGTGGCCATTAACTTTTCCAATCGAAGTAAAATTTATTCCATCCTCACTTCGTTCAACTGAATAAAAATCGCAATTAAGCTCGGCTTCTGTTTTCCAATTAAGTTCAATGAGTTTATTATTCTTTACATTTAAATTAAATGCACTCAAAGTAACTGGTAATGGTACAGCACCATATCCTTCGGCAAAATCAGAGAATGCAGTTACACCTGTTCGTTTTGCTATTGCAAGAACACCGGCGCCAAATGGAATTGATTGAGTGGCGTTATCATGATGTCCATTGGAATTTGCCAAATTAGTTCCTAACCAATCAGCACTGGCATCAACGCGTTTAATAACCCCTAATTGATTTGCATTTCCTGAAAAATTACTATACCCTCTTTGATTTAATGTAATGTCATAATTAACTGCTAAATATGCATTTGGGGTAATTGTCCAAAAACCGCTGTTTAAAACACCATAAATTCCATCGCCATTAATTTTAGTTGTTGGATAATTTGGTGGAGTTCCGGTAATTGCTGTGTTGAAAAAGGCAAGTATTGAACTCATGCCTGTTGAACTGATTAAATTAACAGTTGCTAATTGATAATTGGTAGCATCGCCAACCGGAAAATCATAATTTCCTGTTGATGCAACTGCCCGGTTCAGATTTCCATTAACCCATGATGAAGTTGAATAACCCGAAACGGATCCAACAGAATTATTCAAAACAGAAATTTGATTTGCTCCGGTATTGAGTTTTCCATTTGTTAACATTAATTCCGATAAAACAAAACTATAGAGATTAAGAGTAACACCATTTGAATTATTGATCTCTAATTCATTAAAAACTTCAGATGCAGCGATTGATTGTGCTGATGCAGTTCCTGAAAAAATCACTCTGGCTGTTCCTTCTGTAAATCCTGTTGCATTATAGTTTGTCCAATCTCCCTTTATTGAAATTGTATTATTGTTTGGGTTTAGAATGGTGCTTGTAGCGTTTGTATTTAATATGTTTAAATTCCCATTAATAAAAACTGTTTGTGTCCCTCCTGCAGGATAAAACTGAACAGTATTAATTGGTGAAGAAGTTAATGGCTCTATGGTTAGATTTCCTATATGAGCTTTAGTAACTCCGGTTACTGCATAATCACTTAAATGAATATCAGTTGAACTATATAAGCAAAAGAACTTTAATGTTCCGGTTAAATTGAAATTTGTACTTGTTGAAGATGTACCTCCGATTTCTGCATCGTCGCCAATATTAAAAGTGTTTCCATTATCAGTAAGCACAGCTGTTCCTGAATGATCAATTTTCAAATCGTTTTTAATATACAAATCAGTATTTCCTGAAGCGCCTGTGAGAGATAGTGATCCACTTGTTTTAACCGAAGTCAGGTTCAAACATTTTATTATCTGACTGTTGCCTGTAAATGTTTGAGCTGTTGTTGCGCTGCTTGTGGTGATATTTAAAAAAGTTTTACAGTTATCATTCATTGTTCCACCATTCTGCAAAGTTAAATTGCCACCGATATTAAGTGTTTTTACAGAAGTATTAAACTCGCATATTGCAGCATCTACTGTAAAATTTCCATTAACAGTTAAGTTACCATTTGCCGTTTTATTTCCTGAACCTGAATATTTCAAATTCGTGTAGGTAATTGTACTTTCAACCGGTTGTGCTAAACCGGAATATTCAATGGTGGCACCTATTGCCCCACCATTACAGGTATAAGTATTATTTGTTGAACTGAAATTATAAAATCCTGCAGAACCATAAACATTCAAAAGCCCATTATTATATATTAATAAATTATGAGTACCTGCACCACTTGCAGATGCAATAACTGTATCCACATTTACAATGCCACCAGCTCTAATTGTAAAATTTACTGGGTTCCCTGAGGTATTGTTGGTTGTTAAATACAATTTTCCATTAACATTTAATGTACCATAAACCGTAATAGTACCACGGAGCGGATTTGTATCAGCACCATTGGTTCCATCAATAGAAACATTTCCTTTATCAGATCTGGTCGAAACAGTAGCTCCGGCACTAATTATTACATTAAATGTTGAAGTTGCACTACAATCATTTAACAAAGCGGTAGCCCCCCAGGTTAAATTAATATTTCTACTGATGGTTAAATTGGTGGTAATGGTTGGATAACTTTCTTTCTTCATTCTTGCACAATAAAAAGTACCACCTACCCATCCACTAATAGTACATGTTGCTCCTTCCATTCTAAAAGAAATTCCATCGTCATTTGTTCCATCTCCTATTGTTCCATGGCACACTATTGATGAGTATATGGCAATGTATCGCAGCGTGGAATTTTGACTCTGGTTGGTATATAACTTACCAGTAGTATCAACCTTTAAAGTTCTTGCTGACATTCCTCCAGCATTTAGTGTTACAGTATGTCCATTTTTTATAGTTACATCATAAATATTGGAATTTGGAAACTGACCTGCAGTTGCTGCGACAAATGAAGTTCCATTCCAAACATCCCAGGTAGTGTAATCATTCCAATCGCCGCTTGTTGCAGATTGAAAATGGTTTAAAGCAAAATTTGGAGTTGCATTGATTGATACACCGGTACTCCAGTAAGTTCCCTTTCTTACAAAAACTTTTATATAATAAATCTGTCCATTCAATAGCCCTGAAATCGTGGTTGAAGGATTTGTTCCTTGAAAAACATCAAATTCATTTGCAGCAAGATTCGCATTCGATAATGCATCTCCATAAATTGGATTGTCAAAATATTGTGTCCCATCTCCTGTTGGTGCTGAAACTACTGCTCCGCCATTTGTAGCAACAATTAATATTTCATCATAGCAAATTGGATTGGTCCAGTTTAAATCTATTTCGCCATTTGAGGTAGTTGCAGTTAAGCCTGTTACATTTGAAACAGTAACTATAACATGTACTTCATTTGAAGTTTGTGTTGCACAAGAAAAAACTGAATTGCAAATGATATAATAATCTCCGGGTGTTGCAAAATTCGGAGTGTAGGTTGAATTTGTTGCTCCTGAAATATTTCCATAACCACTACCAGATGTTATTGATGATTGCCATTGACGAGAAGTCGGTGTCGACCCTTCATTAACGGTTAATGTTGTGCCATTTGTTGCAGGACAGGTTGTTTGAACACCACCAGGACTAATTGAATTACTTGCGAGATTAATTATGAGATTACCAGTAGCTGTTCCAATCACAGCCGGACTACTTGATCGAACTCTTATTTTATAAAGAGTTCCTGATACAGTAGCGGCAGGAATGGTGCAACTTAAATTTGTTACAGCATTAGTATTATCTGCAATTGACCCAATTGTGGTTGGAGATCCAAACGCCCCGGTATTATCTGATAATTCAACATAATAAGTATTACCAGTATATGTGCCGGTTGAGGTAAAATCAAGATTGAAAGAAACACCAGTTACATTGGTAACACAATATGGAGAACTAACCGTAAAATTTGTAGGTACAGCAATAGATGCCGGTGTTGAACATGTAAAATAAACCTGATCAAACTCAACAGTAATTATTGCTGCTGCTCCTGCTGTGTGGATTGCGGCAACTCCTATATAACCATTTGCTGCTGGTACAATTGTATTATGTGTTGCAGTTCCCTGACTTATACTTGCATTTGCTGCATTTGGAATATCAGAAGCTATTGCTCCTGTACCATTAGCTGTTGGTAAAGTTGAAGTAAATATTTCCCAAACTCCCGAGTTAGATCTTGTTACTCTTAATAAAAAACCAATATCTGTTATAGCATTTGTAATTGCTCCAGATGATGCAATTACTGTTGCGCTTAACGCGCCATTTACAATATATTCAAGTCTTATTTCATCAGTAGTTACATCATCACCAATTGCTATTCGATATCCATCTACAGTTCCACTTGTGAGTGTTGCTTCATTTGCATACAACCAAATATACATTTGATTAGCAGCAGTAAACGCTTGCCCTCTTCTTCCAATAAAGAAACCCCATTCTTGGGCAGATTGCCATGTACTAATTTGACTGCTTAAATAATCTGTTTGAGCTAATGCAGGTGCGGCTAAACGAACTGTGCTAGAACCAGTAGCCCCGGCAGCAACATCACTGTTTGCCACAATCGCCCAATTTGTAGTATTTCCTCCCCAAACTGGCGACGCGGTAAAATTTGCATCAGTAAATGAATCATATAAAGTTTGCCCGATACTTATAGTTGAATTCAAAAAAAATAAACCAGTAAGAATTACGAGTGTGTAAAATTTTTTCATAAGCAAAAAATTTTGGTGTTTGTGATTGAAATTTTATTGCGTGTCAAAACTAACTTTATTATCAATATAAGAACAAGGTATTAATGGTTAGTAGCAAATGATTAACAATGAGTTAACATCAATGCGAATAAAAAATCTTTTTCAGAAAAAGTGTGTGTAAACAAACCCGGCAATTAAGCCAAGGAAAATCAAAACCGGTGTTTGCAGTTTTGTGAATTTCAACAAACAAAAAGTTGCAGCAATAACAAAAATATTTATCAAGTGAAATTCAAGATTGTTAAATAAAATAACCGCTGCGCCCAGCACCATTCCTGTGGCTGCGGCATTTATTCCCTCCAATGAGCGTTGTATGAAACGATAACTTTTTAAATATTCCCAGAGCGGATACAGAAAAAAAACAATTAATGCGCCTGGTAAAAAAATTCCAACTGTTCCTAAAAAACAACCGAGCACCTGGTAATTCAAACCGAATTCTTTTAGCGCCATGCCCCCGGTAAATGTTGCAAATGCAAATGCAGGTCCAGGTATAGCCTGATTCAATGCATAACCACTGATGAATTCATTAGCGGTTAAATAGTGACGGTGTTTTACAAACTGTTCGAACATCATTGGCACCAACACGCTGCCGCCACCGAATGTGATGGAACCGAATCGTAAAAAATTTTCAAAAATTACAACTGACCGATGCTTTGTGATGGCTCCCGCAACGGCTGCTCCAACCAAAATTAAAATCAAAAGAAATAAATTGAACGAAGATTTTTTCCAGTCAATTGGCAGTCTTGTTTTTAATGGAGGAAGAATATGACGGTTACTAATGTTAGTGATAAATCCGCCTGCAAATAATGCAATTGGAAATACCAATGGCGAGTTAAAGAAAATGGTAAACAGTAATGCAATAATTAAAATAGCAACTCCATAAACATTTTTTATAACAGTTCTTCCTATTCTGAACGCGGCAAATAAAATTATTCCGATTGCCATTGGCTGCACGAATAATAAAAACTCCAATGAAAAACCACGCGCTTCAAATAAGGTGAATGCAAGAGTGAGCGCGGTCATTAAAATTGCTGCGGGTAAAACCCAAACTAATAATGAAAGAACCGCTAGCAATGTTCCGCCGCGCCTCATGGCTATTGTTAAAAGTGTTTGTGTGGAACTTGGCCCCGGAAGAATGGAGCTGAAAGCAAGTGCCTCCATTAATTCCTCTTCAGTAAGAAAATTTCTTTTGCGAACAAACTGTTGCAACATCATAGCAATGTGCGCCTGTGGTCCGCCGAATGCAGTGATGCCAAGCAGGAAAGTGTCTTTGAGGAAAAGTAAATTTTTTCCTTTCCGCATTCCCTATCAGGTCTGAGGTTTCTTCAAACCAATTTCAATTAATCGCTGATCAAGATATCCGCCTGCAGTTATATCATCATACTTTTTGGGGTTATCAAAATTTACGCACGATGGCAAACAATTCAATGACATTTCGGAACGCGGATGCAAAAAGAACGGAACACTGTAACGCGATGTTCCCCACATTTCCCGCGAAGGATTAACAACACGATGGGTGGTGCTTTTTAAATAATCGTTGGTTAACCGTTGTAACATGTCACCTACATTCACAATAATATTTCCAGGTTGGGCAGTGGCATTTATCCAGTCACCATTTTTTTTCTGCACCTGCAAACCATCTGCTGATGCACCAACTAATAAAGTGATGAGGTTAATATCTTCATGCGCTTCCGCTCTCATTGCTGAATCCGGATCTTCAGTTATAGGCGGATAATGTATTGCGCGAAGAATGCTGTTGCCGTTGTGAATTTTTTCGTCGAAATAATTTTCTGTCAGCTTTAAATACATGGCAATGGCGCGAAGAATTGTTCGTCCGCAATTTTCAAAGCTGCGATAAGTATGTAATCCTGATTCATTAAAACCGGGCAGCTCATCAACCCAAACATTATCAGGATATTCGGAACGAATGGGGTCATTGTCAATTACTGTTTGTCCGAACTGCCAGAATTCTTTCAGGTCGCCCTTCGTACTTCCCTTTGCATGTTCTTTTCCGAACGAAGTATAACCACGCTGACCGGCGAGTTCGGCCTTCTCGTACTTATATTTTATTTCATCAGGCAAACTGAAAAATGCCTTTACCTCGCGATAAAAATCTTCAATCAGTCCGTCAGTAATTCCATGATTTTTCACTGATACAAAACCAACTTCGCGATACGCATCGCCGATTGCTTTTATAAAAGCAACTTTCTTTTCAGGTTTATCATTTGAATAATCAGCGAGGTCAATGACTGGAATAAAATTCATGGTGTTTTAAATTTTGGGGTGGTAAAAATAGAAGGAACTCTCTCAAAACATTGCTGATTTTTAAGCAGCAAGTTTTTGTTTTTGTTGAAGGAAAAATTTTTCGATAGTGAAATAACTGATAGTGGCAATTAAAACAGTGAATGAAAGTGCAAGCAACGGAAAAACAATAAAGGATTGAAATGGTGTAATGAAAAAATTAAATTGTTCTAAAACATCTTTTGCAATAATGATTCCTAAGGGGTGAAAACAATACAATCCGTAAGAAATTTTTCCAAGGTAATTAATGAACACAAATCGTCCTGCATTAAAAATCCGTTCGGTGTTGAAGCATTGGTCAATGATTATTAAACCAAAAAATAATCCGAGTACCGGCCGCTCAATCACAGTCATGAAATTTCCGGTGAAAATTTTTTCGTAATTAAAATAACCAAGAATTAATACTGCATAAAACAACAGCCAGTAAATTTTTGAAACAGAAAACAGGCGAATCAGTTTTTCGGTTTTATACAAAGAGAAATATGCAATCAGCCCACCAATTCCAAAATCGCTGATGATGCTGAGTGTATTGAAGTAAAGTGCTTTTGGATAATCGAGTAAAAGAAATCGGGCAATTACATTCACAACAATTATCAGAATTAAAAGCAGAAAAATATTTCGTTTGAAAAACTTTAGTAACCAAGGCCAGAAAAAATAAAATTGTTCTTCCACAGCAATGCTCCAAAGCATCGCCAGCATTGATGAGTGCGGATAATACCCAATGATGAATGCAAAATTTGCTGTGAAAGTTAAATAAAATATCACCGGACTTGGTTCGAAAAAAACTTTGTTGAACAATGGAAACACCAATGGAAGAACAATAAAAGAGAAAATAACAATACCAAAATACACGGGCCATATTCTTAAAATTCTGCGCCCATAAAATTTTAAAACACTGAAGGTTCCGATTTCATTTTTTTCTTTCATTAATAAATAAGTGATGAGAAAACCGGAGAGAACAAAAAAGAAATTGACGCCAAGTACTCCTGTGTGCGCATGCTTGCGAATGAAATTTATGTATCCAAAACAGGTTCCTGTTGGATAACGAAGCAGTAATGCATGTGAAAGAAACACCATGAAGAACGCAATGAACCGAAGTGCATCAAGGTTCGGAAAAAATAATTTAGTGCGCGAGTTCAATGTGTTGTTCAACCCTTATAATTTGTTTGCGGTCAAATGTGAAAATAATTCCTTTCGTCAGGTTGTGTTGTTTTAAAAAATTATACGCTTCATCAGTTGATTGAATGGTACGAAGATTCCGCTGCGCATACCAAACCAATTGAGGTTCATCCAAAATTCCATTGAGAAAAACAACTTCATCGGCACTTGCATTTTCATGAATAAATTTTCCTTGCTGCAAAAACAAATTATAATTATCACCTGTTAAAGAAATTTTTCCCGGGGGGTTTATCATATAGAAAAGAAAAATATTCGAAACTAAAACAATTGAAAAAATAATTTTCATCCAATTTTTATTGACCGCAACAAAACCCATCGCAATTGCTATTGCAAGAAATGGTGAGGCTTTCATCTGCTGAAAATCGTGACCTGTTGCATTGAGAAATAAAATGTGATGCAACAAAACCGGAGCGAGCAACAGAATAAAAATTTTAATGCTTGTTGAAGCGAAGCTGAAATCCCAGACCTCAAGTCGGGAAATGATTGAGTGACTGAAAAATTTTTGTTTGAAAAATTTCCTTCGGTTTATAAAAATTAAAATCACTAATAATAAAATCCATGGCGCAAATCCGGTTAAGTAATTCATTGCAATAATTTTCCAACTCAGAAATAATTGTGTGATGGAAGAATGTGGACTTGCTCCTCTAACGGAATATCGAAGTTGCATAAACGCCATCAGTTTTTCCCAACCACCGATTAATGAATATTGATAAAGCATTAATGCAATGGCACAAACTGAGCCGGCACAAATACTGATTGCTTTGAATAAATATTTTCGGTTGAAAAGTGAATAAATGAAAATGATAATTGCATAAGTGACCCCGAGATATTCAGTGTATGAAAATAAAAATGAGCTGATAAAAAAGGCAAGAAGCATCAATGCATTTGTTTCGGTTCGTGGAGACACGAACTGAGGCAGTTTATTATTTGCGCCGAGGTTCATGTCATCACGAACTACCTCGCCTGCGCCATGGTTCGTGTCCCCTCGAACCACCTCAACACTATACTTCAACCACAACCAAACATTCAACAGAAAAAAGGTGAGCGCCGGCATATCAGTGAAATAAACATTCCCATGAAACCACAATAAGCATGGAGAAAATAAATGAACGAGCACGGCAATGATTCCGATTTTATTTATTCTGGTTCGTGTGGACACGAACCGAGGCAATAACAAAAAACAGATTTGATACAAAAAAAAACATTCAATCAAATGCAACAACATATTAAATAACTGAAGTGATAAAACAGTTGGTGCATTCATCCACCCACCTAAAACAAAGTATGGTAGTATGTAAGCAAAAGGAGGATAACTCAGGTAATAAGAGTTTCCTGCAGCATCATAATTTTCTGTTGTCTGGTTATTGATGAATTTATTTTCATTGCCCGCATAACTCATTACCGGATTAAAATTAAAGTGTGATGCGCCTTGCATATTCCATATTTCCATTGTGCGCAAAGCATGAGCCGTTACAAATTCATGATGCTTGCTCAGCGGACGATTTAATTGTGGAACTCTGATTGCAACTGAACACAAGCAGAGAATAAAGATGAGTATGTATGGTGATTGAAAAATATTTTTCATTCAGGGAGTAAATCAACAAAACAATTTTTGACCATTAGAGGAAATTGATCTCAGAAAAAGTATAGTCAGATATAGCTGCATCAAGCAGAGATTCACAGATTGATTGATTGTTCTGAAAACCAACTTGTTTTCTTATTCAAATTATTACTCAGAGAATTTTTTCAAAAACTTACCGGTGAATTTTTTGCGTAACACGAATGTAAATTTCTTATGCCCTGAAAATTTAATATGGAAAACATTTCAGTTACTTCGCTTCCACTTCAATCTCTTCCCCGTTCTTATCATAAAAATGATATTCGTTAATGGGGTTCGATTCACTGCTGTCAATGGTAACCCACTGACCATACTTGCGGCGCCACTTCCATTGTATGGATGAAAATAAAATTCCTTGTTTGAAATACGATTCAAGATACGGATGAACAAAGAGTGTAATTTTTTTCTGATTCTGTTTGGTAATCAGGTGCTCAAGTTTCTTTTCAATATCATCTGATAATAAAATAGAAGGACCAATTAATCCGGTGCCATTACAGGTAGGACAGGTTTCACTCGTAACAATATTTATCTGCGGCTTCACACGCTGCCGTGTGATTTGCATGATGCCGAATTTGCTCAATGGTAAAATGGTATGACGGGCTTTATCGGCCTTCATAAAATTCATCATTGCATTGTTGAGTATCCGTTTGTTTTCAGGATTGCGAACATCAATAAAATCAATCACGATAATTCCGCCAATATCACGAAGGCGAAGTTGCCGTGCAATTTCTTCGGCCGCTTCCATGTTCACCTTCATGGCGTTGCCTTCCATGTTATCGTCGTTGCCCATTTTGTGGCCGCTGTTCACATCCACCACATGCAGTGCTTCGGTGTGTTCGATAATTAAATAAGCACCACTATCAAGGTTTACTGTTTTTCCGAAAGTTGATTTTATCTGTCGAGTAATATCAAACTGATCGAAGAGCGGAGTTTTGCCCGAGTATAACTGAACAATACTTTCTTTATCGGGAGCAATGCGGCTGATATAGGTGCGGATATCATCAAACATCTCCTTGCTGGTAACCACAATTTTGTTGAACGAAGGATTCAACATATCCCGAAGCATGGTGGAAGTTTTATCCATCTCACTTAATACTTTTCTCGGAGAAGTTGCATCTTTCAAAGCGGTTGACATTTCGTTCCACTTCTTGCTCATTGTTTCAATGTCTTCGTGCAAGTCAGCAACAGTTTTTCCTTCAGCCACTGTTCGCACAATCACACCGAAATTTTTTGGTCGAATGCTTTCTACCAATCGCAACAACCGTTTGCGCTCGTCGCCTGAAGTAATTTTTTTCGAAATATTAATTTCATTCTTAAAAGGAATGAGCACCACATATCTTCCTGCCAATGAAATATCGCAGCTGAGGCGATGGCCTTTTGTGCTGATGGGTTCTTTTGTAATTTGAACCAACACAGGATCGCGCTTGCTGAATACATTTCCGATGCGACCGGTTTTATAAGTTTCAGGTTCAATTTTAAAGTTGGCTAAATCACCTGTTGCCTGACCGGCAATTGCCATGTTGGTGTATTTCTGTACCGAACGAATTTGCGAACCAAGGTCGGAGTAATGCAGAAAACCATTTTTCTGAAAACCAATATCAACAAATGCCGCATTCAAACCGGGCAATACTTTTTGCAATCTCGCTAGTACAATATCACCAATAGAGAATGAAGAGTTGAGTTGGTCTTGTTGTATCTCAACTAATTTTTTGTCTTCGAGTAAAGCTATTTCTATTCCGCCACCTGTTGCAGTGTTCACATACAATTCCCTTGTTACCTGAGCAGGCTGTTTTTTTTCAGTCTTGTCAACTAATTCGGGTGGCTTGTTGGTGATGATCTCGTCTGCCATTAAACTTTTGTGCTACTTAAATACCTTAAAAATAAAACAGACCCGACCACAATAAATGGCAGCCGGGCATTAAGATTTTCAAATTTTATGTTTGATTAAAAAGCAACTCTGTTAATGAGTATTTCTTTTTCACATACACTAATCAAATAGAAAAGTAAGATGAAAAATTATCAGAGAAACTTTTCAAAAAAAACAATGACTACTTGTTTTTCTTTTTATGTCTGTTCTTGCGTAATCTTTTTTTGCGCTTGTGGGTCGCCATTTTATGACGCTTTCTTTTCTTACCGCTTGGCATAGATTTTTAATTTTTTATTTGGTTAATGTATTCGTCTAACTGTTTTTGAAACGAAGGTGATTTTTCAAGTTCCTTACACTTCTCAAACATTTTTATTGCTTCATTTTTTTGTCCTGTTGCCCTGTATGCTTCTCCGAGGTGAAAGTAAGCTTCCGTGTTTTTCGGATACAACTTAATCGTTCGCTCCAATCGGGTGATTGCTTTCGGATACTGACCTGAAACGATGGCGAGACGGCCCAAAGTCACATTCATCAGTTCATTGTCGGGGTCTGTTTTTTCTACTTCTTTTAAAAGTAAAACTCCGCTCATCACATTTCCAACCCCATCAATCAAACTCACTGCTTCCAGCACTTTCAATTTGGTGTCTGAAGTATCAAACCTCGATGCCGCAGCATAACATTCAAACGATCGCTGACCTGCAAACAGTTTAGCTGCTGTATCTCCTGTGTTTTGCAAACCCACGAAATAATAATCGCCCGCTGTTTTCCATTTATCTTTTGTTGAGTCCAGTTTAGCGGCCTCTTCAAAATAATGCGCACTCACAATTAAATTTTGTGTGCGTGCCCAAAGATTCGCCAGATTTTCGAGCGACTTTGCTTTTTCAGTTGTTGATGATTTATCAACCAACTGCTGAAGCATTGAAACGGAATCTTTTTGCTCCTTGGTTAAAGTGCCGCTTGCCAGTTCAAGCAATTTATCGAACGACATGGTGCTTGTTCTGCTTGGCATTTCACCTCCCTGCATCGGACCTTTCGCTTCTGCAACCAGTCGGGTTTTTGTATCACCAAAAAAAAACAGCGCAAGCACCAATCCCACTCCAATGAGCACTAAAAGAACTTGTTGTATTCCGGTTTTACTCAATGCAAATTATTTTTTTTCAGCTAATGCCTTCTTCGCATTCGCGCTCTTCACTCTGTCAGTAAAAACCTTTGCAGGTTTAAATGCAGGAATGTAATGTTCAGGAATCACGATGCTTTCATTGCGAGTAATAATGCGACCGATTTTAGAAGCACGCTTCTTTACAACAAAACTTCCGAAGCCTCTGATGTACACATTATCCCCTTGCTTCAATGATTCTTTCACTTCTTTAAAAAATGCCTCCATTGAAATCAAAACATCATTCTTTGGTAATCCGGTTTTTTCCGAAATCTTATTTATCAGGTCAGCTTTTCTCATTCAAGTATGATTTACAGCCTTTTAGCTTTTTAATTATGAGGGGTGCAAATGTAACCCAACAATTGAATTTTCAAGGTTAGAGTGAAAATGAATTGGAAATTAATATTCATGGATACAACTATTTTAAAAATCAGGTACCCAAATTATTATTGTTAAAGCAATAAAAAATACGATCAACAAAAAAAAGAACTGAGTTCAAATTTATTCTCCTACATTCCATCCCAATAAAAAAATTACTTATGAGTCGTCACTTACAATCTCGCACCGAACTGCTTCGCACTTTAAAAAAAGCATTTCAATTAGCACTGCTTTCAAAAAATAAATCAGCACCACCGGTTGATGAATTAGCTGATATGATTTCGCAACCACGAAGTGCTTCGCGTCGAAATTTTTTATCTACTACTGCAAAAGCAGGATTAGTTTTTGGCGCCGCAGGTTTAGTTGCTTCTTGTAAAAAAGGAAATGAAATTTTGGCGGCAACAGGCTCAAGTGAAAAGAAAAGTTGTGATACAAACATTGTGATTGTCGGAGGAGGAATGGCCGGATTGAATTGTTGCTATCAATTGAAGAAGGAAGGAGTTATGGCAAAAGTGTATGAATCCAGTACACGAGTTGGTGGTCGTATTTACACCTCAAATAATATTATGGCGCCTGGTCTTACCACTGAATTAGGTGGAGAATTTATTGACAGTATTCATACCGATATGATTCATCTTGCGAATGAATTTAATCTTCCATTGATTGATACATTTCTTCCAAGTGAAACCGCATTGAACATGCAGGATTATTATTTCAACGGTCAACATTATTCGCTCACTCAAGTAATAAATGCATTTCTTCCTTATGCCACACAAATTCAATCTGATATTGATGCGTTGCCAAATGTGATGGTTTACAATAATTATGGCAACGCAGATTTTTACGATAACCAATCCATCTCCGAATATTTTGATTCGATTGGAATGAGCGGATGGATTCGCGAAGCATTGGAAGTTGCCTACCTTACTGAATACGGCCGAGAAGTGGATGATCAATCTTCAATCAACTTCCTGTATTTATTTTCTGCTGATGTATCACAAGGCACATTCGATATTTTCGGTGAAAGTGATGAGCGATATAAAATTCAGGGAGGTAATCAACGCCTGATAAATAAGATTTACGAGCAGGTGCAAAACCGTGTAATACTTGAACGAAAATTAGTGAAGCTGCAGCAATTGGCAAATGGTACTTATAAACTATGGTTTGAAAAACCGAACGGAGCAACTGAACAAGTAAGTGCTGATGTAGTGGTGCTTGCTATACCATTTACTATTCTTAAAAATGTGATTCTAGATTTAACACTCCCTTCATGGAAAACATATGCGATACAGAATCTTGGTTATGGCTCCAATGCAAAACTGATGATGGGATTCAATAACCGCTATTGGCGAACACAGGGTTATACAGGATATACTTTTTCAGATAATGGTTTGCAAACCGGCTGGGATAACAGTCAATTGCAAGGAGGAACAAATGGAGGATTTACTGTTTTCGTTGGAGGAAATCTGGGGAATGATTTAGGCAGCGGAACACCGCAATCACAAAAAGATATTTATCTGCCGAAGTTGGAACAAATCTGGAATGGTGTTACAACTCATTACAATGGAAATGTTCAGCGAATGCACTGGCCAAGTCATCCTCACACACTTGCAAGTTATGCGTGCTATCGCCCGGGTCAGTTTACAACCATTGCAGGAGCTGAGAGAAAAAGTATTGGCAACCTGCATTTTGCCGGAGAACATTGTTCGCTTTGGTATCAAGGTTACATGAATGGTGCAGCAGAAACAGGAAAAAAAGCAGCTGGAAAAATCATGGAAACATTTTGTGGTGGTAACAGAATAGAAGAAGAAAGTGAGGGAAGAAGAATTCTTACACATTAATTTCTATTCGTAATGTTGGACAAATTTGCAATCCAATTGCAAATTTGTCCAATTGCTTTTTATAAATGATTCTCTTTATTCTTGTCTGAATAAAAATTAAATAAAAAAAATGTCTTCACAAATTTCTCTCATCACATACAATGTCAATGGCATTCGCGCTGCCATGAAAAAAGGATTGGTGGATTGGCTGAAAGAAAACAAGTATGATGTGGTTATGTTTCAGGAAACAAAAGCGCAGCCGGAACAAATTGATGTGAAAGAATTTGAAAATCTTGGTTACCATCACTTCTGGTTTTCAGCAGAGAAGAAAGGATACAGCGGCGTGGGTATTCTCACTAAATTAAAACCCGACCAGATTAAATTAGGAATAAGTCTGAATCAATATGACAGCGAGGGAAGAGTATTGCGAATGGATATTGGCGACACCACTTTCATCAACACTTATTTTCCAAGCGGAACAACAGGAGAAATTCGTCAGGGGTTTAAGTATAATTTCCTCAATGATTACCTGGATTATTTAATCAAATTGAAGAAGACCAGAAATAAAATTATTCTATCAGGTGATTACAATATCTGCCATCAGCCCATTGACATTCACGACCCGAAAGGAAATAAAAACTCATCAGGCTTTCTTCCGGAAGAAAGGGAATGGATGACAAAATTTTTTGAGACCGGATGGATAGATACTTTCCGCCACTTCAATCAAGAACCTCATCAATACACCTGGTGGAGTAATTTTTTTAATGCCCGCGCAAACAACAAAGGATGGCGGATTGATTATCACAATGCAACTAAGGAATTGGAAAAAGATTTAGTATCGTCAGAAATTTTACCTGAAGTAAGACACAGCGATCACTGTCCGGTACTTTTAAAAATTAAACTGTAATATCTTTTCTTATAAATAAAAACACCTTTTTGTAATCGAGTCGAATCACATAAATAAAAATCATTTTTATGAAAAGCAACGGAAAGAGATTTAACTGGAAATGAACCTGGTGTTGCTTTTTTAACCTAAAAATCTTTGCAATATGCGCTATGGAAACAACCTTCCATACATCCGTGGAAACGGAATGGTCTCGCGTACATGCGGCAACTTACAAACCCAAGCTACCAATCTTTCCAAGCCCAATCCGAAGCCCGCGTGTTTCACTGAACCATAGCGACGCAAATCGAGGTACCATTCGAATGCTTCCATTGGTAATTTGTGTTCAATAATTTTTTCTTTCAGTAAATTAATATCTGTTTCTCTTTCGCCGCCGCCAACAATTTCTCCGTATCCTTCGGGTGCTAACACATCAACACCTTTCGCTAAATGCGGTGCATTCTTATCGCGCTTCAGATAAAATGCTTTCACTTCGTGAGGCCAGTTGTAAATCATAATCGGAATATCAAATAATCGTGTGAGCACAGTTTCATCGGAGCCACCGAAATCATCTCCGCGCTGAAAATTCTTTGCCGAGTTCAACCAATTCGGAATGTTGCGCTCATCTTCTTCCAAATCTTTCAATTCATTTTTCAGTGAATCAATTTTGTTTTGGTTGAAAGCAATTTCGCCTTTTTTCATTCCGGCATCTTTCAGTTTTGCTTCGCGCTCTTCAGTTTCTTTTTTCACTTCAGCAATTCTGTCCTGCACTTTTTTCAAATCGCCTTCTAATAATGCAATACTGTTTTTTCCATCCACATCTTTCTTCCCGAGAATCATATCCACAGCATCATCATAAGCAATGCGAGGAAACGGACGATTAATATTTTTAAGAATAGATACATCGCGACCAATGATTTTAAATTCTTCTGCGCACACCACTACTAATTCATTCACTACAAATTTCATCATCGCTTCAATCACATTCATGTTCATGTCTAAATCATGAAAAGCCATTTCGGGTTCTATCATCCAGAACTCTGATAAGTGTCGGCGCGTTTTCGATTTCTCTGCTCTGAAAGTAGGACCGAAAGTGTAAATCTTGTTGAACGCCATTGCCATCGCTTCGCCATACAATTGTCCACTCTGACTCAAGTATGCGCTTTGTCCGTAAAAATCTGTTTCGAATAATGTGCTCGTTCCTTCCACTGCATTGCCTGTGAAAATCGGAGCATCCATTTGCACAAAATCATTCGACTGAAAAA
Organism: Chitinophagaceae bacterium; assembly: GCA_947474435.1. Taxonomy (GTDB): domain Bacteria; phylum Bacteroidota; class Bacteroidia; order Chitinophagales; family UBA10324; genus UBA10324. The sequence continues at coordinate 112,837 of CANJII010000003.1, read as the reverse complement.
ATTTGTGAATGGAAAAAATCATCTTGTTACGAATGCGCATGATTGCCCATTGCCGTTGCGTGCGCAACCACAAGTGCCGCTCATCCATCAGAAAATCAACTCCATGTTCTTTTTTTGAAATCGGAAATTCCTCTGCAATAGAAATTACTTCAACACTCGTTGCTTGAATTTCATATCCACCCATTTGTCGTTCGTCCTTCACCACTATACCAACTATGGTGCACGAGCTTTCCTGGGTTAAATTTTTCGATGCTTCAAACGATTCGGAATTCACAATTTTTTCGTCCACCACACACTGGCAGTACCCGAAGCCATCGCGCAGCACAATAAAAAACAATCCCTTGCCGGAACGCTTGTTGTAAACCCACCCCTGCAATTGCACTTCCTGACCTTCATACTTTGCAAGGTCTTTAATGAAAACTGATGTCATGATTTTTCTGTTAAATTTTTTGCGGCGCTAAAGTAATAGTGAATGGTCAATGGTGAATAGTCAATTTTGAATAGTAAAAAATTATGGAGTAAGAATTCACAATTCACCATTGCGTATTCACCAAAGAAAATTCACCATTGACAATTCACAGAATCAATATTTCAGATATGCATTAAATAATGTTTGCAGGTAGGCTTTGGCGGTGTCAATAGAAGAGTGCAACGAATCGGTTGAATTATATGGCCACGATAAACATTTAAAAGTGTTGCTGTATGCAATGGTATCATACCGGCTCACCCAACCAAAACCATCATCGAATGAATAGTAAGCGAAATTTTTTGTTGATGGATTTAACAAATCAGAACTCCAGATAAAATCTTCCGAATTAATTTCCAATTGGTGAAGCAGAGTTGAAGCAATATCAGTTTGGGATCCGATGGATAAAATTCTTTTTCCAGCTAAACTATCATTCAATGCGCCGCCAACCATAATCAATGGAATGTGATGAACAGCGGGCATGTAAGCTTCTCTGTTAAAAGGATAGCGATGACCATGATCAGCACAAAGAATAAAAATGGTGTTTGCATACCACAATTGTTTTTTTGCTTCTGTAAAAAACTCACCAAGTGTTTCATCAGTATAATAACAGGCGCTCTTAAATTTTTCTGCTGCATCCTCTCCCGGAAATTTTGGTTGCGATGGAATATCATACGGCTCATGACTTGTGAGTGTGATGATGTAAGTGAAGAATGGTTGTTTTATTTCATTGATTTCTTTTATCGCGTGTTGAAACATAACACCATCATAAACACCCCATTTTGATGTGCGGTCTGAAATGGCGAAATCGTTTTCAGTAATTATTTTTTCAAAACCGTTGTGCACCACAAATGCCTTCATGTTGCTGAATAAAATATCGCCTGCATAAATCAGTTGTGTGTTGTAACCTTTCTGTTTTATTTTTTGTGTGATTGTTGGTAGCTTTTCCTGCTTCTCTGTATTCCAGATGATGGACACATTTGGTTGCGCCGGAAAACCTGAAAGCATGGAAACCAATCCCTGGTCGGTACGGAAACCACTTGCATAAATATTTTCGAACAACAATCCTTCACTTATAATTTTTGAAAGATTGGGAGTAAGTCCTTCTATACCAGCCAACTCCTTCACCACATCGGCACCATAACTTTCAATCTGAATAAAAACAACATTGGGTTTTTCAGTTTTAAAAATTTTTAATGAAGAATCAATTTTTGATTTATATAAATCAGCAACCAACTCCTTTGCTTTTTCATCACTCATGAATTTATATGGATTGTGCGTATCATATTTTTTTATGTTGATTATGGATTGAATGGCATACCATGTTGTATTAATTGCTGCATGATTGGCAAAAGCATTTTGCGAAAAGTAGGCACTGCTTTCATTCATGGGGGCCACCTGCCATCCTCCTCTGATTCCAAGAAAAGCAAATCCGCTCATCAGAAAAAAGTATGGAATGTTCAACCACCTTATTCCGCCAACTGCGGTTGCAAATTTTTTGTTGCTTAAAAATTTCGCAGCAAACCAACCATAAATTACATGCGCAATAATTATCAATATGTAGAGCCAAACCGGTGATGCACCTGCTGATGCCATCATCTCTTTCGGATTTAAAATATTTTGAATGGCGCGCACATTCAACTTGGTGCTCCAGTTTTCATAAATACCCAAATCACCCACGAACAATAATCCGATGATGAAAAAAATAATTGGCAAATAAATTTTGAAAAACAAACTCATCATTTTACCTCGGCGCGTGTCTTCACGCTCCGAAAATTTCGGTTCATGAGGAAACGAACCGAGGCTATTCAAACTCATTATTCTCTTTTCAAATAGCAATTGAATTAAAAAGAAAACTAGTGGTATCGTTATCAGATAGGAGGTTAAAGAAATATCCAACCACAACCCATGAGTGAAAACACCAATGATATCAGCAATCGAAAGTTGTGAAGTCTTGTGAAAAAAGTACAGGAGAAATATTCCTTTCTCCAGTATGAAAAGAAGCACTAAAACAGCCAGCCAGTTAATTGCAAGTGATAACCATCTCTTCATGTTTTGCAAAAGAAACTATTGCCAAATGAATTCCAATTCTTTCTGCCAACATTATTACCAAAGCATAAATGGTTGGCTTCTGCTTTATATTTTTGTCGGGTTATTAAACGACAGTATGCTTAAACAAGGAATGCATCAGAAGATGTTTTTAAAAATGTCGCCGCAGCAGATTCAGCTGATGAAACTGTTGCAGATTCCTGCGGCTAATCTGGAAGAAAGGATTAAAGAAGAGTTGGAAGCTAATCCAGCATTGGAAGAAGGCGTCCCTGAAGAAGCGGATGAAAAAGAATCGGTAAACAGTGAAGATGATGTGCCGGAAGAACCAATAGAAGAAATTCCGGAAATTGCAGCTGAAGAAAAAGCGGAGAAGGACGATACAATAGATGATGATTCAACAGAAGATATAACTGACACATCTGTTGACGACAATGATGTTGATATAAGTGATTACATGGATGAAGATGAAGTGGCTGATTACAGTACTCGTGGTGATGCTTATTCTGAAGATGAAGAAAAACAAGGAGTGCCAATACCTGTTCAGCGGAGTTTTCATGAATATTTAGAGGAGCAAGCAGGCATGTTAGAGTTGCACGATGAAGATTTGGAGTTAGTGCATTACATCATCGGTAGCATTGATGAAGATGGATACCTGCGCCGGCCCATTGATGCGATGGTGGATGATTTAAGTTTCTCTCAAAACATTTCTACTTCTTTCGAAAAGTTAGATGAACTTTTAAAAATTATTCATCTGCTCGATCCTCCGGGTGTGGGCGCTCGAGATTTAAAAGAATGTTTGTTGTTGCAACTGAAAAGAAAACAAGCCGAAACACATACTGAAATTGATACGCTCGCCATTCGCGTGGTCACCGATTATTTTGATGAGTTTGTAAAAAAACATTACGACAAACTTCAAAAACATTTAGAGATAGACGATAAGAAATTTAAATTGGTGATGAATGAAATCATTCACCTGAATCCGAAACCCGGAAGCGCGTTTGCTGAAAGCATAAACACACAATCGTTTATTGTTCCTGATTTTTTTATAACGAATAACGATGGCAAACTGGAAATTACATTGCACAACATGAACATTCCTGAGCTTCGAATCAGCAATGGGTTTAAGGCAATGATGAAGGATTATAAAAAGAGCGGCGATAAAAAATCAAAGGAGGCGCTCATCTTCATTAAGCAGAAAATGGATTCAGCAAAATGGTTTATAGATGCCATCACGCAACGATACAATACACTTTACTCGGTGATGCACACCATCATGGAATACCAGTACGAATTTTTTATCACAGGTGATGAAACACAAATGCGACCGATGATATTGAAAGATATTGCTGAGCGAATCGGAATGGATATTTCAACTATCAGTCGCGTGGCAAACAGCAAGTATGTGCAAACCGAATTTGCTACTTACAAATTGAAATTCTTTTTCAGCGAATCATTAAGTACTGACAGTGGCGAAGAAGTAAGCACACGCGAAGTGAAAAAAATTCTGAGCGACCTGATTGATTTAGAAGATAAAAAGAAACCGTTGGCTGATGAGCGACTGACCGAATTGCTTAGAGAAAAAGGATACAACATTGCACGCCGCACCGTTGCAAAATATCGTGAGCAGTTAAATATTCCGGTTGCAAGGTTGCGGAGAGAACTTTGAAGTCAGCTGGCAGATGTTAGTAAGCAGTTTACAGTAGGCAGTATGCAGTTTGTTTGACCATACACAGTTTTAAATTTCAAAATTTAATATTCATTATTTACAATTTGCTTTTCACAATTCACCATTGACAATTCACATTGACTACCCCGATAAAAGCTGCAGCTAAATTTTTTACTTATGCATTTCATCCACTGTTGCTTCCGACTTATTCGTTTGCATTAGTCATTTATACCAATCCGTTTTTGTTTGGCAACTATGGCTCTTATACCTGGATTCCGATACTCAAAGTTTTTCTGAACACATTTCTTTTTCCGGTTTTCAGTTTACTGATGATGTATCAGCTCGGATTTATAAAATCATTTATCATGGACGATGCGAAGGAGCGAATCATTCCTTACATCAGCACATTGGTTTTTTACATCTGGACTTTTTCTGTTTTCCGTAACAGTGGCGATCCATTGCTGTTAAGTGTAATAATGCTCGGCGCCTGTTTATCAGCAAGTGCTGCATTCGTGATAAATCTTTTTCGGAAAATAAGTTTGCATGCAACGGGCATGGGTGCTTTACTCGGTCTGGCTTTTGGCAACGCATTTTTTTCGGCGCACAATCTTATTCCATCATTAATGCTCATAGCAATTATTGCAGGGATTGTTGGCACCAGTCGCTTAATACTTAACGCACACAAAGATGCAGATGTGTATCTCGGATATTTTGTTGGCTTTATGTTGCAGGTAGTTGCGTTCCGGTTGTCGTTCTGATATCAGTAATTGACAACCACTTTTTTTACCTGCTGTTTTTCTCCCTTCACTACTTTAATTAAATAAACACCTTTGCCAAAGGTTCTTAATTTCAAAGCAGTTTCAATATCCAATAATTCTTCGGTTCTTATTTCTGCTCCTGAAATATTATAAATAGAAAGCTTCGAACCAATGAATTCATTGCTGTTTAATGAAAGATAAAGTGAGTTGTTAACGGTTTTTATTTTGTACAAATCGATATCAGCAGTTTTTATTTCAGTGGCCGAAGCCGGAAACATTTGACCAGCTAAAATTTCACTGTCCGCCTCTGCATTGTATGCATAATCTTTTACCGTGAAAGCCCAGTTAACCGTGTCAACATCTAAACGAGCCCATCCGTAATAAGTTGATGTATCAATTTTAAATTTTAAACCAAGGAATTTATCCTGTACGCCAAGCCAGTTTCCAATAACTGTTGAATAAACCTGCACATCAGCAGCAAGCACCATTGAGGCACTGAAACTTGAAGCGCTTGTTGCCGAAAAACTTGAAGCATTACAAGGCGCCCATTGTTCATTGGCATTAATGGTATCTCCATTCAACAAAGCTTTCGTTAAATAAATTGTTGAAGACCCAAAAGTGGAACCATAACCCATCATTGAATTTCCAGCTGGTCCCTCACCGGCAACAGCTGAAATAAAACCAGCATATTTTATCATTCCTATTTTGAAATCTGGTTGTCCGTCGTTGTTTAAATCAAGACTATACAAACTATTGTTCTGAGAGAATGTGGTGTCGGGATTTATGTCAGTATAAATGATTTGCGCATCTGCTTCACTTCTGCCTGCAAGAAAAGCTGCAGCAAGTGTTGAGTAAGCGGAAATTTTTTTTGCCAATGATGGTGAAATATTCATTTGATTTATTTTAAACGAATGTAACTACTGAAATTTAATTTGGAAATAATTTATTCAGAATGGATGTGACAATTTTCAACTTATTTTCGACCACGAAAAATTTTTACAATGGCTTTCAATACAATACTACTTGAAATAAAAGATGGAGTTGGAACCATCACACTCAACCGCCCAGATGTATATAATGCATTCAATGATGAAATGAGTTTTGAATTGCAGGATGCTTTGAAGGAAGCAGAAAAAACTAAAGAAGTGAGAGTAGTTGTGCTTACCGGTGCCGGAAAAGCATTTTGTTCCGGGCAGGATTTGAAAGCTGCTGCAGCTGCGGGTAACCGGAGTTTTAAAGAATCACTCGACAAAAGATACAACCCGATAATTCGTGCAATGCGCAATATGCCAAAGCCAATTATCTGTCGCATGAATGGTGTAGCGGCTGGTGCAGGTTGTTCTCTCGCACTTGCTTGTGATGTAATTGTGGCGGCTGAAAACGCAACACTTATTGAAGTATTTATAAATGTTGGTTTGGTTCCTGATTCGGGTTCATCTTTCTTTTTACCGAGAGTGGTTGGATTGGCAAGAGCGTTTGAATATTCCACTATGGGAACAAAAATCACAGCATCGGAAGCCCTGCAAATGGGAATTGTAAACCGAGTAGTGAAATCAGAAGAGTTAGACAATGAAGTAAAAAAATTCACAGATTATTATGCAAGTGCTCCTACAAAAGCAATTGGCTTAATAAAGAAAATGCTTAACCGTTCTTACAATTCTGATTTAGAATCCATGTTGGAATACGAAAGTTACTGCCAGGAAATTGCCGGTAACAGCTATGACAACAAGGAGGGTGTAACAGCTTTTATTGAAAAGAGAAAACCGGTTTTTAAGGGGGAATAATTATTTCTTCTAATTCATACAGATCGTATTTTAAATATCAAGAAATAGCCTTTTTCAAATTTGTTAATGAATAATCAAGACGCAAAAATTTCATTCACAAAAAATTTATTGAAGTGGCACCGGAATAACGAACGGTCGTTTCCATGGAAAGAAACCAAAGACCCATATAAAATCTGGTTATCGGAAATTATACTGCAACAAACAAGAGTGGAACAAGGCCTGCCATATTATTTAAAAATGGTAAAACTTTTTCCAACTGTTCAGCATTTGGAAAAAGCAAAAGAAGATGCAGTATTAAAAGCATGGCAGGGATTGGGATATTATTCCCGAGCAAGAAATTTGCAGGCGGCTGCAAAATACATTGTTGATGAATTGCAAGGAAAATTTCCGGAAGATTATGATGGCTGGTTAAAAGTAAATGGAGTGGGTCCGTATGCTGCTGCTGCAATTGTTTCGTTCGCCTATAATTTGCCTCACGCTGTTGTTGATGGAAATGTTTATCGAGTGCTTTCCCGGTGTTTCGGAATTGAAACACCTACAGATTCAACAGAAGGAAAAAAAACATTTTCTGTTCTGGCCAATGAACTCATTGCTAAAAAAGAAGCCGGTCGTTTTAATCAGGCAATTATGGATTTGGGTGCAACCGTTTGCAAACCTTTTTCTCCATTGTGTAATACCTGTCCAGTTCATGAAAATTGTGTGGCGTTGAAAAAAAATTTAATCACATCACTTCCCATAAAAGGAAAAAAGATTTTATTGAAGAATAGATTTTTTCATTACATAATAGCTGAAAATGAAAATGGATTTTTAATGGAGAAACGAAAAGGCAACGATATATGGAAAGGTCTATATCAGTTCCCGTTGATTGAAGCTGAAAAATTTCTATCGCCAGAAAAATTGATTCTTCATCCAGCACTAAAAAATATTTCACTTAAAAAAAAAATTAAACTGAAAGCGAGCGAAGAATTTATTTACCTCCTCTCCCACCAAAAAATTCATGCAAAATTTTTTATTCTTTTTTCCAATAACATCAATACAGAAAATTACATCGTTATAAAAAACACACACTTAAAAAAATTAGCCGTTCCTAAAATAATTGAGCACTACTTAAAAAATAATATACATTAGTGTCATCATAAAACACCAAAACTATGAGAGGAGTAAACAAAGTAATCCTTATGGGCAACATCGGGAGCGACCCCGAAATTCAAACGCTTGACGGCGGAATTAAGCTCGCAAAATTCCGGTTGGCCACTACCGAAGGCATCAAGGACAAAAATGGAAATCGCATAACTGAATGGCACAACATTGTGGCCTGGAGGTTTCTTGGCGAATTCTGCGAAAAGTATGTTCGCAAGGGCGATTTAATTTTTATTGAAGGCCGCTTGCGCACTCACAGCTGGACCGATGCAAACAACAACAAACATTATAAAACTGAAGTAGTTGCTGACACAATAAACATTCATACAAGAAAAGAAAACGGTGTTAAAACCGGAAGTGATACTGCAAACACTGCAGTTCCTGTTGAATCTCCGGTTGAGCCTGGTTCATCTGACAATGAAGTAGCAGATGATTTGCCATTTTAATTTTACTTCAATCAAATTGTGAAAATTCTAATTGGAAATAAATTTCGATTCTGATAGTTGTGGGCGGTTGATGATTGTGTTATTCTCCCTTGGTTCTCAACCGCTCACTCTTTATTTAATCTTTCTCTCTCTTTTGGCAGTATTTTTTACTGTATCCATCGCATTGCTTGGGGGTGCTCAAACAGCCATATTTTCGTTGAGCTCAAAAGACCTTGAAGAATTACAGCTTCGCTCACCAAAGCAATATCAATACTTGTTGCGCATGATGGAGAAGCCGCGATATTTATTGGCAACCATTGATGTGCTACAAACTTTTTTCACTGTGTTATTAGTGTTGCTCATTGGTTATGTATTGGTGGAAGTTGCCATAATAAACTTTACTGACATGCATTTATGGTTGCTCATACCTGAAATTATTTTGCTCACTACTTTAATGATTGTGTTGCAACACATCATACCAAGAACTTTTGCTGAGCGAAATAATGTAACCTGGACTTTGTGGACTTTACCTGGTTTGTTTTTTCTGGAAAAAGTTTTCAGTCCCTTAACAATGCTTGCAATTCGCGGAGTTTCAGTTGTTGCACATCACAATGAAGAAACAAAAAAAGGTGAAGTAAAAATTTTTGGCACTAATGAAAATACCGGGGAGCAAACTACCGAAAAACAGGAGGCCCGATTTTTAAAAGGCATTTTAAAATTCGGAAGCACGCAGGTAAAAGAAGTGATGAAACCGCGCTTTGATATGGTGGCATTGGATGCTGATATATCTTTCGAAGAAATTTTAAAGGTGGTAAAAGATTCCGGTTACTCGCGCATTCCGGTGTATCGGAATTCAGCTGATAATATCATTGGTATTTTATACACGAAGGACTTGTTGCAATTTTTACAGGCAAACAGTGAAGTAAGCTGGTTGAAAATTTTGCGTCCCGCTTTTTTTGTTCCTGAAGGAAAACGGATTTCAGATTTGCTCATAGAGTTTCAGGCGAAGATGCTGCACATTGCTGTGGTGATAGATGAATACGGAAGCACCGCAGGCATTGTAACACTGGAAGATATTCTGGAAGAAATCATCGGAGAAATTCGTGATGAACTGGATGAGAAAACAGAATTTGATTTCGCACAGATTGATAAAAATAATTTTGTGTTCGAAGGAAAAACATTACTCAACGATATGTATAGAGCCATGGGAATTAAAGACCAGCCCTTTGAAGAAATAAAAGGAGATGTTGATTCCATTGGTGGATTGATACTGGAACTAAGTGGAAAAATTCCGGAAGTGAACGAAGAAATTGATTTCAAAAAATTTCGTTTCAAAGTGCTGAACATGGATAATCACAGAATAAGAAGAGTAAAAGTTACTTTGTTAGAAGAAGAAATGCCGATTTGATGATTTACTCTTTTTACTTTTTTTGTTTTAATGGAATTCGTGAAACTTCGTTTTGGTAATTTGATGATTTGATGATAGAGATAAAAAAAATAGTTGCGAATAGTTTTATTTTTCTGGCTGTGATTTTCATTGTTGCATGCAATGATGAATACACTCCGAAACCAAAAGGATATTTCCGGATTTCATTTCCTGAACATGCTTATAAATTATACAATCCTGAATATTGTCCATTCTCATTTGAGTATCCGGTGTATGCAAACATTTCGCGCGACACTGTTTTTTTAGATACAGTTCCCGAAAATCCCTGCTGGATGAATGTGAATTTTCCGGATTTCAACGGCGCACTTTTTTTAAGTTATAAAGAAATAAATGCTGATCATGGTTTGGCAAAACTCATTGAAGATTTTCATGTGCTTGCATTCAAACATACTGTGAAAGCCTCGGGTATTGACGAAAGTATTATCAATTCAAAAAACAATGTGTATGGTTTATATTACAACATTGAAGGCAATGCTGCATCCAATATTCAGTTCTTTGCAACCGACAGTGTAAATCATTTTATTCGCGGCTCATTGTATTTCAACAACACACCAAATGTTGATTCACTCGGGCCGGTTATTCATTTTGTAGAAAAAGATATTCAGCACCTGATCAGTACATTGAAGTGGAAGTAATTTATAAATGTTGAAACCCTTTTTATTCAACACAACTATTTCTGTGATTCGTCAATTTACTTTGTGAAGAAGAAAGTGATGCATGCCCGGCCAATATAATTTACTCGAAACACCAATTGAATATCTGAAAGGAGTGGGGCCTTCGCGCGCCGAAACTTTAAAGAAGGAATTGGAAATATTCACCTTCGGCGATTTACTCATGCACATACCGTTTCGTTATGTTGACCGCACAAAAATTTATAAAGTGCGCGAAGTGAATCCGCTTTCGCAATATGTGCAGTTGAAAGGAATATTAAAAGACATTGATGTTGCAGGCGATAAACACAAGAAGCGAATGATTGCAAATCTGGTGGATGAAACTGGAAGCATTGAACTCGTTTGGTTTGCCGGAGTGAAATGGATGAAGGAATCATTGGTGGAAGGAAAAGAATACATCGTGTTTGGTAAGCCGACTGTGTTCGGAAAAAAAATGAACATTGTTCATCCGGATATCACTTCTACTGAAGACGAAAAAAAATCTCCTGCAGGAATATTGCAACCATTTTATCCCTCAACTGAAAAACTAAAAGCAAAAAGTTTAGATAGCAGAGGAATTTCTAAACTCACGCGAACACTCTTTCAACAAGTAGCACCATCTGACCTTAAAGAAATTATTCCGCAAAATATTTTAGAAAAATTTCGCTTGCCTTCCCGTTACGATTCATTTCAGCAAGTGCATTTTCCATCTAACGAATATGAATTGGAACGCGCTCGTCAACGATTGAAGTTTGAAGAATTATTTTTTATTCAACTGAAATTATTACAGGTAAAAATCGGACGCAAAGAAAGTTCAGTTGGTTTTGTATTTAATAAAGTCGGAGATTTTTTCAATCGGTTTTATAAAGAGAAACTTCCATTTGCGCTCACCGATGCGCAGAAAAAAGTGATTAAAGAAATAAGATCCGACCTTGTTTCAGGAAAACAAATGAATCGGTTGTTGCAGGGTGATGTTGGCAGCGGAAAAACAGTTGTGGCACTCAGTGTTATTCTTCTTGCTCTCGATAACGGAATGCAATCGTGCTTTATGGTGCCGACAGAAATTTTAGCCCAACAACATTTTCAATCCATTAAAGAATTGGTTGAAGGATTAGGAATAAATATTTCCCTGCTTACCTCATCTACAAAAACAAAGGAGCGAAAAAAAATTCATGAAGGAATTTTATCAGGAGAAATTCATTTGCTCATCGGCACTCATTCGTTAATTGAAGATACTGTTCAGTTTAAAAATCTGGGTTTGGTAATTATTGATGAACAGCATAGGTTCGGGGTTGAACAGCGCGGAAAAATGTGGACGAAGAATAATAATCCCCCACACATATTAGTCATGACCGCTACTCCGATTCCGCGAACACTTGCCATGACTTTGTATGGTGATTTGGATGTATCAGTCATTGATGAATTACCTCCCGGACGAAAGCCTATTAAAACTGTTCACTACGACGACAGTGCGCGCATGCGAGTATTCGGTTTCATGCGCGAACAAATAATGAAGGACCGACAGATTTATGTGGTGTATCCGCTCATTGAAGAATCAGAGAAACTAGATTACAAGTATTTAATGGATGGATTTGAAAGTATATCTCGCGAATTTCCATTGCCTCAATTTGCTGTGAGTATTGTGCATGGTAAAATGAAAAACGAAGATCGCGATTTTGAAATGCGTCGCTTTATAAAACGCGAAACACAAATCATGATTGCAACAACAGTAATAGAAGTAGGAGTGAATATTCCGAATGCAAGTGTGATGGTGATTGAAAGTGCTGAACGGTTTGGCTTATCGCAATTGCATCAATTGCGAGGAAGAGTAGGAAGAGGCGCCGACCAATCGTATTGTGTTTTAATGACTGAACGGAAATTAAATCAGGTTGCGCGCAAACGAATGCAAACCATGGTGGAAACAACTGATGGATTTAAAATAGCCGAAGTGGATATGGAACTCCGCGGTCCCGGCGATTTGGAAGGAACACAACAAAGCGGAATATTGAATTTGCGGATTGCAGATTTGGTGCACGATAAAAAAATATTGCTGGCTGCAAGAACAGAAGCAGAAATTATTTTAGAAAAAGATGACCATCTGCAATTACCCGAACATCAATCGCTCGCTACATTTCTGTTGAATCAGCAACAACGAAAAGGTGGATGGAGCAAAATTTCTTAAGAATATTATAAATGATAAAGTATAAATTTTGATGAGCTCGATTTATTCTTTATAAATTCATTGAAATATTTTTCAATTATATTTTATCAAATTAATTTTTCTGCTTCTTCATATTCTTAGGCCAGAGCGGTTTGCCTTTTGCTGACGAACCACTGGTTCCGGTTACTGCGCCATTCATATAAGCAGGACAAGTAGTCTTTGGACTGCATGCAATAAATTCTGAACTCATGAAAATGATAATGAGTAACCAAAATAGTCTGCGTTGTTTTTTTATGATGGGCATGCTGTTATTTTTTTATTCTGTTACGATTCAAAAATAGAAAGTTTCTGTGCTTAAAAAATTTCTGTTGATAACGATGCATATTGTTAATGTATTGCAATCAATAATAGTTCCATGAACCTGTTTCTGTTACAATTTCTAAAGAGTAAAAATTTATAATTCTTCGAAACTCTTGCAGGCATTGAACTTTAAGGGATGAATGGATATTAAATTTCTTATTTCTAATTTTTAATTTATTTGAAACACGACCGATTGTACAAATCGATAAAACAAGCACTCCGCTGTTATCCACAGCCAGAGGGGTTTACAGCGAATGCTTATAAAATAATCATTTGAAAAACCGAAAACTATTTTACATTTAAAGGGTAAATTTTTAATCACCCAAAATTTTTAATCATGAACAAAGGAGATTTAATTAACAAGATCAGCGCAGAAGCGAAGATCAACAAGACACAGGCAGGTGCTGCATTGAATGCATTCATCGGCACTACTATGACTTCATTAAAGAAAGGCGATAAGCTGACCTTGGTTGGCTTCGGTACATTCTCGGTGAACAAACGCTCAGCACGCATGGGTCGCAATCCGCAAACCGGAAAGGCAATAAAAATTGCAGCGAAAAAAGTAGTGAAATTTAAAGCCGGAAAAGAGTTCGCTACCAAAGTGAGATAATAAAATCTAAACCAAAACCAGGAAAGGAAGCAAGGCACATTGTCTTGCTTCTTTTCTTTTATAGCAATCTGATTTTATGAATGACTTTTGAGAGTGCGTTATTTCAGTTAAGTTTGCGCACCAATAAAAAAACAATTTAAAAAAATAATTATGGGAAGAGGAGATAAAAGAACAGCAAAAGGAAAGCGCTTCAAAGGTTCATACGGAATTAGCCGACCACAAAAAGCAGTGAAATCTGCTGCTGCAAAAACTGCTGCACCTGCTGCTGCCAAGAAAACTGCTGCACCTGCTGCTGCACCAAAAAAAGTTGCTGCTCCTAAAAAAGCTGCTGCAAAAAAGAAAGCTGAATAATATCAATTGAAGCCCCTGAAGAAAATACTTTAGGGGTTTTTATTTTATGGAGATAAACGCTCCAACTTCCAATCACCTTCATTCATAAAAGTATATCGCAGGCGATCATGCAGGCGCGAGGCTCTTCCCTGCCACAATTCTATTGACGATGGAATTACTTTAAAGCCGCCCCAGTATGGTGGTTTTGGAATTTCTTTTCCCTCATATTTTTTTTCGAGATCAGCATATTTATTATCCAGTTCACTTCTGTTTTTTAAAACAGAACTTTGAGCAGAACACCATGCACCCAACTGACTTTCGCGCGGGCGGGAGCGAAAATAATTTTGTGATTCTTCTGTTGAAATTTTTTCTACCCGTCCTTCAATCCTGATTTGTCGCTGCATTGGCAACCACAAAAAAACCATTGCCGCATACGGGTTCCATGTGAGTTCTTTTCCCTTGCGGCTTTCGTAGTTGGTGAAAAAAACAAACGAATTATTTTCTACTCCTTTCAATAACATCACTCTTGCTGATGGTTTAAAATCAACCATGGCAGTTGAAAGTATAAATGCATTTGGTTCCGGAATTTTTTCTTTCACCGCTTCATCAAACCACTGCTGAAACTGAACGATTGGATTTTTGTCAATCATTGTTTCCAGCAATTCTCCTTTCGAATAATTTTCTCTTAAATCTTTCATGATTAATATTGATTCAAATCTTTCAGATACTTTACACCTTCAGCATTCAGTTTTCTGTAGTTCACATTACTATTTAGAACGAAGGCCACATAATTACAAGTATCAGCAATAGCAAATTCCACATCCAGTAAATCCTTGCCTTTCGATTTATATTTTAAAACTCCATCGTAACCGCAATCTTTTTTTTCAGGTTCTGTTTTTTCAATGTATGCTGAAATTTTATCGATGGTGTTTTTATCCGTGATGTCAATTGGAGCAGGATCAGGTTTGTTTTTATCGTGCGAATAAAACTGAATCACCAGCTCATCAGCCTGATCCTGAATGCCACCAAACCAGAATTGAGTACAGGAAGTAAAGAGAATTATAACTGCCAATAATAAATTTCGGATGGAGGTCACAGAAAAAATATTTTTATACTGCTTTATCATTTATGTTCAGCTTTCTATTGGTTCCAACTTTACTTTTCACTTGTGAAGTAACAATTTAATTTTTCGTCATAAGCTTATCCCAGATTCCATAGAATTCAATTCTATTTCCAACTCTGTTTTGAAAATCATAAAAAAAGCTTTTCGTGTCTTTTTTTAACAATGAAATTTTCATTAACTATTTTACTGAAAATGCGTTTTCAAATTTTTTTACCTGGCATGGCTGTTAGAAGAAGCAAATTTAGAAATATCATGCATTGTCCATGATCAAATAAATTTAACAGAGAGATTTTAATAAAAAAGGGAGCGGTTAAGTAAACCGCTCCCTTTTTTATTCTCTCTAATTTTTTTACTGAACCATCAGTGGCTGACGATAATGATTATCCCCGATTTGTAAATCAATGAAATAAATTCCTTCTGTTAAATTAACAGTATTTATTGTTTCCTGATGAAGTCCATATGCGATATTCCCAATATTTTTTTCTCCAACAATCTGACCAACGGCATTAATAATTTTCATTGATACATAAGAATTATCCTGTAATTGATAATCAATAGTTGCCTGACCGGAAGACGGGTTTGGAAAAAGTTTTACAATTCCGCTTGCTGTTACAGTTGGCTCCTGAATGCCGGAAGGAAAAGTAGCCCATGTTGATTGCAGTACTTCCTTGGTTGTGGAACTCTGCACCCAAACTGCAAACATCAAATTGTTCTTGTCTTCAATATTAGCTATTGAATTTAGATTAATAGTTTGGGTGAATGGAATTTCTGCTCCGTTTATAAGTCCGGTCGTGTAAGCACCTGCTCCATTCGGAAGCATTTTTTGCTCAACATATGAAAATTCAGTTTCACCATTACTACTTGCATTGTCATAGGTATGCCTTTCAACTATTGCAATGTATCGGCGAATTGTTCCGGTATAATCCTGTTGAGAATGTAACTCACCAAAAACAGTAAGCATTGAATCATCCAAAGTAAACTGCGCATCAATTATTAAATTAGTGGTTAAATTTTGATCAGCCGTTAAATCTGAAGATATATATCCTGCAGGTTGTGTAGCCTGAACAGTACCATTAACCGCCAATTCAGGTATTCCGGTTACTGCATAAGCGTTTCTTCTTATACTTCCATCAGAATTATAATAAATATCGCCGCTTCCAGGCCAATTCATTTGATATTTAACACAAACAAAATTTCCGGCATGGGCATCACACATTGCATCAAAGGTTGGATTGTTTGCTGCACAAGGACCGCAAGTGCTGCTTGTAAACTCTTCAAGCAAAGGGGTTTTTGCTACCTGACTATAGGAATTCTGATAATTTATTAAAAGAAAAACTAAACCTAAAAATGTAATTGATTTTTTCATGGGGATTAAAAATTTTGATAAAATTAACAAATGGTTTCATTATAAAAACTCCTTCTTAAAATTCTTTTTCCGAATATTGCGCCCGAATTATGAGCGCCTACAACGAATATAAATCACTCGACCTGCCTTCATTGGAAAATGAGGTGGGAAAATTCTGGGTGGACGAAAAAATTTTTGAGAAAAGTATTTCAACCCGCGAAGGAAAAACCCCCTTTGTTTTTTATGAAGGTCCGCCTTCGGCCAATGGAATGCCCGGCATTCATCATGTGATGGGACGGGCTATTAAAGATTTATTCTGCCGATACAAAACACAAAGAGGTTTTCAGGTAAACAGAAAAAGCGGTTGGGATACACACGGTTTACCTGTTGAATTAAGTGTTGAAAAAAATTTAGGCATCACGAAGGAAGACATCGGAAAAAAAATTTCGATTGAAGAATACAATGCCGAATGCCGTCGCGAAGTTTTAAAATATCAAGATGCGTGGGAAAAACTCACTCATAAAATGGGTTACTGGGTTGACTTGAAAAATCCATACATCACTTACGAAAATAATTACATCGAAACACTTTGGTGGGCGCTGAAACAATTATTTGATAAGGGATTATTGTACGAAGGATATACCATTCAACCATATTCACCAGCAGCAGGAACCGGATTAAGCACCCATGAATTAAATCAGCCTGGTTGTTATCGTTTGGTGAAGGACACAACTGTGGTTGCACAATTCAAAGTGGTGAATGATGAAAAATCAAAATTTCTTTTTCGTGATGATGTTCCCGTTTATTTTCTTGCGTGGACAACAACACCATGGACACTTCCATCAAACACTGCATTGACAATTGGTGGGGAAATTGAATATAGTTTGGTTCAAACTTTCAATCCATATACAGCCATTCCAATCAATGTCATTCTTGCAAAAACATTAATAGGAAAATATTTCGATAACAATTTCGAAAATGCTGAAATGAAATTTGAAGCGGGCAAAAAGGAATTGCCCTGGAAAATAATTTCAACTTTCAAAGGAAAAGATTTAGAAGGAATTCACTACGAACAGCTTATACCATTCGAAGCAAATAAAATGGTTGAACGCAACGGCCAACTCCTTTTCTTTGGGGAGGCTGGAGGGGTTGTTGTTTTAGGTGATTTTGTCACTACTGAAGATGGAACCGGAATTGTTCACACCGCTCCGAGTTTTGGTTCTGATGATTTTCGGATGGCAAAAAAATACGGACTCGGGTCGCTCACACTCGTTGACAAGCAAGGAAAATTTATTGATGGTGTAGGTGAGTTTTCAGGAATGTATGTGAAGAATTATAAAGATGATGCGAAGTATGAATCGCCTGATGTACTTATATGTATTAAACTGAAAAAAGAAAACAAAGCTTTTAAAGTTGAGAAGTACGAACATAATTATCCGCATTGCTGGCGCACTGATAAACCTGTAATTTATTATCCGCTCGATTCGTGGTTTGTAAAAACAACTGCTGCGAAAGAGCGAATGATGCAGTTGAATAATTCCATCAACTGGAAACCTGAATCAACAGGCACAGGCCGGTTCGGAAACTGGTTGGAGAATTTGCAGGATTGGAATTTATCGCGATCACGATTTTGGGGAACACCACTTCCACTCTGGAAATCAGAAGACGATAGTGAAGTGGTTTGCATTGGTTCAATTGAAGAATTGAAAGAGCAGATAAAACTTTCTTCTCAAAATGCAAAACTGTTTAATTTGAAATACGATGCTCAAAGCATTTCTGAAAACCTGAAAGACTTACATCGTCCGTTCATTGATAGAATATTTCTGATTTCTAAATCAGGAAAAAAACTTTCGCGTACTCCTGATTTGGTTGATGTTTGGTTCGATAGCGGCGCTATGCCTTATGCCCAATGGCATTTCCCTTTTGAGAACAAAGATTTATTTGCCAAAAATTTTCCAGCAGATTTTATTGCCGAAGGAGTTGACCAAACCCGTGGTTGGTTTTTCACATTGCATGCACTAGCAACTTTGTTGTACGATTCTGTTGCATATAAAAATGTAGTGAGCAACGGATTAGTGCTCGATAAGAGTGGAAATAAAATGTCAAAGCGATTGGGCAATTCCGTTGACCCGTTTGAAACTTTAGATAAATACGGAGCGGATGCTACACGCTGGTACATGATTTCAAATTCGCAACCGTGGGATAATCTGAAATTTGACATTGCCGGAATTGATGAAGTAAAACGGAAATTTTTTGGTACGCTATATAATACCTACAATTTTTTCGCGGTTTATGCCAACATCGATAAATTCATATATAAAGAAAATGAAGTTCCACTGAACAAAAGACCGGAAATAGACCAATGGATAATTTCATTGCTGAATAGTCTGGTAAAAACTGTTCAGAATGATTTTGATAATTACGAACCAACTCATGCCGCACGAACCATTCAGGAATTTGTAGATGAACATCTGAGTAACTGGTATGTACGGTTGTGCCGCCGACGGTTTTGGAAAGGCGAATACACTGAAGATAAAATTGCTGCTTATCAAACTCTTTATACCTGCCTGCTCACCATTTCAAAACTTATGGCTCCTGTCTCGCCGTTTTTCGCCGATAAATTGTTTCGCGATTTGAATCTGGTAAGCAAAAAGGAAAATTCAGAATCAGTTCACATAAGTGATTGGCCGGTTGTTAATGAAAATGAAATTGATAAATCATTGGAAGAGCGAATGCAGATTGCACAGGATATTTCATCATTAGTGCTATCGCTTCGCAAAAAAGTAAATATCAAGGTTCGACAGCCACTCAATAAAATAATGATTCCGGTTTTAAATGAAAATTTTCAATCTCAGGTGGAAGCCGTAAAAGACCTGATACTTTCGGAAGTGAATGTGAAGGAAATTGAATTCATTATCGAAACGGAAGGAGTGATAAAGAAAAAAGCGAAAGCAAATTTCAAATTGCTTGGTCAGAAACTTGGAAAGAAAATGAAAGCCGCAGCCGATATAATTGCCGTTTTCAGTCAAAATCAAATAGCTGAGCTGGAAAAGAACAAATACATTCAAATTACAATTGATACTGAGCTTGTCGAAGTGCTTTTAGAAGAAGTTGAAATTATTTCGGAAGACATTCCGGGATGGCAAGTGACCAATAAAAACGAATTAACCATTGCTCTGGATATAACAATTACTGATGAATTACAGGAAGAGGGCAATGCCCGCGAATTGGTAAATAAACTGCAAAAAATGCGAAAAGAGGGTGGTTTTAATATTACCGACCGAGTAGAATTAACCATTGAAAAACAAGATTTTATAAACGCTACCATACATCATTTTAAAAATTATATTTGCGCCGAAATTTTAGCGGATGATTTGCAAATGGTAGAGCAATTATCAGATGCAGAGGTGGTTGAGGTCAATGATTTTCCAATAAAAATTATTCTCAAACAAAAAAAATAGAGCAGGTTATGGCAAAAAAACCAAGCAAAACTGCAAAGAAGCCAGCCCCAAAAAAGGCTGTGAAAAAAGCTGCCCCTAAAGCGAAAAAGCCCGTTGCAAAAAAAGCGGCTCCTAAAAAAGCAAGTAAACCTGCTGCTAAACCATCGTCGAAAGCAAAAAAACCGGTTGTTAAAAAAGCGGTTGTCAAAAAGCCGGTCACAAAAAAACCGGAGGCGAAAAAATTGGTTACTAAAAAAGTGACTGCAAAACCGGCTGCCGTAAAACAGGTTTCTCATAAACCAGAAAAACAAAAAACTGAGGTAATTCGACATGCAACTAATTTAGTAGCTCAACCCAGAGCTCATAAATCAGATGACAATCGCGCTCGTTATAGTGATAAGGAATTGTTGGAATTTAAAAACCTTATTGACGAAAAATTAGAAGCGGCGCGCAATGAATTAAAATATTTACAGGACCAAATAAACCGAAAAGACGATAATGGAACCGACGATACTGAAAACAAATTTGGTTCAATAGAAGATGGTTCAGTAGCAATGGAGCGCGAGTATATGTCGCAAATGGCAACCCGCCAGTCTACTTATATAGATCATTTGGAAAAAGCATTGATGCGAATTGAAAGCAAGACATATGGTATTTGTCGTGTTACCGGAAAGTTAATTGATAAAGAAAGATTGCGCGCTGTACCCCATGCTACTTTAAGTATCGAAGCTAAAATGATGCAGGGCAAGTAACATTGAAGTTTCTTAAACCTTTACTCCTTATTTTATTAATACTTGCAGTTGACCAGACTTTAAAGTTCTGGGTGAAACTGCACATGCCCATTACCGACAGCATAAAAATTACTCCTTGGTTTTATCTCTATTTTATTGAGAATGAAGGAATGGCTTTTGGTATGAAATGGGGAGGCGATGGCGGTAAATTATTACTCACACTTTTCCGTATTGCTGCGGTTTCATTTTTCAGTTATTGGTTATGGAGCTTGGTAAAGAAGAATGCACACTGGGGATTAATAATAAGTGTGGCTATGATTATTGCCGGCGCTATGGGAAATATTTTTGACTCGGTTTTTTATGGGGTTATTTTTTCTGAAAGTCATCCGGGCGGTCCTGTTGCACAATTGTTTCCGAATGGTGGTGGTTATGGTTCGTGGCTGCACGGTCGGGTGGTTGATATGCTTTATTTTCCATTAATGGAAGGAACATTTCCTCAATGGGTTCCACTATGGGGAGGCGAATACTTTGTTTTTTTTCGCCCTATTTTTAATGTGGCCGACTTTTCAATTTCATCAGGAGTAATAGCTATACTTATTTTTCAGAAGCGGTTTTTTAAAAAGGAAGAATCAACTGAAATTCAGAACACAGACTCTGAAACAGAAAACAATTCGGTTACTGTTCAGCCACCTGAATAGCACGAATAAATACCTTTCAATTTCGCCTATCTATAATAGCAAGTGAACTATAGTTCACTGAATATGCTTATCATGAATGCTGAGAAACATTTCTCCAATTCATTAGTAACAATACTAAACACGCCTCTACCGTGATGGAAACAATTTTACTTAATGATTTTTTCGCCCCAATTACTACGCTTTCTGGCATTTGTGTTTTCTGTTTCAGTATTTTCTATTGATGTACAGGCACAACTATTTTCATTCAATGGACAAGTGACGGAATATTCGTCAGCCGAACCTGTTTCATACGCCACCATTTATTTATCTAAATCTAAAACCGGAATCACTGCTGATTCTTCAGGAAATTTTTACCTGTCATCCGCTTATCGAGTTGATACACTAATTGTTTCTTCAGTTGGTTTTAAAACCATCAAACAGGAAATTACCGAACGCTCAAAATTTCCAATAGAAATTATTTTAACGCCATCAGATTATAATCTGAAAGAAGTAATGGTTTTTGCCGGAAAAAACCCTGCTGATATTTTATTCAAAAAAATTATTGACCACAAACTGCAGAACAACAAGAAGAATTTAGAATCATACAGCTACGAAGTATATAACAAGTTGCAGTTTTGCATGGAAGATGTGAGCGAAAAACTACAGCACAAAAAAATATTGAAGTCGTTTGAATTTGTTTTTGATAACACCGACAGTGCCGATGGTCATTCGCTGTTGCCGTTGTTTTTATCCGAAACTATTTCTGATTATTATTTCACACAAGAACCGAAAGCCGAAAAAGAAATTATCCGTTCAAGTAAAATTACCGGTGTAAAAAATCAAAGTATGGCACAGTTTACCGGCAGCATGTACGAGCAGGTGAATGTTTATGAAAATTATATTTCGTTATTCAAAACCAATTTTATCAGTCCTGTTTCCGATAACGGATTAGCTTATTACAAATATTATATTGTTGACAGCAGTGTTGCACAAAACAATAAATCCTTCAAAGTAAAATTTAAACCGCGCCGACCAAGCGAAAATACTTTTGTTGGCAGCTTTTGGGTGGATAGTGCTTCGTTCGCGTTAACCGATATTGAAATGAATCTTTCAGCAAAATCGAATCTGAATTTTGTAAAAGATTTTTCCATTCACCAGCAATTTGAAAAAGTGCGCGGCGGAAAAACAATGATGAGAGTGGATGAAATGGTGGTTCATTTCCGCTTGCCAGAAAAAATGTTTGGTGTGGAGGCAAAAAAATATACCTCATACAAAAACATTGCGGTAAATGAAAATGCCATTCATAAAATATTTGATGATAAAATTACAGTGAAGCTGGATGGAAAAGTTTTTCAGAAGAGTGA
This sequence comes from Chitinophagaceae bacterium, assembly GCA_947474435.1. GTDB lineage: Bacteria > Bacteroidota > Bacteroidia > Chitinophagales > UBA10324 > UBA10324. The sequence continues at coordinate 90,311 of CANJII010000003.1, read as the reverse complement.
TGAATATTGGGCAGGTGCACGACACACGCAATTGAGTGCAAGTGAAGAGCGCACTTATAAAATGATGGACTCACTGCTCAAAAGTAAAGCATACAAACGCTATCATACCATTTTAAACACTCTTGGCACCGGATACTTAACAACCGGATTATTCGAGATTGGTCCGTTCTATAATTTTTTCACAAAAAATAACATTGAAGGAACTCGCTATCGTTTTGGTTTGCGAACTAGCAACAAGTTCAGCAAAAATTTAATGTTGTATGGTTATGGTGCGTATGGAACCGCTGATAACAGATGGAAGTACAATGGCGGAATGTTATACATGCTTGGTAAAACTCCTCGGCAAACAATCAGTGCCGATTTTGTTCGCGACTATGCGTATGGCAGCGACCACTTTAACGAATTGGGAAGCGATAATGTATTCGCAGGTTTTTTCAGAAAAAACATTCCGCTGAAAACAGTTTGGCTGCAAAGCGAAAAATTCATGTATGAAAAAGAATGGCTCATTGGTTTCAGCAACAAAATTATTTTACAACACCGCACCCTGTTGCCTTCTTGGAATTATTCATTTCAACCTTCAACTGAATCCTATGAAATAATAAATGCTCCGATTTCTCTTGCTGAAATAACTTACTCAGCTCGCTTTGCCTGGCAGGAAAAATTTTATACCGGCGAATTTTTGCGTACCAGCATGGGAAGCAAATTCCCCATTGTAGAATTAAAATATACCAGAGCCATAAAAGGAATAATGAGCAGCAATTTTGAATACCAGAAATTATATTTTGAAGTGAATGATAAAATCAATTTGCATTTTTTCGGAAGATTGGAATACAATATAGCTGCAGGAAAAACTTTCGGTACGCTGCCGTATCCGGCTTTAAATGTGGCGCGCGGAAACGAAACTTATTACTACAGCAACTTTGCCTTCAACGGAATGAATAATTATGAATTCGTTACCGACCATTATGTAAGTGCAATGATTACCGAACACTTCGGTACATTTCCGTTCAGGTATTTTCCATTGCTGCAAAAACTGAAATGGCGTTCGGTTGCAACCACCAAAATATTATGGGGCGGAATGAGCGCCGCAAATAAAACGGCCAATCTGAAAAATGAGCTTCATATTCCCGATTCAACTCCTTACTTAGAATCAGGTGTTGGTATTGAAAATATTTTTCGTGTGTTGAGAGTAGATGCTTTCTGGCGATTGACTTATCGCGATTTAACGAACGCAACCAAATTCGGAGTGAGGGCAAGTATGCAAATTGGATTCTGATAATTCTGAAAGAACTATTTATTAATTCACTGAACAAAACTTCATCTCTATTTTATTTTCTAATTAAAATAATCCTTCATTTTTTCGAAGAAAGATTTTTCGCTTTTGTTGTGGTGCGGTTGAAAGTTGTGATGTGTTTTCAGTTTCTCTAATATTTTTTCTTCTTCGCCATTGAGCGTTTTAGGTGTCCAGATGTTTACATAAATTAATTCATCACCCTTTCCATAAGCATTTAAATTAGGAAGACCTTTTCCTTTCAAACGGAAAATTTCGCCTGCCTGCGTGCCTGGTTTTATTTTGATTTTAGCTCTGCCATCAATGGTTGGAACTTCAATACTTGTTCCCAATGCTGCGTCCATGAAACTGATGTGCAGGTCGTAAATAATATTTATGCCGTCGCGTTTTAAATCTTCGTTCGGAATTTCTTCTATCTGAATTACCAAATCACCATTTGGACCACCGCGTTCACCGGCATTGCCACGGCCACCCATACTGAGTTGTATGCCCTCAGTTACTCCTGCCGGAATATCAACTGTAATTGTTTCTTCACCCCACATTCGGCCTTCACCTTTACAAGTAGTACATTTTGCGGTGATTGATTGTCCTTCGCCATTGCAGGTTGGGCAAGTGGTGGTGGTTTGCATTTGCCCGAGAATGGTATTGGTTACGCGGCGCACATGCCCAGAACCTTTACAGGTATTGCAGGTGCTGAACGACGATTTATCTTTTGCACCATTGCCATGACAGGTATCGCAGGCAATGTATTTTTTTACCTTGAGTTTTTTTTGTGCGCCTTCAGCAACTTCTTTTAGAGTGAGTGAAATTTTTATCCGAAGATTTCCACCACGAACACCACGACTTCGTTGACCACCGCTACTTCGTCCGCCTGAAAAGAAACCTTCAAATGGGCTACCACCTCCGCCACCATGACCACCGAACACATCGCCGAAGTGTGAGAAAATGTCCTCCATGTTCATGCCACCACCACTGAATCCTCCGCCTTGTCCGCCGCCATTGCCACTCATGCCCTGATGACCGAACCGATCATAACGATCTTTCTTTTCTTTATCAGTCAGCACATCATAAGCCTCGGCTGCTTCTTTAAATTTTTCTTCCGATTCTTTATCGCCGGGATTGCGGTCGGGGTGAAACTGCATAGCCACCTTGCGATAAGCTTTTTTAAGTTCATCGGGTGTTGCGTTTCGGCTGACACCTAAAATTTCGTAGTAATCTCTTTTTGCCATTTCTGTTTTTATTCAATTCAGTCTTCGACAAGCTCTGACTGACATAGCACTTTTATTTTCAACGACTGTCATACTGAGCCTGTCGAAGTATTATTTTCCAACAATCACTTTTGCGTAGCGAAGCATTTTATCGTTGAGTGAATATCCGCTTTCAATTTCGTCAACCACCTTGCCTTTTAGTTCTTCGGTTGGTGCAGGAATTTCGGTTATTGCCTCGTGCAGTTCGGGATTGAACTCCTGACCAATTGATTCCAACTGTTTCAGTCCGCGTCCTTCGAGTGTAGATTTTAATTTATTGTGAATGAGTTGCACTCCATCTTTTACCGAAGCAATGTCTTTTGAAGTTTCCATTTGTTTCACTGCACGATTGAAATCATCAAGCGTTGGTAGTATTGATTGAATGATATCCTGTCCTGCATTTTTCATCCACTCCAACCTTTCTTTTGCGTTGCGCTTTTTAAAATTATCGAACTCAGCAACGAGGCGAAGATATCGGTCGTTCATTTCTTCCAGTTTCTCTTTCAGTTCCTGTGCTTCTTTCTTGTGAGCTGATTTTTTTCCGAAACCAATTTTCTCTAATAAACCTTCGGCTTTTTCTTCCAGTTCTTCAAATGATTTGCTGGGTTCGGTTGAAGAATTTTCGGTTGCTGCATTTTCAATTTCATTCATAATTTCTTCAGCCGATTTTTCAGCGGGAGGTTGAAGATTTAAGTCGTTATTGTCAGCGTGAATGTCTTTTTCCTGGTTTTCCATTAGTAGTATTTGAGATTAGTGCATTTGTCAAACCATTTGCCATCAAAAAATTTATGACAATGAGGCACTGCAAAGGCCGTCAAATGTATATGAATTGACAAAAGGGAATGATTTGATATTATTTCAACCTTTTCTCCAACACACTTTCCAATTGCATGGCTGAAAGATTTACACCGATAATCATTCCGGTTTGATCAATTAAAAAAGTGGTTGGTATGGAATGAACATTAAAAACCTGTGAAATACTTTTTTCAAATTCAAGCGAATCATTTACCTGATCGGGCCATATCATTTTATCGTGTTCGAGTGCTTGCCTCCAGTTCGATTTATCTTTATCAACCGAGATACTGAAAATTTTAAAAGAGCCACCGTCCTTCATTTCAACATTCTGAAATACAGAATACAATTTAACCAGGTTTTGATTTTCCATTCGGCAAGGGCCGCACCACGAAGCCCAGAACTGCACCAACACAATGTTTCCTTTCAATGAATAAAGTGAAAGGGTGTCGCCGTTTTGATCTGGCAATCGGATATCAGGTATGTAATTTCCATTGGTGAATTCAAGCTGAGTATATGAGCTGTAAATTTTCCACCCAATGAATCCGATTATTGCAAGTAAAATAAAAACGCCGATTAATAAAAGAGTTTTTCTGTTCATGTAACCGCAAAGGAAAATGAATTGCGCAAACTTCAAACAACAGAATATGAAATTGCTGATTTAATTTGTGATTGAAATTTGCTGATGAATTTAATTTCTCCTCCTGTAATAATTATTGGTATGCATCGCTCAGGCACGAGCATGCTTGCACGAATTCTCGACCGGGCCGGGATTTACATGGGGCATGATTTAACAAAAAATTATGAGTCGTTGTATTTTCAAAGAATAAATGCAGCGTGGATGGAAAAGGAAAAATTTACCTGGGACAATCCGGGTGTTCCGAAAAATGCTGATATAAAATTGTTCAATTCCTATTCTTTTCTCCGGCACTATGCACGGGTTACAAAACAACCTTTCAAACCATTTTCATTTTTAAGTTCTGATAGCTGGGGTTGGAAAGATCCACGAAACACATTCACCATTTCGCAGTGGATGAAAATTTTTCCGAAGGCAAAAGTCATTCACATTTACCGGAACGGAATGGATGTGGCAATTAGTTTATTCCGGCGCAACCTGAATTTTGATTACAGCGACAAATGGCATTCACCGCGGCTAGATAATAAATTGCAAGGTTTGACGCTATGGGAAGAATATGCAACACAGGCATTCAGTTGCGATTATTTATTTCCCGGCCAGGTGTTGCATGTTTGTTTTGAGAAATTGATTTCGGGTGATGAAATTTCAATATTGCAACTGGAATCATTCGTTCATTGTAAACTTTCTGAATTCATAAAAGCGGAAATTGACAGCGAACGAACCGCACGATATACTAATGATGAGCATCGCGATTTACTGGAGTTCGCTCAGCAAAGTGAATGGATGCATAAACTTAATTATCTCTGAGTGATGAGTAAAGTTTCGGGGGCGTTACTGAACTTTTATTTTTTCATTTTCTTCTGGTTTTGGTTTTTAGCCATCTGGATTTTTATTCTCATTTTCAGAATAATATTTTTTAAAGAGATAAAATTATTTATTAAGAAAACTTTTTTTCCAAAAAGAAAATGCAGTGTTTTTTATTTTGAAGTTTTCGGTCCTGAAAGCGCAGGCAATAAATATCGATCGCACAAATGGGTTGAAATTTTAAATGCAAATAATTTCAAAGCAAAATCGGTTCATGTTTTTGATTATCGCGAATACCTGCAATTGACTTCGCATAAAAGTTCGATGCCTTTTTTTTTAATGGGCTTTATGTGGTTTCGGTTTTTGCAGATTCTTCAGTCATCATTTTATGATATAGTAATTGTGCGCCGGGAATTATTGCAGTTTAACGATTATGGAAATTCGTTCTTCGAAAAATTTCTTTCAGCAGTTCACAATAAGCGGATTCTTGATTTTGACGATGACATTGCCGCTGCTAAAAATGAACCTAAACAAATTTCTTTTTTTGGAAAATTAATACTTGAATCGCCTCGAAAATTTTCTTCATCGTTAAAATATTATACTGCCTTTTTTCCGGGCTCCGGTTACCTGAAAAATTTATTAATTGAATGGAGGCCCGAAATAAAAGAAGAGCAAATTTTAATTCTTCCTACTTGTGTTGACTATGATAAATACCAACCAAAAAATTATTCTGAAATAAAAAATCAATTAATTATTGGGTGGGTAGGGGCAAAAGGAAATCTGAAAAGTTTATTGCCCTTAATCCCCGCATTGAATAACCTGATTAGAAAATATAATTTTAAGTTACTGGTCATTTGCGACCGACCACTTGATACTCAGGCTGAATTTCCAATAGAATTTATAAAGTGGAATCAGAAATATGAAGTTGAACAAATACATTTAATTGACATTGGAATTATGCCGTTAGCTAATTCAAAAACGCAAAAAGGAAAATGTGGCTTCAAATTAATTCAATACATGGGATGTGGTGTGGTAAGCATGGCAACAGCATTAACTGCTAACAATGATATAATAGATGATTGTGAAAATGGTTTTCTTGTTCCGCCCGATGCTGATTGGGAAATTTATTTTGAAAAAGTTTTCTCATTAAAAAATCAATATGCTGAAATAGGACTGAAAGCTTATCAAAAAATAAAATCAACCTATTCTTTTAATAATCAAACAAATGGTCTTGTCAGTTTTTTAAATCAAATTGGATCAGATAATAAATGAAAATACAACTAATACTCTTTTCATTCATCAGTTCATTTGATATTTGTTGCGCATGCAAAAAGTAATCGGTATTCATCAACCCAATTTTATTCCGTGGCTTGGATATTTTAATAAAATTTATTCGGCTGATGTTTTTGTGATTCTGGATAATGTGGATTATCAGAGTGGTAATTCGAATTCAATTACTAACCGGACAAAAATTAAAACAGCGCAAGGCGAATTATTTATTTCGGTGCCCGTGAAAAAAAATGCAGAGAGCAAACTGATAAGGGATATTGCCATAGACAATCAGCAACCGTGGCAAAAAAAAATGCTGAAGACCATTCAACTCAATTATTCAAAAGCAAAATTCTTTTCTGTGTTTTTCCCGTTGATTGAAAATGTGCTGAGCGCTAAACATGAATTGCTTTCTGCAATGAATGTTGAATTGATAAAATTGTTTTGCGAAAAATTAAATATTACAACACCAATTGTTCTTGCATCTGAAATGAATTTATCAGCTGATGAAAAGAACAACCGCATCATTGAAATCTGCAAATCATTGGACGCAACCATTTATCAAAGTGGTAATGGTGCGCGCAAGTACAACGACGAAAATTTATTTGCTACAAATAATATTAAACTCCATTACACTTCATTTTCCCCTGCTGAATATCCGCAGTTGCATGGCGAGTTTATAAAAGGATTGAGTGTGATTGATGTGGTGATGAATTGCGGTTGGGAAAAAACTGCTGATCTGGTAAAAGGCAATCATCTATAATTCAGCAAGCGATTTTTTCGCTGCTAAAAATTCTTCCCAGATATTTTTTACAATTTCTGCCGCTGGTTTTATTTCATGCACCTGCGCGCTTACTTGACCGATTTCCAGTTCGCCTTCTTCCAGATCGCCTTCAAACATTCCTCGCTTTGCACGAGCACGACCGAGAATATTTTTTAGCTCATCAATGCTTGCGCCTTTTTGTTCCGCTTCATTTATCTGATTGAAGAATTTATTTTTTATCAATCGAACAGGAACTACTTTTTTCATGGACAGCATGGTGCCGCCCTCAGGAGTTTCGGTAATTATTTTTTTAAATGAATCGTGACCGGATGATTCCACGCTTGCTGCGAATCGTGTTCCGATTTGAACGCCATCAGCTCCGAGTGCAAATGCGGCGAGCATACTTTTTCCATTGGCAATTCCACCTGCAGCAATCACCGGAATTTTTACAGCTTCCTTCACCAAAGGAATTAAAACCATGGAGGTTGTTTCTTCCCGTCCGTTGTGTCCGCCTGCTTCGAAACCTTCAGCAACCACTGCATCCACACCGGCAGCTTCAGATTTTTGTGCGAATAGTGCGCTGCTCACCACATGTACTACTGTTACCCCTTTTTCTTTCAGAATAGAAGTCCATGTTTTCGGATTGCCGGCGGAAGTGAAAACAATTTTTACTCCTTCATCAATAATTATCTGAATGTGCTTATCAATATCGGGATACAGCAACGGAACATTTACTGCGAAAGGTTTTGCAGTTGCAGTTTTGCATTTGCGAATGTGTTCGCGTAGAATATCCGGATACATACTTCCAGAACCAATGATACCAAGTGCGCCTGCATTGCTGACAGCCGAAGCCAGTTCCCAACCCGAACACCAAATCATTCCCGCCTGATTGATTGGATAATTTATTCCGAAAAGTTTTGTGATTCTGTTTTGCACGAGCGAAATGTAGCTCAGATAAATTTTTTCTTCAACTCAAATCAATCTCAGTATTATCACCAATATTTAAACTCTGACTGTGACCGCGAATGAGCGCATCGCTTCCAATCACCGAGCCGTGCAAACTCACCGATTCCAAATGCGTGAAAGTGCCGATGATACTTTCCTTGATAATTGAATTTTGAATAGTGGCATTATCACCGACTGTTACATTCGGTCCGATAATGCTGTTTTGAATTTTACAATTTTCGCCAATGAAAACCGGGTCAATAATGATTGTTTTTTCAAAACGCGGATTGCGCAGTGTGGCAAATCCTACCTTGCGCAAAAGTGTAGCATTGGTTTCCAGCAACACTTCTTTTTTTCCGCAGTCGAACCAGTTGTTGATTTTAAATGGTTGAAACGGAATACCGATGTCAATCATGCGCATGATGGCATCGGTCAACTGAAATTCATTTTTGGTGCGGATATTATTTTCTATCAGATAATTCAGTGATTCAAACAGCGCACTTGTTTGTTTTATTTTATACAAACCAACGAGCGCCAGATTGCTGCGAGGTATCTGCGGTTTTTCTTCCACGCGGACAATTAAATCATCATCGCTTATTTCTGCCACACCAAAGCTTCGCGGGTCATCTACTTTTTTCACACCGAGCAATGAAAATTCTGATGCAATAATTGTTTTCATATCTGCATCGAACACCGAATCGCCAAGGACAATAATTATTTCTTCCTTCATGCTCACCGCTTCCTTCGTGAGCCAGATAGCGTGACCAATTCCTTCACGGGTTTCCTGCTCCACAAACGAGACTTTCAGATTCGGATATTTCTTCCCTACATAATCACGAATTTTTTCTCCAAGATAACCAATCACAAAAATGTATTCTGTAATACCTGCCGCAATCAGCTCATCCATAATGAAACTGAGAATCGGTTTTCCGGCAACAGGGATTAAAGCTTTAGGCTGCGTGTAAGTGTGAGGGCGAAGTTTGGTGCCGGCACCGGCAACAGGTATAATGGCTTGCATAATTTATTTAAATTCAGAATTAATGACTGCAAATTTCAAAATACTTTTTCTGAAACAGTGTGGATGGAATAATAATTAACGGGAGTTTAACTTTTATTCCTTACTGAATTAATTTCTTCTGTTTAAAAAACTCAGATAGTATAAAAGAGTTGCAATTGAAGCAAGTGCTGCAATTACATATGTGGAAGCAGCCCATTTTAAACCATTACGGGCTTTGTCGTGGGCTTCACGACTCATTATGTTTGTGGTGTCTAACCAAATTAGAGCACGACGACTTGCATCAAACTCAACCGGCAATGTAATGATGCTGAAAATAGTTGTCAATGCAAACAAGATAACTCCTGCAACTAATAACCAGGGAAATGCATTTATCATCATTACACCGGCAAATAAAACCCACTGCACCCATTGTGAAGAAAAACTTACAACCGGAACCAAAGCACTTCTTAAGCCCAACCACATATACGCATGTGCGTGTTGTACAGCATGTCCGCATTCATGTGCTGCAATTGCAGCCGCTGCCACGCTTCTGCCATTGTATACATCCGTTGATAAATTAACTGTTTTGTTTTGCGGATTGTAATGATCAGTGAGGTGACCTTCAACACATGTGATTTCAACATCGGTTATTCCACTGTCTCGCAACATTTTTTGAGCAATTTCTTTTCCACTGAGCCCGCTCTCAACCGGGATTTGAGAATACTCAGCCATTCGGCGTTTCAATAATCCACCGACAATTAATCCGATAACTAAAAAAACGAGAGAAAGTAAAATGAATGGGGCGGTCATGTTTTTTATTTTTTTTAAGAAAGGCAAATGTAATGCGTTTGAATTGTGACGAACAAAAACCGACTTTATTGCCTGAATAAATAATAAAGCCGAGAGCATAAATCCTGTCGATTCATTTGATGCAATTGAAAAAAATAATAAAGTATAAAGTTGAAAGCATAAACACTATCACGACAAGTTTTATACTTTTTCCATAATACTTTATCAGTTATAACTTCTTGTCTTTGTAATAAAAGCTGTATGAATTAAAGCCGGTTTTAACTTGCAGTACATCAAAATCCAATCTGATATCATTGTAAATTTGTGCCGGTAGTTCCACCGTTTTTCCAAAAGTAAAAAACCGAATTTCGTTTGATTGAGTAAAGTAGTACAATGAATTTTGACTCAATTCCATTTTCAGCGGAATAAAATTTTCGAGTCTGGATATTTGTCCCATATAAAAAACAGACAGACCACCAGTGCCATCTTCAAATATCAGTACATTATCTTTTAAGCGAATTAATTGTGGGTTCATTACACCGGTTTCAATAATTTTTCCTGCATAAAATATTTTTAATTCTCCTGTACCATCGAGGTAAGCGGCCATGTCATTACCAACTAATGCCGAGGCCATTTTCTTTGTTCCGGTTCCTATGGGCACGGCTCCTAATTCAAAAGTTTCTCCTTTGTAAAAAACTTTTAGGTCATTGTAGTAATCGCGGTAAATCACAATGTTCCTGCCGGCGTTTATCATTTGCGGCGCCTGACTTTCCTGTTCAAAAATATCACCATCATAAAAAATATTGAACTGGTTGTACTGTGTAACCCATGCAAAAACATTACTGCCGGCAGAACTCACAGTCACCGGATTTCCTAAACTGTTTTCTTCGAGGCGAACAATTTTTCCGTTCCAGTATAAATTGTAAACATACTGGCGATCGTCAAAATATCCGACCATGCTATCGCCGTAAGCAAAGCTGGTATTGTAATCTGCCAGCTTGGTGATTTTTCCATTGTCGAACACACAGAGAGTTGCCTGATTTTTAAAAATCACAATGTTATTGGTCACATAAAAATCGGTGGTGTAGCCTTCATTTATCTGTTGCGGTTTTCCGTTGTAATAAATTTTAAAGTTCTTCGTATTGTCAATGAACGGGACACAAGTTTGTCCAACTAAAAAATATTTTGGTTCCAAATAATCGGCTTGATGAATATTAAAATTATCGAAAACAAAAAACCGCCCGTCTTGATTTACATAAGCCGACAATGGTTGCGCATTTCCGGAAACAAACAACAACAACAAAACAGAAGAGAGAAACATTTTTTTCATCGCAGTAAAACTAAGCAACACCTGCACTTCATCAATAATTCTTCTATAAAAAAGATTTTTCACATCATCAAATTAGAAAGCAAAGCACACCAACACAATTGAATGAAATTGTGTCGTAAGAGTAAATCATCAAATTGAATTTCCTATGTTCGCTCCCTGAAGAAATAATATGATTAAGCAATTTTTTTTCGGCGCCACCGATTCTCCTTTATACATGTTTCATCACGCGCTGGGTGCTGTGCTGTTTATAATTTTCTCCTGTTTTTTAATTGCCATTATAATCAATTGGATTTCCGGAAGAAAAAAAATACAAATAAAAATTTCTCCCGATAAAATAATTCCTGATAAAACTATTGAAGTTGTTAAAGCCAAAATTCAGGAAGAAAAATCGAATGAAAAAATTTCTGAAATAAGTACAGAGATAAAAGAAGAAAAAAACACTCCTTCAATAGAAATAAATTCTTTAGTCACAGTTATTCAGGAGTTAAAACAACCAACTGAGGAAAAGAAAATTGAAGTAACGAGATATGAAGAATCAGTTTCTAACCTTAAAGAACATTTGTTTCTGTTCACCGAAATTTTATTAAATAAAAAACTAACTGAATCGGATTGGGACAAAAGAATTCCTGAATCAGCTTTACTCGACCATCGAAATTATCATCGCCTTATTTATTTATTAATAAATCTGAATTCTGATATTGAACAAACTACATCCCGATTCAAATTGGTTTTAGAAACTACTAACGAAGTTGCCATTAACCATCAGATCTATTTTCGCAATTGGATGATGCCTGCTGAAATGATTGCAACATTCAAATCAGCAAATAATTTTTCGATAAATAAAAAAGAAATACGAATTGCGGCACAAATTGCTGAACAAAAAAACTGGAAACTGCAGGCATCCACATCAGAACAAGGTACCATGATTAATTTATTGATGAAGCTTCAATTAAAAAAGGAAGGGTGATTTTTTTTAACAAATTTATCAGATAATAAAGTTGTGTTGTTAAACAAGAATTACGAAGATTGTAAAAAAATCAGCAGAATACTATTTAATAAAAATGACTACAAATAAAATCCTCAACATATCTGTAATTGTTGCTGCCCTTGGATACTTCGTTGACATTTATGATTTGATTTTATTTTCAATTGTTCGTATTTCAAGCTTAACTGATTTAGGGGTGGCAGATAATCAAGTACGCGAAATTGGAATTCAGCTTATAAACATACAGATGATAGGGATGTTATTAGGTGGAATTGTTTTTGGAATACTTGGAGATAAAAAAGGAAGAATGACCTCCTTGTTTTTAACAATCTTAATATATTCGGTTGCAAACATTGCCAATGGATTTGTGCAAACAATTGATCAATATTTTTGGTTGAGGTTTATTGCCGGGTTTGGATTGGCAGGTGAATTAGGCTTGGGAATAACACTGGTTTCTGAGGTAATGTCAAAAGAAAAAAGGGGTTGGGGAACAGCTATAGTATCAGGGGTTGGTATAGCCGGAGCAGCGCTTGCGTTCTTTGTTTCACAATGGGGGTGGCGCGAAGCATACTGGTTTGGAGGTTTTATAGGATTATTCCTTTTAGGATTACGGATTTATTTACATGAATCGGGTATGTATCAAAACATTAAAACACAAGCCGTTAAACGAGGCGATTTTCTTGGAATATTCAGGGTGAAAAAAAGTTTTATAAAGTTTATTCTTTGCATATTAGTTGGTCTCCCGGTTTGGTTTGTCATTGGAATACTTATAACTTTTTCTAAAGAATTTGGCGAATATTTATCAATTAAAAGTCCGATAAGCCCCGGCAAAGCCGTTATGTTTCATTATATCGGAGCTTCAATCGGAAGCCTGCTAACCGGCTTGCTGAGCCAGCTTTTTCATTCACGAAAAAAGGCATTAAATATTTCATTGATTTCTTTATTGATATTTTCATTTGGTTATTTCTGTTGCTTCAATGTTTCAGCCAATGTATTTTATTTTATAGTTTTTATTCTTGGAATTTCAATGGGATATTGGGCGGTTTTTATAACAGTAGCTTCAGAACAGTTTGGCACAAACATTCGCTCAACAGTCACCACTACTGTTCCTAATTTTGTGCGCGGATCAACAGTAATAATGACTCTCTGCTGGAACGCAATGGCAGTATCAATTGGTATTTGGAGTTCTGCAATTATTGTTGGTTCAGTTGTAATCTTGCTTGCTTTAATTGCTACCTACTTAATTGAAGAAACTTTTGGCAAGGATTTAAACTATGTAGAATAAAAAATTAAATACAACACTCATCATGAATAAAAAAAATCTTTTAGCGGGAATAATTTTTTTTCTTGTAAATTTTTCAGCCAATGCGCAATATAAACCTGAAGAGCAAATCCGACCTCCCATGCTTTCCGAGAGCATTATATATGAAGACGATGACACAAACAAGACGGGTGTATTCTCTCGCTATTTTTTTGATAATGTGACCGAAACCGGAACTGTCTTTCACGGTCAACGAACAGGCGACTGGTATTTTTTTGATGTGAAAGGTGGATTGATGTTTCGAGGTCATTATAAGGATGGATTAAAAACCGGCAAGTGGGAATATTTTAATTCAGAAGGAATATTGAGGTGTGAAATTTATTATAAGTCAGGATATGCAGATAGTCTCTGGACCGGATATTCAATTTATAAACTCCCGATTTACATAGCAAAATATAAATATGGTGGTATTACAGATACATTAAAAACTTTTCATGAAAGTGGAATGAAATATCTGGAAATGATTTACCTCAATGGAACACCTTATTCTGTAATCGGTCAGTGGGATTTATACGGAAACCCAGTTGAAAGCGGCGACTTTAAATTCGGAACAGGAACCTTGGTGAAATACTATCCATACGGACAGATCTATTCAATGGAACAATATTCCGGTGGAAGTTTAAATGGAGAAGCAAAATATTTAAATATCGATGGTTTAAAAAAAGCATTTGGTTCATTTAGCGAGAATGTAAAAACCGATACCTGGAATTATTTGAATTATGATGGCACACAAATACCTTTTTCACCCTATGGAAAAACTACTTCTCCGTTTGATTCTAATATGAGTTTCGACTCTACCAACAAATCCATTTTTACTCCTGCTCAATATCCAGGCGGAGAAAAATTATTTAAAGATTTTTTATTTACAAACCTTATTTACCCCGATAGTGCCCAAAAACTTAAAATTGAAGGAACGGTTTGGCTGAATTTTGAAGTGGATGAAATCGGGCATATACATGATGTTAAAATTTATAACCGCATTGGCGAAGGTTGCGATGAAGAAGCAGAATACCTTATAAAAAATATGCCCAACTGGCGACCGGCACTACAAATGGGTATTGCGGTAAAATCGAGGGTTTATTTACCTGTACAATTTAAATTGGAGTAAATTAAAAATCTATCAGGTTTAAATAAATAGTAAATACAAAAGGTTAACTGAATATTAAAATGTTTTATGAAGCTGATTCGCTTTCCATTTTGGAACTTTTAATCTAATTGCAAACTCTGGTTTTAAACTCAAAAAAACTGAACTTATACCAACAGCCAATATAATATAGACCAAAACTCCCCTCTCCTTTGAAAGGGGTTGGGGGTGAGGAAGAAAAAAGAAAAAGACTGTTTTATTTTGACTAATGGTATTATTCTTCTTCAATCCACCGCCACCAGTTTGTTAAAATCATCATTCCATCCGGTGTTAAAATACTTTCAGGGTGAAATTGCAATCCGATGATTTTATAATCAGGATGTTCAATTGCCATTATCTCATGCTCTTGCTGGTCTTCTTCATCTGCACCGCTTTTTGCTGTTGCAATTATTTTCAACGGAGTGTGTTCAGTTTCTTTGAGTACTAAAGAATGATAGCGCATCACCATCAATGGCGATGGCATATTTTTAAACAGAAAATGTTTTTGAAATAATAGTTCTGAAGTTTTTCCATGCATAGGCTTGTCGGCATGTAACAGTTTAGCACCGAAAAACTCGCCAAGTGCCTGATGCCCCAAACAAATTCCCAGCAGCGGTGTGGTTTTATGAAAATGTTTTATCACTTCATTCATCACTCCTGAATCAGCAGGTCTTCCTGGTCCGGGAGAAAGAACAATTGCTTTTGGATTCAGCTTTTCAATTTCTTTGATGGTGATTTCGTCGTTGCGTTTTACAATACATTCTTCATTCAACTGTAACAGGTAATGCCACAAATTGTAGGTGAACGAATCAAAATTATCTAAAAGAAGAATCACCGGTTATCGGAAAATATCAGGGAAACGAATCTGGTCGTAGTATCGGCTGATGTCTTGTAACAGTCCCTGCATTGCAGGAACATTTCTTCCCAGCCAATCGAACACCGCAGGCGCAACGGGATTGATGTAATCGAATAGTTTACTCTGTGCTTTTACTTCGGGACTAATAGAGCCCGCTTTATTGAACAACCAGATAATGACGCAGTACATCAGAAAATAAATGGAGGCCTTTAACAACCCGCCGAGCGTTTTATTCAACCATCCCATTTGCACCACCTGTATCATTTTCTCAAGAATTTTTCCCATAAAATAAATGATAAGGGAAATTACAATCATGATTAAAACAAAACTGATAATGGGATTGTAATTGGTTTTGATTCCTAAATTATCGCGAAGAAAAAATGCACCCCATGAAGAAAATTTTAAAGCCCCCAACAAACCAATTGACCAGGCAAGAAAACTGAAAATTGCAACTATGATTCCGCGTGTGAATCCGCGCCAGAAACCGAAGCCAATGAATAAAAGGAAAGCGATGTCGATTAACAAAATACTGATTTGATGGTTTGGTGATTTAAGTTCGTTGCTAATTTTTTATTTTAAAAGGAACTCATGAAACTTCGTTTTGATAATTTGATGAAGATTAGAGTCGATGTCACTCTTAGTTTGTCGAAGAGTTAGATTAGAATTTATCCGCCGGTTAAAAGTTGCTTCACCATTTCGCTAATTGATTTGCCATCTGATTTTCCGGCGAGTTGCTTACTGGCAACTCCCATAACTTTCCCCATATCCTGCGGTGTAACAGCACCAACCTGTGAGATAATGTTTTTAATAATATCTTTCAGTTCATCAGCACTCATTTGTTGCGGAAGAAATTTTTCTATCACCGCTAATTCTTCCATTTCTTTTTTCACGAGATCATCCCGGTTTTCCTTTTGAAAAATTTCAATTGATTCCTTGCGCTGTTTGGCGAGCTTTTGTAAAATTTTTATTTCGGTTTCTTCACTCACTGTTCCGTCAGATCCCTTTTCAGTTTTTGCTAAAATGATAGCGCCCTTAATGGCGCGCAATCCGCGCAATGCACCTTCGTTTTTCGTGAGCATGGCGGGTTTCATTTCACTCATTATTTTTTCTTCGAGCGTCATAACAAATAATTTTTTTGCAAATGTAATGATGCACTTAATGCGTGAAAGCAATTTGTGTTTTACATACACACGCAATTATTAACAGCGAATTAATTTTTATGAATGCATTTCTGAATCACTCAGAATAAATAATTACACAATACATTTTTATTCAATCAATCGTTTATACAAAGTCAAAAAAATTACATTTGACCAATCAATCACAACTTCTTTTGCTTTAAAAAGTTCTATTCAATTAATTCTCTGGAATTTTAACTGCTAAAGAGCTGTGACAGTAAAAAATAATTAATTACTAAATAATTATTTTAGCGAACCGCAAAACATACAGCAAACCAATCATGAGTACTGAACCAGTGACGACCGCAGGAAAAAAGAAAAAAAATATTCCGGCAACGGAAGAAGATCATAAATCTGAAACTCCTTCAAAAAACAAAGTGAGCAACGAAGACGCTCTCGAATATCACATGAAGGGCCGCCCCGGAAAAATTGAAGTTGTTCCAACCAAGGAAACAAAAACACAACGCGATTTAGCACTCGCTTATTCACCCGGAGTGGCTGTACCCTGTTTGGAAATTGCGCGTGATGTTGAGAATGTCTATAAATACACAGCGAAAGGAAATTTAGTTGGTGTAATAACCAACGGAACCGCGGTGCTTGGTCTCGGTGACATTGGACCTGAAGCATCAAAGCCGGTGATGGAAGGAAAAGGATTGCTCTTCAAAATTTTTGCTGACATAGATGTATTCGATATAGAAATAAATACTAAAAATGTCGATGAATTTGTTGCAGCAGTTAAAGTACTCGAGCCAACTTTTGGTGGAATTAATTTAGAAGATATAAAAGCACCCGAGTGTTTTGAAATAGAAGCGCGACTGAAAGCGGAAATGAAAATTCCGGTGATGCACGATGATCAGCACGGAACTGCAATTATTTCAGGAGCCGCATTGTTAAATGCCTTGGAAGTTGCAGATAAAAAAATTGATAAAATAAAATTGGTAGTGAATGGTGCAGGTGCATCAGCCATCAGTTGCGCAAAGTTATATGTCGCACTTGGTGTATTGTGCGAAAACATTGTGATGGTGGATAGCAACGGAGTTATCCGCGCCGACCGTGAAGGATTAGATGGAACAAAAAAACAATTCGCAACTGCAAGAAATATTTTCACCCTTGAAGAAGCCATGAAGGATGCCGATGTATTTCTTGGTTTATCGAAAGGAAATATTTTATCGCAAAAGCATATTCAGTCAATGGCCGATACACCAATTGTATTTGCATTGGCCAATCCCGATCCTGAAATAAGTTATGAGTTAGCCATTGCATCGCGCAACGATATTATTATGGCAACCGGCCGAAGCGATTATCCCAACCAGGTAAATAATGTTTTAGGCTTTCCATTCATCTTTCGCGGCGCGCTGGATGTTCGTGCCACAGAAATTAACGAAGCCATGAAACTGGCTGCCGTTAAGGCTTTGGCAGAGTTAGCAAAAAAACCTGTTCCCGATTTAGTGAACCTTGCTTACAACGAAAAAAATATTTCATTCGGAAAAGAATACATCATTCCAAAACCAATTGACCCGCGATTGCTCACTACTGTTTCCCCGGCTGTTGCAAAAGCTGCCATTCAATCAGGTGTGGCGAAACACATTATTACAGATTGGGAAGCGTATGAAAATGAATTATCAAAACGGTTAGGTCGCGATGATAATGTGATGCGCGTAATCACCAACAAAGCAAAACGAAATCCGAAACGCGTGGTGTTTGCCGAAGCCGATACTTATAAAATTCTGAAGGCCGCACAAATTGTTCGCGACGAAGGAGTGGCAAAACCAATTCTACTCGGCGATAAAGAAAAAATTCAAAGCATCATTGCCGAAAACGGATTAGACCTTGGCGATTGCCTGATTGTTGATCCTCGCTCGCACGAAATGGATATCAAGCGCCACGAGTATGCAGCCATTCTTTTCGATAAAAGAAAAAGAAGAGGAGTTACATTGTACGAATCGAAGAAGCTCATGTACGAGCGGAATTATTTTGGTGCAATGATGGTGGAGTTGGGTGAAGCAGATGCGCTCATCAGCGGACTCACCCGTAACTATGCGCAAACAATAAAACCTGCCTTACAAATTATCGGAACCGAAGAAGGAGTAAGTAAAGTTGCCGGTATGTACATTATGCTCACCAAGCGCGGCCCGTTATTTTTTGCCGATACCACAGTGAATGTAAACCCGACCGCCGAAGATTTAGTGGAGATAACAGCTGTAACAGCAAAAGCCGTTCAGCAATTTAATGTGCAACCAAGGGTGGCCATGCTTTCCTATTCCAATTTCGGAAGCACCGCCGGCGAAGAGCCTGAAAGAGTAAGCAAGGCAGTTCAAATTTTAAAACAACGCTATCCCGGCTTAATAGTGGACGGTGAAATGCAGGCGAACTTTGCCTTGCATCGTGATTTGTTGCGCGATAATTATCCATTCTCTGAATTAGTAAATGGTGGAGCCAACACACTCATCTTTCCAAACCTTGCCTCCGGAAACATTGCTTACAAACTCATACAGGAATTAGGATTAGCCGATACCATCGGGCCAATTTTATTGGGATTAAAACGGCCTGTTCACATTCTACAACTCGGCAGCAGCGTGCGCGAAATAGTAAACATGGTGAACATTGCAGTGGTAGATGCACAGGTAAAAAGCGGACGCAAATGATTTCATACTTACAGGGAAAATTTTCTTTCAAAAGTCCCACGCATATAATTATTGAAAACGGGGGCGTGGGTTACCATGTAAATATATCGATGAACACCTGGAGTAAAATTCAGCACGATGATTCCGGAAAATTACATACCTACTTACACATCACCGGCGGAACACAAAGTCCATTGATAGTTTCGTTGTATGGTTTTGCTGAAGAAGAGGAGCGAAGCATGTTTACCGAGTTATTAAATATTTCAGGAGTGGGTGCATCCACTGTTCGCATGGTGTTGTCAGCATTATCACCAAACGATTTGCGCAACGCTATTTTAACTGAGAACGCTCACGCATTCGAGCGCATTAAAGGCATCGGCCCAAAAACCGCAAAGCGAATTATTTTAGAGTTAAAAGATAAGGTAGCAAAAGTGGCAACCAAGGCCGATGGATTTACATCGCATAATAAAGTGAATGACGAAGCGTTAAGCGCACTCATCATGTTGGGTTTCTCACGAGCACCTGCCGAGCAAGCAGTGCAGCGCGCAGTGGCTTCCAATCCGTCTATGACAGTGGAGGACATTATCAAACAAGTGTTGAAAACAATTTGATAAGCGATAAGGGTGCGGGCTATTTTAGCCTTCATCTATTTTCAGAGGAAGATTTTAATTTTTTAGCAGAATAAACTTACGCGAATTTGAAACGCAATTTTAATCCCGCATTCATCATTGTATCTGCATTTGCGGTGCTCACTGTATTATCAGCAATAGGAAAAAATGAATTGAATAAATTCAACAACACAAGTAATAATACTGCAAATTCTACTGCTGCAATTGATACGCCACCTGAAATTGATTTACCCTATCCCATTCAGGATAATGACGGAAGTGCAAATGATCAGAATAATAATCCAATGGATTTAACTGATCCATCCAACATTCAACAAACTGTAGAGTATGATCCCGAAACCAATCAATACATTTTAACTGAAACAATCGGTAATCAGTTTTATCGCAACCCGACCTACATGAGTTTCGAAGAGTTTTTAAAATATGAATACGATAAAACACAAAAAGAAAATTTCGAACAACTCAGTAATTCAAATTCGCTGCTCACCCACAAAGGATTAATTCCGAAAGTAAATGTTGGTGGCCAGTTAGCGGATAGATTATTCGGCGGAACCGCAGTTGACATTCGCCCCAATGGAAACATTGATTTAACATTCGGTTACAACCGTCAGAATATTCAGAACCCAACATTGACTGAACAACAACGCAAGCAAGGAGGTTTTCAATTCGATATGAATATTCAAATGAATGTGGTTGGAAAAATCGGCGATAAATTAAAACTCACCACCAACTACAACACACAAAGTTCATTCGATTTTGAAAATCAGGTGAAGCTCGAATACACCGGCTACCAGGATGAAATTATTAAAAAGATTGAAGCAGGAAATGTGAGCCTTCCATTGAACACTACTTTAATTCAAGGCAGTCAGAGTTTGTTCGGTTTAAAAACACAATTGCAATTCGGTCGGTTGATGTTGACCACGGTTATCTCACAACAAAAATCACAGGCACAAAGCATAACCATTCAAGGTGGCGCACAAACTCAAACCTTTGAAGTAAATGCTGACCAGTATGATGAAAACAGAAACTATTTTCTCGCTCAGTTTTTCCGTGATAATTACAACAAAAACATGGCGCAGATTCCTGTGTTGAACACTGGTGCGCAGATCAATAAAATTCAGGTTTGGGTCACCAATAAAAACGGTGCAACTACAATGACTCGTGATATTGTTGCCTTTCAGGATTTAGGAGAAAATCAACCATACAGTCCGCAGATTCTTCCCTATACAAACGGAGCTTTACCGGCAGGTTCTTCCATGAATAAATTTCCCTCACAGGCCGCCTCTAACGATTTGTATTATAAATTATCACAAAATCAAAATGTCCGTTCACTCAGTTCAACCATTCAGGAATTAACAGGCGGAAATTTTTTATTGCAGCCAGTTCAGGATTTTGAAAAAACCTATGCACGCCAGCTATCATCAACTGAATATACTTTGCAACCACAACTTGGATTTATTTTGTTAAATCAGCAATTGAATCCGGATGATATACTCGCTGTTGCTTATCAATATACCTACAATGGAAAAGTTTACCAGGTAGGTGAATTTGCCGAAGACCTTCCAACCAATGCCGATCAGCCTAATGTTTTGTTTTTAAAAATGCTGAAGAGTACCTCAGTTCGCCCGAAACTTCCGATCTGGAAACTGATGATGAAGAATGTGTATTCATTGGGAGCATATCAGGTGAATCCTTCTGATTTCAGATTAGATGTTTATTACTTAGACCCTGCAGGTGGTTCAAGAAGATTTATTCCTGCCGGTAATGTAAACAGCATTCCCCTCATTCGTTTGCTTGGGTTAGATCGTCTGAATAACAATCAGGATCCGCAACCCGATGGTATGTTTGATTTTATTCCGGGTTTAACCATCAATCCAAATAACGGAAAAGTTATTTTTCCCGTGTTAGAACCCTTTGGAAAAGATTTGGCCTCAAAATTTACCGATCCGAATGTAGCTTCAAAATATGTTTATCAGGTGTTGTATGATTCCACAAAAACCATTGCACTGCAGTTTCCGGAGTTTGACAGGTACACGATTAAAGGTTCGTACAAAGGTTCTTCTTCTTCTGATATTTCTCTTGGTGCATTCAACATACCACAAGGCTCTGTTAAAGTTACTGCCGGCGGGCAAGTATTGCAGGAAAATGTAGATTACACAGTCGATTATAATTTAGGAAGATTGAAAATTATCAATCAGGGAATTATGAATTCAGGGGCTCCAATAAATGTTTCGTTTGAAAACAATGCAACATTCGGATTCACTACAAAAACTTTATTTGGCACACGCGCAGATTACTACATAAACGATCATTTTAAATTAGGTGGAACCTATCTTCATTTATCAGAAAGACCTTATACAAGAAAACTTCAGGTTGGTGATGACCCAATCAGTAATGCCATTTACGGTTTAGACGGAAGCTGGCAAACCGAATCAGGTTTTATCACTCGCCTGGTTGATAAACTTCCGTTACTTGATACGAAAGAAAAATCAACAATAACAATTAGCGGTGAAGTTGCCCGACTGGATCCCGGTCACAGTAAAGCCATTGGAAAAGGAGATGCCGGACAGGTTTACATTGATGATTTTGAAGGAACACAAAGCACTTACGATTTAAAATTTCCTTACAGCAGCTGGGTTCTTGCAAGTACTCCGTCAAGATCTTCAACCGGATTGTTTCAGGAGGCAGATTCAATAAACAATCTCATTTACGGAATTCACCGCGCCAAACTTTCGTGGTATGCAATTGATCCTTTATTTCTCAGAGACCTTTCTTCTACTCCGGCAGGTATTTCAGGAAATTCTGATGAACAATGTTCATTTTACACCAGAGAAATTATAGAAAAAGAATTGTTTCCAAACAAACAAAACAATAACCCTATAGCAAGTAATCTTCCAACCTTTGATTTGAATTTTGAGCCCAATGTAAAAGGCCCATATAATTTTCAGGCAGATGCAAACACATTTAACGGGGTGGATGATTTAGGAAGAATACACCTGAAAAATCCGGATAAAAACTGGGCCGGTATTATGCGCAGCATTGATTACAATGACTTTGAACAAGCCAATATTGAGTACATACAATTCTGGGTTCTTGATCCGTATATTGAAGGTTATGGTGGAAATAAGTACGGAAATATTTATGTTGACCTTGGAAATATTTCGGAAGACATTTTAAAGGATGGTCGCTTATTTACTGAAAACGGTTTGCCTCCCGACGGAGACCCAGCAAATGCAAATTTAGATACCTCTAACTGGTCCATCATTCCGGTAAACATTCCTCCGACAAATTCATTTGATAATAACGAAGCAGCAAGGCAATTTCAGGATGTTGGATATGATGGTGTTGGTGCTCCGTTAAATCCTGGCGCAAATACCATGACTGAAGTAAAATTTGATTCTGCATATCTTGCACAAATTGCACTGAACTATGGAATAAATTCACCATACTACTTAGCTGCTTTGGCTGATCCGGCCGGAGATAATTACGAATATTATTTAAGCCAGAATTTTAATAACAATGAACCGGGAATTCTTAACCGGTATAAAAAATATAATAATCCTGATGGCAATTCGCCAATCTCTCAACCTGGTGATCCGGTTTCTGATGCAGCCACAAATATTCCTGAATCGGAAGATTTGAATCGTGATAATACCTTAAGTGAAACGGAAGAATATTTTGAATATAAAGTTTCGCTGAACCCAAATGATTTAGGAACTACCGGCAACAATTACATTACCGATATTGTAACAGCAAAAGATATTAGTTGTAACAATCAAATAATCGGCGATGAAACATGGATTCAGGTAAAAATTCCAATTGAAGAATACTATAAAAAAGTCGGGGGCATTCAGGATTTTAAATCTATACGATTCATCAGAATTTATATGGCAGGTTTTGATACAGCAGTAACGCTGCGCTTTGCTAAACTTGAGTTCGTGCGCAATCAATGGCGCAAGTACCAGTTCAGCATGCAAACACCAGGTGAGTATATTCCGGATGATAATAACGGGTCAACCTATTTTAATGTGGGCTCTGTTTCATTGGAAGAAAATTCACAACGGACTCCGATTAATTATGTAATGCCCCCGGGAATTCAACGCGAACAACAGCTCGGTTCGGTACAAACAC
Source organism: Chitinophagaceae bacterium (assembly GCA_947474435.1). Lineage (GTDB taxonomy): Bacteria > Bacteroidota > Bacteroidia > Chitinophagales > UBA10324 > UBA10324. The sequence goes on along the minus strand of CANJII010000003.1, from coordinate 66,600 downwards.
TTTTACAAAATGAGCAGTCATTGAGTATACAAGCGTGTAATCTTCAGGATGGTGATTCAAGAGCGGTTTATAAAAGCCTGAATCTTGATTTACGAACATTTAAAGTATTGAAAATGTTTGTGCATGCTGAGAATGCTGGTAACGGATACACTTTTAATTACGGCGACCTTACTGCTTTTATGCGCTTAGGTTCCGACTTCGTTGGCAATTATTATGAATATGAAAAACCTTTAACTCCTTCTGTTTTTTATGACAGCACCGGCGTTAATGTGTGGCCAACTGCAAACAACTTTGAAATAAAACTGACTGACCTAACTGATATTAAACAAGCTAGAGATGCTGCTGGCGCATCTTTCAGTTCTCCCTTCTCTATTGTGTTATCAAATGGAGATAGAATTACAATTGTCGGAAATCCGGATTTAGGATTGGCAAAAGTTGCCATGCTTGGTATTCGTAATCCAAAACAAAGCAGTGGATATCCGCTTGGCGATGCCGATGATGGAACTTCAAAGTGTGCAGAACTTTGGTTCAACGAATTACGATTAAGCGGTTTCGACGAAGAGGGTGGTTATGCAGCTCTCGGAAGGGTAGATGTGAAACTCGCCGACCTTGGAAACATTTCATTAAGCGGAACCATGCACTCTATAGGTTTCGGTCAATTGGAACAAAAATTAAACGAACGATTTAAAGATAATTTCTTTCAGTACGACGCTTCCGGAACCTTTCAACTCGGAAAATTTTTACCAAAGAGTATTGGACTTCAGCTTCCGATGTATCTCGGCATTTCTAACTCTATGAGTAATCCGAAATATGATCCATATGAATTGGATGTTTTATTGAAAGATAAATTGAATAATCCGAATTACAGTTCGAAAGAACGCGATTCCCTAAGAAGTGTTGCCCAGGATTTCACCAGCATCAAGAGTTTGAATTTTACAAATGTGCGCCGCATGAACACCAACAAAAGTGCTAAGCCACACATTTATGGAATCGAAAACTGGAATGCTACTTATGCATATACGCAAACTTTTAAGCACAATCCGATTATTGAAAGTGATCTGATAAAAAAATATCATGGTGAGTTAGGTTATGTGTATCCCGGAAAATCAAAATTCATTTCACCATTCAATAAACTGATTGGAACAAAACCAAAATACCTGAAAGCTGTTCGTGATATCAATTTCAATTTCTTACCTACTAACATTTCATTCCGGAATGTAATGGACCGACAGTACGGTCAATCGCGCATGCGTGAAACCGATCCGCTATCTCCACCGGCCGATCCGACTTATAATAAGTTCTGGACATGGGATAGATTTTACGGTGTGAAATTCGAATTGGCTAAATCACTGAATCTTGATTTTAATGCAATAACAAATACCAGAATTGATGAAGACACTGGTCGTATTGATACCAAACTTGAAAAAGATTCGGTCATGAACAACATTAAAAATTTCGGGCGCACCACTCATTACAATCATTCTGCAAATCTTGCTTATACCCTGCCGATAAATAAAATTCCGATTTTAGACTGGATAACAGGAACTGTAAAGTATGGTGCTCAATACGAATGGGAAGCCATGCCATTAGTCAGTGATACCACCGGCAAAGGAACTGCCTTTGAAAAAATCAGGTTGAAAGAAAACCCGCTTGGCAATAAATTAAACAACGACCAGAACATCAATTTTAACAGTGATCTGAACTTCAGAAATCTTTATAATAAGTGGAAATTTCTGAAACCTTATAACACGAACACCTCATCACAAACCCAGCAGAAAAGTGGTGATAAGGATGGGAAAGATGATAAAGACAACAAAGTAGTCACAAAGGATCAAAAGAAAAATAATCAGCCAACAGCAAAAGGAGGCTTATCATTTATTATTCGTCCGATTATCAGTTTAAAGAAAATCACTTTTACTTATACTCAAACAAAGGGTACCACACTTCCGGGCTTTATTTATAAGGCGAAAAATTTCGGACAGGATTTAAAAAAGACTGCTCCCGGTTGGGATTTTGTTTTCGGAATGCAGCCTGATACCAATTGGTTGAACGATGCAGCAAACAAAGGATGGATTACAAATGATACTGCAATGAATTATCAGTTCATTCAAAACTTCAGCCGAAACATAACGGCACGCGCACAGTTTGAACCCCTGAAAGATGTGAATGTAGATATCAACTTCATGAAAAATTATTCATACAACACAACTGAATTTTTCAAGAATACTGATTTTGGTTACCAGCATTTAAACCAACAGGCTTTTGGCCAGTACACTGTTTCTTTCATTGCATGGAATACTGCATTTCAAAAACCTGATACCAATGGAAAGTCACCAACATTCGATTTGTTTGAGGCTTATCGCCAAACTGTTTCTGGTCGCCTACAGTTAAACAATTCCAATTCACAAGGAATCTTTGTTAATCCTTCTGATACAACCGGTGAATCAAACAATCCGAATTATGCTTATGGTTATGGTCCATATTCTCAGGATGTATTAATCCCATCATTCCTTGCAGCATATGCCGGAAAAGATGTGAATTCTGTTGGGTTGTATCAATACTTCAAAGGTATCCCGGCTCCTAACTGGCGAATAACTTACAATGGTTTAACAAAAATGAAATGGGCTCATAAAATCTGGAACTCACTGAATATTTCTCACGGTTATACTTCAACACTTACCATAAATTCATTCAGCTCTGCTCTTGATTTTAATGGTGAAAATAAAAATGGAATAAATATTCCAAGTCAAATTGATTCTGTTTCCGGAAACTTCATCAGCTATTACGATATTCCAAGTATAGGCATAACCGAACAGTTTTCTCCTTTAATTGGAGTTGATGCACAATGGAAAAATAACCTGAGCACAAAGTTTGAATATAAAAAAGGAAGAAATCTACAAATGAGTTTTCTCGATTATCAATTGGTGGAATCGCGCACATCTGAAATTACTATTGGTCTTGGTTACAAATGGAAAAATGCACCAATCCCTTTTAAAATTAAAGGGAAGAAAAAACGATTGAAAAATGATTTGAATCTGAAGTGCGATGTTTCTGTTTCAAACAACATAACAACAAACTACAAATTAGATCAGGCGGTAAGCACACCAACTCAGGGAATGAAAACCATCAGCATTGCGCCATCAGCTGAATACATGGTAAGCAGCCGGTTAAACATTCGTTTGTTTGTTGATAAAAGATACAGCATACCAGCCACATCAGCATCATATCCTATTCGATATACCAATGCAGGTGTAACAATTCGATTTACGCTTGCACAATAATTTTAAAACAATACACAAAGAGCACATTCTCTTAAATGATGTGCTCTTTTTTTAATTGGTAAAAAAGTTAAAATAATTTCTCATTAGAGTTTCCGCATTCAGATATTATTTTTCCGCCCTCAAAAAATTTATTCAATGAATTTTCCTGACAATCTCCGTTACACTAAAGATCACGAATGGGTTCGTGTGGAAGGCGACACAGCAGTAATTGGCATCACCGATTTCGCACAAAGCGAATTGGGTGATATTGTTTATGTGGATGTAAACACTATAGGAAAAACTTTGAAGGCCGAAGAAGTTTTTGGAACTGTAGAAGCAGTAAAAACTGTAAGCGATTTATTTCTTCCCGTTGCCGGAACAATACTCGAACTCAATGCTGACTTAAACGCCAATCCTGAATTAGTTAATCAAGATGCATATGCAAGAGGCTGGATGGTGAAAGTTAAAATGAGTAATCCTGCTGACGCCAATCAGTTGATGGATGCCGCTGCATATGCTGCATTAGTAGGTCATTAATTTTAAAAACCAAATGCGCTGGCTGTTTCCTTTGATATGGGCAGGGATAATTTCCTATCTCTCGCTGATGCCCGCGAACGATCTTCCGGATTATGATTTATTTCATTTGTTGTTTGTTGACAAATGGATTCATTTATTTTTTTATTTCATACTTGCGCTCTTGATTTTTTATTCCTGGAAGTCGGGTAATTCATTCATTTTAAAATCTGTTATTGTTTTCTTCATTTGTGTTTTATTCGGAACTGCAATTGAAATTATTCAGAATGAGTATACAACCACTCGACATTTTGAATGGCTCGACATCATATTTGATGCAGCAGGAACCATTGCCTATGTTTCAATCTGGCTGCGAAGAAGATCAATGGATTTTTTAAAGAAGAGCTAAGTGGTTTAATAGCTTGTAAGAATAATGTTAACTCCAAACTTTAATCCATTCCCAACAATTACTAATGAGCGATTGCTATTGCGGAAAATTGAATTGAGTGATGCAAAGGATTTATTCATTCTCCGGTCTGATGAGCGAATGATGAAATACCTTGATCGACCCAGAGCGCAAACAATTGAAGATGCCGAAAAACTGATTCAGGTTTTTGAAGACAATAGGATAAAAAATGAAGGAATCAATTGGGGAATTACATTGAAAGGTGATTCAAGATTGCTCGGAACAATTTGCTTCTGGAAATTACAATTGGAAAACGAACGAAGCGAAATAGGATACATGCTTCATGCAGATTTTCATCAGAAGGGAATTATGCAGGAAGCTATGACTGCTGTTTTAAATTATGGTTTTACTGATTTGAAATTGCATTCCGTTGAAGCCAATGTGAATCCTGAAAACATTGCCTCAATAAAATTATTGGAGAAAAATAATTTTGTTCGAGAAGCTTATTTCAGAGAGAATTATTTCTATGATGGAAAATTTTTAGACTCGGCGATTTATTCATTATTGAAATAAGCGAACTCTAAGCTCAGTGTGAATTTCTCTCCGTTTTCACCGTGTGAAAATCTTCGAGAAAAATTACTTCCGAAAACATTTTATAATTTTTCCTTTATCATTTCTACATTCATTCCATGACAGATAAATTTCAATCGGCTGCATTTGAAAAAGCATTGAACGAATTAAACAATGCGCAGCGCGAAGCTGTTGATCAGATTGATGGGCCGGTATTAGTAGTTGCGGGGCCCGGAACCGGAAAAACACAAATCATTGCAGCACGAATCGGAAATATTTTAACACAAACTGATACTGCACCACAAAATATTTTATGCCTTACTTATACTGATGCGGGCACTATCGCTATGCGTCAGCGGCTCATGAAAATTATCGGTCCAACTGCTTATCGTGTAAACATTTACACCTTCCATGCATTTTGTAACGAGGTGATTCAATCTAATCTCGATTACTTCGGAAAAAGAATTCTGGAACCGATTTCGGATTTAGAAAATATTTCTTTGCTGCAATCTATCATTGATGAATTACCGCCAACCAATAGTATCAGAAGATTGAAGGGAGATATTTATTTTGAAGTGAAGCGTTTGAACTCACTTTTCAGAATGATGAAGGAAGAAGACTGGTCAACAGAAAAAATTCTGAAAAGCATTGATGATTACATAAATGATTTGCCAACCCGCGATGAATTTATTTACAAGCGCGATAACGGACCGCGCGGAATAAAAAAAGGCGATGTAAAAAAAGATGCAATAGAAGAAGCGAAAAAGAAAATGGAAACACTGCGCGCTGCAGCAGAATTATTTCCAGTGTATCAGAAAAAAATTCTGGCCCAAAATCGGTATGATTACAGCGATATGATTTTGTGGGTGGTAAAAGCGTTTGCTGTAAATGAAAACATGCTACGCAACTATCAGGAGCGCTACCTATATTTTCTGGTTGATGAATTTCAGGATACCAATGGTTCTCAAAATGAAATATTAAAACAACTCACTAACTATTGGGACAAGCCGAATTGTTTTACTGTTGGTGACGATGATCAGAGTATTTATGAATTTCAAGGGGCGAGAGTAAAAAACATTATGGATTTTTATGAAGCCAATCGAGCCGATATAAAATCAATTGTACTCACTGAAAATTATCGTAGCAATCAGAAAATATTGGATGCATCAAAAGTTTTAATTGATAACAACCAGGAGCGACTCATTCATAAAATTCCTGATTTGGATAAAACACTAACGGCAAGTCATCCGGCAATGACCGAATCGAAGGTGTCGCCAAAAATTATTCAGTATCCAAACCAAGCGCAGGAACAAGCCGGAATTATAAAACAGATTGAAGCATTGCAGGAACAGGGATTTCCATTGAACGATGTAGCTGTCATATATCACCGACACGCACAAGCGGAAAATCTGATTCAGTTGTTTGAGAAAAAAAATATTCCATATCAAGTGCGCAAGAAGATAAACATTCTTGATCTGCCAATGATTCAAAATATTTTAACCACACTGAAATATTTAGATGAAGAAATGCGCCGGCCACACAGTGGTGAGTATTTATTATTTCAACTCATGCACTTTCATTTTTTTCATATTCATCCGCATGATATTTCGGCGGTGGCAGCTTTTGCAGGGGGAAAAAGAATAAATAACAAGTGGCGCGAAATTTTAGCCGATCGCAATTCTCTTTCTCAGATAAAATTAAAAGACCCTGAAGCTTTATCGAAGTTCGAAAAAAATATAACCAACTGGTTGAAGAATGCCGGCAATCTCACCTTACAAATGTTGTTCGAAGAAATACTGAACGACAGCGGCTTGCTTCAACACATTTTAAAGAGCGATGAAAAAATATGGCTGATGCAGGTGCTCACTACTTTCTTTGATTTTCTGAAAGCTGAAAGCGCCAAACATCCGAGAATAAAGATCGCGCAGTTCATCGAGATGATTGAGCAGATGGAAAAAAATGAATTGGGCTTGCCGGTGAACAAAACTGTTTTCAGAGAAGACGGAGTAAATTTTATAACCGCACACTCAGCCAAGGGATTGGAATTTCAACATGTGTTTTTGATTGGGTGCACTGCTGACAAATGGGAAAGCGCCGGAGGTGGCGGAAGCAATTATTCATTGCCCGATACACTCACATTTACAAAAGACGATAACAAAATTGAAGGACTGCGACGATTATTTTATGTGGCAATGACAAGAGCAAAAGAATATTTAAACATCTCGTTTGCTGAAACTAACAACGAAGGAAAAAAATTAGCCGCATCGCAATTTGTAGCCGAAGTAATGGCCGGAACCGGAATAGAAATTACCAAATCAAAAGTGGAGGCCGAAGAATTATTTGATATGGGAATGACCTTGCTTTTGAAAAATGAAAAGCCCCACATCGAATTATTCGATCGTGATTTTATTCAATCGAAAGTTGAGAATTTTTCGATGAGCGTTTCAGCTTTGAATAAATATTTAGAGTGTCCGATCTCTTATTACTTCGAGCGGATATTGAATGTGCCGTTTGCCAAGAATGATTCAATGGCTTTTGGTAATGCAGTGCACTGGGCGCTCAATCGTTTGTTTGTGAAGATGCGCGATTCAGCTGAGAAAAAATTTCCATCCATTGATGATGTGCTGAATGATTTCAGTTTTGAAATGAGTCGGCAGAAAGATTCGTTCACCGAAAAACAATACACAAACAGAATGTTGCACGGCAAACAAATTCTGCCTGAATATTATAATCAATACATCAACTCGTGGAACAAAGTAGTGGTGACAGAATATGCCATCCGAAATATTGAAGTGGATGGTGTGCCTGTAAACGGAAAATTAGATAAGATTGAATTTACAGGAGCCGATGTGAATGTGGTGGATTACAAAACCGGAAGCGTGCAATACGGAAAAGAAAAATTTCTTCCGCCCGATGAAAAAAATCCGATTGGCGGCGACTACTGGCGACAAATAGTTTTCTATAAAATTCTGCTCGATAATTTCATAATAGAAAAGTGGAATATGCTGAGTGGCGAACTGGATTTTGTAGAGAAGGACGAAAAGAAAAATGTTTTTGTAAAAGAAAAAATTGTGGTGACAAAGGATGCCATTGAGTTTGTAAAAAATCAGGTGAAAGAAACTTACGCCCGAATAAAAAATCTGGAGTTCTCAGATGGCTGCGGAAAAGAAGATTGTCATTGGTGCAATTTTGTAAAGGAGAATAAAATTGCCCTTCCACAGGTTGTCGACTTATAATTTTATTCTGTTTCTTTTCTTAAACAAAACAAATTTCTTCGTTGGTTTTCAAATTGTTTTGATATAAAAGAATTTCGGAACATTGTCGTTAATTATTTTGCAATGAAGAGAACAGTTTGCCTTTTTTTAATTTTTATTTCTGCACTGAAAGTTTCTGCTCAGGATACTTATCAGCAGCGGGTAATTAATTACATAAACAATTACAAGGAATTGGCGATTGCTGAAATGAAGCGCACCGGTGTTCCAGCCAGCATAACAATTGGTCAGGGTATAATAGAAACAGAAGCCGGCAGAAGTTCACTTGCAACTATTGCAAATAATCATTTCGGAATAAAATGCCATGAGGATTGGACCGGTGATACTTATCATTTTGATGATGATGCACCAAATGAATGTTTCAGAAAATATGATTCGCCCGATCAATCGTTTAAAGACCACAGTAATTTTTTAAAAAACAAACCCCGTTATGCATGTTTGTTTCAATTGGATATTTCTGATTACAAGGGATGGGCAAAGGGATTGAAAGCATGTGGCTATGCCACCAATCCGAAGTATGCTGAAATATTAATTACAGCAATTGAGAATAATAATTTGCAGCAATACGATTTGTTGGGATTAGATGCAAACTATACTGCAAATTCAAACAGCCTTGACAGTACCAATGCAATTTGTAAAATTCAAAATCAGGATCCTGAAACCGATGCAATCGTTTCTGATTTGGTAAGCGACCCCCAACATGGCAGGGTTTATTTTTTTAACAACATAAAATGCATTGAACTAAAGCTGGGAGAAACTTTACAGAAGATTGCTTCGGAATATGAATTAGGAATGAAACGGTTATTGAAGTACAATGACATGACTTCAAAAACAAAAGTGCACCCGGGCGATCGTTTGTATCTGCAACCGAAACACCGCAATGGCGATTTAGCTTACCACACAGTGAAAGAAGACGAAACCATGTTTGAGATTTCGCAAATGCATGGCATGCAACTTTTATACTTGTATGAAAAAAATAAAATGATAATGGGCACTGAGCCTGAGGCAGGTGAGATATTGAATTTGCGCAGCGATCGTATTTCTCCCCCTAAACTTCGCACCAAACAAAAAGTGATTCAAAAAGAATTGACATCTTATCATACTGATTCTTTAGCAGAAAATATGTATCTAGTGAAAAAAGGAGATACGCTTTATGCCATTTCAAAAATGTATAATCTTACTGTTGACCAATTAAAGCAACTCAACAATTTGCAGAGTAATGCACTGAGCGTTGGCGATAAATTAAAAGTGAAATAATTTTCTTTCATTATTCTCGTCAAGATTTTTAACATGAAATATTCTGCGCTTTTATATTTACCGCATGGAAGAAACCATTCAGGTACTCGATAAAAAATTCAGAACTTATATTTCTGCTGAAACCATTCAACAAAGAGTAAAAGATCTGGCCGAAAAAATTAACGAACGATTTGCAGAGGAGAAACCGATTTTCCTGGCCATACTCAATGGCTCATTTATGTTCGCCGCCGATTTAATGAAGCAGGTAAATATTCCGAGTGAAATTTCATTTGTAAAACTCGCATCATATCAAGGCACACAATCAACAGGGCAAGTAAAAACTTTAGTTGGCTTGGATATAAATATTAAAGACCGCACTGTAATTATTATAGAAGACATAGTTGACACCGGAAAAACATTAAATGAATTTTTGCCCGTGTTAAAAGGATTTCAGCCAAAAGAAATTTTAATATCAGCGCTGTTATTTAAACCTGCCGCATTGAAGCATGACATAAAAGTTTCATACAGTTGCTTCGAAGTTCCCAATGATTTTTTAGTTGGATATGGATTGGATTATGATGGCTATGGAAGAAACCTTCCGGCAATATATCAGTTGTGTTAGTGCAACACTTCCAATTTCAACGCTTCTGTTTTTTCGTTTCGTTGAAGCATCAGAAAATAAATTCCATTTTCCAATTCAGAAGTATTGATGAGGAAATCCATTGATTCCGATTTCAATGAATTTAATTTCTCATTATAAATTATTCGTCCGGTAACATCTGTCAATTGTAAATATATGTTTACTGCATAACCTGTATAAATTGAAAGAGTTGTGAAATCAGCAGCAGGGTTCGGATAAATTTTCGACTTTATAATTTCCACACTTATTTGTCCTGTTGAAGTGGTGTCGTTTGTGGTGTCAATAATTTCCGGAATAAATGGAATACAATTATCATAAACAGAATCTAACTGAAGGCGATAATCGCCACGAATACTTCTATCGGCCAGTTCACAAGCACCGGCAGCATATAATAATTTCTGATCAACGCTATCCGGAACCATAACTGAACGAATACTTAAATGATCATAAACAGTGAAGCAGGTATTATCAGGCAATCCGGGATAAACAGAATCAAGAACATATTCCAAATATGTTTTGTCGGGATTAAGCCGAACAATGTTTAAGCTCGTGTTTAAAAATTTCGAGTATTGATTTAATACGCCGGGATGATCAGGCGAATTAATGTAATGATCATGATCTTTTGAAGTTACCATAAATAACATATCAGGTCGCTTAATAGAGATAGAGTCTATCCAGTTTTCACCGTTGCGCCATTTCCAGAAATCTTTTGATTCCTGAAGTGTTGGTATATAAAAGGGTTTTGGGTTTGGAATTAATCCCATTGAATAACCAAGTTCAATAATTTTCTGGCTGTAATTTGCCTTTGTGTTCACCCCTGTTCCATAAATTAATGGTTCCAGTTTGTAGTCAACCACATCATTCGGACTGTTGTTATTATCATTATCGTAATAAAATCCGGCAAGTGTATCAAAGTTCGCATTGTAATTAAAATACAATGTATCGCAGTATTTCAGTTTCGAATAATCAAATGCTCCTGTGGTATCGTTATAAGCTAGGTTAGTTGTTAATAGTCCTCCAAAATTTGTGTTGCCCATGTCAGCTAAAATATTTCCATCACCAACCGGAGTTTCCCAATTACAAATCCATTTTAATCCGGGCAATTGGTTGCCATAAATTCCTGCTACAGCAAGAGAAATGTTTCCTCCGTTTGAACCACCAACCAACCCTACATTCTGATAGTTTGGTGTTATGGGTATTAACTCGCTTAAATATTTTCCATCGTTATCTGCAATTTCTCCACTGCAAAATTTTATTACATCTTTAAAGGCATTTATACAATTTGGACCTCGCAAATCATAAGTCCCGCCACTTACTATTGGGTTAATTCCGCCACCCGGAAAATTAAAGAAAACCTGAATGAAGCCAAAGTAAGAAATGACAGCAGGATAATTATAAATAATGCCGGTTGAACCGCCTCCACCCGCAACCAAAATAGCAATGGGTGCTCCACAAGTATCATATCTGGCTGAGTCTGGAAAATGAATTAATAATGCAATGCCTGTTGAATCGCCAACGCTTGAAGGAATATGTGTTACTACAGGAGTGTTTTGTGCATAGCTTTTAAAACTAAACCATAAAATAAATAAAATCACCCCCCAGATTTTCATTCAGTTTTTGTATAACCTATTTAAAATTAACGCGACTAATATATTTAAGAATTAAGATTTTCTAACAATTAATTGCGCTGAACAGAAGAAAGTAATGACTGAATTGATTATTCATTAGTATCCGATGAATCAGCCCTTTAGTAATTTCATCCAGTTTAGTATTGCCATTATAGATTTAACAGGCTCCTCCAGCATTCCCATGTGGGCGCTTTGTTCGAGCAAACAAATTATTGCTGAGTTTGGCAGATGAGCCATCATCAAACTTCGTTCAAGCGGAATGGCTAAATCCTTTGCTCCGATAATTAATAGAACAGGTAGAATAGTTTGTTTTAGAATTATTGATAAATCTTTTCTTTCAGCCATCGCCAATGATGAGTTAGCTATTGATTGTTCGGGAATGGTTGCAGCTTTTTCTTCCAATGCAGAAATTAATGCTTTGTGGTTTTCTGCAAACTCAGGTGCAAACAAAGTTGGAAACAGTTGATCGGCAAAAGCGCGGCTTCCGTTTTTTAAAACAAACTCCGCTACTTTTTTCCTGGTTTCTTTTTTCAATTCATCATCTGCAAAACATGAACTGTGAAATAGCCCGATACCTTTTAATCTGCCAGAATATTTTTCAGCAAATGAAAGAGCTACATAACCACCCATGGAATGTCCAAGTAAATAACATTTTTCAATTTGTTCTTTATTCAAAACGGCAAGCACTGCTTCAGCCCTCAACTCAATTGATGAATGATTTTTTCCCGGCAATGATTTTCCGAATCCGGGTAAATCAATACAAATGATTTTTGTATTTGATAGAAGTGGCCGCTTAAATTCGTTCCATATATTTTTGTCTTCACAAAAACCGTGTAGCAACACAAGTGTTTCGCCTGCACCTTCAACGGAATAGCTGATGTTTGAATCTAAGTGTTGTATTGTTTTTTCCATAATGAGAAAGGCGAATGTAAAATCATTAAACATTCCATTTCAAATCTTACTTTTCGCTCCCCGAAAAAAACATTCGATGAAGAAAACAATTTTTGCCCCTCTCTTTTTCACCATTTACTTTTTAGCCGTTGTTGGTGCTTTCACCAACAACGCTTTCGCGCAGCAAACATTTCCCGTAAACGGAACACACGATGAGCGCGAAGGAAATTATGCATTCACGCACGCTACCATTGCTGTTGATTACAAAACATTTTTGAACGATGCGACCTTGCTGATTCACGATGGAAAAATTGTTGCGGTTGGAAATACTGTTTCAGTTCCCGCCGGTGTAACAGTGATTGATTGCAAGGGGAAATTTATTTATCCGTCGTTCATTGATTTGTTCAGCAACTATGGAATGGCAAAAACAGAATCTCGACCAAATGAGCGCGGACCACAATTTCTCAGTAACAAATCAGGCGCGTACAATTGGAATCAGGCAATTATGCCGGAAGTGAATGGCGCCGATTTTTTTCAAGGAGATGAAAAGCAAGCGGAGAATTTGCGATCGCTTGGTTTCGGTGCAGTGGTCACTCATCACATGGATGGAATCATGCGCGGTACCGGTGCGATGGTGCTCGCAGGAAATGAAAGTGATAATGAAATGTTGTTGCACGGAAATGTTGCTTCGTTTTATTCTTTCAATAAAGGCACAAGCACACAGGATTATCCTTCATCACTCATGGGCAGCATTGCTTTGTTGCGGCAAACATTTTATGATGCGCAGTGGTATAAATCCGGCGGCAACAACGAAGAAAAAAATATTTCGCTCGAGGCATTGAACAATCAATTATCGCTTCCACAAATTTTTCAGGTGGATAATGACCTCAGTGTTTTGCGCGCAGATAAAATCGGTGATGAGTTCGGAATAAAATTTATTATCAAGGGAACGGGTGATGAATACAAACGACTCGATGAAATAAAAGCAACGGGTGATGCACTCATCATTCCCATCAATTTTCCCAAACCATACAATGTAAATGATCCGAATGATGCTGATTTGATTTCGCTTTCTGAATTAATGAATTGGGAGCAAGCACCTGCAAATCTTTTTCGAATCAACAATGCAGGAATAAATTTCTGCATTACAAAACAAGGATGCAGCGATGATGCCTTCTGGAAAAATCTTCATAAGGCGATTGCTTATGGGTTGAGGGCATCGGATGCACTCAAGGCACTCACATACACACCGGCGCAGCTTTCAGGCGAACTGAATAATTTAGGTTCATTGGAAAAAGGTAAGCTCGCGAATTTTATTATTTGTTCTGATTCCATCTTCAATGATGAAAATATCATTTATCAGAATTGGGTGAAAGGAAAAATGTATCGTGTGAATGATGAACAACTTTCATCGCTGAAAGGAACTTATGATTTCACATTGAACAGAATGGGAGCAATAAAACTCACCATTGAAAATCCTTCTTCCAACTCTACCCAATTGCAGTTTCATGATTCAACAAAAGCCGATGTAAAATTTTCGCTCAACGATAATCTGATTTCGCTTTCGTTTGCCATGCCGAAAGATTCTTCAAAACAATTGTATCGGCTCAATGGATTTATTGAAGGAGAAAATTTTTCCGGAAAAGGTCTTGACCCTCTAGGAAAAGAAGTTGTATGGACTGCAACAAGGACAGGTGATGTGCAGTCGAAAAACGATTCTTCAAAAAATAAAAACAAGAAACCCGCTTTCGGAAATGTGATTTATCCTTTCTGCGCTTATGGCTGGGATACCATTCCGAAACAGGAAACTGTTCTCTTCAAAAACGCAGCCGTGTGGACGAATGAAGCAGAAGGAAATTTAGAAAACACCGATGTGTTAATCAGCAACGGAAAAATTCAGCAAGTCGGAAAAAATATTTCTGCTCCGGCGAATGCTCGGGTGATTGATGCGACCGGAAAATTTCTGACTTCAGGAATTATTGATGAACATTCGCACATTGCCATTTCGCAGGGAGTGAATGAAGGAACGCAATCTGTTACAGCTGAAGTTCGCATTGGTGATGTGGTGAGTTCGGAAGACATAAATATTTATCGCAACCTCGCTGGAGGTGTTACTGCATCTCATTTATTACACGGCTCTGCAAATTCAATCGGCGGACAAACTCAATTGATAAAACTTCGCTGGGGTTATGCGCCGGAGCAACTAAAATTCGCGGGTTGGACGGGCTTCATAAAATTTGCACTCGGAGAAAATGTGAAGCAATCAAACTGGGGCGACCGCAACACCGTTCGCTTTCCGCAAACACGAATGGGTGTGGAGCAAACAATGTTCGATGCATTTATTCGCGCGCGTGAGTATCAAAGTGATTGGGATAAATGGAATTCAACTGCTGCAAAAAATAAAACAACACTCACTGCACCGCGTCGCGATCTAGAATTGGATGCGCTCGTAGAAATTCTAAATTCAAAAAGACACATCACTTGTCACTCGTATGTGCAGAGCGAAATAAATATGCTGATGCATGTTGCCGACAGCATGCACTTTCAGATGAACACTTTCACACACATTTTGGAAGGATACAAAGTTGCCGACAAGATGAAAGCGCACGGAGTTTATGCTTCTTCGTTTTCTGATTGGTGGGCATACAAGTATGAAGTGTACGATGCCATTCCATACAATGCAGCAATACTTACAAAAGCGGGAGTAGTGACTGCAATAAATTCTGATGATGCAGAAATGGCGCGCCGCCTGAATCAGGAAGCTGCGAAGTCAATTAAGTATGGCGGGCTCAGCGAAATTGAATCGTGGAAACTCTGCACACTCAACCCCGCAAAAATGTTGCATGTTGATGATAAAGCCGGAAGCATTAAAGTTGGTAAAGATGCCGACCTTGTTTTGTGGAACAATAATCCGCTGAGCATTTATGCAAAACCCGAATACACTTTCGTAGATGGAATTTGTTTTTTCAGTTTGCAACTCGACCAGCAAAAGCGCGACTTCATAAAAGTTGAACGCACGCGATTGATTAATAAAATGATTGAAGCAATTAAAAATGGTGAGCGCCCTCAAGAGTTAAATCAAAATTTCAATTTGCTGTATGATTGCGACAGGCTTTGCGATGGAAGTCAGATTGGTGCACAATGATTTTTTGATTTAAAACTTACTCTCTTAAAATATAACTTTGCTTTAAATTCAGAATCATGAAAGTAGTTTTAGATATAAAAGACAGTAAGGCAGATTTTTTTATGGAGCTTGTTAATAATCTTGGGTTCGTAAAAAAAATTGAAGCAGAAAAAGAGCCAACTAAAAAACAAATTTTACAGGAGTTAAAGCAAGCGGTGGTTGAATTGCGATTGATTGAAGAAGGAAAAATAAAAGCGAGACCGGCTAAAGAATTATTGGATGAGCTTTAGTATATCTACCATTTCGCTTTTCGATAGTCAGGCAAAACGGCTTGCCAAAAAATATCCCTCGCTTAAAAAAGAGCTGAAAGAATTAATTGAATCGCTTGAAGAAAACCCAACTCAAGGAAATGCTATCGGGAGTAACTTTTATAAAATTCGTTTAGCCATTTCTTCAAAAGGAAAAGGCAAGTCGGGCGGCGCAAGAGTTATTACCTATGTAAAAATTACCAGGCAAAATGTTTATCTCACCTCCATTTATGATAAATCAGAAAAAGCCGACATCTCACTCAATGAACTTGAGCGGATTTTAAAAATGGTGCCTTAAAAAAATAACGAAATGAAAAAAATATTTTCTTCAATACTCCTCTCATTAATTGTTGTCACTCTGAGCTTGTCGAAGAACAATGCGCAAACAATCCCAGTTGCACCGAAGCAGGATTCATTAATCATTCTGATGAATGGCATTGCGCATCTTGGCAATGGTGAAATGATTGAAAACTCGGCCATCGGTTTTGAAAATGGCAAAATCACTTTCGTGGCTGATGCACGAACCATTCGATTGGAAAAATCAAATGCGAAAATCATAAACATCGCCGGAAAGCATGTGTATCCCGGATTGATTGCCTGTAACACTAACCTCGGGCTGAATGAAATTGAAGCCGCGCGCGCCACACTCGATGCTTTTGAAGTCGGCGAGTTTAATCCGAACATCCGAAGCATCATTGCTTACAATACTGATTCGAAAGTGATTGCCACTGTTCGAAGCAATGGAATTTTATTGGCGCAGGTTGTTCCACAAGGTGGAATTATTTCCGGCTCATCATCAATTGTGCAACTGGATGCGTGGAACTGGGAAGATGCACAATACAAAACCGACGAAAGCATTCACTTAAATTTTCCTTCGTTCTACTCGTATCATTTTAATGAAGACGGTGGACGCATTGGTGTGAATGAACATTATGCTGATGAAGTTCAAAACATCCGTAACTTTTTTGATGAAGCAAAAGCATATGCGCAAACTGTTACACATGAAACTGCAAATCTTAAGTTCGAAGCAATGCGCCGTTTGTTCGATGGAAAGAAAAAATTATTTATTCATGCCGATGGTGTGAAAGAAATAACTGCCGCAGTGCTCTTCGCAAAATCATTCAACATGAATTGTGTGATTGTTGGCGGAAGCGAAGCATGGAAGTGCCCTGATATTTTAGTTGCGAATCATGTGTCAGTAATTCTCGGACGAATTCAATCGTTGCCCGGTAGCGATGATGAAGATTATGATTTGCCCTACAAAACTCCGGCATTGCTGAAAAAAGCAGGCGTTGATTTTTGTTTGAGCATGGATGGTTTCTGGCAGCAACGAAATCTTCCTTTTCTCGCCGGAGAAGCAGTGGCTTACGGAAGCATGACACCTGAAGAGGCGCTGATGTATATCACTTCAAATGCCGCGCACATTCTCGGCATTGATAACACAACAGGAACTTTAGCTGAAGGAAAAGATGCAAACATTATTGTTAGCGACGGAGATATTCTCGACATGAAAACCAACAACATCATTTACGCATTCATTCAAGGCAGAGAAATAAATCTCGATAACAAGCAAAAAGATTTGTATGAGATTTATAAAGAGAAATATGGAATAAAGTAATTTTCTGTTCCAGATTTCTTTGTCGGAATAAAATTTCTCCATGGGAAAAAACAAACTGAAACACTTTGCCGAAATGGAAACATTCACCAATGTTTTTCAGAAGGCAACGGCGATGAAGGGGAAATTGAACGAGGTTTTTTCAAAACAAAAATCCTGTAACCCCTGAATAAATTAGTTTTGTGAAGGATGAATTTTTCAAAAACATTTTTTCTACTGCTGCTCTTTTCAATAAAATTTTCAATGTTGTTTGCACAGCATTTAAAAATTCAACATTATACTTTTGAAGTTGAGCCGCTATTCAAGCATGGAAAAATTTTTAAACACACTCAGAATTTTAAGCCGGCAGTTGAGCAAAATTCGTTTTCGGCAGAATTAAATTTACAATGGCAAAGCGAAGGAAATAAAGAATGGCAGCGTATGTTAAATTATCCGAAGTGGGGAATTGCTGCAGGGTTTACATATTTTGGAAACAATACTGTTTTAGGGAAAGCATATTACATCGTTCCAAATGTTCAATTCCGGTTGGCGGGAAAAAATAATTTTCAATTGTGGTTAAAAGGCGGAGTCGGGCTTGCCTTGCTCACAAAACATTTTGATGCCACATCAAACCCAACGAATAATGTAATTGCTTCTGCAATAAATAATACTTCAACACTTGGTTTGAGTTTGAAGGTAAAGGTTTCACCTAAAATTGGTTTGGTAATTGGCTCTTCATTCACTCATTCATCTACCGGAGATGTTCGTCTTCCGAATTTAGGAATCAATATACCGACATTAGATTTTGGGATTCAATATTCATTTTCAGCTTTAGAAAATGAATCGTTCAATTTTGACTCCCTGCATATTCAAAAGCTAAAATCATTGGTATTGACTGTTCGTGGTGGAATTGGTTTGTATGAAATTTTTATTCCTGATGGCCCCATCTATCCCATTCTGATTAATGAAACAGGATTGGGAAAATATGTTGGAAAATGGAATAAATTTTCGGTTGGAATTGAAACCTTTTTCAGTTCAGCCAATTTGCATTTTTTACAGGAACAAAAAATCGGGACTGATTACAAACAACAGTCAATTGGTTTTGCTCCGTTCATTCAGGATGAAATGGAATGGGGGCCGGTTTCGTTTACACTTTTGATGGCTTATCAAACAAAGCAAATTCTGTTATCAGGAACTGCACTCTATCAGAAACTTGGTGTGAATCACACCATTTATAGTTTTGGTGAAAACAAAAAGCACAAAATAAGTATGGGTGTTTTTCTTACTACTCACTGGGCAAATGCCGATTATGTTTCTTCGTTACTGAGCATACAGTTGTAATCTGTTTTTCATTTATAATAATAAACTTATTCTATTTATAATTTTAGCATTATTAAACTGAGATATTTTTTACGAATAACAATCGGCAGGGTAAATTCAGAAAGCGAAACAAAAAAAACAGGTCATTCGGTTTACGAATGACCTGTTTATTCTTTTATAAATAAAAAATTTACTTAGCTGTTAAGGTTGAATTATAAAGTTCTTTATTATTTAAAATATCAATCGCTTTTAAAATTTCCGAATCATTGTTCAATGCATTCATGATTCTTCCATTCTGATAATAATAACGGCTTACAATTTCCTGCTCCAGCAATTTCACCAGTTCCTCCTTGTTCTTTTGCAAGTCGTGTTCTTTATCGTGACTGATTTTATTTTTTATTAAATCATAATCGGCTTGTATAGCATCGAAATATTTTTCGCTCTCTGCATTTTTCTGCAATGCTTTTAATGCATCCTCAGTTTTTGTAGAGTAATCATATTCCTTGTCTTTGAGATACAACGAAAATGAATTCCAATCTGCATCACTCAGTTTATATTCCTTTGCTTTTACGATTGAATCGTGCTGCTGACGATACTGAGTAGCGAAATCAAAAATCAAATTTTTCTCTATCAGACTTTTTGAAATGGGACTGTACTTCGGTGCATCCAATAAAATATCAGGGTCAACTCCACCACCATCATAAACGGTTCTTCCAACTTTTGTTTTGAAAGGAGTTTTTAATGAGTCCGCAATTTTTCCTACGCTGCCATCTTCATTTCGGTGAGCATAATCCAATGCCTGAATGCATCTTCCTGATGGAGTAAAATAATGTGCGGTGGTTACTTTCAATTGCGTTCCGTAACTTAATTGTCGGGTCGATTGTACTAATCCCTTTCCATAAGTTTTTTGTCCAACTACTACTCCTCTATCTAAATCCTGAAAGGCGCCACTTACAATTTCTGATGCTGAAGCTGAACCGCTGTTCACTAAAACAACTACCGGAATTTTTGTATCAACGGCTTCGTTCAATGCTTTGTATTCTTTGTCCCACTCGGCTACTTTTCCTTTGGTGCTCACCACCTTTTGCCCTTTATCAACAAACACATTCACAATGTTCACTGCTTCGTTTAATAAACCTCCGGGGTTACCACGCAAATCGAAAACAATTCCTTTCAAATCATTTTTGCTTTTTAAATCTTTCACTGCATCGGCCACATCTTTTCCGCACTGTTCGGTGAACTGCGATAATCTTATGTATCCGATTTCATTGTTCAGCATTCCGTGATAAGGCACAGAATTTATTTTTATTTCTTCTCTCGGAAATTCTTTCAGCATGGTGTTTTTATCTCCGGGGCGCTGAATCAATAATTTTATTGTTGTGCCGGGCGAACCTTTTAAAACCTTACTTGCTTCGTCGGTTGTTTTTCCTTTGGTGCTCTTTCCGTCAATTTCTAAAATCACATCACCGGCCATTAATCCGGCTTTGTATGCTGCGAAACCTTCGTATGGTTCTGCTACTGCCAAGTAATCTCCCGACTTGCGAATGGTAGCACCAATGCCACCGTATTTTCCTGTGGTTTGAAAACGGAATCCTTCAATCTCTGCCTCGGAAATGTAGTTGGTAAAAGGGTCAAGCGAATTGAGCATGGCATCAATGCCGGTTCGCATAAATTTTGATGGATCAATATCATCTACATAATAGGTGTTGACCTCTTTGTAAAGTGTGGCGAAAATGTCCAGGTTCTTTGAAACCTCAAACAGGTTATCGGTTACAAATGCAAGTGGAATTAAAACTGAGAGAGAGAGCGCAAGAACAAGTGTCCATCTTTTTAATGTGCGCATGTGTTGGTTGATTTTGATTTTTATGAATAACGAAAGTATGCTATCATTTATTCTGTACAATAATAATTGTTAAGACTTCACTTGAAAAAATCCGGAACGATGAGTGTTTGGAAAAAAGAAAATGATTAGTAAATAAATTTTCACTTCCGATAAAACTTTCTGGTCTTAATTTCTTCATACACAATTTCAGGAAGAAGATAGCGGACCGATTTTTTTTCACTGATTAATTTTCTGATTTCAGATGAAGAAATATCCATCACCGGCACTTCAAATATTTTCACATGCGCGTGATTTGCCAGTGGAGTTTTTAGTTTTTCAGTTCTGCTGTAAACATAAATTTCATAGTCGCGCAAAATGATTTCGAAGTTCTTCCACTTCTCAAGTGATTCCAGATTATCAGAACCCATGATTAAAACAAACCCGTGTTGCGGAAATTTTTCTTTCAGATAAGTCAGCGTGTGAATGGTGTACGATGGTTGCGGCAATTTGAATTCAATATCACTCACTTTAAATTTCGTGTTCTCTTCGGTTGCCAAACGAACCAGGTGCAACCGGTCGGCATCTTTCAATAAACTTTTCTTTTCCTTCAACGGATTGTGCGGACTCACCACAAACCACACTTTTTGCAAATCGGTATTCTCCGCCATAAAATTGGCAATCACCAAATGACCGATGTGAACAGGATTAAACGAACCAAAGAAAAGCCCGACTTTCATTTTGTTTTTTAACGCGCGCTAATTTCGAAAGTAAATCTGACATTGCTGTTACACCCTTAATTTCCCTCCTTCACAATAACATTTAGTAAATAACTCATTACCTCTTACATTTGTCACTTCTCCAATCAAATATGGAATACAATACACAGCGTCCGAAGATGGAAATTCCGGAGTATGGACGCATCACACAAAAATTAGCTGAGCATCTTTTAACAATTAAGGATCGCGATCAGCGCAATGCGGCTGCCAATGCGCTCATCAATATCATGAGCAACAGCACCCCGCAGTTTCGAAACATTGAAGAGTATAAAATGAAGTTGTGGGATCACCTGCACATCATGACCCGGTACAAGCTCGATGTTGATTCGCCGTATCCCATGCCCGATCCGCCCACCGAAAAAGATTTGCGCGTGGCACCGCTCGCTTATCCGAAAAATAAAATCAAGTATCGCAACTACGGAAAAAATCTGGAGCGCCTGCTCGAAAAAATTAAGGACGATGTAGCCGATCCCGAAAAGAAAAAAAGCGCTGCCGAAACTGTTGCTTACTACATGAAACTCGTTCACCTGCAATGGAACGACAACCAGCATGTCAGCGACGATGTTATAAAAAACGACCTCGATATTATCAGTGGCGGTCAGTTACAAATCGGTGATGATTTCAATCTCGACAATATCAAAGGTGCGCCGCTCAAAGAAAAAACCGGTCGCGAAAAATCATTCCGCAAAAAAGGATTTGTAAAACCTGCACGCAGCGGCGGCGGCAATCAGAAACATCAGTCATTCAGAAGGAAGAGATAATCTGTCACACTGAGCTTGTCGAAGTATTGTCGAAGGATGGCGAAGTGTTGGGCGTGCCACCATTTTTTTGAATACAAAAAAATGCTGTCGTGCTTTCCGTTTCAATATTTTTTTTTGATTACAAAAAAAAATGATTTCCACTGCAATCACTCACGCGGCTGACGCACTCATTTGCTCTTACAAAAACAATAATTTATAAATCAGGAGTTCTTTCTGCCAAATCCCACATTTTCCAAATTTGCCCATAAGGGCAAAGCGGGTCATCAGTAACTTTTTTCCAAGGAGAAATACGACATCGTTCATCAGTATAATCCGGTATATTTTGTAATAGTGAAGATTCTTTACAAAACCCATATAACGAACAAGAACTTCTTCTTGTAGTTAGCATTGAAAACACCTCGCTCACTGCCGCTAAAGCATATGGATAAAAATTGTATTCATTCTCCTTTGGATGATAAAAGGTTCCCTCTCCATTACTATTCAAAACAAGCGGAGTCCCTAATTCACGAATTAGCTTTGTAAAAACTTTATTGTTTCTTGGATTACCAGAAGTGGCTAATTCTAAAAAGATGTATGGATTTTCTTTTCTTATTTTGAAAGCAGAATCAACAATTATTTCTATCCATTTTTTAGTGTCGTTAAATAAGTCAATTGTAAAATATCCTTGTAATTCTTTAACGGCATTTTTTGAAAACTGCTCATACAACTGCTCCAAATCATTTGCTCCATCATAGGCAACATTTAGAAAAGTTTTACTAAATGTATTCGCGTAATCATAAACCTCTTCGGGCTCTTTGGGCAACCAGTTTTTTTTCTGCATATCTCTTAAGCAGCTAACAAAAAAATCACCCGGATGAAATGCAAAAAGAGACGCATCGCAAAGTGCTATAATATTTAACGCGCTTGCACTAAATTCTGGATAGCCAAACTCTGCAACTGCTTGCGCTGACTTGTAAGGAATAGTTGATGCACCGAATAATTCACCACAACAATTTGTTTCAATTAAAAAAGCCATGCTTTCTATTACACAAGTAGCACCAAAAAAAAAACTGGTTGAGCTACCATAGCTATCTTTAAAATGAATCTTAACTTTTGGTAAAGGTTTATTAACTCCATCAATTGAAACATTAAATATTTCTCTTTCAATTTCTGTAATCACTAATTCAGTCAAGCGAATGTTTGTTCCGGCGTAAACATTCATGATTAAATTATTTTCATAAACTTTATGATAATCTTCTTTTACAATTGGAAGAGGAACAGGAAATTTTTCTTCATAATTCTTCCGAATTTTTTCCGCTGAATATTTCATGTATTCAACAACCCATGAAGCATTCATTAATCCGAATGTTGTAGAAATATCTTGTAGATAATGGACATACTCATGAAGGTAAACTGAAAGAACTTCATCACTCAAATCAGTAAGTTTCTTCAAAGAAAATATGGTGTCAACTTTCATTTGAAAAAATGAAGGTTTATAAAGCCCAACACTTGAAGCATAATTTATTTGATATTCCATCTTTTTGTCCAATTTGGTCGTGGAGTCTCTTGGTTTTTTCAGTTGCTTCATGTTTTTCACCACTTTAGTTTTTTATTAAAAAGAAAGTGAAATCAATGACATACAAAAGTTATTTTTTACTGTCTTTAATTAAATATGCACCTGCTAAAGCCATTAATCCAAAATAGAAAGGTAGAGCAGATGTATATGCAGCTCCCCCAAATCCAACTACTCCAGCATTATATTCTCCATGTTCATTATAACCGTGTTGTAGTCCACCCTGTAAAAAAGCATACCCTGTCCAATAATTGTCACCCTCTGAATGTCCAAAAGCCAAGTAAATAAATAAAAATATTACACTTACCAGTGGTGCGGATAAAAGAACATAGCCAATTGTCCTTTCAATAATTCTTTCAATTGAAGGTTTTGTTTTTTGTGTTTCCATAATTTTTCATTTTTTAGTTTGTTGCTGTTTGTCTCAGCAGGATTACTGTAATCAGAACCCTGCGTATTTATTATCAGCTCACAAAATAATTAAAAACAAAAAGCACCCGCTAAAAAAATTTTCAGCGCTCTTTAACTTTTCCAATGTTCTAAACCTTGGAAAAGTTTTTATCGAATCAAAGTACCTGCAAGATTTTTATTTCAAACTATTTTTTTTTGACTTTAGTTGGAAAAAGATTGAAAACTCTTCCACTGGAATAAAAAATTACTTCTTAAGTTGCAGTTCAATTTCAATTGCTCAATTAAGCATGCTGACAATAGAAAATATAAAAACGGAAGAGGATGTAGATAAATATTCTCCGAAGGAGGTAAAAGAAATTTATGAAAACTATACAGAAGATGATGATGACAATTGGTTCGCCATTTTATTTGTTGATGAAGAGTGTCCGCATTGCAAAGGATACGCACTTCAGTTTGATAATTTCAGGCAAGACAATGCGTATGTTAAATGTTATAATAATTCATGCAGCCACTATGGTCAGATTGTTGATCGATGGTATAAAGCAGATAGTTACTATCGTGGGTTTATTAAAATGATTTTACCTTACAGGAAGGAAAGAAAAAAATAAATTCACAGAAGAAAAGTTTTTCTCCGCGCCTCTGCGGTGAATAATATTTCTGTTCACTCCCTCCTTTCTTCGTGAATAAATTTTTCACACACAAAATAGTTCATGTGAAATATCAGTTCATCTTCGAACGCGAAATCGTATTCACAATTTACGATTCACCATTCACCACATGCCTGATGCATTTGAAGTAACCGGCGGTTACAAACTCAAGGGAGAAATAACACCACAAGGAGCCAAGAATGAAGCGCTGCAGATTTTATGCGCCACACTGCTCACCAGCGAAACTGTGACCATCAGTAACATCCCGAACATTGTGGATGTGAATATGCTGATTGATTTGCTCCGCGATTTCGGAGTGGAGATTCGCAAACAGAACGAAGACACTTATTCGTTCCGCGCGGATAATATCAATCTCGATTACATGAACACCGACGACTACGCGAAGAAAGCGGCGCGCCTTCGTGGTTCGGTGATGATGATTGGCCCGCTGCTCGCACGATTTAAAAAAGCATTTATTCCAAAACCCGGCGGCGATAAAATCGGAAGAAGAAGATTAGACACACACTTCATCGGTTTCGAAAAACTTGGTGCGAAATTTAATTTCGATAACAAGGAAAATAATTTCACCATTGATGCTTCGCAGTTAACGGGCGCTTACATGTTGCTCGACGAAGCATCTGTTACAGGTACTGCCAACATTATTATGGCGGCATCACTCGCAAAAGGAACCACCACCATTTTCAATGCGGCATGCGAACCCTACCTGCAGCAACTCTGCAAAATGATTGTGCGCATGGGTGGAAAAATTGAAGGCATCGGTTCCAATCTCTTAACCATTCACGGTGTGCAATCGCTTGGCGGAACAGAGCACCGCATGTTGAGCGATATGATTGAAGTGGGAAGTTTCATAGGCATGGCGGCGATGACGCAAAGCGAACTGACCATTAAAAATGCACAACCCGAACAACTCGGATTGATTCCCGATGCATTTCGCAAGCTTGGAATTGAAATGGAAATTCATGGTGATGATATTTATGTTCCTGAACAATCATCCTATAAAATTCAAACTTTTATTGATGGAAGTGTGATGACCATTGCCGATGCAATATGGCCAGGTCTTACTCCTGATTTACTTTCTGTTCTTCTGGTTACAGCCACACAGGCAAAAGGCACTGTGCTCATTCATCAGAAAATGTTTGAGAGCCGTTTGTTCTTCGTTGATAAATTAATTGAGATGGGTGCGCAGATAATTTTATGCGACCCGCATCGCGCTGCCGTGATTGGATTGAACCGACAATTTCCATTGCGTGGAATCAGCATGACGAGCCCTGATATACGCGCAGGTGTTGCATTGTTGATTGCAGCCATGAGTGCTGAAGGAAAAAGCATCATCAACAACATCAATCAGATTGATCGCGGTTATCAGAATATTGATGTGCGGTTAAATAAACTGGGAGCAAAAATTAAGCGGATCTGATTTGGTGCTGAACTTATTTTCAATGAATGCAAAGTATTTGCATGAAAATAATTTTGTTTGCACCACATAAATTTTCTAATGAAAAAAATTGTAGTACTCGGTGCCGGCATGGTGGGTCGCACCATTGCAAAAGATTTGGCAACAGATTATAATGTAATGTCCGCTGATATCAGCGACGAAAGTTTATCTCAACTGAAAAATAGCACGAACATTCAAACACAGAAAGCAAACCTTGCTGATGAAAATGAAATCAAAAAATTAATTGCTGATGCCGATTGTGTGGTGGGTGCGGTTCCGGGCTTCATGGGTTTCGAAACTTTAAAAACTATTTTAAAAAACAAAAAGCAAGTCGTTGATATTTCATTCTTTCCCGAAGATGCTTTTCTGTTAGATGATTTGGCAAAACAAAACAGTGTAACAGCCATTGTTGATTGCGGTGTTGCGCCGGGCATGGATAACATCATTCTCGGGTATCACAACCAACGAATGAAGATTGAAAACTTTGAATGCCTGGTTGGTGGTTTGCCCTTCGAACGCAAATTGCCGTTTCAATACAAAGCGCCCTTCTCTCCCATTGATGTGATTGAAGAATATACCAGACCTGCACGGTTGGTGGAGAATTTCGAAACTGTTACACGACCCGCACTTACCGAACCAGAATTCATTCACTTCGAAAATATCGGAACACTCGAATCATTTAATTCAGATGGCTTGCGCAGCATTCTGAAAACAATGAAGATTAAAAACATGAAAGAAAAAACGCTGCGCTATCCCGGTCATCGCAAAGCAATGGAAATGCTGTGCGACATGGGATTTTTCAGCGAAGAAGAAATTTCAGTGAAAGGAAAATCCATTCGCCCCATTGATGTTGCTGCTGCGATTATGTTGCCGCAATGGAAGTATAAAGCCGGTGAAGAAGAATTCACCGTGATGCGTGTAACAGTTGAAGGAAATGAAAGCGGAAAAAATATCCGTTACACCTACGATTTGTTTGACCAATATGATAATGCAACCCAAACATCATCCATGGCGCGCACCACAGGGTTCACTTGTACAGCAGCAGTTCGATTATTGCTTGAAAAAAATTATTCGCGCTCAGGAATTAATCCCCCTGAATATTTAGGCGAAGAAGAAACTCATTTTCATTTCATGATCAATGAATTGAAAAAAAGAAATGTGATTTATAAAATGAAGAAAGAGGAGTTATAAACCCTGAATGATTCAGCTGTATTCATCTTCAAATGCGAAGCATTCATGAGTGCAACTAAAATCAAAAAGATGAGAAGGAGTAAATCAGCTCTTCACCACCTTTCGCATAAAGCGCTGCCCGTTTATGGTGATGCTTACAAGGTAAACTCCTGCTGAATAATTGTGGAGCGAAAGGGTTTGATAGATGCTCTTGCTTTGGCTGATGGTGAGGTGCGCTTGTTGCTGAACGATGATGTTGTAAATGCTGACCTCAACATCTGTTTCTGCACCTGTAATACTTAATTGAAAATCTTCGGTGAAGGGATTGGGATAAATAGTAAAATCAAAATTCTTATCAATTTCAATTGTTCCCAAAATCAAATTGCAATCAGGACCGGAAGAATATTTTAATGTATCATTTTCTGTAAAACAAGTAAGCCAAAAAACTTCATCAACTGCAACTCCGCCTGCTGGAAAAAAAATTCCCGCATTGCTTCCAATCCCTTCAATCCAAATTAATGGGTCTGAATTATTATTTCCACCTCCTCCACCAATATTGAAGTAGATAGTAGATAAATAAAATATTTTTCGTGTTTCATTTCCTAATTGAATTGAAGAAATGCTGTCAACAATAACATCTGAAAATGAATTTAAATCAAAAAATGAATAGACATGAATAGTATCACCAACTGATGAATTCATATCATACAATAATTTTTCTGTACCATCAAACACAAAAACTTTTCCTGTTGAATCTTCTCTCAAATAAGTGTATCTTGAAATAAAAGTGTCTGTTAAAGACCAGAATGCCTTTCTATTTATTTTTATATAGTTGTTTGAATTTAAAGATGTATCACCATCTACAAAATAAAAAACTGTTCCACCATTAAATCCATTTCCCCACATTCCTTCAAACTGCCCCCACTCTGCATTTTGATGAGGGAAATGATAAGTCACTTGCGCTTTTGATTTACTCAATGAAAAAATCAGGAAGAAAACAAGAAGAAATTTTTTCATAAAAAATTTTTTGTGAGAGGAGATTTCCTATGCTGCAATGGCATTAATCTTTATTTTATATCCGAGTTTTTTCATCAGCGAATCACAATCTTCCCAGCTTAAGCCAAATGTTTTTACATCTGCCACACCAAGCCGCCCTGTAACATCACGCAATATTTTTTCTTCACATGATTTAAATTTTCCATCCATCACAGCGCGCTCTGCCCAATCCACTAATTCAGTTAATGAAATTTTCCGCTTCATGTAGCCCAACATTTTTTTTGCGACTTTGTCTTTAGTGATTTCCATTTTGTTTTATTTTTTTATGTCCATTATCAATCGGGAATTTCTCGTGCACTTCAACCAACACATTTTTCTCATTGTAAATTTCCTGAAAAAATTTCAAAGTATTTTCATTTGCATCCACTTCTTTCACATAACGGGCTTTCCACCCTTTTCTTCCTTTCACTTCAAAAAAATAAATTCTTCCTAAATCTGTTACAGTCCAGTTTCCGAATTTCTTTTCATTCTCTTTCCGTTTCTTCTTCATCTTCAAATTTTCAAATCACTAAATCTTCAAATCAACTGTTACATATTGCGTCTATACTGCCCGCCCACTTCAAACAGCGCAGAAGTAATTTGCCCGAGGGAGCAGTGCTTGCTTACTTCCATGAGGTGCGCGAACATGTTTTTATTCTGCACGGCGGCGTGTTGTAAATCTTTGAGCAGCGCCTCTGATTTTGCGGAGTGGAAGGTGTGCAGGTTGCGGAGCATTTCTATCTGGTATTCTTTTTCTTCGGTGGTGGCGCGAATGACTTCTTTGGGAAGAATGGTGGGCGAACCCTTTGAACTGAGGAAAGTATTGACACCGATGATGGGGAATTCGCCGGTGTGCTTGAGGGTTTCGTAATACAAACTCTCTTCCTGAATTTTTCCGCGCTGATACATGGTTTCCATGGCGCCGAGCACTCCGCCGCGCTCGGTTATGCGGTCGAACTCGGCGAGCACTGCATCTTCCACCAGTTCGGTCAGTTCTTCGATAATGAAACTGCCCTGCAGCGGGTTTTCATTTTTCGCCTGCCCTAGTTCTTTGTTGATGATGAGCTGAATTGCCATGGCGCGGCGCACACTTTCTTCGGTGGGCGTGGTAATGGCTTCGTCATAAGCATTGGTGTGAAGCGAATTGCAGTTATCGTAAATGGCATAGAGCGCCTGCAGGGTGGTGCGTATGTCGTTGAAGTCAATTTCCTGCGCGTGCAGTGAGCGTCCGCTGGTTTGTATGTGATACTTGAGCATCTGCGAGCGCTCGTTTGCGCCATACTTCAGCTTCATTGCCTTCGCCCATATTTTGCGCGCTACTCTGCCGATGACAGCATACTCTGGGTCAATGCCATTGGAGAAAAAGAAAGAAAGGTTGGGCGCAAAATCGTCAATGCTCATTCCGCGGCTCAAATAATATTCTACATAAGTAAAACCATTGGCAAGTGTGAACGCGAGCTGCGAAATAGGATTAGCACCTGCTTCAGCAATGTGGTAACCGCTGATGGACACCGAATAAAAATTGCGGACTTTGTGTTTGATAAAATATTCCTGCACATCGCCCATTAAGCGCAGTGAAAATTCAGTAGAGAAAATGCAGGTGTTCTGCGCCTGATCTTCTTTCAGAATATCTGCCTGCACCGTGCCGCGAACGGCAGCGAGGGTTTGCGTTTTTATTTTTTCGTAAACATCTTTTAGTAATACATCTTCACCTGTTACACCAAGCAGCATGAGTCCGAGTCCGTCGTTGCCTTCGGGTAATTCGCCCTGGTATTTTGGTCTTTGAAGTTTTTTGTCTTTGAAAATTTTGTCAATTTTTTTATTGACTTCATCTTCCATTCCGTGTTCCTTGATATACAATTCGCACTGCTGGTCAATGGCTGCATTCATAAAGAATGAAGTGATGATGGCAGCCGGCCCATTGATGGTCATGCTCACCGAAGTCTTCGGGTCGCTGAGATGAAAACCGCTGTATAATTTTTTTGCATCGTCGAGGCAACAAATGCTCACGCCGCTGTTGCCCACCTTGCCATAAATATCGGGACGATATTCGGGGTCGCGACCATAAAGTGTTACAGAATCAAAAGCAGTTGACAATCTTTTTGCAGGAAGTCCTTGAGACACATAATGAAAGCGGCGGTTGGTTCTTTCAGGTCCGCCTTCGCCGGCGAACATGCGCGCAGGGTCTTCGCCTTCGCGCTTGAACGGAAACACACCTGCGGTATAAGGAAATTCACCGGGGAAATTTTCCTGCATTACCCAGCGCACAATTTCGCCCCACGATTCAAATCGCGGAACAGCAACTTTTGCAATTTGTAAATGCGAAAGTGATTCGGTGTGTGTTTTTATTTTGATGTCCTTGCCGCGCACCTGGTACACATAATATTCATTGCGATAGTTGTCGCATTTCTTTTTCCATTCGGCAATCAGTTTTTTAACTTGTCCATCTAAACGCAAATCATTTTCAGCATACAATTCTTCCAACTGTTTTTTCAGTTTTTCCTTATCTGAAATTTTTGAAGAAGAAAGTGTGTCAATGGTTTGGCGGATGCTATGAAGCTCTTGAGCGATTTTACTTTGGTTCAAACTCCACTTGTCATACGCGCGATTGTTCTCCGAAATTTCACTGAGGTATCGAATGCGCGCAGGAGGGATTATGTAAATTTTTTCGCTCATCTCCTCTGAAGATTCGAAGTGAGAAGAAAGTTTGGAAGAAGTTTTCTCCGCAATTTTATCCATCACCGCACGATACAAACTGTTCATGCCCGGGTCGTTGAACTGCGAAGCGATGGTTCCGAACACCGGAATTTTTTCATCCGCAATTTCGAAGAGCTGATGATTGCGCTTGTATTGTTTTTTCACATCGCGAATGGCATCGAGCGCGCCGCGCTTATCGAATTTG
Source organism: Chitinophagaceae bacterium (assembly GCA_947474435.1). Lineage (GTDB taxonomy): Bacteria > Bacteroidota > Bacteroidia > Chitinophagales > UBA10324 > UBA10324. The sequence continues at coordinate 35,309 of CANJII010000003.1, read as the reverse complement.
TTGAGTGCAATGATGTCGGCAAAATCGAGCATGTCAATTTTTTCCAGTTGCGATGCCGCACCATATTCAGGAGTCATCACATACAAACTCACATCGCTGTGGTCAGTGATTTCAGTATCGCTCTGACCTATGCCCGAAGTTTCAAGAATGATTAAATCGTAACCCGCAGCTTTCACAATATCCAATGCTTCCTTCACATATTTCGATAGCGCAAGATTCGATTGTCGTGTGGCAAGCGAGCGCATATACACCCGTGGATTGTTAATGCTGTTCATCCGGATTCTGTCGCCGAGCAATGCACCGCCGGTTTTCCGTTTCGATGGGTCAACAGAAATTATTGCAATCGTTTTGTCTTTAAAGTCAATTAGAAAACGGCGAACGAGTTCATCAACCAGCGAAGATTTTCCTGCGCCACCTGTTCCCGTGATTCCAAGTATTGGTGTCTTAACTGCTTTTGCTTTCTGATGAATTTCAGCCAGTGCGGGCTTCGCCACATCCGGAAAATTTTCTGCTGAAGAAATCAATCGCGCAATCGAATGCGGATGCTTTGCATCTAAATGCTTTATTTCTCCGTTCAATATTTCCCCCGTTGCGAAATCACACTGTTGTAACAAATCATTAATCATTCCCTGCAATCCCATTGAACGACCATCATCAGGATGATAAATTCGTGTGATGCCATAATCATGTAAGTCAGAAATTTCAGAAGGAAGAATAGTACCGCCACCGCCGCCGAAGATTTTTATATGAACACAACCATTTTCCTTCAGCATGTCGTGCATGTATTTAAAAAACTCATTGTGCCCGCCCTGGTAACTCGTAATCGCAATCGCCTGTGCATCTTCCTGAATGGCGCAGTCCACAATTTCTTTCACACTCCGGTCGTGCCCCAGGTGAATCACCTCTGCACCGCTCGCCTGAATAATTCGGCGCATAATATTTATCGCAGCATCGTGCCCATCGAACAGCGATGCAGCAGTCACAATTCTGATTTTATTTTTTGGTTTATAAACTTCCGTCGGCTTCATGCAATGCTAAAATTTTCAGGAGCGAAAATACGAGGGAGAAAGACAATTGTAACTTACTAAAACAAAAAGAGCTGTCCAAATATTGGACAGCTCTTTGGGGTTTCTTTTTTTGAGCTGAACGGTTGCGTCTTAACCATTTAATTTTATTTCTCTTCTAAATATTTTTTATACCCAATCTTCTCCAGTTTTTCTGCTTTCGCATTTACTGTATCCCCCAACTTCTTTTTATAGGCTATCATTTTTTCAGCCAGCGATACATCACTCAAAGCCAAAATCTGAACCGCAAGCAATCCTGCATTTTGTGCCCCGTTGATTGCAACAGTTGCAACGGGAATCCCGGGAGGCATTTGAACAGTGGAATATAATGAATCCATACCAGCTAAACTTTTTGCTAAAACAGGAACACCAATTACCGGCAGGTGAGTGAGTGAAGCCATTACTCCTGCTAAATGTGCTGCTGCTCCGGCTCCGGCTATAATTATTCCGTAACCATTTATATGTGCGTTACTTGCAAATTCTGCAGCGCGTTCTGGTGTGCGGTGTGCCGACATTACAGTGATAGTATATGGAACACCAAATGATTCAAATATCACCGCGGCTTCCTTCATCACTTCAAGGTCCGAATCAGAACCCATAACAATTCCTACTTTAAAATTCGACATGGAATAAATTTTTTTGAGGCAAAAATAATCGCATCTGCTGAATCGAAAAGCCAATGAATTATTTACAACACCTTATAAATCAATCTTTATAAATCAAAACAACAGCAGAAGCATTCACCCCTTCTTCTCTTCCAACATAACCAAGCAATTCGTTAGTAGTAGCTTTTATTGAAATTGCATCTTCATCAATATTCATAATAGAAGAAAGAACTTTCTGCATGGCCGGTATATGCGGATTTACTTTTGGTTTTTCCAATACAATTGTTGCATCCACATTTCCTATTCTATAATTTTTATCGGTTAAAAATTTTACTACTTCTGATAATAAAATTTTACTGTCAATATTTTTAAATCGGTCATCAGTATTCGGAAAATGAAATCCAATGTCGCGAAGATTAGCGGCTCCAAGAAGTGCATCGCATATTGCATGAATTAAAACATCGGCATCGGAATGGCCATCCGGGCCAATGTTGCTTGAAATTAAAACGCCCCCGAGTATACAGGGGCGCCCTTCTTTTAACTGATGAACATCAAAACCATAACCTACTCTGATATTCATTTATTCGGTGGTAGGTGCTGTTTTAGTTGTTTTTGTTTTATCAAACTCAAACATCAAACTAAACCGAAGCGTATTATCCAATGGGTTTTTTTGATTGCTGGTGGGGATAAGATAAGAGAAATTTAATCCGAAAACATTGTACTTGATTCCAACACCTGCAGTTATATATTTTCTGTTTCCTTTAGTGGAGTGCTCATTAAAATAACCTGCGCGCACAGCAAATTGATTTTTATACCAGTATTCAGTTCCGGCAGAAAACATTAATTCATGAAACTCTTCCTTGCCTCCGCCCGGTGCATCAGAAAAAGAACCAATAATACCTGATGGTACGCTTTTAGATCTGAAAAGCCCGGCACTATCAGGGGTCGGAACCAAGAGCTTATTTATTTCTCCTGCAATCAAGAGTGAATTATAATCATCAAATTTAAAATTCACGCCAGCCCCTAAACCCATATTTGTAGGGATAAAATCCTTCGTGTCGGCTGATTGGGTGTAGGTAATTTTATTTCCAATATTTGAGATTGTTAGTCCAATATTATAGTTGCCTTTTGTCTTTCCGAATTTAGCGTCTTTATGATATAAGAATGAAATATCGGCTGCGGCAGCCGTTCCAGGTTTAATTGATATTCCATTTACACTTTGACCGGCAGCAAGGTTTGAATAAATGTAGGAAAGATTAACACCGGTTGAAAAATTTTCGGCAATCTTTCTTGCATAACCTCCTGTAAAAGTAAACTCCCGTGGATTAAAGTTTCCTATTACATCTCCTCTGATGTTTGTAAAGGTGATACTGCCTAGAGAAAAATAACGAAGCGAAGCCGTAATGCCTTGATTTTCATCTAATTTTTTATAAGCAGAAATATCAGCCAGAAAAATATCATTTACCAATTCTTTTAGCCATGGAGTATAAGTAACTGAAAGAGCTGTATTCTTTTCAGCAAATGGAATTTTTGCTGTGTTCCAGTAAATAGAATTTGCATCACCTGAAATGGCAATACCAACATCGCCCATTGCACCTGATCGTGCATCTGGATCAATGCGAAGAAAAGGCACTGATGTATTTATGGTATTAATTCTTCCGTCTAACTCATTAGTGGAAATTTGAGCGAAGACGGGGATACAATTTGCCATACATAGTGTTACGCATAACAAATTTTTTAGAGAACTTAATTTCATCTTGGTGTTTTCTTAAGGTTCAAAGTTATTTTAAAAGTACTAATTTTTCAAAGGTATTTGCTTTTAGTCCTGAATCGTTTTTTATGCTTACGCGGTAAACATAAACTCCTTTTCCAATTGGGTCGCCAAAATCATCGGTTCCGTCCCAAATAATACCGTTTACACGATAGGATCCTGAATTAGTTTCTCCCATACATGCAACTCCATCGCTGCTAATGTTTTCAATGGTTTCTTGAATGGTTTTTACAAGCTTACCACTCACTGAATAAATTTCAATTTTAGCTTGTAACATTCCGGTAGAAAGATTGTGTTCAAACATAAATTCTGTTTGAGTGGTAAACGGATTTGGATAATTCAACACATGTGAAAGAGCCGCCCGTGCTGATGAGGCAACAATAAATTCAGTATAACTGTCATTTGAATTATTATAAACATCCCAAGCCTTTACATTAATGTTATGCCTGCCTTCTGTCAAACTTTTTAACGGGTAACGAATAGTTCCCGATTGATAATCATCAAGGTTGGCTTCATAAAACTCATTCAATACAAAAGTGTTTTTCGAATCTTCATCTCTTACACCTGTTACATCGTGACCAATTCCATTTCCCACTGTGTTAATTCCACTCTCGTCTTTTAGCTTAATATACAAAGTTGGATTCTCATCAGTCATTCCACCGAAAACAAATTTTTCGTCATTCATATAAATATCTATGTGCGGGCCTGTGTTATCTAAATCAAAACTATCTGCAGAACCTCCCACTACAACATCTTTTTTATATCCGCTTGCACTCGAGCTGCCATCCTGTGCGTAGTAACTTAATTTACCAAAACCATATTGATACGATATATCCTTTGGCACAATAAAAGTAAAAGTAAAATCACCATTCTTCACACTCGCCTTGCCATTGAAGATTGCATTTTTTTGTAACAGAAATTGTTTAATCGGACTTCCCGGATCATTATGCTGCGTTTGATAGATAACTGCCTTGTCAAAAACTATGGGATAAACAATTCCATTGTAAGTTGAAATTTTTGTTCCGTTTTTATCAGCAATGAACCCGGTGATGGTAATTTTTTCCAATGCTTTTAATGTGTCGGGAATACTATTAACCGGATGTGTTTTTATAGTTGAAGTTAAAACCTGATTAGATGAATTGATTAATGAAATAGCAGGGTCGCCAAGCAAAGTGAACTTTCGATTGTTGGTTGCATCTGATGTTACATTGTTTTTTCCAATGCGCAACGATTCACCTACTGAAATTGGTTTATCATTAATCACCCTGAAAATCTGTTTCATAAAATTCAGGTTCAAATCATAATTAGCATAGGAATAAACCAATCGCACAGTTGTAACCAAACCTATTGCTCCGCCATTCGGATTTAATAATAATCGTTCTCCGGCCGATACAATTTCAGCATCATCAAAATTGCTGAAGTCGCAAGTTGCTGTTATGAATAAGGGTAGTTTGCACATGTTTGTCCAACCATCAAAATCAACATTACTTAAAATCCGTTCATGTGCTAATCCGGTATAACCACCGTGTCCCATATAATTAAATATAAGAGTACCAGCATATATCCGATTACTGATTGCGGTATTTACATCTGGATATCTCGCCCCACCAGGGGTAGAAATTTGTTGAAAAGCATCTAAATAAATTTTATCAATATTGAATTCAGGATTATTGGTTGAAACATAGTTTGCTATAGCATCAGCATCATTTATATGTGTATTACCATCTTCATCGTCGGCACAAAAAGTTAAAACATTTTGCCACGGACCAAGGGACGCTGCCGATTTATAAAATTTTATTTTATTCACAACATCTACAGCTTCTGTTTCATTTTTTGCCGGAATGCGCCCTACAGCAATATCCATTTTTAAATTGTTGGCAAGCATGTTTCCACCCTCATTGTCATCTAAGAACCCAAAGAAATCATCGGTATTAAAAGAACTTATCGGGCTTAATGATTCATAGCTTTCAAATGTTGGAACCAGGTTCGTGTTATTTGCAATTCTGTTTTTATAATCAAAAGAACCATCGCCAAATAACAAAAGATATTTCGGCATTATGGTGGTGTCACCATTTGCTCTGTCATACAACATTTTCATATAATCGCGAATAGAAGATGGGTCACCAATACCCCCGCCAAACTCATTATAAATCTGATCCGTTGTAACAACACGAACCTTTAAATTGCTGTTTGTTCTGTGAAATTCTGCTAATTCATCGGCGCTCGATTTTAAATTGTCCGGTGTAACAATTACATAATCTGCAGATTGATTTGAATGAAGGTTTTGATTTTTTACTTTTCCGTTATTGGTTGGTGTCAGATATGAATTTCCGTTGAATGAAACATATTCATGTAAGGTATCGGTGCTTGCAACAAAAGATTTTATGCTGCCATTATCAGCTAAAGAAATCTGTTTTACTAACCATGGATTCGTAACATCCCAAACAGAAATATTCGACGCAGAATTAATATCAAACTTAGAAATATTTCCTGTGCCAGCTGATGCAACAACCCTGAAAGGCATTATGTCTCCGCTCATCATAAGTGAACGCTTAACATTCAACTCTAAATAATTTAACCAACCATTGGCATCATCAGCATTACTACTATATGCAAGATTCACATTCAGCTGATCTGAATTTGGAATGAACGGAAATGATTGAAATTTAGCCACAGCAACCGGACAAGTATAATCGCCACAGGTTTCAGGCACTGCAATTATTCCAATTGAGCTTCCATTAATGCTTATATTAAAATCTCGATTGCCTTGTCCAAAAATTGTATGAGAAGCCACAGCTGCCTTCAGCTGTGCTGATGTCTCAATTAAATGATTTGGAAAACTAAAACTGAAATTTTGTGATAATTCATATTTAAATGATTCGCCATACCAATCTCTTCCGCTTAATAATAAATTAGCAGAATCCGCTTCATGATACGAAAAATCATCGAAGTAGCTGAATGTTTGAGTTGGCGCAGAAGTTTCTGTGGGTAAGGTTGAAATTCTTTTTCCATTCGTTGAGGCAACTGTTAAAAAATAATAGGTGTAATCTGAATACAAATGCTGGAGATGATAAAACAAATTTGTAGTTGTATCAAGCTTCCATCTATTGGGGCTTTGACCATAGAATAAAATATAATCCTGATCATCAAATTTCCCATCCCCCTCACCCGCTACTGTTATTGCTATTTCTTTCCAATCATCCGTTCTTATTGCATTGTTATTTTCGGGCAACATACCTGCTCCTGAAAAATAAATTTTTAAATGCTTTGGATTTAACGAACCAACATTTACGCCGAGTGAGGTAAGAAATGATTTATCAATTTTATAAACACCATCATTACTCACCCCTATTTTATAAAAATCTCCGTTTGCTAAAACTGAATTACTTGTATAAGTTCCCCCTGTTCCGCCTCTTAAATCTTTTTGAGAATTCTCATTTGAAAAAGAATATTCCAATTGAAAAGATTTTAACCGCTCATAACTTCCTGCGAAATTATTTTTCCTCAATGCCGGAACATAAATATCTGCTACTGGTTTTTCCTTTTCATAACCGATAAAATAATAAGTCGGCCTTATATCCAAAGGAAATTCAATCGCAATATTTCCGGGTGCTGTTTCATAAACTGTATTTATAATTTTAATTTCAGGTGATGTGTTCAAAGGAAGTTTTATGGTTGTAGTATAAAGAGGAATGATTCCGGTACGGGATAAATCATATTGTGCACCACTGAAATAATAAGTATCGTGTTTTTTCAAATCAGGTAATTCCACTTGCTTACTTGTATCAACCCAATTCAAAATAATTACCGGTGAAGTAATAGTTTGCGCTGAAGATTCAAGAGAACCATTTAGCAAGAAAATTGAGAATAATAAAAAAAAGCCTTTTTTCATGAAACAAAATTGGAGGTTTAAATGTATAAACGGTCTTCCGGATTTAAGATTTTTGTTGCACAACGGAATAAAAGAAGTGATATTGCGTTGTTTCAAAAAATAAATTCTTAATTCGGTTGCGCCACATTAAACACCTCTTAATTTTGTCCATCATCCTAACATTTTGTGAAACAACAAAAGCACAGGATGCAGAGTTCAGTCAGTTTCTGAATAATCCTCTGCATCTCAATCCTGCATTTGTAGGTGTTGGAATCGGGCCAAGATTTATTGCCAACTTTAGAAATGAATGGCCATCGTTAAACAATGCATATACGACCTATTCGGTTTCGTATGATCAGGACATTGAAAAAATAAATAGTGGAATAGGGTTATCTGCTTTTTCAGATGAACAGGGAAACGGACTTTATACTAATTTACAATTCACTGGTTTTTATTCCTATCAGTTTAAAATGAATAAAAACTATGCTTTAAAGGCCGGATTCAGCACCTCTTATTCTCAACTGAAAATTGATTACGCTAATTTCATTTTTACAGATATGATTGATCAGAATTCAGTTACTGTTACTAATTCTACGGGTGAATTTAGCCCTTCTGTTCAAACAAAAAGTTTTGTTGATTTTGGCGCCGGGTTTTTGGTGTTCAGTAAAAAATTGTTTTTCGGATTAGGGATTAAACATCTCACTCAACCAAATATTTCATTTTACACCGGTGATAAATCCAATCTGCCTGTTCGCTTTGCATTGCATTTTGGTTATGAGTTTAAAAAGAACAAGCGCTCAAAATCATTCTTTGCACCCAATTTTCTATTCGTGCAACAAGGAAGATTCAGACAAATTAATGGTGGAATTATGACCGGTGCAGGAGTGCTGATTGCAGGTTTAAACTACAGATATACCATCAAAAACCCTGATGCCTTATCATTAATTTTCGGAGTGAAAAAAGGCGTTTTTAAAACCGCATATAGTTACGACATCACAACTTCGGAATTAAGGGGAAACAGCGGTGGTACTCATGAAATTTCGATAACAGTAAATCTTGGCGATCAAAAAAACAGAGAGAAAGAAAGACGACAAAAGAGATATACTGAATGCCCCGATATACTTTGATGAAACAATACTTTAGCTACATTTGCGTTTAACCAATTTTAATCCATCCAAATTCAATCAGATGCTTAAAAGAATTCCTTTAGTAATCGTTGCAATCGGTGCTTTGTTTTTAGCCTCTTGCAAAAAAGACAAATCAGCAACTACCGGTTGGAATTACAACGACTCAAAATGGGGCGGTTTTCAGGTTTCACTGAAATTCAGAGGACAACAAACCGGACCTAACCTTGTATTGATTCAAGGGGGTAGGTACGCAATGGGAATGACCGAGCAGAATGTGCTTTATAGCAATGATAATATTCCGCGCACAGTTTCGGTTTCTTCGTTTTACATGGACGAAACCGAAGTTGCCAATGTTCATTACCGCGAATATCTGTATTGGGTGAATCGTGTTTTTGGCGCAGATTTTCCTGAAGTTTATCGTAATGCTCTTCCTGATAGTCTTTCTTGGCGCAGGGAGTTAGCCTATCACGAACCATATGTTGAATATTATTTCCGTTATCCTGCTTATGATTTTTATCCTGTAGTTGGAGTTACTTGGGTTCAAGCAAATGAATACTGCAAATGGAGAACCGATCGCGTAAACGAAGGAATCATGGTTGATAAAGGCGTGCTTGATAAAAACAACAATCAAATTGGTCAGGATAATTTTAATACAGGCGCATATATAGTTGGTCAGTATGAAGGAATGGTGAATAAAAACCTGAAAGATTTAAGCCCGAACGGAACCGGAAGAAGAAAAGTAAGAATAGAAGATGGTATTCTATTGCCAGAGTACCGCTTACCTACCGAAGCAGAATGGGAATATGCTTCGCTCGCGTTAATTGGAAATAATCCTTATGCAGGTGAAGAAACTATTACTGACAGAAAAATTTATCCATGGAATAATGATGTGCTTCGCGATTCAAAACATGGTTCATGGCAAGGAGATTTCTTAGCCAACTACAAACGCGATCGTGGCGACAATATGGGTATTGCAGGCGGGCTGAATGATGCTGCTGATATTACTGCTCCTATCTATTCATACATGCCAAATGATTTTGGTTTATTTAACATGGCTGGTAATGTAAGTGAGTGGGTAATGGATGTCTATCGCCCATATACTTTTTATGATGATGTTGATTTTAATTCATTCCGTGGGAATGTTTATGATAAAGATAGTCTGGATGAAGATTTTGCCCATGTTGACAAAGATTCACTTGGTCGGGTTGTTAAAATTCCGGTTTCAGAACAGGAAAACATTAATCGCCTGAATTACAAAAAATCAAATGTGATTGATTACCTGGATGGCGATAGTTCTTCATGGAATGAATATCAATACGGAGTATCTTCTTTAATTAATAATAAAGCAAGAGTTTATAAAGGTGGTTCATGGTCTGATCGTGCATATTGGATGTCTCCCGGCACCCGCCGTTACTTAGATGAAAATCAAAACCTGGCAACTCTTGGATTCCGTTGTGCGATGGCCCGATTGGGTAGCCCAATGGGAAATGAAACCAAGGCAGGAAATTACTTTAAAGTTAAAAGCAAGAAAAAATTGGATAGCAAAGGGTATAAAAAAGCAAATAAGTAGAGTTGCTGTAAAAAACAAGTAGAGTCCTCTCCGAATTATCGGAGGGGACTTTTACTTTTAGGCCAAATCTGATTAATGTCAATTCAAGAACTTTATCGTTTATATAATTCGTCAACCGGAATTTGCACTGATACCCGTAAGATTATTAAGGGATGTATTTTCTTCGCTTTAAGAGGTCCGAATTTCAATGCAAACAGTTTTGTTAAACAGGCCATTGAACAAGGAGCAATTGCTGCGGTAATTGATGAAGAGAATTTCAATATTGAGGGTAAAACTATTTTAGTAAATGATGTTCTAAATACTCTTCAGGAATTAGCTAAACATCATCGCCGGCAATTCAACTGTCCTGTAATTGCAATAACCGGAAGCAATGGAAAAACAACAACCAAGGAATTAGTTTATGCAGTATTGTCGTTAGCATTTAAAACTTTTTGCACGCAGGGAAACCTGAATAATCATATCGGAGTTCCACTTACACTGCTTTCAATTCCTCCAAATGCTGAAATGGTGGTGATAGAATTAGGCGCCAATCATCTCAATGAAAATAAATTTTTATGTGAAATTGCCGAGCCTGATTTTGGAGTGATCACTAACAACGGGAAAGATCACCTTGAAGGTTATGGAAGCATAGAAGGTGTTCGAAAAGGAAACGGTGAAGTATATGAGTTTTTAAAATCGAATAATTCAACTGCCTTTGTTTCTGCTTATCAGGAAGATTTGATTGAGTATTCGAAAAGCATGAAAAGGATTATTTATGGAAATCATTTATCTGCTTGTGTGAAAGCTGAATTTTTAAATTCTTTTCCTTACCTGAAAGTAAAACTTGAATTTAATGATGGTGAATTGTTTGAAGCTCAAACACAATTAGTGGGGAAGTACAACATTGAAAACATTCTGGCGGCTGCTGCAATCGGTTATCAATTTAAAGTGCCAAAAGAAAAAATTAAAAAAGCAATTGAAAATTATAAACCAGCCAACAATCGTTCGCAGCAACAATTGAAGGATGGGAATTCATTTATTCTGGATGCATACAATGCCAATCCAAGCAGTATGAAATTAGCACTCGAAAATTTTGCTGAGTTTCCGGTTACAAATAAAATTGTTGTGTTGGGCGATATGGCTGAGTTAGGCCAATATTCAGCAACAGAACATGAACTGATATTGAAACAACTCTCAACTATTCCATTAAAAGAAATATGGTTAGTAGGAAAGGAATTTTCTGATGCAGTAAAAAAAATCGAGCCATCAGCCCGTATCCATATTTTCTCGAATACTGATGAATTGAAGATACATTACAAACAACAAAAATTTTCGGGGTATTATTTTTTGTTGAAAGGATCAAGAATTAACAAACTGGAAAAAATGTTGGAATAAGAATTTATTTTTCAGTGTTTTCTATTGAACAAAAAGTGATTTTAAAAAAACAATTGGATTAATGAAAATTACGAAACTGAATTTCCTTTTATTTATCGTGCTAATCCAATTCAGCTGTGTTAAAAAAGATGAATTGTGCGAAACCGTATCTTTAGCCACACCACAAATCACCAGTAATTCACCGGTGCCAATAGGAACCGATATTCAATTATCAGTACCGGCTATTGAAGGCGCAGGATATTTTTGGAGCAGGGCTACTTTTAATGGTGACTATTCACAGTCTATTGCGCTTCCGACCATCGGATTTAATGACTCCGGAACCATTTATTTTAAATATACAACCCCGAATGGTTGTGAAAGCGATTATGTATCAACCAAAATTGTGATGATTGATCCGGTGGCACCTTGTCCGCTTACCCATAACCGTATTCAGTTTTCGAATGGAAACTATCCAGATGCCGATTTTAGTTGGGTTGATACCCTGTGTGATAACTCAGATGAATTTTATATGGACGGTTATTTTTCAGCGGGTGATGTGTTTATTAATTTTTCAGAATGTAAAGCACCCCAAACCGGTGTTTATAATGTGGAGGACTAAGATCCAAACAACAACTCGGAGGCAGAAATTATTATCCTCATGAATTCGAAAAACTGGTTTTGTTCTGCGGGAGGTAAAGTGTATGTGAGCAACAATAATGGAAATATAAAAATGGAATTTTGCAATCTGCAGTTTACATCTTACCAAAGTAGTGATACCCTCTTTATAAACTGCTCGGTCAGTAATTTTTAGTTAAAGAAATTCCATCATTCGCCAACCTTCGACAACTACTGCAAAACAATCTTCCGATTAATCATTCCTTCGGAAGTATGAATGCGGATGAAATAATATCCGCGTGGAAAATTTTTTGTGTTGAGGGAATAATGATTGGAATTATCCGCCAACAACTCATCATTCATCATTTTTCTTCCAACCAAATCAAACAATTCAATTCCTTTAATTATCAATTGTCCATTATCAAACGGCAGTTCACGAACACCATTAAAAAAAGAAGATGAGAGAGTAATTATCAATTGCTCGGTGGCGGGGTTGGGATAGATCGCGATTTGCTGTTGCGGTAAATTATAAATGCCTTCAGGATTCAAATCACATTCAAGCGAATCGGGAGAAACACAAACATCATCAATGTAGTAATAAGCAAATACCGCATTGTTATCGTATTTGATAAATGAAATTAGAGAGTCACTAAAAAAATTCCCAATGCTTAAATAATTATACCCAGAGTCTGAAATAAAAGACCCTGATACTTTTATCCAGTTTAATGTATAAGAAATAATTGAATCAGAATAAACCTGTGAGGTATTGTCAATCGGAATAGAATTGAGAGCAGAATATAAAACAGTAGAAAATTTAACCCCTATTTTATTACATCCTACATTAATCTCCTGTATGTTTTTTACTGCTCTATTTAAAAAGAATGAAACAAAATATTTTTGTCCGATAATCAATTGCTGATTCAATTGTATTCCCAAACATTCTCTTAGGTTAGAGGTTGATGCTACATCAAAAGCACTAAATCCAGAACAGGCATTACCAGTCCGCGCAGATTGATATCCAAAAATATTTGAAGGTAAATCAACTATACCATCATTACATGAATTGAAGTAATCGGGCGATTGGCAGAATGCACTCCAACCTGTAGACAAATTAATTTCATCAAAAGAAGTAGGGCAACTCACGGTATCCTCAAAACTCGGATTAGGCACAAGGTTTTGCGCAGCTATTTTTTCAACAGAAAATAAAATAAAGAAAGCAACGGATAAAAAACTGAAGTTGATTTTCATTTTATAAATGTAAAATAAAAAGGAGTGTTACACTGTATTCAAATAACTAATCAACCAGTCAACTTATAACTAAACCGGTTTAAACCGTTCAAATGCCTGCTTGCACGAAAAACAAAAATGTGTGCTGCGGCAGAGGGTGCTTCCGAAAATAGAATTCATGGTAGTGTCTTCGCTGCCGCAATGCGGGCACTTGCTGTGCACAATTTCTTCCATCCCGAAATTACCGCAGTGGCGCTGCGGAGTGCCGAGTCCAAAATTTTCCAGCAATATTTTTCCATTGGGAGTGATGCGGTCGCTGTCCCATATAATTGAATCATCGAGTTGCACTTCCACATTGTCATAACCAAGCGATTCCACTTTTTTCTGAATCGAATCTTTAATCACATAAATGGCAGGACAAGCCGTGAAAGTCGGAATCATTTTCACGCGCACACCTGTAGAGGTTTCTTCCACGCCCGTAATCATTCCCATATCAATTACCGATAGAGTTGGAATCTCAGGGTCCATCACTTCTTCAAGCGATTTATAAATTGCAGCCCCACCAAACCTCCCCTGAGGGGAAGCTTTAGTTTCTTCTGCATTTGTATTGATTGATGAATTCATATTATCGTGTCAATGTAATCGCGACTGTTCTCTTCCCCTTTGGGGAAGAGTTAGAGATGGGGCTTTTACCATTCTGTTCCCTCCGCTTCACTGCTTATCACTTCCGCCATTTCAGTTAACAGTGGTTGCAACTGGTCGGTGTGGTAACCTTTTCTTCCACCATAAACAGGAGTTGATGATGAAGGAATTTTCAGATTTGCTTTTTCAATGATGGGCGAAATTTTTTCCATCCACTTCCGCTGTAACACTTTTTCGCCATCGAATATTTTTTCTGCAATTAACTGCGCTTCGTAATCTGATGGTTCAAAAATTCCGAGTGCATAATTCCACAATTCATTCAATGCACTTTGCATGCGCGCATGACTTTCTTCGGTTGCATTTCCTAATCGCGTGAGCCAGGTATCAGCATGCAGTACATGATATTTTAATTCGCCTTTTATTTTTTTCGAAAGCTGTGCGAGTGGCACAAACGATGAAGTTGAAAGCATTTCGTACCGGATGAAATCAGCATGGTCGAACAAAAAATGCCGCACCAGACTGAAATCATATTCGTGATTCGATAACTCCACCAACTGGGAATTCATTAGTTCATTTTCCTTTCTGAAAAAAGCGAGCTTGTCGGGAATCGCTGTCTGAAATTCTTTTTCAAGAATAGAATAATTCGCCAGCGCGTGACCGATTTTATCCTGCGCCATGGATGAGTACGCAATGTCTTCTTCCATAATGGGTCCCATGCCCGTCCACTCACTCATACGGTGACCGTATATCAATTCGTCGTCCGCCATTCTGAACAATAAATTTTTTATCGCTTCCATAGTTTATGCTTTCTGTTTACTTTTTTTATAACGATTAATTTTTTCCATCACTCTGAATCCTGATGCTTCACGATATTGTTTTTCGGGAGCAGTGGCATTGTCGAAAATATCTTCATCATCATAACTGAACGAAAAAATGTCGGATGATTTTGTCACCCACAAATTCACGCAAGCCAATCGCCTACCGAATTGTTCTTTGGCAAACAACAGCGCGAGTTGTGCATCGGGCGCATGCACAATGCCCACATGCACATGCTGGTCGCCGCGTTTCTTCTGGTGAAAAACTTCCCACGAAATCCAGTGTTCATTTTCGCCGATGGCAGTGGTGCCGTAAGTGCTTTCTAAATCAACACGCTTAATGCGCGGGTCGAGCACCGGAGTGTTTAAAGGTATCTTGCTCATGCAAATGGAATTACAACTTTTTGATTCGGATTCATCATGGCGGTACGCACCCACTTGCCATGTTCTTCAACATACTGGCGAACAGCGAGGCGCTCAGCATTGCAAGGACCGTCGCCATTTATCACGCGCTTAAATTCATCCCAGTCGGGGTCGCTGAATTCCCATTGTCCGGTTGCTTCGTTCTTCTTCAGGTTCGGGTCGGGAATGGTGATACCAATTTCCAGAATTTTCGGCACATACATATCCAGAAACTGATTTCGCATATCATCGTTGGTTGCCATTTTCACTTTCCATCGCATCAGCTTCGCCGTGTGTTCCGAAATTTTATCAGGTGGTCCGTGAAAGTGCATGATGGGTTTCCACCAGCGGTTGAGCGCATCCTGCAGCATATCGTGTTGCGCCTTTGTTCCGGTTGCCAATGTGATAAATGCATCGTGACCTTGTTTCAGGTGAAAAGATTCTTCGTAACAAATGCGCTCGAGTGCGCGACAGTATGGACCATACGAACCTTTTGAATTCGCCACCTGATTTACAATGGCGCCGGCATCAATCAGAAAACCAATAACTGTTACATCGGCCCATGTTTTCGCCGGATAGTTAAACACATTACTGTACTTTGATTTTCCGGTGAGCAAATCATTAATCATTTGCTCGCGCGATTTGCCGAGTGTTTCAGCAGCGCTGTACAACAAATGCGCGTGACCGATTTCGTCTTGCACTTTTGCAATAAGCGCGAGCTTGCGACGAAATCCCGGGGCGCGTGTAATCCATGTGCCTTCGGGCAAAGCGCCAATCACTTCGCTGTGCGCGTGTTGCTCAATCATGCGAATGAGCTGCTTGCGATAATCAGCGGGCATCCAATCATGCGGTTCAATTTTTTCGCCACGATCAATGCGCGCTTCAAACTCAGCGAGTTTTTGTGAATCATCAATCGGTGATGTTGCCTCCTGTTTTTCTTCCTGAATATATCCTCCTCCGTACATGGTGTGTGAATTTTAATTGTTAGCCCCATCTCTAACTCTTCCCCTAAGGAGAAGAGAACAGACGCGAAAATTTTTATCGTTTGTATTGCATTTTCAAATCTTCAAATCACTTAAGTATTCCGTTTAAAAAAACTTCCACCATTTGCTCCGCAATTTCTTCCGGCTGCAATTTTCCTTTTGGTGTAAACCATTCATAGATGCCATTCATTGCCGAGAAGATGACGAACAAAGTCAGTTTCTCATCCCGTATTTGAAATTTTTTTTCTTCTGCTCCTGCTTTTAAAATGTTCTTGTAAAAATTTTCGTATCGCTTGCGCATCAGTTTAAAATCAGAAAGAAATGGTTCGCTCAGGTGTCGCCACTCGTGCAGAAACACCACTGACGAATCCATGTTTTGTGTAATGATGCGAATGTGTTCTGTTACAGCTTGCTTGAATAATTCTTTCGCCGGAAGTTTTTTCTTCTGAAGTTCATCAGACGATTTTAAAAACTGCTCTGCCAGTTCAAAACAAATGAGTTGTAAAATTTCTTCTTTTGATTTTATGTGGCTGTATAAACTCGCTGCTTCAATTCCCAATTCTGCTGCAATGTGCCGCATGGATGTGGCGGCATATCCCCGCTCGCGAAATAAGTTTTTCGCTGTGAGATGAATCTGTTGCTTTCTGTTTTTGATAATTGCTGTTGCCATCCTAACTAACGGTCGTTAGGCAAATATAAGATTGGGATTGGGGTTTGCAAATTTTTGATTTTATCGATAAGTGGATTAATGTCTTCAGAACCCTGCGTTTTTACATCCAAACATTTTTTTCTTTATCAACATTGTGTGATTACATTTGCGGCGGATTAGTGATGAGGGGACATTGTCCCCTTTTTTATTATGAACAACTCAGAGCTTCAAAATAAGATTACAGCCATTTTGGAACCCGAACTGCACCTGCACGACTGGTTCTTGGTGGAGTGCAAAGTGCAAAACGGGCGGGTGCAAGTTGCAGTGGACGCCGACAACGGATTCACCATTGAAAACTGCGTGAAGCTGAGTCGCCTGCTGGAATCGGAACTGAATGCAGAGTTTCCGTTTTCAGATAATTACTCGCTCGAATTGGGAAGCCCGGGAATGGGAAATCCGTTTAAAGTGTGGAGGCAGTACAAAAAATACATCGGGCGAAAAGTGATTGTCATCACTACCGAAGGGCAAACGAAGAATGGAAAAATGATTGAAGTGAGCGACACGCGCATCGTGCTCGAAACAACAAAAACTGAAAAGAAAATTGAAACAGTGACCGGACAAATTGAAATTCCTTTTACTCAAATTAAATCAACCGCATTGGTTGTTACATTTTAAAACACAGTTCGAAAACCATGAACAACATTGAGCTGATTGAATCATTTTCAGAATTCAAAGAGCAAAAAAACATTGACCGCCCAACCATGATGAAGGTGCTGGAAGATGTATTCCGCACGCTTATCCGCAAAAAACATTTGTCGGATGAAAACTTTGACATCATTGTAAACACCGAGAAAGGTGATTTGGAAATATGGCACCGCAGAGAAATTGTTGCCGATGGCGCAGTTGAAGATCCTGTAAAACAAATTTCGCTTTCTGATGCCCAATTAATTGAGCCCGATTTTCAGGTGGGTGAAGAGGCTATTGAAGAAGTGAAGATGGCCTCTTTCGGTCGTCGTGCAATTTTATCTGCTCGCCAAACCTTGGCTGGTCGTGTTTCTGAATTGGAAAAAGATGAGCTCTTCAAAAAATATTCAGACCGTATTGGTGAAATTATCAGTGGTGAAGTGTATCAAACCTGGAAGCGGGAAACTTTGTTGATTGACGATGAAGGAAATGAATTGATTCTTCCAAAGACCGAACAAATACCTGCCGACTTTTTTAAGAAGGGTGATAATGTTCGTGCAGTTTTAAAATCAGTTGAATTAAAAAATAATGCGCCGATGATTATCCTGTCGCGCACTGATCCATCGTTCCTTGCAAAATTATTGGAGCAGGAAGTTCCTGAAATATTTGATGGCTTAATCACCATAAAAAAAATTGTTCGCGAGCCGGGTGAAAGAGCAAAAGTTGCCGTTGAGTCTTATGATGATCGCATTGATCCCGTTGGAGCCTGTGTTGGAATGAAGGGTTCGCGCATACATGGTATTGTTCGTGAATTAAAAAATGAAAACATTGACATCATCAACTACACTAATAATATTCAGTTGATGATTGCACGCGCATTAACTCCTGCGAAAATCACTTCAATGGAAATTAATGAGGAGAAAAAAAGCGTGTCGGTTTACTTGAAACCCGATCAGGTTTCATTGGCAATTGGGCGTGGTGGTGTGAACATTCGATTGGCTGGTCGCATTACAGGTTTGAGCATTGATGTGTTCCGCGATACAATGGAAGAAGGTGAAGATTTTGATATTGATTTAGATGAATTTTCAGATGAGATTGAGAGTTGGATCATTGATGAATTAAAAGCAATTGGTTGCGACACTGCAAGAAGTGTGTTGGAATTGAATGCTGATGAATTAGTGCGCCGCTCTGATTTAGAAGAAGAAACAGTAAAAGAAGTTATCCGGATTCTGAAAACAGAGTTTGATGACGAAAAGAAAAAAGCAGAATAATAAAACTGAATGTCAGAAACAACAACCGGAGAAAAACGGATAGCAGCAGTAGCTCGTGAACTCAATGTGGGTTTAAATCACCTCATTGATCATTTGAACGCCAAAGGTTTTAAGGTGGAAAATAAACCAACCACCAAAATTACCAATGAGATGTACGAGGCATTGCTGCATGAATTTCAAAAAGATAAAACCGAAAAAATTCAGGCCGATAAAATCAGCCTGGGAATAAAAGCAGCCAACGCTCCGGCAAAAGATAAAATAGAGGAGAAAGAAGTGCGCGCCGCACAAATTTCGAAAGAAAAAGAAGATCAGGCCGAAGAAGTTTTAATTAAGAATTCTAAATCAGCAACTGTAAAACCTGCTGAAAAGAAAAAAGCTGAAGAGCCTTTTGCAGAAAAGAAAGTTGCTCCGAAAGAGGTTGTTCAGGAAAAAGTTGTTGAGAAAGTAATTGAGAAACCGATAGAAAAAGTTGCGGAGAAAAAGACAGAGAAGATTGCAGAAAAACCGGTAGAGAAAAAAGAAGAGAAAGAAAAAGAAGAAGAAAAGCCCGCAGAAAAAATTATTAAGCGTGGCAAGGCAGATAAAGTTGAGGGGCCAAAAATTATAGGCAAGATTGATTTGCCTGTTGAGTTGCCTCCTGATGATCGCGGAAAGAAAAAAGCAGCCCCAAAAGTTGCTGCTAAAAAAGGCAAGAAGAAAGAAGATGTTCCCGAGGTTGAAGATGTAAAACCGGTTGAGCCACCGGTTGCTGAAGCTCCAAAACCGGAACCACCTGAAACGAAAGAGCCCCCTGTTGAACCAACAGCATCTGTTCCTGATTCTACAACACCCGAAGATCCGAATCAACCTACACGCAAAACACAATTCTCAGTTTTATCGGGTCCTGTAATTATGGGTAAAATTGATTTGGGTTCGGTAAAAGATAAGAAACCTGATTACTCAGATATTATAAAAGGCGACCGCGAAAAACGGAAGCGTAAAAGAATTTATAGTTCAGAACAAGGACCAACCAATAAGCCTGCACCAAGCGCAAGTGGCAGCGGAACAGGAACCGCGCCTCCACCAAAGCCTGGTGAGCGCCGACCATTCACTCCGCCAACATCGCAACCACCGCGTCGCGATAACAACCGCGGAACTGATAACAGAGGTGGAAGCGACAGAGGAAGAAGCGATCGTAACCGTGGTGTTAAACCACCGGATGTACCGCAAGAAGTTTCTCAGAAAGAAATTCAGGATAAAATTAAAGCAACACTTTCTCGCCTTGGTCAGCACGGAGTGAAGGGTGGTAAGGGTGCGAAAACAAAATTGCGCAAACTGAAGAGAGATGTTGCGGCTGAAGAAATGAATGTTGAGGGAGGAGCAAAAAAAATTCAGCTCACCGAATTTATTTCTGTTTCTGAGTTAGCAAGTTTGCTGAGCGTTTCTGTTACTGATGTTATAAAAAATTGCATGAACCTCGGAATCTTTGTTTCCATCAACCAACGATTGGATGCCGAGATTATTGAATTGGTGACACATGAATTTGGTTTTGAAGCCGAGTTCATTGGTGTTGAAGCGCAGGAAGAACAGGAAGAGTTTGTGGATGAGCCTGAAGATTTAAAACCTCGCCCGCCAATCGTTACCATCATGGGACATGTGGATCATGGTAAAACTTCGCTCTTAGATTATATCAGAAGCGCGAATGTGGTAGCAGGAGAAAAAGGTGGAATCACTCAGCACATTGGTGCTTATGAAGTGGAGCTCGCAGATAAAAGAAAAATTACTTTCCTCGATACTCCAGGTCACGAAGCGTTTACAGCTATGCGTGCACGAGGAGCAAAAATTACTGACATTGTAGTTATTGTAATTGCAGCAGATGATAGTGTGATGCCACAAACAAAGGAGGCAATAAGTCACGCGCAAGCGGCTGGTGTTCCAATGATTTTTGCTTTTAATAAAATGGATAAGCCGGGTGCTGATGCTGAAAAAGTGCGTAGTCAGCTAGCGAACATGAATATTCTGGTGGAAGATTGGGGTGGAAAATTTCAGTCGCAGGAAATATCGGCAAAGGGTGGAACCAATGTTCAGTTGTTGTTAGAGAAAATTTTGATTGAGGCCGATGTGTTGGAATTGAAAGCAAATCCTGATAAGCCCGCAATCGGTTCTGTAATTGAAGCATCTTTAGATAAAGGCCGTGGGTATGTATCAACAGTTTTGGTGCAGGAAGGAACTCTTCGACACGGTGATATTATTGTTGCCGGCGCAAATTCAGGAAGAGTGAAGGCAATGTATGATGAGCGCGGAAATAAAATTACAGTTGCTCCACCCGCTACTCCGGTTTTAGTTTTAGGATTGGATGGTGCGCCGCAAGCCGGTGAAAAAGTTCGTGCGTTCGAAGATGAACAGGAAGCAAAACAAGTAGCAACCAAGCGATCACAAATTTTGCGCGAGCAGGGAATCAGAACCAAGAAACATATTACGCTTGATGAAATTGGCCGCCGATTAGCACTGGGTAACTTCAAAGAATTGAATGTAATTATCAAGGCCGACTTTGATGGTTCGGTGGAAGCATTGACAGATTCATTACAAAAATTATCGGTTGCCGAAGTGCATGTGAATGTGGTGTATCGTGCAGTGGGACAAATTACAGAATCGGATGTGTTGCTTGCTTCAGCATCAGATGCCATCATCATCGGGTTCCAGGTTCGGCCATCGTTACAAGCCCGTAAATTGGCTGAGAAAGAAAATATTGAAATCCGTTTGTACTCCATCATCTACGATGCCATTGAAGAAATCAAGGGTGCGATGGAGGGTATGTTGGAACCAAAAGTGGAAGAGCGCGCGGTATGCAATGTTGAAGTGCGTGATGTATTTAAGATTCCGAAAGTGGGTGCTGTGGCCGGCTGTTTTGTAACAGATGGAAAAATTAACCGGCACAACAAGATTCACATTGTTCGTGATGGCATCGTGATTTTCACGGGAGAACTTGGCTCGCTCAAGCGATTTAAAGATGATGTGAAAGATGTGGCCACGGGATTTGAGTGTGGCATCACCATCAAAAATTACAACGATATAAAAACCGGTGATGTGATTGAGGGATATGAGGAAGTGGAAGTGAAGCGGACGCTGTGATAATTTTTTAGAAAGAAAAATGAAATGAAAAGCAGTTCGGATTCGGACTGCTTTTTTATTTAATAAATGCGGAAGAAAAAAACTCCGAACTATAAAAGGTTTTTCAATTCACTCAGTGATGAAATTTCATACATCAAATCTTCTTCTTGCGGAATTTTCTTCGGGTTATAAAAAACATAATCCATTCCAACAGCTTTTGCACCGTTGATGTCAGCTTCAATACTATCACCAACAAACAAACTGTTTTTTATTTCGGCATTGGTTAGCTGCATGGCGAAATTAAAGATGGCTGGATTGGGTTTCTGACTTCCCGCTGCCTCAGATGTAATGATATACTTGAAATATTTTCCGATGCCGGTGTTCACTATTTTTTTAAATTGAATTTCTTCAAAACCATTGGTGATTATGTGCAACGAATATTTTGTAACAAGATAGTCCAGCACTTCAAGGGTATCGTGAAACAAATTTGTTTTCGTTGGAAGAATTTCCAAGTAAGCAACAGCTAATTGCTGCACCAGTTCTTCATTGTAAATATTAAATTCATTGAGTGTAGTACGAAACCGGATGTGCCGTAATTCTTCTCGACTCAACTCTCCTTTTCTGAATTGTTCCCAGTAAATTTCGTTGTGATGATAGTATCGGTTGATGAAATGATGCTTATCGTCAATGCTTGTTTTCAGCACTGAATATTCTTCAAATAAATCTAAAAGAGTTTCGTGTGAGTTGCTTTCAAAATCCCAAAGTGTATGGTCGAGGTCGAAGAAAATGTGTTTGTACTTTGCATTCATAATTGGGTGCAATAATAGAAAGCAACGCGCAGTTGTGTTTTATGGAAAATTTAATTCACCAACATCTCCTGATTGTTGTCGGTAAATTGTTTTGCATACAATTTCGCAGCACCTATTTTTAATCTTCTTACAAGCACAATAACTCTGCACAATTTTTGTTTACAGAGAACACTACATTTACATCATGAACCAAAGCGCATATAGTTTACTCATCCTCAAGCTCGATGCCTTCATCCGTAAGTACTACATGAACCGGTTGGTGCGCGGCGCTATACTCTCGGGCGGCTTGCTAATTGGCGCATTCTTAGTTGCTGCGGTTTCTGAATATTATTTTTATTTCGGAACCACTGTTCGTACGATTCTCTTCTGGAGTTTATTAGCCACTTCGTTCATCGTGTTATTACGATTGGTTATACTTCCGTTGATTCATTACTTCCGTTTAGGAAAAATTATTTCGCATGAAGAAGCTGCCCGAATTGTCGGCAATCATTTCAGTGAAGTACAGGATAGATTATTGAATATTTTACAGTTGCGTGAACAATCATTATCGGTGCGCGATGCTTCGTTGATTGAAGCAAGCATAAACCAGAAAGCGGCACAATTAAAACCCGTTCCATTTACATCCGCCGTTCAATACAGCAGCAACCGAAAGTATTTACGATTTCTTGTTCCTCCCCTGCTGGTGCTGGTTTTTATTTTATTTGCTGCTCCAAATATTTTACGCGACAGCGCTTCACGACTCATACACAACCAAACTGCTTTTGAAAAACTTGCTCCGTTCCAATTCGTTATTCAGAATAAAAATTTGACCGCTGTTCAGTTCGAAGATTATGAACTGCTCGTGAAAGTCAATGGCAATGCTCTTCCGGATGAAGTGTTTGTTCAGTACGAAGGTTATCCTTACAAATTGGAAAAGAAAAATAAAAACACTTTCGTTTATAAATTTTCTCGTCTTCAATCATCTGTTAATTTTAACTTGAGTGCAGGTGGGTTTAATTCCAGAGATTATAAAATTGAAGTATTGCCCAAGCCGGTTATTCTGAAATTCGAAACTGCATTGGAATATCCCGCATACATCGGTCGGAAAAACGAATCCATGCAAAACATCGGCGACCTTGTGGTTCCGCAAGGCACACGAATCAAGTGGCGTTTTTTTTCGAAGAATACTTCAACTATTTCTTTCCGGTTAGCTGACTCTACTTCTTCTGCACGCAATGAAGGAAGCGGTTCGTTTTTATTTCAGCGAAGAATGATGAAAGATTTTCCTTACACACTTTTATTGTCAGGTAATCAATTGAACAATGCCGACTCTGTAAAATATATTGTAACAGTAATGCCCGATTTATATCCTCAAATTACTGTAGCACAGATGCAGGATAGCACTGAGCATCAAATAATGTATTTCGCAGGTGATGCCTCAGATGATTATGGTTTGAATAAACTGCAACTCGAATTTCAGATTCAGCACGAAGATTCAGGAAAGAGTAATCTGCAATCAATTCCAATTCAGATTTCGAAAGACAAAAACGATCATTTCTCTTATGTATGGGATGTATCAAGCATTCAGTTAAAGCCGGGTGATCGTGTTGATTATTTTTTTGAAGTCTGGGACAATGATGAAGTTAATGGCAGTAAATCTTCCCGTTCACAGGCGATGGTTTACCAAATGCCCTCATTGAAAGACCTTGAAAATCAAACTGAAAATAATAACGACGACATAAAAGAAAAACTGCAGTCTTCCCTCTCATCAGCGCAAAAAATTACAGATGAATTGCAAAAGCTGAGTGATGAATTAATGCAGAAGAAAGATTTGAACTGGGAGGACAAAAAGAAAATGGATGATTTACTTGAAAAGCAAAAACAAGTAATGAAGGATGTTGAAAATGTGAAGCAGAAAATGAACGAAAATGCAGCACAGCAAAATCAATTTGAAAACTTTTCACCTGAACTGAAAGAAAAACAAAAGCAGCTGCAGGACCTTGCCAATCAGGTGCTTACACCAGAAATGAAATCCATGCTCGATAAATTAAAAGAGATGATGGAGAAAATGGATAAGGACGATGCAATGGACAAATTGAAGGATCAGAAGGCTGATAATGAGGAACTTCAAAAAGAATTAGACCGAATGCTTTCGTTATTCAAAAAGATGGAGTTCGAACAGAAAATGGAAGCAACTTCAGATAAGTTGAAAGAACTTTCCAAAGAGCAGGATGAATTGAGCAAGGATACAGAAAATAAAAAGGAATCACCTGAAGACCTGAATAAAAAGCAGGATGACCTTAACAAAAAGTTTGATGATGTTGAAAAAGATTTAGAGAAATTGGATTCTTTGAATAAGGAACTGGATGATCCAACTGATATGCCTGATTCAAAGTCAGATGAAGAATCCATTGAAAGCGACCAAAAGCAAGCTGGCAGCGAGTTACAGAAGAAAAGCAACAGCAAAGCATCTAAGAGTCAAAAGAGCGCTGCCGACAAAATGAAACAATTGGCTGATAAAATGGATGCCGCCATGCAAAGCGCTGAAGAAGAACAGGCCGAACTGGATATGCAGGCCATCAGGCAGATATTGGATAATCTGATTAAAATTTCTTTCGAACAGGAAGACCTGATTGAACAAACCAAAACCACAAACATTTACAATCCCAAGTACCTTCAGATTATGAAGGATCAGAAAGATTTGCAGGCCGATTTTAAAATGGTGGAAGACAGTATTCAGGAACTGAGTAAGAAAGTATTTCAGATAAAGCAATTTGCCAATGAACAAATTGCTGACATTAAAAAGAATCAGGATTTTTCCATTTCAAATCTTGAAGCCCGTCAGCCAAATGTTGCAGCCTCCAATCAGCAATTCATTATGACTGATATCAATAATCTGGCACTGATGTTTGATGAAGTTATGCAGCAGATGCAGCAGCAAATGGCTAATGCCAAACCCGGAAACGCCATGTGTAAAAAACCGGGCGGTTCCAAGCCAAAACCAGGTTCAATGGGACAAATGCAAAAACAGCTCAATGATAAAATGAGTGAGCTGGGTGAGAAAATGAAGAACGGTAAAAAGCCTGGCGACAAGCCGGGACAGAAGCCCGGAGAAGGTTCAGGAGGTTTGCCAAGTGAAGAGGCCGCGAAATTGGCTCAACAACAAGGCGCCATTCGCGAAATGCTTCGGCAGTTAAATGACCAAATGAATAAGGATGGAAAAGGCTCTATGGGAAACCTTGGTGAATTACAAAATCAAATGGAGCAAACCGAAAAAGAATTGCTTAACAAGCAGCTGACACCCGAAACACTAAAGCGCCAACAGGAAATACTAAACAAATTGCTGGATGCTGAAAATGCCGAGCGTGAACGCGACCAGGATAACAAGCGCGAATCGCAAAGTGGAAACGAAATGTCGCGCCCAGTCCCTCCTTCACTGGAAGAATACCTGAAAAAGAAACAAGCGGAGCTGGAATTGTACAAAACCGTTTCGCCAGACCTGCAACCCTTTTACAAAAGTTTAGTGGAAGACTACTTTAAAACTTTATCGAAGTAAATTACATTTGTTCTCTTATGATTACGGAAATGAAACATGCCGAAATAGAATTACCCTCCCGCATCGACAGTATGCACAGGGTGGAAGCCATGATAGACGATATCGGTTCAACACTCGGATTGAATGAAGATATCAGAAACAATATGCTTGTGGCTGTTAGCGAAGCTGTTAAAAATGCCATTGAACTCGGAAACAAAAACGATGTTTCTAAATCTGTTTTGCTCCGGGTTGATAAAAAAGATAGCGAAGTTATTTTCACTGTGAAAGACCAGGGAACAGGATTCGATTTTAACAATGTTGCCGATCCTACTGATCCCGCTAATATCGAGAAGATTACTGGTCGCGGTATTTTCCTCATGAAAGCGCTTGCCGATAGTGTTGAATTCAGTGATAACGGCAGCAAAGTGGCTATCCGCTTTAGTATTTAATCAATATGTTTCCCGTGAAACATTAATATGCCCATTGAGTTTCATTCCCTCCTTCCATCATTCAAATTAAAGAATACTAAAAAGCTATCTGAATTTATTCAGCTCCTCGCCTATTCCGAGGAACACGAAATTGGCGACCTGCATTATATATTTTGCACCGATGATTATCTCCTGAATCTCAACATGCAGTACCTCAAGCACAATACATTGACTGATATTATTACCTTCGATTATTCAGAACACGCTGAAATTTCCGGCGATGTTTTTATTTCTATGGATCGCGTGAAGGAAAATGCTCAGGCCTTTAAACAACCCATAGAAAAAGAGATGAACAGAGTTATCTTTCATGGCCTGCTTCATTTATGTGGCTATAAAGACAAGAAACCAGCTCATCAAAAAATCATGCGCTCCAAAGAAGACTTCTATTTGAATCTTTGGGAAAGCCGTTAATTTCACACCTCCCTACTTTTAGGTCCGGGATGAACCACCTAACCCATCATTATAGAGGGGAATGCGTTACGGTTATTAAATTTCAACCTGAATTATAACCAGAGTCATTTTTTTAAAATCTGGAACTTGAATATTCTTAGTATTATTCCCTCCTAGTAAGGAGGGTTAGGGAAGTGCCTAATTCAAGATAGGGAGGATAAGGAAGGCATAATGCTCTCGCTAATTAATTGATCGACAAATTCCTGTAAAAATGTTTCCCGTGAAACAAAGTGGAAAAAACTCATCCACTACTGGATATTAAAAAGAAGGGGAGGGACGAAAACCACCCTTCTCAATTAACCATTATACGATTAGTGGTTCTTGCTTTTCTTGTTGTGTGCTGCAACACTGATTCCGATATAGCAGAACAGAATCACGAAAATGGTGCACACTAAAATTAAACTTGACATGGTAATTTGTATTTGTATTGCAAACTTCGGCTACTGCTATTACTAACAATTAAACTTTCCGTTAAGTAAATGTTATTCTTCGATAAAAAAAACCCCCCATATTTCTACGGAGGGCCTTCCATTAATCAATAACTTACACTTAACTTATTAAA
Organism: Chitinophagaceae bacterium; assembly: GCA_947474435.1. GTDB lineage: Bacteria > Bacteroidota > Bacteroidia > Chitinophagales > UBA10324 > UBA10324. Next base: position 7,747 of record CANJII010000003.1, on the reverse strand, counting down.
CCCAGATACACTAAGGCAATTTCTACGCCGCAAAAAAAAGTCCCTGCATTGCTGCAAGGACCTTCTTTTTCATTTGTGGGTTAGTTAGTTTTGGGTTGCGGGTTAGGAGCAATAATCCAAAACGCGTAACTACAAATTCGAAACCCGAAACTACTTAGGCGCAAATAGCATCTACTTTTGAACTCCACTCGCTCTGAATTTTTGCAGAACAAGCCGAAACCTGCACAAAGTAATGTTCACCTCTTTTCAAATCAGTGATAATTGTTTTGCGGGAATCAGTGGTGGTCAATTCAGCTACCACAGTTCCATCGGTGAGCATTACTCGGATTTTGTAGTACACTGCATGTTCAACAGCTTTAAAAGTAAGTTGCAACGAATTTGGAAAGCTGCATTGTTTCAGCAATAACTTCACAGGTGTTAAAAGCGATAGAATGTGCTCAAAAGGTTTGCGGGTGTTGAATCCGCTTTTCTTAAAAGTATCAATGCTGTTAACTGATTCTGTCCAGCATGAAACAGCCATTTGGTTAATCAGCGTTTCCAACTGCAGCCGGAGCGCATCCTTGGCGGCAGCCGATCCGGCAGGTCCATTTTTTACTGCTGCACAGGCATCCGAGAAATTTTTTATCGCCGTTTTCATAGCGGGCAGTAATGCCTGAGTGTTAACAAAGATGGCCGCATTGGCTATTATAGAAATGAGTACATTGTTGATGAAAACAATCAGTTTCTCATCGGTGTACTTTGCCAGTTTTAAGCTAACCGGCATTAAAAAAAAGAAGATTATCTTCTTCATATTATTCCCCTTTTTTAGGTTGTTAAGATTTCGGGGCGGGTTTCTTTACTTTTGGGTTCCGAAAATGGTTTTTGGGAGTTATCAACATTCAAATAGTTGATAATGAATTTTTTACAAAATTTATATAGTCCATTTATAATCAAATTGTTACCATATGCTTTTACGAAAGTTTACATAAATTTCGTAAAAATATTTATAAACAAAAAACCTGATATTATGTTAAGTAAAATAGAGTCAACCAATCGGAAAGCAGGGTTGAACTCCCTTGAATTGGGTTTCTACCCATGCACTTACATTACTCCCGGCATGAAAACCGTTGGTACTGAATGGAGAAAGGTTTCTTTGCAGGTAATATCACTATCATGCAGCAAGAATTTTACCTTTAACTGACAGAGAAATAAATTTCATTAAAAGAAACCGATGTATCAGACCGCAAGAATTGTTTCTTTCTCTATAATTAACAAATATCTCTAAGAGCAAGCGCACTTTCCTGAAAACGAAACCGCCATCAGTCGCATAAAAATAAATTTTGTGATCAGTACTGCGAATACTGTACAGAAAACAATTGGTTGCAATCAAGTAAAAAAAGAATTGAATGCTAAAACAATTCAAAACATACGCAACTGTAAAACCTGCAACCTTATTTAATAAAAAATAATTTCAGGCAGTCACCTTCTTCTGCTTGGGTGCTGTAGGTTCGGCAGGTAATTTTTTTTCATGCAACCATTTACCCTCTTTGTGCTCACCCCATATTATCACATACTTATTGGCTTTATAATTTTCTTGTTGCCGCATCATCTCTTCAAATGTTTCAGAAGCAATCCTGATTCCACCCTGGCGCGAGCCCATGGAACATACCTCAATGTAAAATCCATCTTTTAAAGTGTTCCGTTTTAATTCGCGTGCCATGACTTTGGTTTTTAAAGTGTGAAAACGATGAAAGAAAAATTGGTGTGACTATAATTGGGAATGTTCCGGTTGAATAGCGTTTCCAAAGGTAGTCTATTTGCAGAAATCCTGTTCATAAGTGTAACAGTCCTCATTCAGTTCACCTTCACTATTTCCACGCGGCGGTTTTTTGCCTTGCCATCGTCAGTGGTATTATCGGCAATGGGTTTTGTAGCGCCCCATCCTTTTGCTGACAGCTGTGTCGCGCTGATACCCACGGCAATAATTGCATTCATCACAGCCTTCGCGCGGTTTTCCGACAGGGTTTGATTCGCTGCTGCTGTGCCCACATTATCGGTGTGACCTTCAATACTTATTTTGAGTGTTGGGTTTGCTTTCAGCATTTCCACCAACTGATCAATGGTGACCATTGATTCTGTTTTTATATCTGCCGTGCCGGTTTCGAAGTTGATGTACAATGCCATGTGCCCGTCCTTGGTGAGCGCCGATAAAATATCTGTTGAAGTTATTTCCTGCACCATCGGAGCCACCTCCAGCACCGTGAGGTAATAAAAATCATTGCCGCCATCGCCGCCGCATTCAATTTTCACCCACACTTCCGAACCATCTTTTACAATTTTATAGGTACCGATTCCTTCATCGGCACTGAGGAACACGGTTACAGCGCCCACTTTTTTTGCAGCGGCTTCATAGTTGCGCAGAATCTGCAGCACACTTGGTTTCGATGCACCCGACTCGGTATTGAAATCGTAGCGCACCATTGTTTTGGTGCCTTCCTTGGTCACCACATCGTTGCCGCCTGCTGTGGTGGAAAAATCTGCTGCATCGAAATTGGTGCTGTACTCGGTGCGGATGTAATTGGTCATGCGGGTCGGAAACATCGGGTGGTCGAAGGTGCCCTCTGTATCCTGTGCAAGCACCGATGCGGAGATGGAAATAATGGTGGTGAGAAACAGTAATATCTTTTTCATAAGCATTGATTTTTATTGTGTGTAGTAAAGGTATTATTAATAAGTATTGAAATTAATTATACAAGCACCAAGATTAATAATACACGGATGGGAAACTGATAATGCAATATGAAGATGCGAGTTATGCAAGTAAGGGGTGCTGCATATACACGGACGGAAATTAATTATGCAATAAGGGGATGCAGATTATACACGAGCCAAGATAAATTATACAAGGTAGGGATGCCAATTATACAAGGAGGGGATACCAATTATACATGGTGGGGATATGGATTATACATGCCATGAAATGCCCTTTTTGAGCTGAAATGCGTGTTTTGTAAAGAAACAGGGCGTTTGACAGCCTATAAAGAGTTTTTTTTCAATCATATACAATAAAGCAAAACAGGGTCGCGTTAAACATTCAATTCGAAAAGAAAACAAAATTGTTTAACTAAAAAAACCATCAACAAAATGGCAAACATTCCAGACCCAAATTACGATTGCATGCAGTCAGAATTTTATTCTGTTGCAGAAACCATGATTGGAAACCTTGACACCAATCTTGCAAAATTCAAAGCGTACAAAGGCAAGTACATTGCTCAGATGATTACTGATCTGGAGCAAGAACTTGCGGACGCTCAAGCACTTCCTGATGATGATGTGCGGAGCGGTAAAGGGGAACAACTGCGCGTGCAGTTGGAAGTGCTGAACACTAAGTGCCTGAATAATCAACAGGACTTAAAGGGTTACATTGATATTTTTCCGGAGGCAGAAAGAGAAAGCCAGTACGGAATTGCGGGTATGACCAATTACCGGAAAGCGGCTAATAAAAACTGGGAATTCACAAAGACCATGGTTGGAAACGGAAATGATTTTATACTTAATAATACGGTGGTATTATCTGATGTGGTTGCAGGTGTGAATCAGAATATGCCGGATACTTTTCCGACGCAATATAAAAATGATGCGAAAGCATTTACTGATAAGTATGCTGAATTTAAACTTGCCACTACAACAGGTGTGGGAACACAATCGAAGATTTTAGCGAATAATGCTTTGAATGATAAACTGAGTGACATACATAATGACTCATTGAAAGCATGCAGGGGTGATGCAGGTTTGTTAAATCTTTTTGTGTTTGATACAGTTTTAAAAATGGTTTCTCCTCCGGGAAGTTCGAGTTTGAATATTAATGTGGTGCTTGATGAAACAGGGGCAGCAGGAACGGGAGCAGTGTTTACTTATCAAAAACAAAATGACCCAGTGTTACACACTCTGAATATTGATGCAACAGGAAAAATAAAATTAGTATCGTTTGACCCCGGAAAATATAAATGGACCTGCACTTTAGCAGGAAGAATTGTTGCGGGTGGAATTAAGGAAGTGGAAACAGGAGTTGATGCTAAACTTGAAGTGAGATTGAAGTTGGTGTAACAGTTTAGTTTTTGGAAATTAAAAAAGCCCTGAAGATTTTTCTTCGGGGTTTTTTGTTTTTGCTTCGTCTTTAAGCCTTGACTTGAAAATTCAATTTGATAAATGTTTTTTCATTTTCTTTATAGATAACACCATATCCCATTCTACTACCCGAAGGATTATCAAGGCGTGCAGCCTTTTTAAGATAAGCCTTGAATTTATTGAACTCAATAAGATGATAGCATAAAACTTCAGAATCATCTTTGACAATAATGATACCTCCTGTAGCATCATGCACACCATTCCAAACTACAGCCGAAGTCATTCCTAAGGAAACCTCAACTAAAAAATTTATAATTCGATATTCATAAAAATTGTGTCCAAGATTCAAATTGTATTTCATTGGGTTTTTGAGATTCAGGTTTTCTATTACTTCCGGAATCTTTGAAATTCTATTTGCATATTTTTCAAGAACTGCAAAAGCTAAAATTTCAGGAAGCTTGCTATCAATGAGTTCTAGATTTAATAAAAAAGTTTCATCCTCGTAACCATAAAATTTCAGTTTATAATCATTAGAAATTATTGCATTAATTCTATCAATGTATTTATGATTAGTATCAATTGAATTGATTTTTGAAATTAAACCCGAAGTGAGCGGAGTGTTTTCTGAATTTTTTATTTCATAAATAATATTTGTTGTCTTGTTTGCATTGAATAATGTTGGAGAGCTTCCGATAAAAGATTTAATGCTGAATTTTTTCTCTGTATTAATTCCACAAGACGGGTCGTGTAAATAAATATTTATATCGCCCTTGCTATTCGAAGACTCCTTAAGTTTATTTATTGATAAATCTTTTAAATCATTTTGAACACTGGAACTCATTGAAAAAGAAGAACCACGCCCTGCTTTTATTTGGTTAAATATTTTTTTTGAAAGAACAGATAACTCAGAAGTTGAAATTGAAAAGATTGTCTCATTTGTTGAAGCATCAATAACATTTACATTTCCTCTTTGAGGAAAATATTTGAATTCTCCATTATCATTTCTTTTAATACTAATAATATTTAGAAATGAATCTGTCTTGTTGAGATTTTCATCAGCAGAAAATAACTTTAAGTCCGATAGAAGTCTAAGTAAAACATATATTTCACTCCACTCACCTTTATTTCCAGTTGTTGGCATATTAAATAAGATTTATTTTTTCAAGTAAATTTTTTGCTGTTGCTTTTATTGCCGGAACGGCAACTGAATTTCCAAACTGCCGATAGAGTGATGCATCTGAAACTGCATTAATCTTAAACTCTTCAGGAAAACCTTGTAGCCTTTTCCATTCAAGCGGAGTTAATCTTCTTATGCCTTGTGTATTTACCGTGCCTTTAATATGTGTAACAGGCGTCAAATCCTTTTGACGATTGTCTTCAACTAAATTTCTTTCTCTTCCCATTCCACCGACAACAATTGCGTTTGCAACACCGTGATGAGGAATTATTTCATAGCCAAAACCATTTCCTTTACTTGCGTGCCTTTCTTTGTGCTTTATTAAAGTATTAAGATATTGATTTGATAAATAATATTTGCTTGACACCGGCTTGTCTTCAAACACATCAGTAATTTTCTTTGTTATATCTTTTGATTCAGGGTATTCAAATTCATTTACTTTTTGGTCTTGTCGGAAACCAACTATATAAATTCTCTCTCTGTTTTGAGGAACACCAAAATATTTTGCATTTATAATTTGCGGCTTCGGTACATAATAATTTAAATCTTCTCTGAGTACATTGAGAATTGTTGAGAGTGTTTTTCCGCCATCATGATTTACAAGCCCTTTTACATTTTCAAGAAAAATTGCTTTTGGTTTATGCTTTTCAATAATAGTAGCAACATCAAAAAATAATGTTCCTCTTGTATCATTAAACCCACCTCGTTTTCCTGCAATTGAAAATGCCTGACATGGAAAGCCCGCACACAAAACATCAAATTGTTTTGGAATCCAGTCTTTAGTTCTTTGTTGTGTTATATCACCAAAAGGAATTTCTCCAAAGTTTGCGTAATATGTTTTCTGAGCTTCTTCATCCCACTCAGAAGAAAAAACACATTCACCATTGAGAGATTGCATTGCAATTCTGAAACCGCCAATCCCTGCAAACAAATCAATGAATGTAAATGATGGCTTCTTCGGTTTATGAAAAGGAATATCATCGAAATTGAAATAGGTTTGAATTGCTTCCTCTGCAACTACATCGGGCATTTCGAATTCATCATTCTCTCTAAGGATTTCATTGAGATATTGAATTGCAGTATTTCTTAATTTCCTATTTCTCGAATAAGCATAATGTGTAATTACCGCAGCGCGATAATTATCAGGTCCGTAAAGAGCAACGAGAAATTTTTTTCCAACAGATTCAATAATTGTTGTCTTCAATAATTCATATTCACTTGCTCCGTTCATTTCTTGCCTCGTTTTTTAGAAGTGAATAATTCAGAATCAAAAAAATCCTGCACACTCACATCAAGAGCAAGAATTATTTTTTCAAGATTGATAACAGCGATGTTTCGCTTTGCATTTTCAACTTCATTAAAATAAGTTTTGTCAACCTCTGCTTTAAATGCTAATGCTTCCTGAGTGAGTTCAAGTTGGAGGCGCAACTCTTTTATTCGGGCGCCAATTCTTTCCTTAATGTTCATGCCCGAAAGTATTTTCGACTGGACTATGAGTCAATCGGCTATAAGTGAACTTTCGATTTTGTTTAAAACTTTAATTAAGTCTTACAGACTTTTCAGAAGTTTCAATAAAGTTGTTTGCTGCTTTTGTGCTTTCAATTTACACTCCCATATTTCAATCACCTTCCAGTTATCTTTCTTCAATAATTTTATATTCTTCTTATCATTTGCACTGTTGTGTTCAATTTTATTCTTCCACCACGCCGTGCGTGTTTTGGGTATTGTAAAGTACTTGCAGTTTTTATGTCCGTGCCAGAAGCAGCCATGCACAAATATTACAGTGCGGTACTTCGGTAAAACAATGTCGGGCTTGCCGGGTAATTTTTTATCGTGCAAAGTGTAACGGTATCCATGCGCAAAAAGAAATTTCCGCACCAGCATTTCGGGCTTGGTGTTTTTACTTTTCACCCGCGACATATTATAGCTCCTTACTTTTTTGCTGTGGACATCCATGCTTTAAAAAAGGTATTTAGTCAATACAAGTACTAAGTAAGTACAAGTATCAATACAAAATCTAAAGATGAACTAAGCAGATTGAAATTCAGAAATGAAAAACAGAAAGCAGGTTTTATATAACTTGCATCTTCATAAAAATTCATCCCCATGAAAAAATATTTTCTCGCTTTCTTTTTTTCTGTTCCGTTTTTTATTCATGCACAAAATCTTCCGCAGTGCGATTCGCTGGTTATTGATTGCTGCACACTCGGCAACGATACCATTTCACTCAACGCATCGAATACAACAACCGAACTGTTTGGTTATCCCGGATTTATATTGTTTGATTCAAACATGGATACCATTGCAAAAGAAAATGTGACCTACTTCGGCATCGGCGGCGGACCACAGCTGCACGAAATGGTGGTGATGGCTCCGCTCGTGCTTCCATTCACCGGCTACCTGAATCTTTACTACATGTTCTATGATTCACTGGGTTGCAGTTTCCCAATTACCATTGCTGAT
>CANJII010000002.1 GCA_947474435.1 Chitinophagaceae bacterium | reverse complement strand
TTACTTCTTTTTTTAATCGGATAAATTCTGCTGAGTTGTAATTTTTTCTGAAATCATCAGATGAAATTGATTGGAATAATTTCCATCTCGCTTTTAAATTCCAGTCTTTAGTAAAATAAGTTGTTCCGGTTGTAATGGATGATTGCAGTACTGACGGAACATTTGATTTATCTTTTTCTATTTGCCGAAGGCTTCTTAAATAAAGTTCGTGAGCATGATCCATTACCTTGATATGAATTTCTTCAAAAGATTCATTTCCATTTAATGGTGTTTGTTCGGTTGCAATCAAAGCACCTGAATCTATTCCTGCATCAATCCACATAATTGTATTGCCGATGTATTGATATTGCCTGGTAGCCATACACCAGTTGGTGCAATTGGGCCCGCCTTTAATAAAGGGCGATAAACCGGTATGAAGATTTACTATTCCGTTTTTTATGGGCAGCGATAAAATTTTATTTTTTATTAATCCGGTTCCTGATACCATAATTAAATCCGGCTGCAGTTTATTTATGAAGGAAATAGTTTCCTCTGAATTTATATTGCTTACTGTTATCGTTTCTGTTTTTGGAAATGCTGAATAATCAGTTGCATAATAATTCATAAGATTTTTCCATGTCTGATGAATTTTTTTGAAAACAATTCTATCCAATACTTTAATAAATAATTGTTTGACTTTGAACTCCGGTAATTTTTTACCCGGTTTTTTCTCAATCACTATTCCAACTAAATTAAATTCCTGCGACACTTTATTTGCAAGTGCAATCTGATTCGGCTGACCACCGCAGAGTAAAATAATTTTCATCTCCCAAGAATATTTTTTACAGAAGAATAAAATCCGGTTGCACGCAATTTTGTTTTCAAAAAACTTTCGTTATACAATTCCAGTCTTGGAATTTCAAAAAGATTATCTCTTTCAGGTTTGTAAATTTTATGATTCACCGCCAGGCCGATTCGGTATCCTGTTTCATTTGCAATTCGCATCACTCGTTTATCATAACTTCCCACGGGATATGAAATGGCGTCCGGAAATTTTCCGGTCATTTGTTTTATCCGTTCACCTGAATCAATCAATTCGCTTTTAATTTCATTTTCATTTTCAAGTGTTGCCAGCGGTGGATGATTAACTGTATGCGAACCAACTTCAACATTCTCAGATAAAATAGTTTTTATCTCACTCCAATTCATCATCATTCCACCCGGAGATTTTACATCATTGAAATTTTCAATAATGTGATTCAACAGCAGTTTTCTTTTTTCGTTTGAAATGGTTTTCATGAATTGTTTAAACGAACTGCCGAATTTCAATCGTTCAGATTTTGAGTTCCATCTGGTGATTAAATATTTCTCGGGCAAACCTTCAAACGGAACATCATCTATTTCTAATTTCCGGGTATGAAAAAAATAATGATCAACCATATAGGTCCAGGTCGGACTATTTTCATCAATACAGTTTGTTACAACATACATGGATGATGGCAGATTATATTTAGTAAGTATTGGTAAACTGTATTCAATAAAATCTTTGTAACCGTCGTCAAAAGTTATGGCTACAATTGGCTTTGCAGATTTTATGTCTTTTCCGGAAGTGATTTCCGACATTGATAAAACTGTATATTTCTTCGAAACATAATTTAATACCTGATCAAATAATTTGGGATCCATGGGATCCCAAAGCGGATCACGCGTAGGATGCACACGATGAAAAAGAAGAATATGTGCTTTACTTAATTTCATTTATAACTCTTCAAATTCCTTTTATCCGTTCAATTAATTTTTTAAACGATTCGGAACTGATTGCTTTCATTCGTCCGCGTTGTATCACCATCTGATCTCCGTCTTTTTTCAAATCATAATTGAAAACGAATTCTTTTTCAGCTCCGAATAAATCAGTTAATCCGAATCGCAAATCGTGCAAGCTTATATTTCCATCGCTATCCTTTGTTAAACAATAGTATCCCTGCGAGAAACGAACGAGTCGTTTGTATGATTCATCATTTATGAATTCATTTCCGAACTCATGATTTCCTGCGATATAATAAAATGAAACGGTATCCTTTTTATCGAACACTGAATAATAGCCGGTATAATATCCGTCATTGTCTTCAGCAAGAATGAACCATAAAAAATTATTTAAAGGAGTAGGAGTGGTTATGTACCGTGTTGGTTTTATTTCCTGATGAATAAAATTTTCTTCCGCAATTTTATTGACCATTGATTTATTATAAAAAGTATAGCCCAAATAACACAATGATGGCAGCAAGCCTATGAGCGCCCAACTTGTGCGGCCTCTGCTGAAACCACGCTTGATTAACAAAGCAATTGCTGCAATCAGTAATGGTAAAGTATAAAACGGATCAGCAACAAAAATGGTATTGAAAGTAACCCGTGTGTGCGTACAGGGTTCAAACCAACCTGTTCCATAAGCGGTTAACGAGTCAATAAAAATGTGAGAGAATAACCCACAACCCCAAAGCATTAACCAACCTGAAAATTCAAGTGACTGGTTTCTTTTACTGAATAAATAGGCTGCCGCAATTGAAATAAGTATGGCAAATAAAATGGAATGAGTAAAGCCTCTGTGTTGAAGCAAACTTTTATCTACTGAAACAAAAAAAGCAGTGACTACATCTATATCAGGCAAACTGTTGGCAATGGCTCCAAACAACATTGCTTTCTTACCTAACTTTTTACCGGCGATTAATTCGCCTTCAATCATTCCTATTACTATGTGTGTAAGTGAATCCATTTTCTGAAGTGGACAAAGATGAATTGAAAATTAAAAATTATGGAATTCATTTTTTATTAATTCTGCTTCAATCATTTTTATCACTGTTTCTTTTAATGAACCAATATTCTCCATTGTCATTCCGTTGACCGGAACTTTTTCAAGAAAAATTGTTTTTGTTTTTCCGGGTGATAATTTAAAGAATGAATCGCGTGGTAAAATATTTTTAACATTCAGATAAACCATCGGCACAATCGGTGTTTGTGTTTCAATGGCGATGCGAAAAGCTCCATCGTAAAATTTACCAAGATGATTTTCAGTATAATTAAATCCGCCTTCAGGGAATATAATGATGTTAATTTTTTTTGAAAGTACATGTTTTAAAATCCGAACACTTTTTGCTCTGTTCTCTTTATCACTGCGGTCAACGAGTATAACGCCATACCGGTAAATCCATCCGAAAAAAGGAATGCGGCGGATTTCAGTTTTTCCAAGCGCCCGAAACTGCCCGTGCAACGATAGCATGGTGATGGGTGCATCCAGATAACTATCGTGATTGGCAACATAAATAAACGGACCATCTTTTTTATCAGGTCGCAATCCTGAATTCTCATGCCGGAGTCCGCAGAAAAAGTACCAGAGCATTGCCCATATTTTTATCAGAAAGAAAATAATACTTCCGCCAATGTAAATGCCGAAAAACGCAGCGATAATCATGAACGGAAGAAACAAAAACATCAATGCAAGAAACAGCGACCAACTATAAATCCGATAGAAAAACAAAAAAAATTCATTCATTAAAATGGAGCGATTAATAATCATGACATCGAGGGCGAAATGTATTTACTTTCAGTTAAATCAAATCATAAATTCTTTTCTGAAACAGTTTGTCTGAATTCAATATTTTTGAAGTCATTAATAAAAAAAGATTTGGAAACAATAGTTGATTCGGAAAACTCCATGCTGAAAAACTTGTATGGAACAGAATTATTTATTCTGAAAGAAAAACATAAATCTGAATTTAATTTAAGAGGAGGATTTGAAAAGAAAATTTTATTTATTACAAACGGAGAAGGTGTTCCGTTTTTTATTCCTGAGGTAGAAACCATGTTTCAACGGATGCTGACTAATTTGAAGTCAAACGAAAATGAAATTGGGTTAATTGATTTGAAAAATTTTGAGTTCAGTTTTTTACAGGTAAAACAAGAATTGCAGCCAAAAGCAATGGTTGCATTTGGAATAGCACCGACAGAATTGGGATTACACATTGAAGCAACAAAATATGCAATCATCGCTTTTAACGATTTTGCTTTTATTGAATCAGATTCTTTTTCCGAACTGTATAAATCTGATGCAAAGAAAAAAGTAGTGTTTCCTGTACTGAAGAAAATATTTTCACTTTAAAATTTTCAAATTGAAATTATTATTCGCCACACAAAACAAAAATAAAGTTGATGAAATCAATCGGCTGATTGGGTCACAACACGAATTGATAACACTGGCTGATTTGAATTATGATTTGGAATTGGAAGAGTCAACAATGTTGTTGGAAGAAAATGCGTTGGAAAAGGCAAATCACATTTATCAGGAATTTAATATGAATTGTTTTTCGGAAGATACAGGATTGGAAGTTGAGGCATTGAATGGCGCACCCGGTGCTTTAAGTGCGCGTTACGCAGGTGAAGAAAAAGATGCAGAAGATAATATGGCTAAAGTTTTAGCTGAGATGAATAATTTAACAAACAGAAATGCACAATTCAGAACAGTAATTGCGTTGGTTATTGACGGAAAAGAATTTTTGTATGAGGGAATTATTAAAGGAATAATTACTAATAAAAAGAGAGGCGCAAACGGGTTTGGATACGATCCGATTTTTCAACCCGATGGTTTTACTAAAACTTTTGCTGAAATGACGGCTGATGAAAAGAGCGCAATAAGTCACCGGGCCCGTGCGTTTGCAAAAATGAAGGAATTTCTGGAGTCGGAATTTGCCGAATAAAACGAACAGACACTTTTCAAACAATGGTATAAATATTATCAAGCGGTAACTTTAATGCCATTTACTTTACATTTGACTTGCAACTCTTTTGCTTACCTTTAACTCTGTAAAATATCATTCGAATGAAATTCAGAATCAAGCACCATTATTCTGACACTGACTTAATAACCGGATGCCTGCGCGGTGAACGCAAGTATCAGGAAAGTCTGTACAACCAGCATGGCTCAACCATGTTTGCTATTTGTTTAAGATATGCAAACGATTATTACCAGGCTGAAGACATGTTGCAGGAAGGATTTATAAAGATTTTTAACAACCTTAAAAATTTCAGAAACGAAGGATCATTTGAGGGGTGGATGAAACGGATATTCGTTAACACAGCCATAGAGTGTTTGCGGAAAAATAAGATGATGAGTGAAATGTACGATGTTGAAAATGTGCCGATGCACATTGTGCAGGAAGATTGTTTCAGTCAGTTGGCAGCAGATGATTTATTGAAATTGATACAGAGTTTATCACCGGGATACAGAACTGTTTTTAACCTTTATTCCATTGAAGGATACACACACAAGGAGATTGCTGAGATGATGAACATAAACGAAGGAACCTCCAAATCACAATTAGCAAGAGCGCGCCACATTTTACAAAAGATGGTCGTGCAAACCAATAAAGTACAATATGCCGCAGCAGTTCTTTGATCATAGCACCGACAAAGCCTTTCGCGAAAAGTTAAGCGGATTGCGAGTTGAACCCCGTTCAAGGGTTTGGTATCGCGTATCTGCCGGGCTCGACCGCGAAGCAGCACTTGTTGCGCACAAAAGGCGCAGAGTGGTTGGTGTGTTAATAGGAGTTGTGCTTTTAACAGGAATTATATTGACCGCAGTTTTAGATCCCGTAGCTACCCGAAAAAAAGTTTCGAACACAAGCGGTAAAATGCCGGATGAAAAAGTGCAGTTAAAACAAAAGAGCCATTCTGCTCCTGCCACATTTGTAAATCCTGATTTATATGTTGATGTTAAAATTGAAAAACAGGCCTCAGCAATAAATTCTGATAATGTTAATTTGAATGTTGTTGAATCAATTTTTTCTGTATCATCAATTCAGGAAATTTTAGTGACAAACGAAAATTCAAATTCGATAGTTGATCTTCCATTGATTAATTCATTTGTAAATTTTGAAAATCAAAATGATTTTGCTTCGAAAGTTGAAAACTCAGTAAAAGTACTTACTCCCGTTGTTTCAATTGACCAAAAGGTAAATACCACTGACTGTAATTGCAGCAATAAATTTTATGTAGGAGCAAAAATAAATTTGAACAGAACCTCTTTTGCTGATACAGCACTTGCACAGAATACCAGTTTCATTGATAAATTCCGGATTCAAAAAGCTTTCAGTGTGTATGCCGGATACAGAATAAACAGAAATATAAGTGCTGAGTTAGGATGGAATATTTTTTCTGACGAAGGACAGTCTTATGGTTACACTTCGTTGTCGAGAAAACCCGGAGCAATACCAACACGAAGAGATTATGCAATATCGTTGCGTTACACACAAATACCTGTGAAAATCAGATATGGTGTTGAATGTTGGTCGGGCATTTTAAAAACACATGTAAATTTCAGTTTGGCCATTGGCGCCATGTATGGAAAATTAATAAAAAGCGGATTTACTGTTGGTGATATGGATGTTGCTTCTCAACTGAAAAAATCAGAAATTGCCGGAATAGGAAATCTATCTGTTGATATAAAAGTATTTAAGAATTTATCTTTTGCAACCGGAGTGGAAGCTTCGTATAGCAATAATATTCTTCGCCCTGATAAAAGATTAAACCCTTTTACTGCACCCCATAATTTATTAATCGGAACATCTGTTGGGCTGAAATATAATTTCTGCAGAAAATAAATAAGAATAAGGTTATTCATTAACGAATAGTTTTTCCGACTCTGAACGGTAAGCAGGCAGACTCAGTTCAATATGCTGTTAATGTGTTTCCAAATCCAACAGACGGATGGATCACACTCGAAGGTTATAATAACGGAAATGATGACATAGGTCAACTTATAATCAGCAACCTGCAAGGGCAGGAAGTTTACCACCAAGAGATTACATTAGCACACGGAAGGTGGCAACACCATTTCTATTTAAAACAAGAAGGCATGTACTTCATCAGATTAGATACGAAGAACAAAATGTATCGGGGAGCTATCATAACTATAAATGAATAACAAATGAAAAAAACAACAACTTTTATTTTATTGCTTCTTGCCTTTAACAGCCATGCGCAAAACTTTGAATGGCGACCGATTGTTCCGGGAATTGATTGTGATGATTCGTCATTCTTAAGTTGTCGTGTTAGAAAATTTGTGGTTGATACACAACGAAATGTACTTTGGATGATTGGTTTATTTGATGGAGCCGGAGGTATAATCAGCCCCAATGCAATAGGATTTGACGGAACTGATTTTATTGCTTTTCCGGGAACGATGGATTCATTTATTGCTGTTCATACCCGTGATGCTATCATGTATAATGGCGACTTGATTGTAGGCAGCAGCGATAATAAGATTTATAAATATGATTTTAATACCCTGCAGCACTCCATAATCTTTAACGCAAATGATGATGTTTTAAGTTTGGGAATATACAATGGAGATTTAATTGCCGGTGGAAGATTTTATCCCGGAGTGTTAAAATGGAATGGCAGCCAGTGGGATACATTGGGTGGAGGACTATGGGGTAGCACCCGCATTGTTGAATGTTTGGAAAATTACAATGGAAAATTATATGCAGGTGGCAATTTTGATTTTGCCGGCAATACAGATGCTTGGAATATTGCATCATGGGATGGCAGCACCTGGAACAATTTATGTGCTATAGGTGGCAGTTTTGGAACAGACATGTTAGATGGAAACCATAATGCTGCGAGTGTTAATGACATGGAAGTATTCAACAACAAACTCTACATCACCGGTCAGTTCGAAAAAGTGTGCGGCGATACAACCTACCTTGCTTACTGGGATGATACTACTTGGCATGGAACGAGTTATCCATACTATCAAGGCGAAAGAATTAAAGCAAATGGGGATACATTAATTGTAGAAAGTTACGGGGGAACAACTTTTCCTAATCATCATTTTTACTGGAATGGAATACAGGCAATGGCAGTAGATTCAGGATTTGGTTCAGGAGGTAACCTTGATTTAGCTGTTTTCCAAAACACTTATTATTCAGGTGGCGGATTTACAAATTCCGGAAATACCCTTGCATTTAAAATAGCAAGATTGGTTGATGTAGGAACAGGAATAAATGAGATAGATAATGAAAGTGGAGTAAAGATTTATCCGAATCCCTCTCAATCAGAAATAACCATTGAAACTACTAGTAATGAGGTAATAAAACTGATTAGTGTGAATGATTTATTAGGTAGAGAATTGATACAACAAAAACCAATAAACTCAAACACTACCATTGATATAAGTGCATTGAGCGCAGGAGTTTACTTGTTACAGGTGCAGAGTAAGCATGGAGAAGTTAAGATTAGTAAGTTTATAAAGGAGTAAAGGCACAGCTATTTTTTAAAACAAGAAGGCATGTACTTCATCAGTATAATACTTCCAAAAATCTGAGCAGGAAGTTAGAACATTTATATAGATGGAAACCTATGTTTAAACATCGTTTATCACACGCTGAAAATTAAACTATGGAATAATTATTTTTTGCCTTTGTAGCAAATGTGTTCCATTACTATCTTCGCGCCTGAAAAAAAATAATTTCCATGGCATACGATATTAATATGATAAAGAAGGTGTACGAATTGTTTCCTTCACGAATTGAAGCTGCGCGTAAATTGGTTGGCAAGCCACTCACATTAACTGAAAAAATTTTATATGCGCACTTATGGGAAGGAGTAGCGACACACATTCATCAACGCGGAAAATCGTATGTTGATTTTGCGCCTGATCGCGTGGCTATGCAGGATGCCACAGCGCAAATGGCGTTGCTGCAATTTATGCAAGCCGGCAGGCCAACCGTTGCAGTGCCATCTACTGTTCACTGCGATCACTTGATACAAGCTGAAACAGGAGCAACTGCTGATTTAGCTAAGGCAAAATCGCAGAACAAGGAGGTGTATGATTTCCTGGCATCTGTTTCTGATAAATACGGCATTGGTTTCTGGAAACCCGGAGCTGGAATTATTCATCAGGTGGTATTGGAAAATTATGCTTTCCCCGGAGGATTGATGATTGGTACCGATTCGCATACTGTAAATGCAGGCGGGTTGGGAATGGTTGCCATTGGAGTTGGTGGAGCCGATGCATGTGATGTAATGGCAGGTTTAGCATGGGAATTAAAATTTCCGAAACTCATTGGAGTAAAATTAACCGGCAAACTCAGCGGTTGGACTTCAGCTAAAGATGTGATTTTAAAAGTTGCGGGAATTCTGACTGTGAAGGGCGGCACAGGAGCTATTGTTGAATATTTTGGTGATGGTGCTGAAAGTATTTCGTGCACCGGCAAGGGAACCATTTGCAACATGGGCGCTGAGATTGGTGCAACCACTTCAGTTTTCGGTTACGATAAAAAAATGGCTGATTACCTGAACGGAACCGGTCGTGAAATGATTGCGAAACTCGCTGATAATATTTCAGAACATTTAACCGGTGATGCTGAAGTTTATGCTTCACCTGAAAACTATTTTGATCAGGTAATTGAAATTAATTTAAGTGAACTGGAACCACACATCAATGGACCTTTCACTCCTGATTTAGCTTTCCCGATTTCGAAATTTGCAGCTGCAGTAAAAGAAAATAACTGGCCTGCGCAATTAGAAGTTGGATTAATTGGAAGTTGCACCAACTCTTCTTATGAAGATATTTCGAGAAGCGCATCAGTTGCACAACAAGCAGTTGAAATGGGATTGAATGCAAAATCTGAATTCACCATTACACCGGGTTCTGAGTTGGTTCGTTTCACAATTGAACGCGATGGATACTTAGATACTTTCGGAAAAATGGGTGGAGTTGTTTTAGCAAATGCGTGCGGACCATGTATTGGTCAATGGGCACGACACACTTCTGATCCAACGAAAAAAAATTCCATCATCACATCTTTCAATAGAAATTTTGCAAAGCGCAATGATGGCAATCCAAACACACATGCGTTTGTTGCTTCACCTGAAATTGTAACTGCTTTAGCAATAGCGGGTGATTTAACTTTTAATCCGCTCACAGATTTTTTAACAAACAGCAAGGGAGAAAAAATAAAACTGGCGGAACCAAAAGGAATTGAAATGCCAATAAAAGGTTTTGCTGTAGAAGATGCAGGATATCAGGCGCCTGCCGATGATGGAAGTTCAGTGGAAGTAAAAGTGAATCCGGATTCTGATCGCTTACAATTGTTAGATGCTTTCAGAGCTTGGGAAGGAACTGATTTATTTGGTTTGAAATTGTTGATTAAGGCAAAGGGAAAATGTACAACAGATCATATTTCAATGGCTGGTCCGTGGTTAAAATATCGCGGTCACTTAGATAATATTTCGAACAACATGTTGATTGGCGCTTTGAATTTCTTCAATGAAAAAACAAATTCAGTTAAGAATCAATTAACCGGAGTTTATGATGAAGTTCCGAAAGTGCAGCGCGCATACAAAGCTGCCGGAATCGGAAGCATAGTTGTTGGTGATGAAAATTATGGCGAAGGAAGTTCACGCGAACATGCTGCAATGGAACCTCGATTCTTAGGTGTGCGTGCAGTGTTGGTGAAATCATTTGCGCGTATTCACGAAACCAATTTGAAGAAGCAGGGAATGCTGGGTTTAACTTTTTCAAACCCTGATGACTACAATAAAATTAAGGAAGACGATAACATTGATATCATCGGATTACAATCTTTTACTCCCGGTGTTCCATTAACACTTGTACTGAATCATGCTGATGCAAGCAAGGAAGAAATAACTGTGAACCATACTTATAATGCGCAGCAGATTGAATGGTTTAAAGCCGGTGGCGCCTTAAATATTATTCGTATGGCGCAGGCGAGTTAGTTGGATTGATGAAAACTGTTGTAATTATAATTTGTTCCTGATATTATAATTATCACCCTTTGTTTTTTTTCCAACTCAGAAAAACCATCATCAGATAAGGAGCTGAAATAATCCATAGCCAGATAATTTTCCACCAGGTATAATTAATGGCTAAATCGGGTTCGTAAATTTTATATGAAATAGTCAGTGCGGATAAAACCAAAATAAATACAACGGCTGTCATTCTTGCACCGATACTTTCAAAAATGCTTTTGTTTGAAATAATATGTAAATGTTTTTCTTCTGCCTGACTGTTGTAATTTGATATTTTGAGTTCAACTTCATTGGTGAATTCTGAAAATTCGTTTAAATGTTTTATTGAATATGATTCAGGTGACAAACTAAATCTCATAGCTGGCTTTGATAATTTCAATACAGCATAAAAGGATTTTGTTATGCCTTCTACTTTAAAATTATTTACTTTTTCCCATGAAATTTTTATTTCCTTGTATGAATAAAAAGGTGATTTTTTATGCATGGAATATTTAAAATAGTCATCAGTTATTTCTACACTGCATTTTATCGTCAGCCATTTTTTTATAACAAACAAAACTGAAATCAACGAAACGGCTAATAACAAAACTGAAGAAATGAGAACCAGCCATTCAGGCATTCGGGTTATAAAAAGAATGATTCCAATAAAAATGGCCGACCATATTAAAGGGACAAGAATCAGTATCCAGGTAATTTTTCTTTGCTCATTATAAATCAGCTCATATCGCATTATGGACGATTAAAATAACTGGTAATGTAGTTTGGTAAACCTAATTGTGGTTCCCCGCCATTTAAATAAATTCCTTGTTCAATGTATCCGCAGCCAATTCCTTTGATATTCGGATACTGAATGCAACCTAAATAATCACTGTGCTTGGCCACATAAATTTTTCCGTTCAAAGCATTTTGTAATGCCCCCATTTTTTTATCCAGTGATTGAGCAACCAAAACAGCCGACTGCATAATATCTGCAGTGGTGTTGAGTGTTATATCCCATTGATAGATTTCGTTTGTAACATAAAAACTAAGGTATAATAATTTGCTGTTCGGGCTGAACTCGCAACCATAAGCCAGTTTGCTTTGTGGAGTAAAAATCAATTTGTAATTACTAAGTTCACCGGTTTCGTTATTGAAATCATACAACTCTGCAAAATTATTTTCATAAATAACTGAACACAATCGTTTACCATCAGGTGAAAATTTCATGTAACCAATTGCATTCCCATCAGTGGAAATTCCACCCTGATAAACGGCTCCAATTCGTGTGATGACCGCATTTTTTGCAACTCCATCTTTTGTAATTAAGTAGCAATAAAAATTATTAGTATTCCAGCCATGCGCCATTACCCAAATGTCTTTTCCGTTTTTGTGTTTTACTGCGGTTAATTTTTCAGCAGCATTGGGCAACAACAAAACATCTTTTCCAACAATATCACCTAACCCGTTTTCTTTGGTCATATCAATTTTATAATAACTCACTCCGTTATTCGGTGGGTTTGCATAGGAGCCTGCATCTGATGTAAACAAATAAATAATATTTGGGTTTGCCGGATTCGGAATTGCAAGGGCTGATTGTGATGATGAATCGTGACCTTTTAATGTTTTACCATGTGGCATTATTTTGTGATACTTGTTCCAAACCTGCATCCCATTGGTGTAAAATTGCAGCCATCCGCCGCTGTTGCACATGGTTACACAACCTTCTTTTACATTCATTTCGCTAACAGTTACAGGAACAGGATAGGAGTAAGAGAAGTCGATTCCTGCCTGTTTTCCAAAAAACCAAATGGATGCTTCTTTTTGTGCGAATGAAAAATGTGGTGATGAAAATGAAATAAGGAGCAGAAAAAAAATTCTATTCATGTGATAAAAGTAGAAGGATGATAAATGAATAAACAATTCGTTTTCCTGACTTAGATGTTAATTGTTTCGTAAATAAAATGGAAAGAAAATGATTTGCACTATAACACTCAGTAGCTATCAAATAATTTTTCTCTTATCGAACAAGAGTGAAATTACCTTTGTAGAAATATTTTTCACCTCGGTTTAGGGCAACTGCATAATATACATAAACACCCATTGAACACGGCAGGTCATCTACCTTGCCATCCCAACCATCGTGAGGTAAATCGGTTTCATAAATCAATTGCCCCCACCGGTTATATATCTTTAACCAGATTTTATCGAATCCGAAATTTAAATAGTCAAAAAAATCGTTTATGCCATCTTCGTTCGGCGAAAATGCATTTGGAAAATATAAAACAGGTATTGTTCCATCGGTTACGAAAACAACTACTGTGTCGGTTGCCAAACAACCAAAACCGTTATCGGCAGTAATTATATAAGTGGTGGTAATAACAGGAGCAGCAAGTGGTTGAAGAATTGCAGAATCGTTTAATCCAGATCCGGGTTGCCATAAAAATGAAATTCCATCAGAAGTTGCATTAATTAATTCAGAGTTGCCCAACAGAATGGTAAGGTCTGGACCTGCATCAACAACCGGTAATGAAAAAATATTTACAGTAACTGACACAGTATCAGGCAAGCATCCGGGTATTGAAACAATAACTGAATAAGTTGTTGTTTGAGATGGAGATGCAATTGGATTTGGGATGTTAATGTCGGATAAAGATTGATCACTGTACCATAAATAAGTTAACCCACCGGATGCAATTAATTGTACTGTTTCTCCCGGGCATATTGAAGTGTCATTTGAAATGCTTGCTGTAACTCCGCTCGAAATATTTATAACAATAGTATCTTCATCGTGACAACCTGGGCCATCATCAATTGAAACAATGTAGGTAGTAGTAACAGCAGGAGATGCTTTTGGTGAAGCACAATTTGTACAACTTAAACCGGTGGCCGGAGACCATGAATAATTTGCACCATCTTGAAACGAATTGGTTAACTGAACACTATCGAAATTGCAAATGGTTTTATCAGCACCATAATCAACCTGAAAACTATCAGTTAAATCAACTGTCGTGTTGTATACAAAATTGGTGCATCCCGCAGTGATTGTTAATGAAATATTAAATGTTCCGACAGAAGTAAACTGATGCGTCGGATTAAAGAGCGTGGATGAATTATTACCTCCACTTGTGGGATCACCGAAATTCCAGATTACTGTAATGGGGTAAGGAATAATTGTATCAAGCAATGTTGCAGTATAAGTTCCACCACAACCATCATAAGTTAATTTGAATTGCGTTGGGGTATTAAAAATTTCTACAAAATTCGGAAGGCCAAGTTTGCTGGTATGCTGTCCTTGCGAATTCCCCATTTGCAAACCATCAATAACATATGTGCAACCCGCACCTTGTACATTCGGATTGTTAATTACATCTAATTTAAGGCTTGCCGATTTGGCTAAATATATTTTTCCATTGGGAGCTAATTGCAAAGCCCCATATGCTTGTGTATTTGAAGATTGGATAATTGTTTTTGAAGCAAGTATGGTTACATTATTTCCCGAGCTTAAATCATATTGATAAACATGACTCGGATTGATTGTTGAATCATTTATATCACTTACATAAAGTTTCGAATTATCAGGCGAAAAAGCAACACCGTATAAACCGGAATTTCCATGATAATTAAACCAGATGGTATCAGTTATTTTATTACTGAGAATTCCATTGTTATAATTAAAATCAAAAATCTCAACTGTTCTAATATCTGTATAACAAGCGAGCGCTAATTTCTTTCCATCGGGAGAAATTTTCATATATCCGATTGCTGAAAATCCATTACCTCCTAATGTATCTCCGTGAATTATACCAAGTGAACTTATGACTGGTACGGCAGACAACCCTGTTGAAGTTAATAAATAAGAATAAAATTTATCAGAGTTGTATTTGTGTACCACCACCCAATAATCAATTCCATTACAATGAAGAGTTGCAGTTAGTTTTTCGCAAACCTGCGGAAGAATTACTTGATTTTTAATTGTAACATCACCCAAACCACCAGCTAAACTCATATCAACTAAATTCAAATTAAAACTTCCATTGCTTAATGAATTCATTCCGCCCCATGCACCAGTTGTAAAAATGTAAAATTGAGTGGTACTTCCTGGTCTCGGAACTACAAGCGCTGACTGAGTACTTGAATTATGTCCACCTAATCCAAATCCATTTGGCATTGGAATATTATTTCTGTTCCAAACAGTATCTCCGCTCGTATAAAAAAGTAATTGACCAGTTTGAGGATCTGAATAAGCACTGCATCCCTCCTGGGTATTTAGTTTGCCTGAACCTATTGCTGATAAGGTTCCATTGAAGTTTAAACCAGCTTTATCCCCGAAATACCAATGATTAGCCTGCTTTTGCCCTTTGGTGCAAAAAGGGAAAAGAAATATGCTTAATAAAAACAGCAGAAATTTATTATTTTTCATTCAATCAAGCCATAAAACTATAAACTTAACCCATCAATTAGCTACTAAGTTTATCAGTTTCAATAATAATTTCAACTGGTTCTTATTCCTTCATATATAAACTAATAAGTTAAAGTACTGACTCTCAATATTAAAATTTACCGAGTAGATTTTTTTTAAATGTTAAAAACTATTTTCTTTCCATTGTTCATTGTCATACTGCTTTTCAGTTTACATTTGCTGCGGGCAAGTCTTATACGACCAGCTCCTGTGAACTCCCCCAGGGTCGGAAGGCAGCAAGGGTAAACGGTTGAGCGGTGCGATATAAGTAACTTGCCCTTTCTTACACGAAAGTTCAGTATGAAATTCTTCATAGATACAGCCAACATTACTCAGATAAAGGAAGCCAAGGACCTCGGGATTCTTGATGGTGTAACTACCAACCCATCGCTCATGGCTAAGGAGGGCATCAAGGGCGATGATAAAATTATGGAGCACTATTTAAAAATATGTGCAATCGTAAAGGGCGATGTAAGTGCTGAAGTTATTTCAACAGATTATAAAAGCATCATTGCTGAAGGAAAAACCCTTGCGGCATTACATCCGAACATAGTTGTTAAAGTGCCTATGATTAAGGATGGCATTAAAGCCATTAAGTATTTATCAGAACAGGGAATAAAAACCAATTGCACACTTGCGTTTTCCGCCGGGCAGGCTATACTGGCTGCCAAAGCCGGTGCAACTTATATCTCTCCTTTTGTGGGGCGAGTGGATGATAGTAACTGGGATGGCATTCAGCTGATTGCCCAGATTGTTCAGATATATGGTATATATGGTTATCCGACTCAGGTACTTGCCGCTTCTATCAGAAGTTCGTTACACATT
This sequence comes from Chitinophagaceae bacterium, assembly GCA_947474435.1. Classification (GTDB taxonomy): domain Bacteria; phylum Bacteroidota; class Bacteroidia; order Chitinophagales; family UBA10324; genus UBA10324. Next base: position 138,599 of record CANJII010000002.1, on the reverse strand, counting down.
GTTCGTTGTGCTGAAGTGGGAGCACATGTTGTTACATGTCCGTTGGATGCAATACTTGGATTGTTGAAACATCCGTTGACTGACATTGGGTTAGAAAAATTTTTATCAGACTTTAAAAAATCTCAGGCTTAATGAAACAATAAAAGCAGAGACCTTGTAGCCATAGTTAAAGCTTTTTTCTGTCCCGGTTCTTAATTGAATCGGGACAGTTTTTTTTGGGAGGATATTATAATTATACCAACGAAAATTGTTGGAATAAAAATCTGTTAATCATAAAAATAGTAGTAACAAAACGGTTGAAAATTTAAGCCCTATTTCCTCAACGATAAAAAAGGCATTAAGGTAAATTCTTAGTTTGATGTTTTCTGCTACGATTAAAAAAAATAGTCAATCTGGTAATTTCATTCTGAATGGTCATACTGCTTTTCTAATATGAAAAATTTTAAATCAGAACTTCCGGAATACAGCAAACAGGGTGAGTAGTATTATTCCTATCACATTAAAAATAAATCCCACACGGTACATCGTTTTTGTGTCAATGTAACCACTGCCATAAACTATTGTGTTGGCAGCTGTGGCCACCGGCAACATGTATCCGAATGATGCGGCAATGGTGGCAGGCACCATCAATGTTAAAGGGTCAACGCCGAGGGTTACACTCAGTGGTATTAATATCGGTAGGATTAATTGCACACTTGCCACATTGCTTGCCATTTCAGATAACAGTGTTACGAATGCAATCACCGACAATATAATTAACCACGGGGGCATTGCTTTTAGCGCAACCAGATTTTCTGCTAAAATTTTATCAAGTCCTGTAATTTCAAAACCCTCAGCTATGGCGAAACCGCAACCGAATAACAATATTATTTTAAATGGAAGTTTTGTTACATCCTTCCATTCTAAAATATTTTCGTTTTTATGTTTTGAAGCAGGAATTAAAAAGAGCGCGAAGCCGGCAAGTATGGCCACTGTACTATCCTTTATATAAGCTGGAAAACCAAACAAATTATTCCACCCGGTCATTTTAAAATTTCCGAAATCAATATCGGCGCGGGTGAACCATAATAGTACTGTGATAAAAAAAACGGTCATCACCGATTTTTCTTCACGGCTCAGTTTTCCCATTTGATTTAGTTCGTCGCGTATGTGTTGCATGTCAAATGGCAAATCATATTTTTTTCCAATTACATAAAAACGCAAAACAAAGTATGCCAAAACAAAAAAGCTGATGCTGATGGGGAAAGCAAACACAAACCAGCGGAGGAAATTTATTGACTCAGCACCTTCAACCATTTTTTCATAAAACCCAGCGAATATCATATTGGGTGGCGTACCAACTAAAGTGGAGAAACCGCCAATGGAGGCAGTATATGCAAGTGCTAACATGTATGCCGCCGCCACGCGCTTATGACCATGCGGATGAAAAAGTTTTTCGTTGCGGATAATGGCGAGCACTGCCGAAAACAACATAATGGTTGTGGCTGTATTTGAAATCCACATAGTGATTATGTAAGTGGTAACCATGATGCCAAGCAATATGCGCGAAGGTTTATTGCCGAGCAGCAATATGATTTTATATGCCATGCGGCTGTGCAGGTGCCACTTCTCCATAGCATACGCCAGAAAGAAACCGCCAATGAAAAGGAAGATTGTTTGCTCCATGTATTGAGCGGCAGTTTTGTCGGCGTTCATGATTCCCATCAATGGGAAAAATATAATTGGTATCAATGAAGTAACAGCAAGGTCAATGGCTTCGCTCATCCACCAACCGGCTATCCAGATTAATAAAAAACTCATGCGGGCAGCCAATAGAGGCAATCCGTTTTTTTTCATCCAAAGCATTATAATAATGCCTACAACAGGGAATAAGATTAACTTAAACCATTTCATTGGGGTGAAATGTAGGTGAGTTTTTTTGTTGATGTTAATTAATGCCTGTCAAATAAAATAGGTGTGGTTATTTGGTCGTGATCAAAATTGATTTTTATACATTAAAACAAATGGCAATAATTGCTTTGATGTTAAAAGTTCTGATATATGGATATTTTAAATTTTCTTATTTAACAGAACTAAAAATCCGCTCATTTTTTCTGCAACATAAGAAAGAATGTTTTTTGAATTTTCAGTTGCCCGTTCATGGGTTGAAATTTCTAAAGCAAAAGTTGAAAGCATTTCCATTTCTTCATTGAAAATTATCCAAGCAGGTTTTTTATGTGGAATCAAATGCAGGTCTCTTGAAAACTCAAATGATGGTCCGGCAGTTTTTTCGGGAAAATGTTTTCCGGCAGGTAGCGAAGTGAGCAGTTCTCCCAAAGGAGAAATCACATCGTGCATGAACGAAATAAAAACATCGGCGAGCAACGCAATTTCTTCATTGGTTTCTTCGTGATGCGCGAATGTGCGCACAAGAATTTTCATCATTAAATCATAACACGCATTGAACAACAACGAAATTTCAGCAGTGAATTCATCAGTAATAATATTTACTGCAGATGAATCGGATGGCTGATGCAAAAACGGATTTTCAATACAAGGTCTTGAAGGTTCAAACAAAATATTTTTCTCCTGCGCTGCTTTCACTTCAGCTTCATACTCTTCTAAAATATCTTTAAAAACTTTAAAGTGTCCTTCAATGTCACTGTTGGTTCCTTCGCCTTGTTCCAGTATTATTTCAATAGATTGTTCTACTGAATTCAAATCACAAATCGGAATTAATTCTTTAAACAAGTGAAGGTGTTTTCTCTGAGTGAGTTGTGATTTTTCGTTTCCGATAAAAAGCTGTGATTGATTTGCAGCGGCTAATAATTCAAATCCTTTTCGAATACACGAATACAAATCGTGAATGGTATGATAGGTGATTTCAGATGCAACAATTTGCTCCGAATCTATTTTCTGCAACATGTTTAATCTTCTTGCATGCTTTGTTTTTTCAAATGAAGGAGCATTGAGTTTTACATTGTTCGGATGCTCGTATGCAACAAAGCGCTGCAATGCTTCGCGCCCAAATGGAATTAAATCCATTCGAAAACCATCGGGATAATATTTGGGTTCGTCTTGCGGAAGGTTAGGGCGAGTGAAATGCGGGGCACCACCAATTGAAGTTAATAAATTTGAAACAATGGAGAGGTGAGTCATTTCTTCAATGGCAACACCAACCATTCTTCGCTTCCACGATTTTATTTTAAGTATTTGTTCTTCAGTAACTCCACCTTCTGATATATTTTGTTTCAATGAAAATGAAGAGAATAAATAAATCAGCAATAATTGATGTTCAATCTCTGCTGCCTGACACAGCATGTGAATGAGTTCAATCCGGGTTTTTATTTTTCGTATCACCCAAATTCAATTTGAAAGATTATTCTTTAATCAGTTTTCTTGTGAGAATAAAATTCCCTTCTGAATTTAAAACAGAAATGAAATAAACCCCTGATGCAAAATCAATGAGCGATATTTTTTGTGAATCGGAGTTAATTAATTCCTTTTTCAAATTTTTTCCTGAAATATCTGTAATTAAAATTGAATGACCCTGCAAGAATGAACTATTAATAATTAAATCATCTGATACCGGATTCGGATAAATTGAAAAATTACTTTCTTTAATATTAAAAGCTGAAACAGTTTGAGGATTCAGGTTTACAACGAAAGTGTCGGAGAACATACAGGAGTCAACATTGGCCGGAGAAAGGTTTGTTGCTCTCATTAAAAAATGCAATAAATAATTGGGTGGTATTGGATTGTTTACAACAAAGTAGCATTTAGCAGGAACTTCAACACCTGGGTTCCAGGCTGAGGTAATAACCTGATATTGCTGGCTACTGGTTTCTACGCTCATACCAGTTGGCAACGGATCAAGAAAAACATATTTAATCAGGGGATATGCAAACCCATAATTACTTGTGTTTTTAAATACAACTCTTATCATGGAATCAACACCAGAAACAAAGCCATCATCAGCACCCCAACTTATACTATCAATTAATAATGTTAAGGGCACATTATTACATATGGTTATGCTTGATGCAGGGGCAAAACTCTGGAAGACTACAGTATTATTTCCGCTGTTTGGAACAGCAAGAGTATCTGTAATGATGTTATAGTAAATATCAGCGGGGCTGCTAAGTCCGGTCATAACAACAGTTGAGTTAGAAAAAGTATTATCGTACTTAACTACTGTGCTATTTCCCCAATTAGAAATATAAAAATTTCCTGCACCATCTTCTGCAATACCATCACAGCTGCTTAATGATGTTGTAACCAAAGTTGAAACAGATGAATCAACCAATGAAACAGCTTTTATTGCAACGCTCCCGCCCCAACTAACAAATACTAAGCGGTTTTGCCCTTCGTCCCAGATAATACCGTTTGGGCTTGCAGGTAATAATGATGTAGGAACAAATACATTGTATGTACTATTGGTAAAATTAACCCGATAGATTTTTTTCGCGCTGAAATCTGTAGCATACAAATTTCCGTTGTTATCATGTGTAATTCCATTTAAGAAAGATGCCCCCAAATTCAAATTAAAAATTTGAGTTCCTGACATATTGTAGCCATAAATTTTTCCGCCACAGCATGCATAAAGGTTTCCCCACGCCATTTCCAAACCATAAGGGTCAGGAGAAATTCCAGTTGCAAAAACACTTAAGTTTCCTGATGCATCACGAGCGAGTATTTGTCCGTTATTGCTGTTTGATATAAAATACCTGTTCCCGGTTGGGTCGTATTCTACACTTTCAGGGCCATTGTAAGTTTGAGCTGATGCTGCAAATGAAATTACTAACAGAATAATCAGTGAACCAAATTGTTTTCTTGTTTTCATCGGGGATTTATGTTTTATGGAATTAATTTTCTTTAATAATATTTATTCAATTGTATTACTAATAGTTGATAACAAATCAACCAATAACATTTACCTGTCAATATCTGGAATCACCAAATCTAACATAGCCATAACGGAAACAAGGTCACCTATTTTTTGACCAACAGCCATTGTTTTCATAGCAAATAAATTACTGAAATTAGGTGAGCGGTATTTTACGCGATATGGATACTGAGTTCCATCGCTGATTAAATAAACACCCAATTCTCCTCTGGCAGTTTCAACTTTCTGATAATATTCTCCCTTAGGAAGTTTAATTACATTTTTTGTTTTCGCCTGAAATTCTCCTTCCGGAATTGCATCAACCAATTGTTCTAAGATGCGAATGCTTTGTTCCATTTCGCGCAGGCGAACCATGTATCGCGCAAAACAATCACCTTCAGTTTCCAATATTTCATCGAACTGCAGATTCTCATAACCTTCGTACGGATACCACTTGCGTATATCACAACTCACTCCCGAACCTCTCGCAACAGGACCTGTGCAACCCAGTGCTATTACATCTTGCGGAGAAATATATCCAACACCTTTTGTTCTGTTTTGAAAAATGATATTGCCTGAAAGCAAATCGTGGTACTCGTGAAAATTCTTTTTGAAATTGATGATAAATTGTTTCAGCTTCTTCTGAAAATCAGGATGCAAATCATACATCACTCCACCGGGAACTATGTAATTCATGGTGAGTCGTGCACCACAAGTGTCTTCGAACATATCAAGTATTTCATCGCGCTCACGAAAGCCGAAGAAGAACGGAGTAACTGCACCTAAATCCAAACCAGTGGAACCATACCACAAACAATGCGAAGCCAATCGGGTGAGTTCGGCCATCATAATGCGAATGACTTTTGCACGCGGCGGAAGTTCAACTCCCAATCCTTGTTCAACAGCAAGTGAACACGCCTGATTATTGATGTGCGATGAAAGGTAATCCATGCGGCTCGTTACATAAATAAACTGACGGTAACTTAGCTTCTCGCTCATCTTTTCTATTGAGCGATGAATGTATCCGAGTTGCGGATCAACATCTTTAATCATTTCGCCATCGAGCGTAATGATTAGGTGCAACACACCATGCGTACTCGGATGTTGCGGCCCAACATTGATAATAAATTCGCCGGTATCTTTTGTTTCTAAAACATCTATCATGGCTTACAGTTCTACAATGTTAACTTCATCCATATAATCTTTCCGCAAGGGGAAACCATCCCAATCATCGGGATTAAATAATCTGCGCAAATCAGGATGGTGCAAAAATTTCACTCCGAAAAAATCAAATGCTTCGCGCTCGTGCCAGTGAGCAGTCATCCATAAATTTCGCACGGTTTCTATTTCTGCATTTTCATGATTGTCAATTTTTGCTTTCACCATCAATTCATGTTTGAACGAACGCGAACGCAGCAAGTACACAATAGTGAAATGTGTTTTCCAATCCACACAACTCAGGCACACCAATGAATCGAAATCGAACATTGGATTCTCTTTCAGTTCAGTGCAAATTTTTAAAATTTCCGTTGAAGAAATATTAAGATTCACAAAAGCATTTTCTTCAAAAGTGGCTTTCGGAAATAAAGTTGTGAGCGTTGATTTGAGTTCTTCCTTGGTCATAAAAATTTTTTATTGTTGCAACATCGCCTGGCTTTCACTTCTGATTGCTTCCCGCGTCATTCCTGATTTTATTTTTTCCTGTAATGAAATCATTGCATGCAACAAAGCTTCAGGCCGTGGCGGGCAACCGGGTATGTATACATCAACCGGAATCACATGATCGGCACCTTTTACAACTGAATAAGTATTGTAAAAAAACGGTCCACCGGAAATGGCGCATGCACCCATTGCAATTACATATTTCGGGTCCGACATCTGGTCGTACAATCTTTTTAACACCGGAGCCATTTTATAAACGATGGTTCCGGCAATAATTATTAAGTCAGCTTGTCGTGGTGTTGCGCGTGCAACTTCAAAACCAAAGCGACTCCAATCATGTCGTGCCGATGCGGTGTGCATCATTTCAATGGCACAACAACTGGTTCCGAATACCAATGGCCACAATGAATTGGCGCGCGACCAGTTCATAACATCTTCTAATTTACCGGTGAGAATTCCACCACCCGGATTTTCATGAATCTCTCCGGGAAATGATTCTCTTAATTTTTTTACATCCATTTAAGTGCTCCTTTTTTCCAAGCGTACAATAATCCGAGAAACAAAATGAAAATGAAAACTACAATTTCTATGAATGCGGTTATGCCCATTTCTTTATTTACCACCGCCCAAGGAAATAAAAACATAAGTTCCACATCGAAGACTAAAAATATCAGTGCGAATAAATAATAACCGACATTGAATTGAATCCAAGAAGCGCCAATGGTTGGTACGCCACATTCATAAGCCTGAAGTTTCTGTAAATTTTTTGATGATGGTGCAATCAGTTTTGAAACCAACTGCGCTAATCCGCAAAACCCGATTCCGCAAGCCATCAACAATATCAGTGAAACATTTCCCATGTTGTTATTTTGAGTGGTCGAATTTAATTGTTGCCATCGTTATAATTATTAAAATTTTTCAAGATGATTTATATCAGAAATTTTAAATGATTCCCACTTCATTAAAATATAATAGATAGAAACTTTGTTTTCTACATTCGCCAAACCAATTTAAAGAATTTCATTCTTGAAAAAATCACTCTTCCTGTTTCTTTTTTGCTGCTGTGTTTTTTCATCGTGCAAAGTCTATCGATTCTTCGTTCGCAATTTTGCAAACATTACAGACTATAAATTTTTTACCGAGCATTCACTCAATCATTCAAGCAAACCTTTTCATTTTTTTTATTCCAATAAATTAAATGCTCCTGGAAATTTGAAAATTAAAAGTTTTGATAGCGACAGCTCAACGCTCGATGCTGTGCTGGAACAATCACCATCTGTTGCTTTTTTAATTATTCGGCGCGATACTATTTTATATGAAAAGTATTGGGACAAATACACCGACAGCAGTTGGGTTGCTAGTTTCTCAATGGCAAAATCATTTACATCAGCATTAATCGGAATTGCCATTCACGAAGGATTTATAAAAAGTGTGGATGAACCAATTACCAATTACATTCCTGAAATAAAAGATACCGCATTCAAAAAAGTGACGATTAAACATTTGTTGCAAATGACATCGGGAATAAAATTTACCGAGCGCTACTACAATCCATTCAGCGATGCGGCGAAATTTTATTACGGAACCAATCTTCGTAAAGCAATAGAATATATGAAGATTGAATATGAGCCCGGGACAAAGTTTGAATACAAAAGCGGTAATCCGCAATTGCTCGGATTGATAATAGAACGGGCAACAAAAAAAACGGTGACAGAATATTTGTAGGAAAAAATATGGCAGCCAATAGGAGCGGAGTTCGATGCATCGTGGAGTACTGACCGGAAAAATAATGGATTGGAAAAAACTTTCTGTTGCATCAATGCTGCTGCAAGAGATTATGCAAAGTTCGGTCGATTGTATTTGAAAGATGGAAACTGGAATGGCGTTCAGGTTGTGCCGCAGGAGTGGGTGAAGGAAAGTACCACCCCAACTTTAACAGAGGGCGGTGTGAATTTTTATAAATACCAATGGTGGATTAACAGAAGCAGTACACACGATTTCAGTTGCGATGGTTTGTTAGGTCAGCGCATATTTGTTTATCCTGAAAAACAAATCATCATTGTTCGGCTTGGAAAAAACGACCGCAATCAAAATTATTTTAAACTGTTCGGTCAGCTAATTCACTTGCTTTAATCACTAAAATCGAAAACATTTGCAGCCACAAAAATTTTCTGCATGAATAAGCTTTTTATTTTCATTTCAAGTCTCATTCTACCTCTTATTTCTTTTTCTCAATCCTACACTTCCAACATGATTGGGAAGTTGGATACTGTATATGAGAAAGATGCTTCCAACCAAAAACTTGTTCATGAGTATGTATATGACTCAGCGAAATTTTTATATGCTGCCGGAAATTTATTGAGTGGAAAAAGAGATGGAATTTGGCGCACCTACTTCGATAATCATTTTTTATATACAGTTGAAGAATACCGTAACGGCGAAAAAGAAGGCTACAGTTTAATGTTAAACAGTAGCGGTTACATGATGAAGGAAGAAAATTATGTGAAAGGAATTAAGCAGGGACTTTTTAAAACTTATGCAGCCAATGGAAAATTAAAAATGGAAGAAAATTTTGTGAATGGAGTTCAGGTTGGCTGGCGAAGAACTTATTATCCCGAAGGTGGTGTGCAAGAGAATGGATACTTTAATAAGGATGGTGTTCGAGACAGTGTGAACCGCTGGTACTTTGGAAATGGAAAATTATTAGTGCAGTATATTTATGTGAAAGGAGAAATTAACGGTCCATCAAAATCATATTATGACAATGGAAATTTAAAATCCGAAGGAATTTACAAATCAAATTATGAAGAAGGATTCTGGAAAGAATATTACGACACCGGAAAAATTAAAGCAGAAGGAAATTATGCAGCAGGAAAAAAGGCAGGTTCGTGGAAATTATATGACGAAGGCGGATTGCCAATGAAAACGCAGGAGTACAAAGACGGCACAATGATTTCGGAAAAAACAATTAACAAGTAATACCTTTCAAAAAAATTAAAATAAGAAAATGAAAAAGATTTTAATCAGTTGTCTCTCTCTTGCTTTACCTGTGTTGTTGCATGCACAAATTACAATTGGCACTGGAGATATGCCGGTAGCAGGTCACATCTATCCGCTTGTTACAGGCGCTGCATCAGGCACTGCTGATTTTTCAACCACAGGGGCAAACACCAGCTGGGATTTCAGTTCACTAACAGTTGCTTCAACCAACCCTGATACTGTTCTTTCAATTTCGCAACTGCCTATAACATACATCGTTTCATTTTTCAGCTCAACATTTGCTGAAAAGGCAAATGGAAATATGAGTTTAGGTTTATCATTTGCCATGCAGAATGTATACAATGTTTTTAAAAACACGAGCACCGTTTTTAAGCAAACCGGCTTTGGTGGCGAAGTGCAGGGAACCGCCATTCCGGTTTTTTATAACCCTAACGATACAATTTTTCAATTCCCGTTAAACTTCAATAATACATTCACTACCAATTCAGCTTATAATTTTTCACTTCCAACAGTTGCAACTTTTAATCAGCAACGAAACCGCATAACTACTGTTGATGGTTGGGGAACACTGATTCTTCCGAATGGAAGTTATCAGGTGTTACGAGTGAAATCTGATATTACAGATAATGATTCAGTTTACATTGATGCAGCTGGTTTTGGATTTGCGGTACCTGCGCAAATCAGTCACGAATACAAATGGCTTGCTGCAGGAAAAGGAAAACCAATGTTGCAGATTAATACCAATGATATTTTAGGTAATGAAACAGTGAGCAGTATCATGTATCAGGATTTTGGTGCTTCAGCAATTGAAAATGTTAATGCTGAAAATTCTGAGATAACTATTTTTCCAAACCCAACAAGTGATTATGCTTTTGTAATGCCTTCTGAAAAAAATCAGAACGAAAAAATGTTGATTACTGATGTTTCAGGAAGAGTGTTGAACGAAATTTCAGTTTCATCAACTTCGATTACTACAATTGATTTAACCCGTTTTTCAGAGGGGATTTATTTTGTTCAGATTCTGAATGATGGAAAATTTGAATCGGCGCAGAAGCTGATTGTAAATCGTTAATTACTTGTTGACTATTATATAAGTCAGTTTATATTTTTGCCAGACCAAACTAAAATTTAACAATGGCAAACATTTTAATTATTGACGATGAGAAGAGCATCAGAAAAACACTGCGCGAAATTCTCGAATACGAAAATTATAAAGTTGAAGAAGCAGGTGATGGCAGCGAAGGATTAAACCTGCTGAAAGCAAATGGATATGATGTAGTGCTGCTCGATATAAAAATGCCGAAGATGGATGGCATGGAGGCACTCGAAAAAATCCGAATACTTTATCCTGATTTACCTGTGATAATGGTGAGTGGTCACGGCACATTGGAAACTGCGGTTGAAGCAGTGAAGAAAGGCGCATATGATTATGTGGCCAAGCCAATGGATTTGAATCGCCTGCTCATTACTGTTCGCAATGCGCTCGATAAAACAAACCTGATTACCGAAGCAAAAGTTTTGAAACGAAAAGTTTCTAAAACCAGAGTGATACTTGGTAAATCTCCTTCGATAAAAAAGATTAACGATAAAATTGAAAAGGTAGCGCCCACTGATGCGCGCGTTTTAATCACCGGCGAAAACGGAACCGGAAAAGAATTGGTAGCAAGATGGATTCATGAAAAATCAAACCGTCATGAAGGACCAATTGTTGAAGTGAATTGTGCGGCCATTCCATCTGAATTAATTGAGAGCGAATTATTCGGTCATGAGAAAGGCGCATTTACATCAGCTATAAAGCAGCGCATTGGAAAATTTGAACAGGCAAGTGGCGGCACTTTGTTCATGGATGAAATCGGCGACATGAGTTTATCGGCGCAGGCAAAAGTGTTGCGCGTATTGCAGGAAAATAAAATTACCAGAGTGGGCGGCGAAAAGGAAATCAGCATTGATGTGCGGGTGATTGCAGCTACCAACAAAGACCTTCATGCTGAAATTGCAAAAGGAACTTTCCGTGAAGATTTATACCACCGCCTCGGAGTTATTTTAATTCATGTTCCAACTTTGAATGAACGCAAGGATGATATTCCGATTTTAGCCAATCAATTTGTAGCTGAAATTTGTGAAGAGTATGGCATTCCGAAAAAAGTAATTACACCAAAAGCCATTCAGGAAATGCAGAACATGCACTGGAGCGGAAACATTCGCGAACTGCACAATGTATTGGAGCGCCTGGTGATTTTAAGTGATGCAAAAATTACAGAAGAAGAAGTGCTCACTTATGCAGTTGCCCATCATGTGCGTGACCCTTTTGAAGCCATCTTTAACAAGTACGAGCGCTTCCAGGATTTTAAAGATTACATGGAAAAGCAATTCATAGATTTTAAACTGAAAAAAAATGTATGGAATGTTTCAAAAACCGCCGACGAAATAGACATTCAGCGCAGCCACCTTTATAACAAAATTGAAAAATACAGTTTGAAGAGAGAGGAGAGTGTGAGTTAAATTTTGTCTTAGCAGGGTTACTGTATTCAGATCCACGACTCCGGACCTAAAGTCGGAGACCCTGCGGTGCGAATATTTTTTTTTGAAAAGCATTGTTCAGAAATGAATGATGCTTTTTTATTTTTTATTATAAGGGATTCTTTATTCATAACTAAATTGCAACAATATTTTTAAATGATGATATGAATCATTCTGTACGCTCACCAATATGTTCTTACATTTATAGAATTGAAACCGATGATGAAAAAAATTTCAGTAAGGTTTTATTGCATGATATGATGAATTGGAATTTCGCACTAACCCAACCAGCTACTATGAATAATATAATTGCTTTGTCAAATCCGGCAAGTAATGAAGTGAACATCAGTATCATCGGGAATAAAAATTATGCTAATGGAGTGTTGCAAATCATAAATTCACTTGGTATAAAAATTATTGAACTGAATATTGATATTTCAAGTAATTATAAAAAGTTAATAAAAGAAAAATGGGTGGATGGAGTTTACATTGTTGTATTAAATACAGATAAAGAAATTATTAAGCAATCAATCACTATTCAACATTAAAATTATGAAACCTTCTATAAAAATAATTTCAGTGTTATTGTTGTTTATGAATTTTAATTCATACTCGCAGCAATATTGGCATCGGGTAGGCGGCGGTTTAGGACAAGTGGGAACTGGAGAAGTTGTAGTTTCACTTTTAAATGATACAATAAATCATTTATTATATGCATCAGGAAACTTTAATGAGGCAGATGATACAATTGGATGTTCAGGAGTAGTGAATTGGGATAGTCAGAATTGGACAACAAACACAAATTTTAATTCAAATCCATCCACAAAAGTATTAGGTTTTTTTCAAGGTAAAATTTTTATTGGAACAACAAACCAAAATACCGGAAATGTTGCTTACAATTTATCAGGCACAACCTGGGCATCCGCTGGTTATATGAATGATGGCGGTGTTTCCTGCCTCTGCGTTTACCACAACAAACTCTATGCAGGCGGCAGATTTACCAATGTAGATGGTATACCTGCAACCTTCATAGCCTGCTACGATGGCGCAAACTGGAGTGAGCCGGGCGGTGGCATTTGGTGCACTCAATTCCCCGGCGATGTAAGCGCCATGTGTGTGTGGAACGATAAATTAATAGTTGGAGGCAATTTTAATCAGGCAGGCGGTGTTTTTGTGCATAGTGTTGCTGCATGGAATGACACAACATGGAGTGATGTTGGGGGGGGGGGTAATTGATGCTAACGCTCCAACACAAGTTGCATCCGTTAAAGCTTTGTGTGTGCACGATAGTGATTTGATAGTGGGTGGTTACTTTGTTGGACCTGCCGGTGGCAGTTTAATGGTTAATAATATTTGTGGTTACGATGGGATGAATTGGTTTGCTATGGGGGCATCTGCTGATGTATATGCGGTTTATAGTTGGGATGGTGTATTATATATTGGAGGTCCATTTGGTTCAATTAATGGGGATTTTATAAGAAAATGGGTAAACAATCAATGGAGTACAGTTGGAGATAATATTTTATTAGGAGTAACCAATTCTTTCGCTGTTTATGATAGCATACTTTATGCAGGGGGGGGGGTATGAAATTGATGGAAATATAGCTCCAGGAATTGTGAGGTTAATGGATTATCCTGATACTTTTTTAATTGATACAACCGCGATAAATGAAATTGAGAATAAAGAATTAATTGTTGAGATTTATCCAAATCCAGCAACAGAAAAAATAACTATTGAAACCAATGAAAGTATTCACGCAGTGAAAGTCAGTAATGTGTTAGGCGAAATAATTTTAAATAAAAACTATGTATCAAACGAAAGCAAAGTTGAAATAAATATAGATGCAATACCACAGGGTATTTATTTCCTAAGAGTGAAAATGAAGGATGAGTGGTGTGTGCGAAAGTTTGTAAAACAATGATGCACTAATTTCGGCAACAGGTATGAACTAAAAACATAAAATGATTGATGAGACAACTATTTACGACTTAACATTAAAGCACCTGTGTTTCGCACAGCTCAAAACAATTGGCAGCGGGAGACACGGGCGAGAGGAAAATTGTAATATCAAATTCAATTACAGATTCGGGTATTGTTTCTAAATATGAATGTTGAAAAAACTTAAGAAAATATTCTTTATCAGCACTAAAAGCTGAACTATACACAACTTATAGTTAAACTCATTTCAATTATCAGGATTGTTCGGTATAGCTGAAGTCTATTTTCGCTTTTCATATTAATTTATTAAAAATGTTGTTACAGATTAGTGCAGGGTTCGATTTTTACAGTTGGTTGGGTTTGCCTTTAATGATTTTTTTTTCGCGTGTATGTGATGTAACACTCGGTACCATGCGCAACCTCATGGTAGGCAAAGGATATAGGAAACTCGCTCCCATACTCGGTTTTTTTGAAGTCTTGATTTGGATTGTGGTGGTAAGTCAGGTAATGAAAAACCTGAATAATTTTGCCTGCTACATCGGTTGGGCAGGTGGTTTTGCAGCCGGAACTTATATTGGTTTGGTAGTAGAAAGTAAAATTGCACTCGGCCTTCAGGTAGTTCGCATTATCACGCACAAACATTCAGACGAATTAATTAAGGCAATGGTTGATGCAAAGCACGGAGTTACAATAGTAGATGCATATGGCGCTAAGGGTCCGGTAAAAATGATATACATGGTCGTGAAAAGAAAAACGGTGAAAGAGGTGGTGCAACTGATTTCAGAATACGATTCCACAGCATTTTATTCCATTGAAGATATTAAAGTTGCCAATGCAGGAGTGTTTCGCGAAGGTGGTAACTCAACTTACATTGGCAGATGGCTTGGTATCAGGTAGCAAAAAATTAAATTCATCTTCAGCTTATAATTTAATTTTCACATACATGAGTTTGAATTTTTTGTTATTGACATTTTTTTTCAAGAAACAAACTTCCCGGAATTTTTAAAAAAAAGTTTACCTCTTTATATATTTCAAAGCAAGAAGAACTTCAACAAATAATAATTATTCAAAACTTCCGTTTCATTTCCGATTTTTACCCGCCCATGAAAATATCATTACTGCTTACGGTTACCTTTCTTACAATTTTTTTTCAATCTGAATTATCAGCACAAACCTCCGGGCAGCAATCGTTTTTATCACTCACATTTCCAACTTCATCTCATGTTGCTTCATTAGGTGGGCAAGACCTTGCAACCTGGAATAAAGAGAGCGCATATTTTTTTCAAAACCCTGCTACATTGGATGTAAGAAATAACAATAGTTTCTTTTTCAATTACACTCCGCTATCCGGTAAAATTCAAAACACGGTTGCAGGTTTTTCTTATTCATTTAAAAAGCGCGGGAATTTCGGTTTGGGAATTCAGTTTTTAGATTATGGTGTATTTGAAAATACGGATGAAAATGGCTACGATTTAGGCAAAACATTTTATGGAAAAGACTTTGCGTTAACTGCGGGTTACTCCAATAGCCTTACTGATAAAATTAATTATGGAGCATCGGTAAAATATGTTCATTCAGCTATTGAAAATTACAAAGCAGATGGTTTTGCAATGGATGCAGGATTGATTTTTCAGGATACCACAAAAGGTATTACAGCCGGAGTCGTAATCAAAAATGCCGGAGTGGTTGTAAAGGATTTTACAGAAACTTCATCAAGTAAACTTCCATTTGATTTACAGGCGGGCACCAGTAAAAAATTAATTCACACACCATTCACTTTATTTTTAAATGTTCACGATTTAAATCAATTTGATATACGGTATCCGAAAGTTGAAACACAACAACAGCTGATAGTTGATTCAACCGAATTGAAAGTGAAGAAATATACTTTCGATAAAATTGCACGGCATGCAAATCTGGCGTTGCAAATAGATGCCGGAAAATTTTTGAGATTAGACATTGGTTATAACCATCAGCGCCGCCAGGAGCTGGCTTATGAAATCCGGAAAAGTTTAGCAGGTTTTTCTTTTGGATTTCAATTGGAAGTTAAAAAAATAAATTTCGGCTATAGCTATTCTGTTTATAATATTTCAGGAGGACAAAACAACCTGTCGCTTTCGGTTAACATAAATGAATTTGTTGGTGTAAGAAAGATGTGAATTATATTAACGGAATGTCTTTGGTTAATTATTGATGGTGAATTAATTTCACACGATTATTAAAAGCTAAACCTTGAATGAAAAAAATCGCTTTTTTACTGATTCTCCTGTTCGGATTTAAAGGTTCATTTGCCCAATTGGTTATTAACGAATATTCGTGTTCAAACTTTACAACGGTAACCGATAATTTCGGTGCCAATGAAGATTGGATTGAATTATATAATACTACCGGTGCCACTGTAAATCTTTCCGGATTTTATTTAAGTGATAAATCAACTAACCCAACTAAATGGCAATTTACAGGTGGCAGTATTCCAGCCAATGGAACTGTGATAGTATGGGCATCAAAAAATGATCAGTCGGCCGGACCAAATTTTCATACTAATTTTTCGCTCACACAAACAAAACCTGAAGAAATTGTTTTATCAAATTCAAGTGGAACCATAATTGATCAGTTGATTCTAAATCCTGCACAGGCAAATCATTCGAGAGGCAGAACAACAAATGGTGCAGGCACATGGTCATTGTTTACAACCCCTACACCAAATGCAAGCAATGCCGGAGCGCAATCAGATTATGTAGCAAAACCTGTTTTTAATTTAGCTCCCGGTAATTATGCAGGAGCTCAGAATATTACTATTACCTGTGCAACCTCAAGTACTGAAATCAGATATACTACTGATGGCTCAGAGCCTACAGCAGCGTCAACGCTTTACGCTGGACCATTAAATATTGCAGTAACCACTTTGATAAAAGCAAAAGCATTCAGTACGGTTGGTACACCAGCTTCATTTATTGAAACCAATACTTATTTTATTAATCTGAATACTACTTTAAATGTGGTTTCATTGGGGTCACTCGATTGCGAAAATTTAGTTACAACGGGTGGTTGGAGTACAGCCGCTAATTATACAACATACGAATATTTTACACCAGCCGGAGCTTTTCTATACGAGGTCGATGGTGAGGTTAATCCCCATGGAAATGATTCTTGGGCCTATGATCAAAGAGGTGTTGACTTTGTTTGCGAAGACCGTTATGGATGCAGTTACGCAATCACCTCCCCGATTTTTGATCCGAATATAACTGACCGTTCTGAATTTGATCGTGTTATATTAAAGGCAGCAGCATCAGATAATTATCCATTCGGACCTTCAGCCAGTTGTCATATTCGGGATGCATTTACACACACTTTATCGCAAAATGCCCATCTTGAAACAGATGAAAGAACCAATCACTCCTGTATAGTTTATCTCAATGGTCAATATTGGGGAGTGTATGAAATCAGAGAGCGCATGAGTCATGCAGGCTATACTGAATATTATTATAATCAGGATAAAAACAACATTGATTTATTAAGATTCTGGGGTGGTGGAGTTGTTCAATATGGCTCTGACACCGCATGGTCGAATTTATATAATTTTATTATGGCCAATAACTTAGCTATTCAAACCAACTACGATTATGTAGATTCTAAATTGAATATTAATAATGTAATTGATTACACAATTCTGAATACTTATGCAGTGAATTCAGATTGGATTAACTGGAATACCATGTGGTGGAGAGGTAGAAATCCAGCCGGTAATAAAAAGAAATGGCGTTATGTTCTATGGGATGAAGATAATACCTGGAATTTAGGACAAAATTTTACCGGATGGCCAACCACAGGCTGGAATGCTGACCCTTGTGATTTACAAGGCAGTTATAGTAATTCAGGATATTGGATGGCATCAATGGATATATTAAATAAATTATTGGCGAATCCTGACTTTGAAGATGCCTACATTAACCGATATGCTGATTTAATGAACACTTGTTTATCATGTCCGGCAACTGTTGGGCTATTAGATTCAATGATAAATGTAATTGCGCCGGAAATGCCAAATCAAATTGCAAGATGGGGAGGAACAGTGGCTGATTGGCAAAATAATGTAACCAACCTGCATAATTTTATTTCGAACAGATGTGCATTTATTGATAGCGCATTAATCGGATGTTATAATTTAACCGGTCCTTATGACCTGACTGTTTCTGTTTCGCCACCCGGATCTGGAAATGTGATGGTCAATACAATAATTCCAACAGCATATCCATGGACAGGAACTTATTTTGGAGGAGTGAATTTAAAATTTCAGGCAATTGCAAATCCTACCTGGTATTTCGACCATTGGGAGTTAATGGCAAATGCACCAATTCCTTCAAGTACGGAAGATACAATTAATTTAAATTTGATTTCTGCCGATAACATTGTAGCCTACTTTGTTCAGGAACCTCCTGTACCAGAACCACCGGTTGTTATACCACCAATTATTACAATTACTCAGGTGCCTGATGTGTTTATTCCAACTGCTTTCAGTCCAAATGGCGATGGAAAAAATGATTTGTTATTCATTTTTGATTATTTCAATAACATAGCTGCCATGAGTTTTAAAATATATGATCGCACAGGTGAAATGGTTTTTGAATCATCAGACAAGACCAGGGGCTGGGATGGGACTTTTAATGGAGTTTCACTTAATACTGAAGTGCTCGTATATCAATTAAAAGCAACTTTGTATGATGGGACAGAGGTAATAAAAAGCGGTGATATAACCCTTTTGAAATAACCTTCAAGTATTGATGATATTTCCATCAATGATTTTTGAAAATTGAAGGATTATTAATTATCTATGTGTTCGATGAAAATTATACTCCTGACTATTTTAACGCTTTTCGGATTTTACTATCGGTCGTTTTCTCAGGATTCACCACCTTCAACGGATATATGGTTATTACAATTAAAAACAAATACCGCAAACTCTCTAATCGTATCAAATTATAAAAAAATAACCGACAATCCCGGATACGATAACCAGCCATTTTTTGTGCCTTCGCTTAATAGTATATTATATGTTTCAGATAAAAATTCAACTCAAACTGATATTTATCAATTTGATTTAGCCACTGGAATATCGAAACGGGTGTTAAAAACAGAATACTATAAAGAATATTCTCCAATGATTAGTTACGATGGAAAATTTATCAGTTGTATCAATATTGAGCCCGATGGAACATCACAGCGATTTTGGCAATTTCCATTTAGTGCCGGCATAGGAAAACCATTATTTCCAGATATTACTGATGTTGGATATTATTGTTGGTTAGATGAAGAGTTAGTTTCGCTTATTCGAATTGGTAAACCTGAGAACACAAATCTATCAATATCTATTGCAAACATTTCAACAGATGTAGTTCAAAAAATTGACGATCAGGTAGGTCGGTGTATTCAAAAGGCACGAAATCGTGACATAATGTATTATGTGAAAAAATATGATTCAATTGATTGGAAAATCAGGGTATATGATTTTGAACGGAATGTTTATAAAGGCGAAATACAACTTCCGGTAGGGCAAGAAGATTTTACGGTAGGCCCCAATGATGTAATATGGTTAAGCAGCAATGGCAAAATAATTGAAGCATCACTACAAAACCCGCAATGGAAAACTGTATTTGACTTTTCAACCACCCCATTTAAAAATTTTTATCGTTTAGTTTATTCTCCGGAATTTAATATTCTGGCAATTGTTTCATATGACGGCAAAAAACCCTGATTGAATTCCATTCTTATTTTTTACCCGATGCAAAATGTTTCGTTTTAGAAGCAGCATTTAAAATTTGTTTTCGATACTTGATAACAGTATATATCACTACTGAAGAAAGTATAATTCCTGAACCAATATAAAATCCGGGTTGCAATTCTTTTTCTTCATGGAAAAATATAAATGCGAATGCAATTCCATAAATGGGTTCAAGATTGATGTAAAGATTAGAGGTAAATGCTGAAACATGCTGCAATGCCTTGAGCGATAAATTGAATGGAATTACTGTGCAAAAAACGCTGAAGAAAAAAAGCAGAATCAGATCATTTTTTGTTGGTATCATAGAAGAGGATGGAAATAAATATTGATAGAAAGGAAGAACCATTGTGATTAGTATTAAACCGCTTGCAAGTTCATAGAAGGTAACTGTTTCTGATGGGAAATCTTTAACCAGTTTTGCATTCAAAATGGTAAAATAGGAGCCAATTAAAGCCGCACCAATTCCTAAAATAATTCCTGTACGGTGAAATTCCTGCACTCTGAAAATCACTATCATTCCAAGAAAAGCAAAAATTGAAAGCATCAATTCGCGAACATTTATTTTTTTGTGATTGATAATCGGATCTAAAAGTGCTGTGAACACTGCAATCGTGCTTAGGCAGCTTAATCCGATAGAAATATTTGAATATTTTATACTTCCGTAAAACAATACCCAGTGTATTGCAACCAAAAAACCAACAACAATTATTCGCTTTGCCTCTTTGAATGATAGTTTTTTTATGTTTCTGGAAAATGCCGGAATTAATAATAAAATAATAACAGTAAATATTAAGCGATACCAAACCAACACCAATTCTTTTAATTCAATAGCCCGTCCGAATATCCCGGTGAACCCCCATAGAAAAATAGAAATATGTAAGTAGATGAGTGCTCTGCGCATTTTTATTTTCGAAGTAAAGTTGTTTTTAATATTGAAGTATTTAAAATATTCATGTCAACATCACATTCTTGTTATTTTATTCGAGCAGAAAAAATAATTGAGAACTTACATAATAGCTTTGTGTTTGAAAAAAAAACTATAAAGAATGACATTAATAAAATCCATTTCCGGAATAAGAGGAACAATTGGTGGCAAACCCGGCGAGAATTTTACTCCGACTGATATTGTAAAATTTACTTCGGCATATGCATTATGGATGAAAAGCAAAAGTAAAAACCACAAAGTGATAATCGGAAGAGATGCTCGAATAAGTGGTGATATGGTTTCGAAATTAGTTAGCGCAACATTGATTGCAATGGGCATTGATGTGATTGATCTTGAATTGAGTACTACACCCACTGTAGAAATGGCGGTGACAGGTGAAAATGCAGGAGGTGGAATTATTATAACGGCAAGTCATAATCCTGCACAATGGAATGCTTTAAAATTATTAAATCACCGAGGCGAATTTATTTCGGATGAAGATGGAAAAAATATTTTGACAATAGCGGAAGAGGAGCAATTTGAATTTTCAACGATTGAAAAAACAGGATCTTACAAAATCAATAACAGTTGGATTGATAAACACATTGAATTGATTTTGAAACTGCCATTTGTGAACAAAGAGATAATTGACAATGCAAATTTTAAAATTGTTGTAGATGCGGTTAATTCTTCAGGTGGAATTGCTGTTCCGAAATTGTTACAGGCATTGGGAGTAAAAAATATAGTGGAATTGTATTGTGAACCTACAGGAATTTTCCCTCACAACCCTGAACCTTTGCCAGAAAACCTTTTAGCAATTGCTGATGAAGTAAAAAAACAAAAAGCTGATTTAGGAATTGTGGTTGACCCTGATGTGGACCGGCTTGCTTTTGTATGTGAAGATGGAAACATGTTTGGCGAAGAATATACTTTGGTTGCAGTTGCAGATTATATTATGAAAAAGAAAAAGGGGAACACGGTTTCCAATCTGTCATCAACAAGTGCTTTGCGTGAGATTACCGAAAAAGCCGGTGGAATTTATAGTGGTGCTGCCGTAGGCGAGGTGAATGTAGTGACCAAAATGAAACAGGTAAATGCAGTTATTGGTGGCGAAGGAAATGGTGGAATAATATATCCTGAATTGCATTATGGTCGTGATGCGTTAGTTGGCATTGCGTTGTTTCTGACTCACCTTGCTGAAACAAAAATGAAAGTATCTGAACTTCGTGCATCTTATCCATCTTTCTTTATTGCAAAAAATAAAATTGAATTAAGGAAAGGAATTAATGTGGATTCAATTTTAAAAGCTATTCATGAAAAATATATTTCGCTGCCCTGCAATTCTGAAGACGGTTTAAAAATTGAATTCGGAAATGAATGGGTGCATATGCGCAAGAGCAACACTGAACCAATCATTCGGATTTATGCTGAGAGCAAGAGTGAACAATCAGCAAACGATCTGGCTCAAAAAATTATAAAAGAAATTGAAAGTATCAGTTCAGCAATGAAAGACAACTGAATGAAAAAAGTTGTTGATGAATTATCGGAGTAATGTGATATTACCTTTTTTGTATTCTGAAATTTCATTTTTTAAATCCGACTTGGTATAACTTAATTGATAAACATAAATTTCTATTGGTTGTGCCATGCCGTTAAAAGTTCCATCCCAGAAAAAATCTGGGTTAGTTGAAGCATACACCTCCTGACCCCAGCGATTATAAATATGAATTTCATAGTTTAATAAAATGCAATCATGCATCACCCTGAAATAATCATTGTGGCCATCTTGATTTGGGGTAAATGCCGAAGGAATATGCAGGCAATCATTACAGTTTTCAAAATACACCTGCATTTCATCACTCAGCAGGCCACAATAATTGGACACTGAAACCATATAGATACCCTCTGAATTAATTGTTAATAACGAATCAGTGCTGCCTGTATTCCATATATAATTTCCTTCAGGTTGTGTAACATTTAATTCCAGCTTTTCGCCCCTGCATAACAGGGTATCGTTAATTCCAAGGTCAAGAGAAAGAGTTAATTTTTTTACATTTATTGTATCCGTCAGTGTTGCACAATAATTATGAATGGTCACATAATATTTTCCGGTTGTATCAATAATATATGAAGAATCAGTTGTTCCATCTTGCCATAAAAAATCACCATTCTCCAATGATAAATTGTATGTTAGAACATTGTCATTACATATGGTAGTATCGTTCCCGAAAACATAATCAGGATAATTTAAGTAATTAATATTCACAGAATCAGAGACTACACCGCATTCATTTGAAATTGTAACCCATGATATACCTTCTGTAGTAATGGTATTATAAGGAAAAGTTTGTCCATCACTCCAGGTATAATAACAAAAATCACAAGTCAGAATGTTTACATCAAAATCCAACACTGAACCTCCACAAAGAATTGTATCATTAGCTCCAAGTTGAACAACTGGAGGAGCAAGAAAATAAACATTAGAATAACAACTCAATGCTCCACATTGATTTGAAATTTGAACATAATAATTTCCTGAAGTATTAACAATTATTGAATTTGTGGTTTCGCCCGATGCCCATTGATATATGTAAGCAGGGTTATCAGGTCCGGCAATTAAAGTGTCTTCATCACCTCCGGGGCATAAATAAGAAGTAGTTACTAATTGGTAATTTGGAGGGTATATAAAAGTGGCATGTATAGTATCACTTCCTACTCCACAAATATTGGTAACTTGTATCCAATAAGTGCCGGGTACTGAGTATTGAATACCCTGAGTAGTTGCACCTGTAGACCATAAATAACTATCTCCCCATGGATAATTAGCATTTAAACCATAAGTGCCTTGACATAGGGTATAGTTACTTGGAAGAGAAGGTGAGGGGGGACCAAGCACTAAAATATTTTTTTGAACAGAATCTTTAATTATACCAATGTAAAAAATAAGTTTTACTGTAAACAATCCTGCATATGGATATGAATAAGTTGGATTAAAACTATTTGAAGTATCACTTGTGCTTAATAAATCGCCGAAATTCCAGCTAACAAATGTTACACCTGTTGCACCTAACAGTGTAAAGGAGGTTGCAGTTCCGGCGCATACCGTATCAGTTTCAAAATCAGGCCCTGCAAATAAATCTGTGGTGCAAAAAATAGTTAGAATAAAAAAAAACGCAACTAACTTGTTCAGAATTAAAAATTTTATTTTGCTAATAACAGTAAAATTAAAGTTCATTATTCATTTTAATATTCACATTCAATTATTTTATGACTTATTCAAAACAAATTATCAATATCATTTTATCAGTCAGATTAATTCTTTATTTCTGAATCGAGATGCTACAATCAAATTTTTTGAACCTGCAGTGTATTCATAAAATCCTATTCCTGATTTTATTCCGAGATTATTTGCTGTTACCATATTTACAAGCAACGGGCAAGGAGCATATTTAGGATTTCCAAAACCTGAATGCAACACATTCAAAATGCTCAGGCAAACATCCAACCCAATAAAATCTGCTAATTGCAATGGCCCCATTGGATGTGCCATTCCTAATTTCATTACAGTATCTATTTCTTCGACTCCTGCAACCCCTTCATACAAACTGTAAATTGCTTCGTTAATCATTGGCATTAAAATTCTGTTTGCAACAAACCCGGGATAATCATTTACTTCTACCGGAATCTTATCGAGCTTACGACTTAGTTGCATGATTGTTTCTGTCACTATATCAGAGGTGGAATAGCCACGAATGACTTCAATCAATTTCATGACCGGAACCGGATTCATAAAATGCATCCCGATAATCTTATCAGATCGTTTTGTAACAGAAGCTATTTTGGTTATCGAAATTGAAGATGTGTTAGACGCAAGAATGGTATCAGCACCGCAAACCTCATCCAGTTTTTTAAAAATATTTAGTTTGAGTTCAATGTTTTCTGTTGCAGCTTCTACCACTAAATCGGCGTTGGCTGCTCCTTGTTCGATGGTCGTATTGGTCGAAATGTTTTTTAATGTATTGCTTTTGTCTGCTTCATTAATTGCACCTTTTGCAACCTGCCGGTCTAAATTTTTAGTGATAGTTTGTATGGCTTTTTCGAGTGCTGTTTGTGATACATCAACGATCGTAACACTGAATCCTTTTATTGCGAAAACATGGGCAATTCCGTTCCCCATTGTTCCTGCACCTATTACTGTTATGTTTTGCATTTCTGATTTTGAATTTTATTTCTGAAAAATTATTTCATTATTATTATTTTTTTCACCAAAAACTCGCCGTTCGCTTGACTGATTTTAATAAAGTAAAGTCCGCTCACCCATTCGTTTGTTTTAAATTCTATATTATCAGAACCTTTATTAATAATTTTTGTCTCCATTTTCCTGCCATTGCTGTCAAATATTTCAATCAACAAAACTGATTTTCTGTTTCCACTAATAAAAAAAGAATCGCCTGCAGGGTTCGGAAAAATTATTATTTCATCAGAATCAAAATGAAAATTAGCAGCCACACCAAGAACAATTGAACAAGTGTCGGTTATAACCGGAAGAATAGTATCAACTTTATTCCATTGCCTTATTCCAAGTGCATATTCTCCTTTCTTTAAATGATTGATTGTTATCTGCCCCGTTTTATTAGAAGTGCTGCCCTGAACGCTTAATAAAATATCGGTTTCTAATTGCCACTCGTTTGAAACGGCTGAACGATAAAATAAAACTATACTGTCTTCACTATTGGTAATTAGTTCATCATCTAAATAAGCACCGCTTGAAAGGGAAACCTGCGTAGGAGCTGAACCATTGTAATTGAGTATAGCTTTTGTATCAAATCCAACAGGAAAAATCCCATCAACTTTCCAGTACCTTTCATGTGAAATATGAAGTCCCGGATGCGGTGTTTTAAAACCATCGGCATAAACATAATTGTGTTCCACCCGCACCAATGCTGAATCTGTTATTGTTTGCACATTCAAATTCATTTTTCCATTAACGAAATTATTGAAACCAGTAACTTTTATTGTTTTTGTATCATCTGTAATCGCATCAGCAATTTTCTGATCTGGATCAACAGTAACATAATCAGGATAGATTGGAATTTTAGTTTTATAAATGGTACATGGTCCGCTTGCCAAAACTGTTTCAGTCACTTTATTCCAATTGTTATTCATGAATGATATTTCCAGCGGAACATTGTGGAAATAATGTGATGATTCATTTGTTTTCTGTCGTATAAAAACAGATACATCATTCCAGGCTCCATTGGGCGAAACAGAAAAAGAATCGATACTGAACTGTGAAAATCCTGTGTTAAAAATCCAATCGTTAAAGTAATCGGCGAGTGAAATGCCTGAACAATTTTCCAGATAGCTTTTAAAATCGAGGTTGCTTTGCGCAGAAAACTGCTTGTCATTTAAATAGCTTTTTACACAATTAAAAAAAAGCGTGTCGCCTAAATAACTTCTGAGCGAATGAACAGCGCCGGCACCTTTCCAGTAAACTGTATATCCATAAGTATCAGTATTTGGTAAATTTCCCAATGGAAAAATTCCGTTGTCAATGTATTTTGCAAAATGCAGTGAATATTCCAAATCATTTTGCATGTAACTTTTATAAGCGGCATTTCCATAAAGCCAATCTTCAAAAAGATATTCGTTAAAAGTTGCCCATCCTTCATTCAGCCACATATCACCATCAGATTTGCAGGTTACCATATTGCCAAACCATTGATGCGAAAGTTCATGGGCCATTGCAGTTTCATACAAAGTATTGCCAGTAATTTCAGCTTGCGGATAAGCAATATTAGTTGCATGTTCCATTCCACCTGTACCGCTGAAATACATAATGTTGTAGCCAATGCGATTCCATTTATACGGCCCCCAATAATGTTCGTAGCAATGAAGCGCATCTTCCAGATGAATGAAAGAGTTTTTTACTGATTGTGTGTCTGATGCATGAGCTGCTAACAAAACCGGAATTGTTCCATTCATTCCAGTAAAATTCTGATGCACAATTGTGTAATCGCTTACTGCAACCGATGCATCATAAGTTGGAATGGTTTGATCTAATTTCCAGTGCCATACAGTGGTTGAGTTTCCATTATTAATTGTATCAATCAACGCTCCGTTACAAAGTGCAGTTAGTCCTGTTGTAACAGTAATAAAAAATTCATAGGATGATCGTTCAACAAAATTATCAAAGCATGGAAACCAGCTTCGCCCAAAGGTGTGAGGTACTAAATCATAAGAAACACCGATGTTAAAAAAATAGGAGGCTTGTATGTAAAACCCACCAGCTGTAACATCCAAAGTTGGATGACCATGGTAATAAATACTTAACTCAGCAGTATCACCTGTATTTATTACAGATGATAAAAATATTTTTAATAGCAATGAATCAGAATAATTAAACAATAGATTTTGATTGTTTGCATCAACAACAGAATCAACCGGAAGTTTTAATAGATCAAAATTTATCTCATTGATATTATTCATTAACGATATGAACTTTACCTTGCAACAACTAACAATTTGTTGTGTAATTGCTGATTCGCTCAGGTCGAGCGATATTGTTGTGTGAATAATATCAATGGTATCACTTCTTTCATTTGTGGCTCTGAAATGAGTTGGGTTATTTCCGGCAATAGAATCAGAAATAATAAAGCAGCATATAATCAGTAAAAAAATTCTCATTTAGTATTGTTCTTTTTCATTGGGGAAATCAGATTTTTTTACATCATCAACATATCGTCCGACCGCATTTTTTATTTCATCATAAAGGTTTAAATACTGCCGCAAAAACCGTGGTTTAAATTCTTTATTGATTCCAAGCATATCGTGAAGAACCAATACCTGACCATCCACTTTATTTCCAGCACCAATCCCTATAACCGGAATTTTCACCTCCTGAGCAACAGCAGCCGCCAATTGCGCAGGAATTTTTTCAAGTACAATTGAAAAGCATCCTGCTGCTTCAAGCACTTTTGCATCGCTCAATAATTTTTCAGCTTCATAATCAGTAGTTGCACGCACAGTGTATGTGCCAAATTTATAAATGCTTTGAGGAGTTAATCCTAAATGCCCCATTACCGGAACACCGGCCGAAATAATTCGGTCAACAGATTCTTTCACTTCTTTTCCACCTTCTAATTTCACTGCATGTGCACCTGATTCTTTCATGATTCTGATGGTGCTGTTCAATGCTTCTTTTGAATTTCCCTGATAAGAACCAAACGGTAAATCAACAACTACCAATGCGCGATTCACTCCTTTCACAACTGAAGAAGCATGGTAAATCATTTGATCTAAAGTAATTGGAAGTGTGGTTTGATTTCCGGCCATTACATTACTTGCTGAATCACCAACAAGAATAACATCAATGCCACCATCATCAACAATACGCGCCATGCTGAAATCATAGGCGGTGAGCATCGAAATTTTTACACCACTGTCCTTCAT
Organism: Chitinophagaceae bacterium; assembly: GCA_947474435.1. Lineage (GTDB taxonomy): Bacteria > Bacteroidota > Bacteroidia > Chitinophagales > UBA10324 > UBA10324. The sequence continues at coordinate 110,458 of CANJII010000002.1, read as the reverse complement.
TTCCTGAAGCACATGAGTAGTAACTTTTTTTATTTTTTTGAAATCCATACCAAAAAATCAGAATGCCAAAGTTAGTCGCACAATTAGTTTGACAAAGTCAATTTTAGAATATTGATAAATAAGGTATAAAAGCAAAGTAAAATTTTACTAAAAAAATTTTACAATTGATTGACGCGAAATATCCACTGCAGACATACATTTACCGACCATGAAAAAAAATATCACCCTTTTATTTATCGTTACATTTTTACTGCCATCTTGTTCAACTGATTTTGATTTAACCAGTGATTGGAAAGATATTGCAATTGTTTATGGATTACTGGATAAGGATGCAAATTTTAATTATGTCAGAATTGAAAAGGCATACCTTGATCCAAAAACAAGTGCGCTTACCATAGCTCAAATTCCGGACTCTCTTTATTATGATTCTCTTACTGTTAGCCTTTTAGAATTCAATAACGGAATTTTGACAAACACAATAACACTCGAAAGAATAAATGGTGATGTTATTGGGCTTACAAAGGATTCTGGGATATTTGCATCCACACCAAATATTTTATATCGCACAAATTTTACTATTGATCCCTTAAAGCACTATAAAATAAATATTTCAAAATCAGATAATAAGGCATTGGTTACAGCTGAAACAAATATTGTTCAGGATTTAAAAGTGACAAAACCAATTGGAACCCAGAAAATAAGTTTCTATCCTACATCAAATTATACCATTGAATGGAAATCAGCTAAGAATGGTAAAGTTTACGATTTGATGTTCAGGTTTCATTACAAAGAATATTTAACTAATGGAACATTTCTTAAAGACACCGCTGTTGATTGGGTGCTTTTCAGAAATAAAATTTCTAATGGCAGTGATGGAGGAGATAACATGGAATATTCAATTATCAGTAATGATTTTTATTCATTTCTGAGTACATCAATAAAAGATAATGCGAATGTTTACCGTGTAGCCGGGAAAGTTGATTTACTCTTTAGTTGTGGAGGCAGCGAATTTTATAATTACTATCAAATTAATTTAGCACAAACAGGTATTACTCAAGGTCAAGCAATGCCCCAATATACCAATATTGAAAATGGATTAGGAATTTTCTCATCTCGTGCAAATAAAAATTATACTGATGTTGAATTAGTGCCTTCTACAATTGATAGTATTGCGTGTATTAACAAAACTGTTCATCTGAACTTTTTAAAATCTGACGGTACCCCCTGTCAATAATTCCTATAGCTGACAGCTAATTACATATGCTGTCCTGTGACTTCATTAATACTGCCAAAATTTCCCTCCATTTCCGATGGCATTACAATTGACTATTGCCGTGAACAAATAATAACTTAAAAATCATGGGAAAAATAATTGGAATTGATTTAGGAACCACCAATTCCTGCGTAGCAGTGATGGAAGGTAACGACCCTGTTGTAATTGCAAATGATGAAGGTCGAAGAACCACTCCTTCGGTTGTTGCATTTTTGGCAAACGGTGAACGCAAAGTTGGTGATCCGGCAAAGCGTCAGGCAATTACGAATTCGAAAAACACCATCGCATCTATTAAAAGATTTATGGGAAGACGGTATGATGAAGTTGGAAGCGAATTGAAATATGTTGCTTACGATGCAAAGAAAGGAGATAACAATACCGTGCGTGTTGACATTAGCGGTCGCTTGTACACGCCGCAGGAAATTTCAGCAATGGTGCTACAGAAAATGAAAAAAATTGCTGAAGATTATTTGGGTCAAGAAGTTACAGAAGCTGTAATTACTGTTCCTGCTTACTTCAACGATTCGCAGCGTCAGGCAACCATTGAAGCAGGTGAAATTGCAGGATTAAAAGTTCGCAGAATTATCAATGAACCAACTGCTGCTGCACTTGCATATGGTTTAGATAAAAAGCACAAAGACATGAAGGTTGCCGTTTACGATTTAGGTGGCGGAACTTTTGATGTTTCAATTTTGGATTTAGGTGAAGGTGTGTTCGAAGTAAAAAGTACAAATGGCGATACTCACTTAGGTGGTGATGATTTCGATCAGTGCATTATCCAGTGGTTGGCTGATGAATTTCAGAAGGAAGAAAACATGGACATCCGTAAAGACCCGATGGGCTTGCAACGATTAAAAGAAGCAGCTGAAAAAGCGAAGATTGAATTATCCGGTTCGATTGAAACAGAAATTAATCTTCCATACATCACTGCATTGGATGGTGTTCCGAAACACTTAGTGAAAAAATTAACACGCGCAAAATTTGAACAACTCACAGATCACTTAGTGGAGCGTTCACTTGGTCCTTGCAAGAAAGCATTGGAAGATGCAGGTTACAAAGCCAGCGATATTGATGAAATTATTTTAGTGGGAGGTTCAACGCGCATTCCGAAAGTGCAGGAAGCAGTTGAGAAATTATTCGGAAAGAAACCATCAAAAGGAGTGAACCCCGATGAAGTAGTTGCCATTGGTGCAGCTATTCAGGGCGGAGTTTTAACAGGTGATGTAAAAGATGTTTTGTTGCTGGATGTTACACCTCTCTCATTGGGAATTGAAACAATGGGTGGTGTGTTCACTAAATTAATTGAAGCGAACACTACTATTCCAACAAAGAAATCAGAAGTGTTTACAACTGCGGTTGATCATCAACCATCTGTTGAGATTCATTGCCTGCAGGGTGAAAGAAGTATGGCGCAATACAATCGCTCCATCGGACGATTCATGTTGGGCGATTTACCACCTGCACAGCGCGGTGTTCCACAAATTGAAGTGACTTTTGATATTGATGCAAACGGAATTTTAAAAGTGAATGCAAAAGATAAAGGCACTGGCAAAGAACAAAGCATTCGCATTGAAGCTTCAACCGGTTTGAGCAAGGAGGAAATTGAAAAGATGCGCACCGATGCAAAAGCAAATGAAGACGCTGATAAAACAGCGCGCGAAGAAGCCGACAAGATTAACATGGCCGACAGTTTAATTTTCAGCACCGAAAAACAACTGAAAGAGTTCGGTGAAAAAATACCTGCTGAGAAAAAAGAAGCCATTGAAAAAGCATTGGAAAGTTTACGCGAAGCACACAAGACCCGTAACATCACTGCCATTGACGATGCAATGAAACTGATGAACACTGCTTGGGAAGCAGCTTCAGAAGATATCTACAAAGCCACTCAAAATGCAGGAGCGAATCCAACAGCTGATGGTGCACCAACTGCAGAAGGCGATGGTCAACCAAAAGGAGAAGGTTCGGTTCAGGATGTTGAATATGAAGAAGTGAAGGACGAGAAGAAATAATTTTTTCTTCAATAAAAAGGAAAATGCCTCCGACTGTTTTTGTTGGAGGCATTTTTATTTATGATATAAAATTAGAGCCACACTTGCCTGATGCAAACGGTAATTCTTAGATTGTTTTTTTGTGTCAATTTAATTTTCATTGAAATAAAATTTTTACAAACTGATGCTGATAAATAAACAGGTGAATGTTAGCCTCAACTATTTTCAATAAGAATTAGTTGCGGGAAAAATATATAAGACCAAGAAATAAAATCAGTATGGAAATTTTTAATGAAGATGAATTCTAAAACTTCGAACCGGATGAAGATAAAGAATTATGGAAACCGGTTTATGTACTGAACAAAGAATTACAGAATCAAAAAAAAAAATTCGCAAACACTTAGCCACATGCTCGAATTAATTCCGGATGACGACGAGATGAATCGTTCGCAAATGGAAATGATGATTGGTGATTCCTGGAAAGTGAGTGCTAAACTCACAGGTGCATGGGGTGGTGATATGTACTTGATTTATATGGAAAACGCATCCATCATACGCTCACTCATGTGCGAGATGCGTGCGTGCCTTCACTTTTGGAATTGAAATGGATAATGAATTCGGAAGTGGTTCAGGAGTGGAAACAAAATATGCTGAAGTGCTTCGCGAAGAAATAGAACAATTCAGAAAAACATTTTGTGAGTGGGTAAAGAGTTTTGAGAAAGATGAATTTGAAGATGAGTGGGGATTGTATTAAAATAAATTATTCCACTCTCTTGTTCTCTGGGTTGCTTGCTTCAAATAATGAGTTAATAATTGAAAGAACAATACTGAAAAGCAATGCATACCAAAATCCATCAACTGTAAAACCAGGAACAAATTTACCAGCAAGCATAATCATGAATGCATTAATGACCAGCAGAAATAATCCGAGTGAAAAAATAGTGATCGGTAAAGTAAGAAGGATGAGAACTGGTTTTACAAAAGCATTCAATACTGCAAGAACAGCAGCCACACCAATGGCACTAATCATGTTTTCAACATCAACTCCGGGCAGCATATAAGCTGATACCAAGACTGCTAAACCGGTTACTAAAATTTTTATTAAGAAGCGCATGTCATTAATTATTGAGCGAAAGATGCAAAGTTTTTTCTATAAACTATTTATGTTGATTGGCATTTATCTCAGACTCCTACTTCAGTAAAAATATGATTGATCAGTTTATGTGTAAGAGGTTTTACATGAAAACCTTTAACATGTGGAAATTGTTTTGCCCGCTCAATATCTTTATCGTCATCAGATGAAGTCATAATATAAATGTGAAATTTATTTTGAATGATTGCATCTAATTTCCCGAAATTATTTAAGAAACCCCAACCATCAACCACAGGCATATTCAAATCGAGCAGTAAAACAAAGCTGCTGTTTGTTTGCTGCTTGCTTCCTTCTGCGTCTATCCATTTCAGAGCATCCAATCCGTTTTCAAACACTTGTATTTTCGCATCAGGCATGGTTCGTTTAAAAACCATGTTGCATATCTGCACACTCACAGGATCATCATCCACCACAATAATATTTCGTGAATTATTCTGACTCATAATAAAAAAACGAAAGATACTTTTTAAAAAGAGCAAAGTCAATTGAAAGAATCCTGAATATACTTTGATTGCTTAACGCAAAATTTTATTCTTCATAAGTAACTGGAACTTTCGGATCAGTAATAATTATGTAATCGCCAAGATTTTTAAACTGACTCCAGTCAATATTCGGGAATGTATCATCGCTTCCGGTTGAAATAATTAATGCTTTTGTTTTCGGGCTATACTTTTTTAATTGAGTAACAACAGCGAATCCTTCATCGCTGTGAAAGCGGCCATTCACCTGCATTATTTTTTTGTCCGGACTCTTCTTTCTGTATTCAGCAATTGAATAAGCCATGGTTGCATCCCAAAGCGATTGCGCAACCACTAGATTAAAATTTCCCATCATCATCATTGGCGGCGCCGGCACTTTTGCTGTATCTGTTGTTGTTATTGCAGTTGTTGGTGCAGTTGGTGTTAATGAGTGCCCCGACATTTCCCATAGCTTTTCATGATAAGCTCCTGTTGCGGTGTCATAAGGCAAGGGTGCGAAATTTAATTTAGATTCCTTTGGTAGTTTCATTAATTCGGATTCACCTTTTCTTCCTGCAAGATTTGTGTATCGACTTGCAGAATTTGCACATATCACATTCAGTTTTTTTTCTTTTGCAAACTCCACCATGGGTCGATAGTCATTGTAGTTGCTCCAAACCCTTGCATCTTTTTTAAAATTCTTTTCACGAATAAAACCAGCGAGGTATTCATTCATCACCGGTTGCACATCGCGGTCAAACATTTCCATTGACAAGGCAAGATTTGAATTGAATTGTGCATACATCATTTCAAAAATTGTTTTCTCAAGATAGTGAGTTACACTGTCGTTATGTTGTTCGCCGTAAAACAACACATCGTAATTTGCCATATCTGAAATGATAGTGTTGATGGAAACTTCTTTCTGCAATTTCACTGAATAGATTTTGTAATTATTTTCAGAGATGTTTTGCGCACCAGCAAAAAAAGGAATTAGAATTACTATGCAGAAAAAAACTGATTTCATTTTAATTTTATTTGTCTGGTAATAGTATTAAATCTAAACTGAAACAGTTATGATATTATTCACTTTCAAAAACAAGATTGTGTGTCAGGTATGAAGGTTACTCCCTGATTATTTTTACCGTCTGGAATGGAATTCCTTGATCATCAAACAAACGAATGAAATATATTCCTGCTGAAAAATTTTCGAATGAAATTACATCATCTTTGTCTTCAACTAAAATTGACTGACCAATGGTATTTAATATAATAATTTTAGATGGAATAAAATCACGAATAAAAACATTTCCAATTGTTGGATTCGGGAAAACAGAAATGGAAGAATATTGATCAACATCTTCCACATAATCTTCGCACGCATTATTCCAGGAAATCATTTTCACACCAGCCCAATTGCTTTGAAACGGAATTCCAAGCGGAACAAAAATGTAGCAAGCAAAAATTTTGTCCTGATACACATCCAATCCCCATGTGCCTTGCAGGTCGGCCTGCGTTCCGTACATGGTGCAACTATCAGGAGCGCTCGGGTTTGAAACATCCACTACATTAATTTGGCTTTTGCCGGTTGATATAAAAATAAGTTTGCAATCTTTTACATATCGTAACTCATTGGTGTGCCCACGCGAGTTCAACCACCAGTTGCTTGCAGTGGCGCAATCCCACGGATTCCACCAGCCAACCTGTGTGATGTTTGAGGTATCGCCCACATTTAAAATTTCCAATCCGCAATAATCAATAGTGATATAAGCAAGCGAATCATCCATCACAATATTGTTGTATGCGCGCGGATGAGTATTTAAAAAAGGCAAGCAATATCTTCCGGTCTCCACTGGATTTTGTTTGTCGTGAATATTAATGATACGCAAACCACCCGCATCGAAACACAGGTATAGAATATCACCGATTATTTCCATTCCGCGTGCATTGTATTTCAATGTATCAGGATTGGCTGATGGAAATGAAAGATCGGGAATGTATTGAGAAACAAATTGGATATTGTATTTGTTTGCTACATCAAGAATTATTAATCCGTTTTGCATGGCACCGAGATAGGCAAAATCGCCCTGCACTTTCACTATTCCTGCACCACTGAATCCGTTGAATTCCCAGGTATCAGTTACATACGCTGATGCGGGAATTGAAATATCAATGATGGCCATTGCTGAATGTTCACTTTCATCAAAAATATTTCCGAGGGCGAGATATAAATAATTTCCATCCTGAGTTAAACTGTTTACATCAAGGTTTAACAATAAATCATTCGGAATGGCTAAAGCCAGAACAGGTGAATTAATAGTTGATAAATCATAAATCAATAATCCTTGTTCCTTGCCTGCAACATATAGATAGTTTTTATTCAAATCGTGCAGACAAGTTAAAGTCTGATTCGGAAATGTCATTGGAATATCCCAATCATGGGTTAATGAACCGGGGCATTGAGCGGATGATTTCAATGGGAAAAGAAAAATGAAAAGGAGGCAAGTAATGATTTTGTTTTTCATGATAAATTATTTTTTTTATCAGTTAATCAAAATTAGTAAAACAAAAAAATGACAAACAACTTCCAACATCCTGCTAGTACTCAACTTTTCATATTCACAAAATCAAGTGGCACCGAATAATCTTTCAATTTTAAAAATGAAATGACTGATTGTAAATCGTCAATTTTTTTTCCGGTTACACGAAGTTGATCATCCATAATACTTGCCTGAACTTTCAAACCGTTGTCTTTAATATCTTTCACCATTTTCTTGGCGGTATCACGGTCTATTCCCTGCTTTATTTTTATTTCTTTCCGCAGCATGTTGCCTGATGCATACTGATCTTTTCCGAAATCGAAACACCGTGGATCAATGTGTTGCTTCAGTGAACGAGCAATTAAAATATCTCCGATTGCTTTTACACGCATATCGTTTTCTGTAGTAATTGTGATTTTCATTTCCTTCTTATCAAATTCTATTTCGGTTTTTGAACCATGAAAATCATAACGGTTCACAATTTCTTTTTTAGCAGTGTTTATTGCATTATCGAGCAATTGTGCATCCGACTTGCTGACTACATCAAACGAGGGCATCTTTTTTTATTTTAAAGTTGAAAAAACGAAAGTCAAAGGTGAAAAGTTTAATTTAAAAAAAGACATTGATTTGCATTAATGACCACACAATTCAATCCTCTAATTATTTATTATTTCCCGTTTTGTAATGTAGATTGAAAACATATCTTTGCCCGCTCAATTTTTTTTGACCTATGCCTAAAATGAAGACTAATTCCAGCGCCAAAAAGCGATTTCAAGTGACTGGCTCCGGAAAAGTGAAAAGGAAAAAAGCATTCAAAAGCCACATCCTTACTAAAAAATCCCATACCCGTAAAAAGGAGTTGGGAAAAGATACCATTGTGCATAGCGCCAATTTTGCTCATGTTCAAAAATTACTTGTAACCCTTAAATAAATCAGAAAAGTTGTTTGTTAATTATTTTAACAAACAGCAATAAAATAAAACAACATGCCTCGTTCAGTAAATGCCGTCGCCTCCCGTGCCCGCCGTAAGAAAGTCTTAGAAAGAGCCAAAGGATATTGGGGAACAAGAAGTACAAACATCTCAACCGCAAAAAATGCTGTTGACAAAGCGCTTGCCTATGCTTATGTAGGTCGCAAGCAAAAAAAGAGAGATTACCGCTCACTCTGGATTGTCCGTATCAATGCAGGAGTTCACGAACATGGTTTAACTTATGGTCGTTTCATTTCAGCTTTGAAAAAGCACAACATCGAATTGAATCGTAAAGTATTGGCCGATTTAGCAATGAATGAACCAGATGCTTTCAAAGCCATAGTTGATAAAGTAAAAGGATAATATACTTTTCAAAATAATTCAAAGCCGTTCCGATTAATTGGGACGGCTTTTTTATTTGCAGCTCTTGATCGGATTTGATAAAGTAGACTGTAAAAATTTTAACTTACGATGTCAGCCAACCTGTTATGCTTACTCTTTGCTTATTGGTAACTAATACTTCATGCGGCAATTCATTGCTTTTAAAGAAAATAGTTTTTCCGTTTGTTGGTGTTATTTCTTGTTCCGAATTTGACTGGTGAATCATTAACTGACCGCCATCTTCCACTACCCAGTCTTTATTCAGGTAACTGATCATTGAGAATTTACGGCTCTCGTTATTCTGAAACTGATCAATGTGTTTTTTATAAAAACTACCTGCTTCATACAAGGTATAATGAAATTCGCAACCCGTAATTCCGGTATAACAAGTCAGGTTCAGATAACTGATAAAATCATCCATCAAATCCAGAAATTCATTTTCATATTTATCAGCATGCTGCCGGTCAAGCCAGTAAATGCTATCACTCCGCACCAATTTATCAAACACTAATTTCTCAACATTTCCTGTGCCTGCGGCAATCATTAATTTTTTTTCGTGCAATGCCAGCAAATTAGTTTTCAGTTGGATACCTAATTTCTCACTTACAAACAGGTTGCATATTCCAATTTTATTTTCAATGTAACTGCTGATGAGTGTTTCAAATGCTACCTGCAATAATTTTATTTTTATAAAGATAGTCTTATGCAGCTCAGCAATTTTTTTAAAATAAATTTCCATATGATACCTGTATTGCGAAAATGAAATTCAACAACATTAAATTAATTGAGGTCACATACTTAGTTCAATCAGAAATTTTTTAACCATCACCAATTCATCAAATCAAAATTTACATTTGTGGCCATGAAAATATTTCTCGGTTCAGGTTTTTACTTTTTGCTTTTTATTCTAATCACTTTTTCAGTTTCATTAACAAAAGCGCAATCAGCTTTTGTTCCACTTGGAACAGATTCTTATCATAATCTTGATAGATTGGAAATTAAATCAGGATCATTTCTCACCAATATTCATACTTCAGTAAAACCATACCGTCGCGATGAAATTATTAAATCAGTTCACCAGTTTGATACCATTTATCCTGCCGTTCATTTTACTCGAACTGATGGAAAAATTTTAGAATTTCTGGATAGTGATAATTCTGAATGGATAGACAGTGATACCATAAACAGCAACCACCCCATATATTATTTCTACAGAACCAAAGCAGATTTTTATAGTGTGAAGTCAGAAGATTTTATGATGCGCATGAATCCTGTTTTACAATTCGGAATTGGTGCCGATACTTTTACAAATGATGGTAGCCGTTTTATCAATACCCGTGGCGTAGAAGCGCGTGGTTGGGTATCGCAAAAGATTGCCTTCTACATTTACATTGGTGAAAATCAGGCTCGTTATACCAAGTATGTTCAGAATTACACCAACAAAAAAGGAGCAGTACCTGGTGAAGGATATTTCAAAAATTTTAAAGGAACCGGTGTTGATTTTATAACTACCCGCGGATACATTGATTTTACTGCAGCCAAACACATCAATATCACTTTCGGAAGAGATAAAAATTTTTTCGGAAACGGATACCGCAGTTTGCAACTCTCTGATTTTTCTGAAGATTATTTATTCCTTCGTTTGAAAACAAAAATATGGAAGCTGGAATACACCAATGTGTTCGCCGATTTAACTTCCGATTTTTTAAGAGGTGGTGACCAATTGCTTCCAAAAAAATATGCAGCATTTCACCACCTCAGTTTAAACTGCACAAAGTTTTTAAATGCAGGATTGTTTGAAGGAGTCGTGTTTCACCGGAAGGATATGTTTGAATTTCAATACCTGATTCCTCTTATTTTTTATCGCGGAATTGAACAAGGGCTTGGCAGTCCCGATAATGCATTTATTGGAGCCGATGTAAAAATTAATTTTCTGCGGGCGTTTTCCGTTTACGGTCAGGTGATGATTGACGATATGAATATTGCAGCACTCAGAGATGGAACAGGTTATTGGGGAAACAAACTCGGATCGCAAATAGGTTTAAAGTATGTTGATGCATTCACTGTTGAAAATCTTAACCTGCAATTTGAAGGGAATTTTGTTCGCCCATACACTTACACCCATTACGACAGCGTATCAAACTACACCCACTACAATCAACCGCTTGCTCATCCGCTTGGTGCAAATTTCAGCGAAGGAATAATCATAGCGCGATATCAACCCGCCGGTAATTTCTGGATTACTGCCAAGTGGTTTGATATAATGATTGGGCAAGATAGTTTGCGAGGTGTTTCACCCAATATTACTTCCACAAATTTCGGTTCCGATATTGAACAGCAGGCAACTGAGCCAACTGTTAATTCATTGTACGGAAATAAAATTGCACAGGGAGTTACCACTCATTTAACCATAGGAGAATTAACTTTCACATACATGCTCCGGCATAATTTATTTTTAGATGCGGGATTAACTTATCGCGAAGCTTTTTCAAAAGTGAGTCGTTACAACGAAGGAGTTTTTTACTGGTATGGTTCTCTTCGCCTGAATATTCCTTCAAAGCAAATGGAATTTTAAATGCTGCATCGAATTTATTTTTTCTATTATTGAAAAAAAATCTGAATGAAGTGTGCAATACAATTATGTGTTAATTAACTCTTCCATTCAATATCATATAATGTATTTCAGCTAATTACTTTTATCGCGATGCAATCAGAAAGAATTCTGGAAGTAAATAATCTGGAAGTATGTTTTACTTCCGATGAAGAAGCACTTACCGCTGTAAAAAATATTTCCTTTCACCTGAACAAAGGCGAAACACTTGGTATAGTGGGAGAGTCGGGTTCCGGTAAATCAGTAACCTCACTTTCCATCATGCGGTTGATACAACAACCCGGATTTATTAAGAACGGAGAATTATTATTTCGTAACAAACAACAGAACGAACTTAATCTATTACAACTCACTGAAAAGCAATTGCAACAAATTCGTGGCAATGAGATAGCTATGATATTTCAGGAACCTATGACCTCGCTGAATCCGGTATATACTTGTGGAGCTCAGGTGATGGAAGCCATTCGGTTACATAAAAAAATTTCCCGCTCTGAGGCAAAGCAACAAGTGATTGCCTTATTCGAAAAAGTTTTGTTGCCGCAACCCGAACGAATGTTTAACAGTTATCCGCATCAGTTGAGTGGCGGACAAAAACAGCGTGTGATGATTGCAATGGCCATGAGTTGCAATCCGTCAATTCTTATTGCTGATGAACCAACTACTGCGTTGGATGTAACTGTGCAATCAACAATTCTGGAATTGCTGCGCAATTTGCAGAAGGAGCAAAACATGAGCACCATATTTATTACACATGATTTAGGTGTGATAGCCGAAATTGCCGATCGTGTTGCAGTCATGTACAAAGGAAAAATAGTGGAGACTGCAACGGTGCATGATATTTTTCATTCGCCTCAGCATCCATATACAAAAGGATTGCTCGCCTGCCGACCACCTTTGGATAAAAGGATTTATCGTTTACCGGTGATTGCTGATTTTATGGAAGAAGATGCAGCAGGTGGATGGAAAGAAAAATTGATTCAACCTGAATCATATAAAGTATTGGAACCAAATGAATGGAAAAAGGCATCGGAAGAAAAACAAAAGTTATCACCTGTACTTTCATTAAATGGAGTATGCAAGTGGTATCCTGTTCATAAAGGATTATTTTCCAGTGCAAAAGAATTTGTGAAGGCAGTTGATGATATTTCATTTGATGTTTATCCGGGAGAAACTCTTGGATTGGTGGGAGAGAGTGGTTGCGGAAAAACAACTTTAGGAAGAACAATACTCCAACTCATACGCCCAACATCAGGAACAATTTCATTTGAAGGAAATGATTTATCGAAGCTGGATGAAAAACAATTGCGACCGCTTCGAAAAAACATGCAAATTATTTTTCAGGATCCTTATTCATCACTCAACCCACGCATGTCCATTGGCGATGCTATAATGGAACCTATGCAGGTTCACAATCTTCATAGCACTAACCAAAACCGAAAAGCAAAAGTGATGGAGCTGTTAAGCAAGGTGCAAATGAAACCCGAACATTTCAATCGTTATCCGCACGAATTCTCAGGCGGGCAGCGGCAACGGGTTTGTATTGCCCGTGCGCTTGCATTAGAGCCGCGCTTTATTATTTGCGATGAATCAGTATCGGCATTGGATGTATCGGTTCAGGCGCAGGTGTTGAACCTGTTAAAAGATTTGCAAAAAGATTTCCGCTTCACTTACATTTTTATTTCTCACGATTTATCGGTGGTGAAATTCATGAGCGACCGAATGATTGTGATGAACAAAGGAAAAATAGAAGAGATGGGCTTAGCCGATGATATTTATTATCACCCGAAAAGTGATTATACTAAGCGGTTAATTGCTGCTATACCTAAGGGTGTTTAGTGTTCTTATACAAACAGGGCAAATTTTTAAAAAAAACTGGAATATTTTGCTGTTTCAATTTATAATATATTCAGAACGACATGCGGAAATATTATTTTAAGAAGTGAATCTTAAAAAAAACCGCCAAAGTTTCCTAAGGCGGTTTAATAATTTTTTAAAAAATTTCTATCTTACCATATTGCAACTCTCAAGCTATCATCGCGATACATGGCATCACCGGCTTTAACATTGAATGCGGTAAAGAAATCAGACATGTTGGTAATCGGAGCAATACCACGAACCTGAGCAGGTGAGTGGTAATCGGTTCTCAATCTTGATATCAAAGCATCAGGGCGAATATTGTTTCTCCAAACACGGGTCCATGAAATAAAGAAGCGCTGTTCAGGAGTGTAACCTTCCATCTTAGAGGTATCCTGACCTTCCTTGGTTTTTTTGAATGCAGCATAAGCAATCATGGCTCCACCTAAGTCAGCAATGTTTTCACCCATTGTTAAATCAGGATTCACATGCATGGAATCCAACAATGTGTAAAGCAAAAACTGATTGCCTAATTTTTTTGCTTTCGCATCAAAGTTTGCTTTATCATCAGTACTCCACCACATTTTTAAATTTCCATCACCATCGTACTGGCAACCCTGATCATCAAAACCGTGAGTTATTTCATGACAGATAACTGCACCTATTCCACCATAATTTATTGCATCATCTGCATTAGCATCAAAGAAGGGTGGTTGTAAAATTCCGGCAGGAAAAACAATTTCATTATTCGCAGGATTGTAATAAGCATTCACCGTTTGCGGACTCATTCCCCACTCAGTGCGGTCAACCGGTTTACCGATTTTGTTTATCATGTAATTCCATCCCCACTCATTAGAGCGCAACACATTTGCGCAATATGAACTGCGATCAATAGTTAAAGCAGAATAGTCGCGCCACTTATCAGGGTATCCGATTTTGCGGGTAATTTTATCTAACTTGGTTATGGCTTTTGTTTTTGTGCTGTCGTTCATCCAATCACTACCTTGTATGCGCTCACGAAAAGTTCCAATCATGTTATCAATCATTTCGTTCATGCGCTTCTTGGCTTCAGGAGTAAAAGCTGTTTTCACATATTCTTCACCCAATGCCTCACCCATGTTTCCGTCAATGTTGTTCAGTACACGCTTCCATCTTGGTTGCATGGTCTTGGTTCCGTTCAATGCTTTTCCATAAAAATTAAAACTCTTTAATGCTAACGAATCACTCAGGTAGCGAGCATTTGTAATAATTACATTCCATACTAAGTAATCTTTCCAAACATCAAGCGGAGTTTTTTTCATTTGTGTTTCAACCAACTTAAAGAAATCAGGTTGACCGCATATAATAGTATCAACCGTAATTCCCATTTCAGCAAGGTGACCTTTCCAATCTACCGATGGATTAAATTTTTGCAAATCAGCAACAGTCATTTTATGATAAGTAGCATACGGGTCGCGCATTTCTACCTGACTCATGCTTGCAGTTGCAAGCGAAGTTTCAAAAGCCATAATCTTGGCTGCCTTGGCTTCCGCAGCAACAGCATCAATACCTGTTTCCATTAATACAGAAGCAATTAATGCCACATATTGTTTGCGTAATTCTTCACTCTTAGGGTCTTTGCGGAAATAATAATCTTTCTCAGGCATTCCAATTCCACCTTGTGCCACAAACACAGCAATCTTACTGCTATTCATATCATCCTGCCCTGCATAAACACCATATAAAGGACCGGAGCCATTGCGCATTTCATGTGCAATCACACTCATCATTCCTTTAATATCTTTTATACCATCAATCATTGCTAATTCTTCTTTCAGTGGTTCAATTCCCTGCTTGTTAAGGTTTACTGAATCCATTCCGGTAAAATAAAAGTCACCCACTTTTTGGCGGTTGGTTCCTTTCTCAGCCTTAGTATCAGCTGACGCATCGTCTAAAATTTTGTGCAATATTTCATAGCGGAGTTTATCTACTTCGCTGAACGAACCCCAGCGGGCTTCGTCGCCAGGTATCGGATTGTTTTTCATCCACCCGCCATTTACATACTGGTAAAAATCAGTACCGGGATGCATGGTTGTGTCAAAATCAGCGGCAATTAAAACCGGCTTCGCTGTTTCAGTTTTTGTTTCTGAACCACAGGCGAAAAAAAATAGGGCAATAGCCAGCAAGGGGAGAGTGGCTTTTAAAAATTTTTGCATTGTTTGTTTTGATTATTTTTTAAGAATGGCAAATGTAACAGAATCGCATTCAAAATTTCACATTGAATAATCGATTAATAATATTACCGAATAGATATTTTTATAGTCTGAAAATCAACCAAAGCTGAGAAAATCTTGAATACTATATTTATTTCAAATTCATATTCCATCGCATTCCTGTTTTTTTTATTTCATTTTGGTTTTACTCTTATGTTTTATTTGAATTTAAAAACAATTCATAAGCAGTAAGTACAAAGTTAAACTCATCAAATTTGAAAAAGCTGATATTAAGAAAAAGGTTGATTCAATTCAAGCATCAAATAAAATTATAAACTCAAACAACAATCATTTTTAACTATAAATATCGGTCAATGACAATCGTCATTGAGTAATTGTTTATTATAATGTTATCTTTATCAAAACAAAAAAATATGGCAGGTATACTTTTTCCGACTGATTTTTCTGATGCTTCAATGAATGCACTTGATTTTGCAATACAAATAGCAAAGCGTAACAATATGCGTATTGTTTTATTTCATGCTTACCAGTTGCATGTAATGGATCCAAATATGCCATTGCCTGAAATTTCTGTTGATGCAATTCATGATAGTGTAATGGGCCGATTGGAAAATCTGAAAAATGATTTATTGCTGAAAGAAAATCTGCACATTGAAACTGCTTCGGGTTTTGGTTTTACGGCAGATGCAATAAATCAGGCAACAGAAGATTTTGATATTGATTATGTAGTGATGGGAACAACGGGAATATCAGGAATTACAAGAGTAATAATGGGTAGTAACACTGCTGCTTGTATTGATAAAATAAAAAAACCTGTAATTGCCATTCCAATGAATGCGCAGTTCAGAGGATTTGATAAAATTATTTTTGCATCAGCATTGCATGAAGAAGAATTGCAAGCACTTGAAAAACTGAATGAATTATTAAAACACTTTGGAGCCGAAGTGCATGTTGTTCACACTTTTAATCCTGATGATAAACAGCGGATGGAATTAAATCAGTTTCAGGAATTGGCTGATGCGAAATTGTATAATGTAAAAACATTTTATCGCCAGTTCAGCGGCAGTATTGTTGAAGGAATTGAACAAGCCATTCGATTACAGAAAACAGATGCGTTGGTAATGGTGACTCATCATCGTGGATTCTTTAAAAAATTATTTGACAGAAGCTTAACCAGGCAAATGATTTATCATACTGATGTTCCGTTAATTGCTTTTCAGGCCTGATCTGGCTAACAAAGCCACAATATTATTTAGCGTTTTCAGTATAGTAGTTATATATGTCTTCATAAAAAATAATTTCTCCGTTTCTGATATCGCAAAGGTTGTATCGGATAAATAATGGAATTTTTGTACTCAGATTAATTTGCTTTTTAGTTTTTGTACTTAACCAATGTTTAATACTGTCAGCAGGATATTTTACAGAATCTGGATATGAAATCTGATAAGCAAGATTTACAGCCTGTTCTACCCGAATACAACCATGTGATAAAGCTCTGAAATCTTTTTTAAACAGGGTGCGCGTATTTGTTTCATGCAGATATATTCCATACTTGCTCGGGAAAATAAATTTTACAACGCCCAATGAATTATCTAATCCTTCGCGCTGACGGAGAATGAAAGGAAAGTAGGTTTTAGAATATTTTTTCCAAATGATTTTTGTGGCATCGATAACTTCGCGATGCGAATTCAATACTTCCATGTTTTGTTTTCTTAAATAAGCAGTGTCTTTTTTTAAGTGAGGGAGAATTTCTTTAGTAGCAATACTGAAAGGGACAGTCCAGTAAGGATAAAGTACATAATAATTTATTTTGGAGTTAAGTACCGGCGAATTATGAGTGGGTGAACCACAAATAATTTTCGATTCTAATCGAAGGGTATCATTCTGCCAGAATTGTAAATTAAAGGATGGTAAGTTGACAAATAAAAACCTTGAAGGGAAAGTATCAGGTTCGGCCCGCCATTGGTCGAGGGTCAGATTGATTTGATTGATTCGTTGAGCAATAGAAACATTCATGGCTTTCAAAGTTCGTTTACCGGGCACACCATCGGCAAACAATCCGTGTTTTTTCTGAAATGATTTTATGGCTAATGCAAGTTTTAAAGAATCTGATTTTTGCAGCGTGCTGTCGTAATCACAACTTTCGAGCAACCTTATTTTCAATAAAGTTTTAAATAATAATGTAGCCGAAGGAGTATCCGGAACTTTTGAAAATTCAGCATTTAAATAATCCATCCGGTATTTTTTTAAAGCAATTTTTAAGTCGGAATATTGGTTCAGTTTTGGTTCAAAAGTCAACAAAGTTTGAGTGAGATTACCCGAATGAACCCCTCTGAATAAAAGCAACAACAGCATTGAATCTGAAAATCGTTTCTGACTTCGCAACCGAATGCTGTCGGGTGAATATTGTGAGAAACAAAGCCGGTTTGCATAATTGAAATAGGCATCGGTCATAAGAACATCAGCGTGCGCATAAATTGCAGCATCGTTGGTAGCTTGCGAATCGTTTTTTGCAAGCAGGATAAGTGAAAGTATTTTATTCAGATGAAGAAATTGTGTGTCAATTCCTTTTTCCGGTGCATCAAATAATATTTTTAAAAGTGAATCTGAATAGCTTAGCCAACTACTGCTATCGCACCAAACAGGTTTAAATTTATTTTCATAGTAAAATAAATAGACCGCCTCCGCATTTGGTAGAACTTCATTTACTTCATTAGTAGTATGCAAAAATTTTACACGATCTTTTATGTTTTCTGTAATTGCATGTCGAAGATGAACAGGGTTTTTTACCACATCAGTTTCTTTAGGAGCTTGAGGCTTACAGGAAAATAGAATTAATGGAAATAAAATAATGAAATGTGTAAGTCGAATCATCAATCAGCAGGGCGAATATTTCAGTAAGTAAACTTAAACTGAATTCAGTTTAAATTATTGTTTGCAAAAATATTTCCGGAGTGTGATTTAATTTTAAGTCCATTAAATTAATAATAAATGTAACAACCATAAATCCTAAAATATTCAGTATTTGAAATGTAAATAAAATATTTTTTGTCTCAGTCTTTCAAATGCCAATGTTTATTTACTTTGGCGTGTGATCATTGATAAGGGTAACACGAAATTAAATGGATAAATCAAAAGATAAATTAATTAACGGTATTGCGGCTTTAGCAGTTCTTCACATCATATCAGTTTGGGGTTTAAAGTCAGTAGCAGCTATGGATTTTTATTTTCCTTATATGGCCGCTGTTATTTGTTTGAGTTTTGTATTTCTGTTTTACTATCAACAGCATTGGAATATAAAGAACATTCTTTTTATTTTTTTTACATTTTGTGCAGGATTTATAATACAGGCAATAGGAGTAAATACTGTTTACTTTTCAAATAGTGTTTTTAGCGGAGGATATCCATTTGGACCGTTTACTTATTCCAAAAGTTCTTTAGGCCCTCAATTGTTTAATACTCCTTTATTGGTTGGCGTTTACTGGCTGATACTTATTTATTGTATAGGAATTTTATTAAAAAATCTCGCTTTTACAATCGTGCAAAAATCACTGTTAGGTGCTTCAATGTTAACATTGTATGACATAGTACTTGAGCCAATAGCAAAAAAATACGAGATGTGGTTTTGGCTAACTAAAAAAGATCCTTTGGCGCATATTAATCCGGTTCCACTGCAGAATTACGCAGCATGGTTTTTATTTTCTTTTTTAATGTTATTATATTTTAACAATGCAAAAGCAAAACTCCGCAACCCAATTGCTCCTGCAGTTTTTATTATTATGTTTTTCTTTTTGGTTGCGTTGCATATTTTTTAATAAATAGCAATTGTAATAAAATTGTCAGTTCTGTAAACTAACTTATGGAAAAGAAAGAGTTTGCGTTTCATGAGTATAAACTCTTTCAATCATGAAAACAAAAAAGCAATTTAATCAGCATGCAAAAAACGAATTCAGTAAAAAATTTAACCTTTTGCAACCCACTATTTTTGATGATGAATGGAATGATGAAGTATTTAAAAATCACAACAAAACATATGGTGCTTATCAGTTAAGGCATCAATATCATCAGCAGTTATCTAAAGCATTTTTTATCAGTGTTAGTACTTTAACATTGTTTTTTCTTTTAACGATAGTCGTGAAAAATAAAGACCATCAATTATTAAATAATATTTTACCGAATGTGTTTATTGAACCCGAAATATTTGATTTTCCACCATTGGATAAACAAAAGCCGAAGCCACAATTATGTTCTAAACCTGTAGTAAATGCACCCATAATTATTTCGAAAGATTCAACATTAAAAATTCAACCTGAAATTAAACACCCGATATTTAAAGGCACACAAGGTATCGGTAGTGATACAGCAAGTGGCAATTTCAATGGTAAGGGAAGTGGGAAACAAGAAGGTTCTGACACAAAAACAGGAAAGAGCGAATTTAAAAAAGACAGCGCTCTATTGTGGGTACCTGAAATGCCGGAATTCCCCGGAGGTTTGGATGCGTTGAATAAATTCATTTCGAAGCGAACAAAAACAAATAATCAGTGGAGAGAAAGTGGATACGATGGAAAGGTGGTTTATGAATTTGTTGTTGGGCGCGATGGAAAAATACGCGGCATAAAAATTATTCGTGATGGCGTAAATTACGGCATTGCTGAACTCAACCTTTCCATATTTGAAAATATGCCGGAGTGGAAACCAGGAAAAAATAATGGAAACACTGTTAGTGTTTTATACCACCTGCCAATAAAATTTGTTAAGGAATAAACAATATAATACTACCTGAAATCATTTTTACCAAGTGGTTTCAGGTATTAGTTTTTATTTTGCCGCCGATATGAAAAGCGTTTACTCCTTTCTGCAATTAATTCGATATCCGAACCTTTTTTTTATTGTTTTAACTCAATCGTTTTTTCATTACCTGATTGTAATACCTGCTTTAAATAATTCGGGATTACAATCTGCACTGAGTGATTTTGAATTTTGTTTATTGGTTATATCCACCGTTTTTTTAGCTGCAGGCGGATACATTATTAACGATTATTTCGATGTTAAGATTGATGCGATTAATAAACCCCGAAAATTGTTTATCAGTAAATCAATCAAAAGGCGACCAGCAATTCTTGCTCATCAAATGCTCACCTCCATTGCAGTTATAATAGGTATTTATTTAGCCTGGCGAATAGGCAATTATCGTCTTGCCATGATTAATCCGATTGTTGGAGCGCTGTTATGGTTTTATTCTACAGGGTATAAAAGACAACCATTTATCGGAAATTTTATTGTTGCACTGCTTACCGGGTTAGTGGTATTTGTAGTTGTGTTTTTTGAACAACCATTATTTCATCCCACTGATAGTGCTGAATTGATGGCGGCCTATTCAATATTTATCAGAGCTTTTTATTATTTTTTATTCGCTTTTATTGTTTCGTTAATCAGAGAAATTGTTAAAGACATGGAAGATATTCAGGGCGATGAAACATATGGTTGTAAAACACTACCGATCGTTTTTGGAATTCCCAAAACAAAAACAATTGTTTATGTGCTGGGTATAATTGTAATTATTTTAGTTGGGTTAGTTGAAGTGCAACCATTTCAGGCACATGATTTTTTAACTGTTATTTATTTAATGCAGACCGTACAGTTTCCGATGTTTGTGATGATGTGGTTGTTATACAGAGCTGACACACAAAAAGATTTTAACCGGATCAGTACCTTGGTGAAAGTGGTCATGCTGATGGGAATTCTGACTATGGGATATTTCTATTTTTTGATGACATAACTTTTTTTCATGAAATTAATTCTTGCCTCACAATCACCACGACGAAAGGAATTACTGAAACTGGCAGGTTTTGATTTTGAAATTAAAATTCCTGATATTGATGAAACAATAGATGATAACTGGAAAACATTTGAATCGCCGGAAATTCTGGCCAGAAAAAAGGCGGCATCGGTTTTCGAACAGTTTCATCCGGGAAATGAAACCGTGGTAATTGCAGCTGATACCATCGTATTTCTTAACGGAAAAATTTTTAACAAACCGGGTAACGATGCAGAGGCACTTTATATGTTACAGGCATTAAGCGGAACAACTCATTCAGTTATTACAGGGGTGTGTATCCGCACCGCTGAACACGAAGAATCTTTCAGCGATGAAACCAAAGTTGTTTTTGGCAATCTGTTAAAAGAAGAATTGGAATATTACATTAAGAATCACCGACCATTTGATAAAGCCGGTGGTTATGGTATTCAGGATTGGATAGGAGTGAGGATAGTGGAGAGAATTGAAGGATGCTATTTTAATGTTATGGGGTTACCGGTTCGCAGAGTTGCCGATGTGTTAAAGAAATTTTCATTAACCGGAATGAATAAATAAATTTTTGCTTCAGCAATTAAAAAGTAGTCAGGATTTATTAAGCAACTTCCAATTATGAAAAAAAATAAATCGGAAACCAGGCAACCATCCATAAAAGCTAAAGTTGAAAAACCTGCTGTTAAATATTTAAAATGGTACTTGCTGGCTTGCGTATTTCTGCTAACACTCATTGTTTATTATCCATCACTAAAAAACGAATGGACCAACTGGGACGACAGAGGTTATGTGCTCGATAACGAATTAACAAAAAATTTAAGCGCAACTACTTTCACTCAGTTTTTCACCACCACACAGGTTATGGGCAACTATCACCCACTGCCCATGTTGTCTCTTGCTGTTGATTGGAAGTTGTATGGCGAAGATGCAAAAGGATATCACCGCACCGCGTTGTTTTTTCACTTGCTCAATACCGCATTGGTTTTCTTTTTCATTTTCTTATTCATGCAATCAGCATGGATGGCAACAATTGTTGCAGCGCTGTTTGCCATTCACCCGGCGCACACCGAATCGGTTGCATGGATATCGGAACGGAAAGATTTAATGTACTTGTGTTTTTACATGATGAGTTTAATTGCTTACCTGTTTTATTCAAAAAGTAAATCAGCAGTAAGTTATTCGTTATGCCTGCTCGCTTTTATTTTATCGCTGCTTTCAAAAGGGCAGGCCGTTACACTGCCAGTTGTTTTGCTGGGAATTGATTTCCTGCAAAAAAGAAAATGGAATTGGAAAATGTTGATTGAAAAAATTCCATTCTTCGTTTTATCCATCGCGTTCGGATTATTGGCAGTGAAAGCGCAATCGCTCAGTAAATCCATTGCCGATATTCCGTACTATACTTTCCCCGAGAAAATGTTGTTCGCCGCTTATTCATTGTTCAGCTATTTCTACAAAGCAATTTATGCAAGTCCGCTTTCAGCTTTTTATCCTTATCCGTTAAAGGGCGCCGGATACGATTGGTTAATCTGGTGCTCTCCGATCTTGCTATTAATTATTGCCGCCATTACTGTTTTCTATTTCCGAAAAAACCGAACCATATTATTCGGACTTGGATTTTTTTTAGTGAATGTGGCGCTCATACTTCAGGTACTTCCTGTTGGTGCAGCAATTATGGCCGACCGTTATACCTATCTCGCCTACCTCGGTTTGTTTTTTCTCATGGCTTATTTTGTTGATTGGATACTGAAAAATAAATCCATCAAAATAATTTACAAGCAATTGGTTTCGGTGTTCATGATTGCAATCATCGCCGTTCAATGCAGTCAGGCAATGGATAGAATTGCTGTTTGGAAAAACACCGAATCGCTTTGGCTCGATACCATTGAGAAATACAGTTATGTTCCGACCGCGCACAATAACCTCGGCAGTTTTTATCAGAAAAATAACCGGTTAGATGAAGCACTTGTTCAATTCAACGAAGCCATTCGGTTACAAAAAAATTATCCCGAAGCATTAATTAACCGCTCCGATATTTTTCGCGTGCAGGGAAAAATCCGCGAAGCCATTGACGATTGCAGCAATGCCATAAAATTCAATCCCGAATATCCGGGTGCATTCATGAACCGCGGCATTGCCTACAGCATTGGCGGCAAGTACGATTCGGCTTTTCACGATTTTAAAATGGTTTTAAAAACCGAACCCAACAATGCAAATGCCTATGGCAATCTTGGCAATCTGCTCGATATGAAGGGAAAAATTGACAGTGCCATCCGGGCTTACTCAAAGGCAATAGAAATTAACCCTGCTTATTTCGATTGTTATGGAAACCGTGCGCGCAGTTACCTAAAGCTGAATAAATACAACGAAGCATTAGCCGATGCAAACAGCGCAATTCAATATTCGCCAACTGCCGGAAATTTATATGCCCTTCGTGCCGATGTTTATTTTAATCTCAATCAGTTTGAAAATGCCCTGAACGATGCACTCAAAGCGCAGCAACTCGGCTTCAATGTAAATGAGCAGTACATTGATATGCTGAAACAAAAAATTGGAAGGTGATTTTATTATAAACTGAATTATTCTATCGCTGTCATCCTGAGCTTGTCGAAGGATTTTTTTGGGGGGAAAGAATACAGCGCACGCTGGTTTGCCATCACGGGTTTGTCAAAACGCGGGTTTGCCTTTGCCGCATCTGCCTTGCGACAGTTGGTTTTGCGTTATATCTTTTAAGTTAAGTAATTCCGCAGCACGGAAACATTCCGTGCCGAGCAGGAAATATTCCGAGCAAGGATTAATAATATTCAATTTCTCTTTCGCAAATATTCATTGGTTCACCGTTATCATATCCAATTTTTTTAGTCCAATTTTTATTTTCATCATATGTTTCATAACTCCAAGTCCAGGTTTCTAATAAGGTACCTTTTGCGTCATAAGAAATTTCCTGAATCAAATTTCCTTTTTCATTATATTTCATAATCATTTTAATATCAAAAACATCTTCCGTTGGTTTTGTTATGTAATAATTAATTTCAATCAGATTGCTTAATTCATCATATTTATTTATTGTTTTTGAACAGAATTTTTCTTTAGAATCATAAATATCAATCTCAATCTTATTTCCTTTATCATCATAATTATAAGATTGTTTATAGCTCAAATATCCATCTGAACTATACAAATTCTCTAAAATACCAACGCCATTTTCATTATAGAAATAGATTATTTTATTTTCCAAATTCCAATCTGATTTATAATGTAGTTCTTCTGTTATATTTCCATTTGTAGAATATTTTGAAATAGTTTTTCCTATCAATTCATTTTTTTTTATTTCTCCAGATTGCATGTAGATACTATATCTTTTTATTGTAGTTGATTTTACCCAACCATTTAAATCCTTTGACATAAAATCTTTAGGTGATGTCATACTAATATTTGGCAATACAAAACATAATGACAATAGAAATGATGTTAACCCCATGTTTTTCATTTTATCATCGTTTTATTATTTATTTCTTGTATTTTTTTCAATATCAATAAATAATTTAAAACCTTCAGCTGTGGCAAAAGAAACCAATGCTGAAAATAATCCTACTATTAATAGTAATGCATTAATGTAAACTTTTGACGCATCATAAGAGCTCATTAATCCAAATGCACCAAATGCCGCTACAATTAAACTAACCCATCCAAAAAATGAATACATACCTATTAGAATATTCAATGAAGGGTATTTCGATTTATTTTCTTTTGTGCTATCATCATTGTAACCAGACACATTTAAAAAATTTCTTTTCAAATATTCAGATCTTATTGCCTCCATGTATTCAAGATTATAATCAAGGAATTCTACTTCAACAATTTTTTTCAATTCTTCATCTGAAAGTTTTTCAACAAGTGCATTATGTTCCTTATTGTATTCAAACTTTACATTTCGCCTGACCAATTCGTTTTTACTAAAGTCTAAAAATCTTTCGCTATAACTTTTTGCTTTAGAACTAATGATTTCAAGAAGTTTGTCGGTAGAATATTTTCCAATATAGTTTTCAAGTTCGTTGTCATTCATAATTATTTTTTTTGTTGCCCTAAATTTAATTTGATGTGTTCGCTCTTTACACATGAACCAACACTACATCCTGTGTGGCAGGTGCACCTGCTGCTACGGCAATCACAAATTGTTGTGGGGTGTAATCAGTTAATCGGTATCTGAGGGTATAATTTCCGGATGGTAAATCAGCTCGGCACGGAATGTTTCCGTGCTGCGAAATAACTTAACAAAAACGAAATAACGCAAAACCCCCTGCCGCGAGGCAGCTACAGCAAAGACAAAACCGCGTTCCGACAAACCAGCAACAACAAACCAGCGTGCGCTGTATTCTTTTCCCCAAAAAAAATATTTATTAAAACACCCGTTCCATCGTCACACTCGCCTTATCAATAACACCGCCGAGAGCAGGATTTAATTTCGATACTTTTATTTTTATGCGGTTCACTCGAAGTTGCAGAATAATAAGGTTGATAATTTCACTACAATAAGTTTCAATTAAACGGAAAGGTTTCTGCGAAATTTTTTTACACATATCATACAGTGTCTCATAATTAATGGTGCGGGTAAGTTGGTCGTTGGTTTGCACCGCCAGATTTAATTCTACTTCCAGATCAATAACAATTTCGTTCCCTACTACTTGTTCTTCTTCATAATATCCAATGGGAGAGTGAAACTTCATTCCTTCCAGATTTACAATCATATAGTTTATTTTATAACTGCAAATAGAAAATTTATAATCGAACTATTTTCAAATGACACAAATTTTCTTTTTAAAAATATTAACCTTCGTAAATTATCACATGCTGAAATCAATTCTATTTTTGCCGCACTTTAAAAAGCAATTATGTATAAAGACCAGTACCAGCACCCCGATTACTACCTGTTAGATGAATTTTTAACTGATGAACATAAACTGATTCGTGATACCGCAAGGGCGTGGGTAAAAGAAAATTGTTCGCCTGTTATTGAAGATTATGCGCAGCGTGCTGAGTTTCCGAAACACCTGATTCCGGGATTGGCAGAGATTGGTGCATTCGGTCCCACCATTCCGGTGGAGTATGGCGGCGCTGGACTCGATTATATTTCGTACGGAATAATTATGCAGGAATTGGAAAGATGCGATTCCGGAATTCGTTCAACAGCATCAGTGCAGGGTTCGTTAGTAATGTATCCGATTTATGCTTTTGGCAGTGAAGCCCAGAAGAAAAAATATTTACCCAAGCTTGCAAAGGGTGAGTTGATAGGCTGTTTCGGATTAACCGAACCCGATCATGGCTCTGACCCATCGAGCATGATTACACATTTTAAAGAGCATGGCGATCATGTGATTCTCAATGGCGCAAAAATGTGGATCAGCAATTCGCCGTTTGCCGATATTGCAGTAGTGTGGGCAAAGGATGAACAAGGAGATATTCGCGGTTTAATAGTAGAGCGTGGCATGCCCGGCTTCACTACTCCTGAAACCCATGGCAAGTGGTCGCTTCGTGCATCTGCTACCGGCGAATTGGTTTTTGATAATGTAAAAGTTCCGAAAGAAAACATTCTTCCGAATGTGAAAGGATTGAAAGGCCCATTGAGTTGCCTGAGCAGTGCGCGATACGGAATTGCATGGGGAGCATTGGGTGCAGCAATGGATTGTTATGATTCAGCATTAAGGTATTCGCAACAACGGATTCAGTTCGGTAAACCAATAGGCGGATTTCAGTTAACTCAAAAAAAATTGGCCGAGATGATTACTGAAATAACCAAAGGTCAATTGCTTGTTTGGCGATTGGGATTACTGAAAAACGAAAACCGTGCAACACCTGCTCAGATAAGCATGGCAAAAAGAAACAGTGTTGAAACCGCGTTGAATGTATCGCGTGAAGCGCGACAAATACATGGAGGAATGGGCATCACCGGCGAATATTCCATTATGCGACACATGATGAATTTAGAATCAGTAGTTACTTACGAAGGCACGCACGACATTCATTTATTAATTACCGGAATGGATATTACCGGAATTAATGCGTTCAAGTAAAAAAATATTTTTTCTATTTAATAAAATATTGACCGGTTAACAGAGAAAATATTTCTTTCAACGACGATTCAGGGCGATTTATAAATAAATTGAATCAATCTGCTGTCAGGTCATCTAATTTCGGTAAGTCTGAAAAGACAAATCAAAATTTGATGGCCTATGAAAAAAATTCTTTACACAATTGTAATTGCAGGTAACATAAGTTTTTGTGTTCATGCACAATCACTCACTTCGTCGCTGGTTTCAAATCAGGATACAAATATTTCATCAACCGAAAAAACATTGGACTATATTGTAATGAACGCAACCGACAAAAAACTGAGGAGCGATTTCAGAGAATTAAAAATCAACATTGCACCCAATGATTCAAAGGGAATGTTGTCGCTCGAAATTTATTCGACCAAGCGTTGGATACTATTGCTTGAACTGAAAAATGGTTTAGAAGATGTGTTGTTGTTTCAGGAAATTGAATTGCAGGAAGGAATTAATTCCATTCCGTTTGAAACCGATGATGCAGCCACAACTACTTTTTCGTTGAAGATGAGTGAAGTAAGTTCAAATTACAGCGCCTCACTTTCTTTGCTTAGAAGGTAAACTTTTTTATAATCGGTAAGTAATAACGGTTTCCGAATAAAAGGGAATCTTATGAAATGTTTTTTAACCATTGCATTCTTGTCGGTTTTATTTCAGAAAAATGTTACTGCAGGAATATCGCCACCTGCTAATCTGAGAACGGAAGTTACAAGTCCAACACAGGTTAAGTTAATCTGGTCGGGAAGCATTGATGATTATAGTTATCAGGTGCGGGTGAAAGCAATAAGTGAAACTACCTGGAGTGAATTTATTGTAACCGCGCCAAGTACCAACCGCAGAATTAATAATTTAAAGGAAGGCACGGCATATTGTTGGGAAGTTCAGTGTTGCGGGAAGTCGAAAAAGGATGTATCCGGATTTATAAAAGGTGAAGACTTTATCACTTTTACAGATTGCATCGCTCCACAGGAAATTACAATGGTTCGCAGTGGATTGGATTACCTAATTGTGAACTGGGAAGATAATGGAGCAGTGAAGTATGAAGTAAAAATTCACGAATCGGGCGTAACAGACAAGAAAATTTATTTTACACAAAACAGTACAATACGAATTGATAATCTGTTACCATATACTGAATATGAAATTGCAATCAGTTCATTTTGTAATGAAACTGATTTAACCGGTTCGGTTTTTTCTGAATCGGAAACTTTTTCTACTTATTCATTCCTTCAAAACGATTTTGAAAGGTTAGAATATTCCGATAATAATTCTGTTTCATCTGATTCTAAAATAAATCCTAAAATGTTTGCGAGCGCAAAATTGATAAATACACTTGGTCAGGTGGTATCAAATATTAAACCTGCTTCATCAAATTCTGCCGCAATTTATTTTGATTTGAATATTGACACTCCTGCCGGAATTTATGTTGTTCAGATTCCGGGGGAAGAATGTAAACGATATTTTCTGCAATAATTATTTATTGAATTGGTTCAGATAGAACTGTGCCGTAGAAATTACTTTGTTAAAATAGTTTTTTAAAAAACTTTATTGCCCTTTGTATTAATGTATTCCCAATGGTTATCTTTTTTTACATAAGCTAAACCCCTGAAAAAATTGAATCCGGTTTCATATTGATAATCAATCACCACTTTGCCATCCGTATCTATAAAGCCATACAGGCCCTTGTATTTTACAAATGCCAACCCATCATTAAAACCGGTTCCGGCTGTATAGATTGGTGGGGTGATGGTTTTTCCTTCTTTATCAATATAACCTGCCACGCCGTCTTTCAATTGCATTTCATTTGGTTCTATTTTCATTTTCAGTTTTACCAATGCAATTCCTTCTGAAAAATCTCCAACGCTATCATATTGTGAAGCAATAGTTAGTTTACCTGATGTATTTATGTATCCGTATTTTAATTCACTTTGGACCCACGCCATACCATCATGAAAATCTCCACATAAATCATAATCGCCTTTCCCCCAGTTTTTGCCTGATGTATCAATAAAAGTTGAACGGTATTCACCAAAATACACATGCAGCAAACCTTCAGAAAAATCAGAAATTCTGTTTTCATCCAGGTAAAATCCACGAGCAGAAAATGCGGTATCACCTTTCTTATTGAAGAAATAAAAATTCATGAAACCATCTTCTGTACCAATTGCTCTTCCGTTTTTTACTGATGTGATATTTGAGAGTGCCGGAACTTTTAAATTCAGCTGTCTTCCAGTAGTGTCAAGTAGTTCCCAGTATAATCTACCCTCTTCGCTTTTGGCAGCTACCGCGGCAAACCCTTCAGAATAATGTTTAACTGTATCATATGTTGGTTTAACAATCCATTCACCTTTCACATCAATAAAACCATATTTCCCTTTCTCTTTTGCAATTGCTTTACCTTCATAAAAATAATCGCACCATTCAAATTTCGGATTGATGACCCACTGGCCCGTGCTGTTTATATAACCATATTTTCCTTTTTCAAATGCAGGATGAAAAAAATGACCTGGAATAAAATGCTGAGCAGTTGATTGAAATATAGTTCCGAAAAAAATTAACATTAAAAGTTTAAAATGTTTCATGCGTCAAATAACGAACATTGTTTTGATTGAAAAAAAAGCTAAAAAAAATCCTCTGCAGCATGCACCGTAGAGGATTTTTAAAATTTTTAAGAATGAATTATTTCTTTTTAAGGTCTTCCTTCATTGTTTGAATTTCGGTTCTTATAGTGTTAGCCAGTTTTTTTAATTCCTGCATGTGTTTACGGGCTCTGGTGCCGGCAGCATTGTTTGATTTTTCATAAAATTTACGAAAGTCTTCTTCTGCAGCAGCAAGAAAAGTTTTGATTTCTTCTAAACGGTTCATAGTAAAAATTTGGGTTTGGTTATGAATTTAGGAGGGTTAAGGTAAAAGTATTTTTGATACTTGGTAAATAATTTTAAAAAATATGAAAAAGAAAAATGTTTTTTATAAAATTATTCAAGGTGATAGCGCATGTTATTCCCTTCAGGTGAAACCACTACAATTTTATTCCAGCTTCTTAAATCTACTTTTCGTTTCAGGTTTAATGTAAGATAGGAGGTTGTGAAATACAACACATCAATAAATACCAAAGCAGGAATCAGTTCACCGTATTCAATCATTGCACGATCATTTGCTGCAATAGCGAGCGTTAACATTGTGCTTCCTAAAAAGGAAAATCCGGTATAAGTTCCAAGCAGGTATTTGTAAGTGTTGGGATTATAGAAATAAAAAAACTGAACTGAATCAAATAAAAAAGATTCACTGCCATCAATTACAAATTCATTATTCTCTATTGAAGTCAGTTGCCCTTTAAATACATTTCCATTCCACATTTTCAATTTCACTTCCTTTGGAGTTGGTACTACTAAAAAATTTCTTGGGTTGCTTTTTCTTTGAAGCATTAATACCTGTTGGGCATTTGAAGTGAATGCGATTGCTGCGATGATTAAGGAAAGAAAAATTATCCGCATGTTTAATTCAATTTGGAAAGCTGTTCGTGCAGTGATTTTATTTTGCTTTCGGCATCGGCTTTTTTTTGATTCTCCTTTTCCAATACTTCTGCTTTTGCGTTTGCAACAAATTTTTCGTTGCTGAGTTTTACCATCACCGAGTTTAAAAATCCTTGTTGATGTTGCAGGTCTTTTTCTAATCTGATTTTTTCCTGTTCGATATCAATTTTCTTATTCAGCAATAAAAAGAATCTATCCTGCTTTACTAAGAATGAAACTGAACTTTCAATTTCAGTTGCAGTGTGTTCAAATGATTTCAGGTTCGCCAACTTGATAATGAGTATTGAAGTTTCAGCAAAACCATTTTCTGAAGTTCCCATTACAAATAAGTCAAGTGCTTCTTTCGGAGAAATGTTATTCTGATTGCGTTGGTTGCGAACATGCGAAACAATTTCTTTCACTCTTTCACCCTGTTCAATTATTTCTGTATCGAATTTATTTATTGTTGGAAATGATGCAATGCAAATGGAATCATCTGATTTTCTTTCTTTCAGGTGCTGATAAATTTCTTCAGTAACGAACGGAAGTATCGGATGGAGCAACTTCATTAATTCTTCATAGAAGAAAATGGTTTTTTCAAAAGTGTTTCGGTCAATCGGTTTTCCGAATTCGGGTTTTATCATTTCGAGGTACCAGGCACAGAAATCATCCCATATTAAATTGTATAATGCTTTAAGTGCGCCGGTTGGATTGAAATCTTTAAAATGATTTTCAATTTCTTCGGTGCATTGAATCAGTTTGTTTTCAAACCATTTGATTGCATAATCGTTTACTGTGTTTTTTTCTTCAACAATTTCCCAGCCTTTTATTAATCGTAATGCATTCCAGATTTTGTTGTTGAAATTTCTTCCCTGCTCTACTAATTTTTCATCATACAACAAATCATTTCCTGCAGGCGAACAAATTAAAATTCCGAATCGACAGGCATCTGCACCATACTGGTCTATTAAATCAAGCAAGTCAGGTGAATTGCCCAATGACTTACTCATTTTTCGTCCTTGTTTATCACGAACTATTCCAGTGAAGTACACATCGGTAAACGGAATTTCTCTTTTGAATTCCAATCCTGCCATTATCATTCGAGCCACCCAGAAGAAAATAATTTCAGGAGCAGTTACTAATGTTTTTGTAGGATAATAATATTTCAGTTCGGCATTATCAGGTTCGGCATTCCAGTTAAAAACTTCGAATGGCCATAGCCAACTGCTGAACCATGTGTCGAGCACATCTTCATCTTGTTTGAGAGAAATAGTTTCGGGTTTCGGGTTTTGAGTTTCGGGTTTTGAGTTTAGAGTTTTGGTTTGAAGAAATTTCTCTGCATAAAGATTTCTTGCTTCGGTTTCAGTTTCTGCAACAACAAAATTTCCTTTCGAATCATACCATGCCGGAATGCGGTGGCCCCACATTAACTGACGACTGATACACCAGTCCTTGATGTTTTCCATCCAGTGACGATAAGTGTTTTTGAATTTAGCCGGATGAAATTTTATTTCGTCGTTCATCACTTTCTCCAATGCAGGTTTTGCCATGTCGGTCATATTGCACCACCATTGCATGGACAGGCGCGGTTCAATTACTGCATCTGTTCGTTCACTGAAACCATTGGTGTTGGTTATCTCTTCGGTCTTTGCCAGCAAACCTTTTTCTTCTAATTCAATTGCAATTTTCTTTCGAACAGCAAAGCGATCTTCACCAATATAAATTTGTGAGGCAGCGCTCATTGTTCCATCATCATTCAATACATCAATCACTTCGAGATGATGCTTGATGCTGAGATTGTAATCGTTTAAATCATGAGCAGGAGTTACTTTCAAAGCTCCGGTTCCGAATTCAATATCAATGTAGTCGTCATATATAATCGGGACTCTGCGATTGATGAGCGGAACAAAACAAAATTTTCCTTTCAGGTGAGAATATCTTGAATCGTTTGGATGTACGCACACGGCTGTATCTCCTAAAATAGTTTCAGGTCGGGTAGTGGCAACAGTGATAAATTCATCAGCATTTTCTAACTTGTATTTTACATAGTAAAGTTTTGAGCGAACTTCTTTATGAATCACTTCTTCATCACTCAATGCAGTTTTCGCTTTCGGGTCCCAGTTAATCATTTTCACTCCGCGATAAATATTTCCCTTCTCATATAATTCAATGAACACACGAATAACTGCTTTGTAATAATTTGGATCCATGGTGAAGGCGGTGCGATTCCAATCACATGAGCAACCCATTTTGCGCAGTTGCTTTAATATAATTCCGCCATATTTTTCTTTCCACTCCCATGCATATTTCAAAAACTCTTCGCGACTCAGTTTCTTTTTATCAATGCCTTGTTCCTTTAAATAATTTACAACCTTTGCTTCGGTAGCAATAGAAGCATGGTCGGTACCCGGAACCCATACTGCATTGAAACCCTGCATCCGTGCACGACGAATGAAAATATCCTGCACCGAATTATTTAGCAGATGCCCCATGTGTAACACTCCTGTTACATTGGGAGGCGGAATGACCATTGTGTATGGCGGACGCGAGTCGGGTTTTGATTCGAACAATTTATTTTCAATCCATTGCTCATACCACTTTGTTTCAACTTCAGTAGGGGAATATGTTTTGCCGAGTTCCATTTTGTTTTGTATCGGCGGCTAAAATAACAGTTTAGGGAAAGAGCTGAATGCATGACTTAATTATTAATTAAGCATATTATATATTGAGGGTGCTGATTAAAATTTTTAACAGTTAATCAGGAATTATTATCCACGAAATTCTTAAAAGAAAAAAGGGTTTCAATTCTCTGAAACCCTTTACTGTACTGTGTGACCCTGCAAGGAACACAATCAATACTTTTGGCTACTTGGGTAACTTCCTTGAAATCATCATTTCCATTGTAAAGATATTGATTCTATTGATTTCCTTTGAAAGTATTTAAAAGTAACTGAATGTAAAAATAGTTTCAGTAAAGTTTCAGTAAAGTTTATGTTTGTGGTGGATTTTAAAATAACACATCATGAACACTACTTACAAGCTGGAATTAAACAGCAAGCCAAAACTTGACAAAACACATTTAATTCTTCTTAGAATTACTCAAAACAAAAGACACAAAAGACTTTCCACCGGAATCTTTGTCTTCAACAATGACTTCAATAAAAAAGCTGAATTTGGTAAATGGATAAGAAGAAGCAATTCAAAATATCAGAAGCTGAATCAATTGCTGAAAGAAAAAATTTCTGAAGCTGAAGAAATTCACAATCAGTTTGAAAAAAATAATCAAAGCATATCAGCCTCAAATATTGTAAAGGCTATCAAAACAGGAAATACAGAAAGCACAGAAAGTTTTATCAAATTCTATGAAGACAGGCTTTCTAAATATTATGATTCACATTCTGCTTCCTACTATAAAAATGTAAAAGCAAAACTGAAGAAGCTGAAATTGTATCTGAAAGAAATCAAAGTGACTGACTTATTATTCAAAGAAATAAATGTGAAATTCCTGAAGGACTATGAACACTATTTATTGAAGGAAGGCTTAAAAGAAAATTCAAGGATTGACCACTTCAAAAAAATAAGAAGTGTTTTATATGAAGCAATGGAAGAAGATTTATATGAAGGAAAAAATCCATTCAAAGGTTATAAAATAAAATCAATGAAGGCTAACAAAACAAAGTTAAGCATTGATGAAATCAGAAAGATTGAAGAATTAATCCTTCCTGAATATTCTATTCTGTGGCACACAAAAAACTATTTCTTATTTGATTTCTATTGTGCTGGAATAAGAATAGCTGACTTTATGCAACTCAAATGGAATAACATCAAGGAAGGAAGACTTGATTTTAAGATGGGTAAAACAGGAAGGACACATTCAGTAAAACTTATTCCGAAAGCTATTTCAATTTTGAATTTTTATAAAACTGATGATGCAAAAAATGAAGATTATATCTTTCCAATCATTGATAACAAATTCCGGAATATAGATAAGCATACTAAAAGAAGTTTGATTGACAGTAAAAATGCTGTGATAAATAAAAATCTGAAGGAGATCCAAAAGTTATTATCCATTGAAACAAATATTTCATTTCACATTAGCAGACATTCATTTGCTGATATACTTAGGCAAAAGGATAAATCAATTTATGACATCAAAACTTTACTTGGACATACCAGCATCCGACAAACTGAAAACTACTTAAAAGGATTTGACCCTATCACAGCTGACAAAGTACATGAAGAAGCTTTAGAAAGTATTTAATCACTATAAGAGTATGAAGAAGAAATCAAAGCTGCCAGCTGTAAAGAATGAAGCAATTGACATTGAAGCAAGCCTTCAGAAGTTTAATGAACAGCTGCCAGCTGGACAAACTGCCATCATAGTAAATGATGAACAAAAGGAAATTTATAAAAAATATATTTTAGACAAAATTGATTCTGAAATAAAAAGGGTGGCAGCCATTCCAAAAAATATATTTCAAAAATGGGATGGAAAAGAAAATGATGAATTGATTGAAAGAAGAAAGGAAATTGAAGCAGACTTATCAGAAACTATCAAGTCATTTCATACTAAAGCAAAACATTTGAAAGAAACAATACTGAAGGAACTTGTAAAGTTTAAAAACAATTATTTGGTTGAAAAAAAGATGGACAAATTTCCTTCAAACTTCAGAAGGAAAACTTTAAAAGAATTAAGGAAACTTCATGAGTTTATTGAATGTGCCACAGATGAAAATATTTCTTCAGTAAAGTTTACCGGCAAAGGTTCAGTTGAAATCACAAATGACTTCATGAAAAAACATATTGTCAAAATCATTTGCAATGATTCTGAAATTAAACAATGGATTGAAAATTGGAAATCAGAGTTTGGAAAAAGAAATCATTCACTAAAACTTAATTCAACAAGTGTATTAAATGAAACTGTACACAAACTTTATAAAATAATTAATACAGATATTCAAATAAAAAATGAATATGAATCTTCAAATAAAAAACATGAATTAGTTGCTGCTTTATTGAACTGTTCAGGAATAAAAACACAAAAAACAAATTCTGAATGGACATCATCAGCCATTAAGAAAATATTGAAAGGAAATAACAATTGAATTTTTTAGAACTAACATCAAAAAAATTAGCACTTAGTTAGTTCCCATTCTGCTTCTTCATTAAAAATATTCTTGCAACTGTAAAAAATAAATACAGATGCAAACTGAAGCAATTAAAGTAAACATGATTATGCTTCCTGAAGAAGCAGTCAATCAAATTCTGAATGATCAGAAACTAATCTTAGAAAGGTTAGACCAAAAGCAAGAAGAAAATTTTGCTGAATCATATCTTGATTCAAAACAAATTCCGAAACTGTTAAACATCAGCCTGAAGACTTGGCAGAATTACAGGGACAAAAGAAAAATTCCTTTCATTCAGTTTGGCTCTAAGATATGGGTGAAAAGAATTGACTTGGAAGCCTTCCTTGATAAGCATTATATCACTAACAAAAAAACTGCTTAATCATGGGATGGGATTTAATTAACATTGACACAATCAGAAGCAGACATCAAATTCTTACTTACCAATTAAAGCAAGGAACTAAGTCAAGTTATTATTTGATGGATGGAACCAAAGGACTTCTTCCTGAAAGACTTTCATTCATTCCATATTCCGGTAAGGATGGAATCAGAAAAGCTTATTCAGAAATTGATGGAAGATATAAAATCAATGAACCTGGTCTTTACTATTTGATGAATGAAAGAAAGATTCACACAAAGCTTATTCCGGTAAAAAATTATTCTCAATTTATTGGATGGGGTGAAATTGATGAAAGATTCAGAATCTATGATTTGCTGATTTTATATTCTGCTAATGGCTGCCAGCATGACTTTCAAATTCATCATTTCAAAGGACTTGCAAAGATTGAATTGCTGGAATCAGTATGTAATTATTTACAATCTTTTTTAATGCAAAAAGCCAGCTGATGGCTGGCTTCTGCTTGGGATTTTAAAATGAACTTTGACTTCATTGACATAGCCAAAAGACTTGACAAAGATAATGTTTGTCATGACTTCTTAGAACATGAAGGAAGTTATTCTTCAGGATGGGAAAAGTTTGTTTTGAAATCTATGAATAAGATGGAAGTTTGGATAAAAGAAAGCACTAATGAAATGAAAGTGAAAGCAAATCTTCATTACTTTTTAAAAGGACACAATTTCCATTCTTCAAAAATTGATTTGATTAATGGACTTCAATATTCTTCTGAATTGCTTAATGTAAATTTATTCAATGCTGAAGCCAAAGCTTTTGAATTTGGAACTGTGATAAATATTAAACACAATCCACAGGAATTTTTATCAAATCACATCAGCATAAATAAGAATCCACTTCAGCCATTCTACAAACTAAAGAAACTTACCGGAAAAGGATTTGAAGACAGCATTAAAAGAATAAAGCTTTATGATGCTGGTCACAGAATCAAATCAACACTTCCTGAAGCCATTAGAATTGATTTAAGCAACTCATATGGATACGACAAAGCAAAACATTACATCAGAATAGAAAGTCACTACAAGCAGCCTGAAGCCTATTTTAAGAAAAGAAATATTTATGTTGATGATATTCTTCAGGATGGATTCATGAAGATTTGCAAAGAAGATTTAATCACTACTTACAAAAGCATTATGAAGACAGGAATCATTCAACTACCAAAGAAGAAAGCTGACATCAATTCATCAACACTTCCTTTGATTGTATTGAAGGAACTTGGAATTTTATTTGACTTCAATCCTGAAGAATTACTGAAGCAAAAGTTGAAATCAATACCTGAAGAAATTCTTAACCGGAATGATAAGAAAGCAAGGTCAAGAAACATTAAAGCAAACCTGAAAAAATTGGATGGAAAAGGAATAAGTCAATATGATATTTTTGAAATGCTGGCAGCCAAAGAAATTACTTGACCCCTTTTATTGTCTAAGGAAAGGATAACAAATCTTACCCCAAATGAATTACAGAAATCAAATCTTTGTAAGTGAATACATCAAGTCAGGAAATGCAACTGAATCAGCAAAACAGTCAGGCTATTCAGAAAAGACAGCATACAGTCAGGGGCAAAGATTGTTGAAGAATGTTGAAATCATTCAGGCTATTACAAAGCATCAAGAAGACATTTCTAAAGCAGCTGACATATCACTTCAGCAAATTGTAAAAGAAGTCAGGCTGATAGCTGTAAGGGGTAAGAATGATTATATTAGGCTGAAGGCTTATGACATGCTTTTGAAACACTTAGGTGGATATGTAAATGAATTTAAAATGATAAGTGAATTAGATGAAAAGCAAGTCAATTCAATTACTGAAAAGCTACTTGCAAAACTTACTGACTGATGAAAAAGAATCCAAAGAAGTTATTGCTTACACTTCTTCATTCCGGAATGAATAAGAATATTTTTCAAGAAAAAGTCAAAGAATTTAGAATAGGAAAAATGCAGCCGGTATTCTATGCTGATGGAACTGTGAAAGAATTTTATGTTGAAGATGGGATTGAACTTCCATTTTTTGTTGATGATGATTTTAAAATTGAAAGCAGATGAAAAATTCAAAAGAATTATTTTTAAAAGTGCTTCATTCCGGAATGGATAAAAAATCATTTGCGAAGAAGCTGAAGTCAAATGATGGAACTGTAAATCTTATTCTAATGGATTTATCAAATGGTAATTATCTGATGAATGGGAAAGCTATCAGTAAAGAAGAATATGAAGCAACAAGCGATCTGAATAAAGAAAGCCTTCAAAATATTACTTTGATAATTAATCCAGCTATCAAACCAATTGCAAGAAGTGAATCAGAAGTGATTTTATAGAATCAATTAACTTATTAGACTTCATAACTATATTTGAAATCATAAATTGAATTTATGAGAGGATTACTTTTCTTATTTCTTTTTTTGAGTTTGAATAGCTACAGCCAAACAGCTGAAGAATATTATAAAAGAGGACTTTCAAAATCAAAACTAAATGACTACAAAGGAGCCATTGATGATTACACCAAAGCAATAGCATTAAATCCTGAATATGCTAAAGCTTATAATAACAGAGGCACTTCAAAAAAATTCATCCAAGACTACACAGGAGCTATTGATGACTTTACAAAGGCAATAGCAATAGATCCTGAGGGTTCTATTGCTTATCATAACAGAGCACTTGTAAAACATAAGCTTAAAGACTACACAGGAGCTATTGATGACTTTACAAAGGCAATAGCAATAGATCCTGAATTTGATTTTGCTTATAATTTTAGAGGACTTTCAAAATCAGAACTAAATGACTACACAGGTGCTATTGCTGACTTCACTAAAGCATTAGCAATAGCTCCTGAGTTTGCTGATTCTTATTATAACAGAGGAATTATGAAATATGAACTTAAAGACTACACAGGAGCCATTGATGATTATACAAAGGCAATAGCATTAAATCCTGAGTATGTTATTGCTTATTATAACAGAGGAAATACAAAAGATGATCTTAAAGATTACACAGGAGCCATTGATGATTATACAAAGGCAATAGAATTAGATCCTAAGTATGCTAATGCTTATACTAACAGAGGAATTTCAAAAAAAAATCTTAAAGATTACACAGGAGCCATTGATGATTATACAAAGGCAATAGCATTAGATCCTTATGATGCTGATGCTTATTATAACAGAGGACTAGCAAAATATTATCTTAAAGATTACACAGGAGCCATTGATGATTACACCAAAGCAATAGCATTAAATCCTAAGTATGCTAATGCTTATACTAACAGAGGAATTTCAAAAAAAAATCTTAAAGATTACACAGGAGCCATTGATGATTATACAAAGGCAATAGCATTAGATCCTAAGTATGCTATTGCTTATTATAACAGAGGAAATGCAAAATATGTACTTCAAGACTTATCAGGTGCTTGTAGTGATTGGAGTAAAGCTGGTGAATTAGGAATTTCAACTGCCTATGATTTAAAAAAAGAATATTGTAAATAAATAAAGCTGCCATCTGAAAATATGCTTGGCTTTCAGATAGTCTATTAGTTTTGATTGTATAAAATGAAAAAATGAATCCTGTTTTAATCTTAGGTTTATTAATTCTATTGGTCATTGCATATTTTGTAGCTTTAAAAATTCGAAACAGAAGAGAAAAAAGAAAGAATAAAAAGAACATTGAAGTAAAAAAGATTGTTGCACCTTCAGTAGAACCATTTAGAACAAATATTAAAATGGGTTATAAAATATTAGGGGTAGACAATGAAGTAATTAAATTGTTAGAACTTGGAGATGAAGATGAAATAAAAAAAACTTCTAATCAGGCAGAAAAGATTTTTAATTCAATAAAAAATAAAGATAAGATTTTTGATGCTGTTGAATTGCATAACTTTGAAGAAAAAACAGGATTTGAAATTGAAACATATTTATTGATTGCCTGTGTTACTGTTTTCAATAAAGATGGAGTAATTACAACTGAAATAAATGAAGAACCTTTATCCGGTTTAAAAAAAATTGAAGCAAATATTAATTTACATATTGGTTATAGATATGGTAAGTTGT
The DNA here is from genome assembly GCA_947474435.1 of Chitinophagaceae bacterium. Lineage (GTDB taxonomy): Bacteria > Bacteroidota > Bacteroidia > Chitinophagales > UBA10324 > UBA10324. The sequence continues at coordinate 70,027 of CANJII010000002.1, read as the reverse complement.
ATCAAGCTATAAGTAAAAAGCAGACTGATATAGGAGAAAATTACAATGACTTCTTAAAAATTTTAATGCTTGAAAACAAACTAAATTATAGTAAGGCTGAAAGTCTTATAGATGATGGTGTTTCTATTTATGAATTAGGTGATACTATTATAGCTGAAAAAATATTTGAATTAGTGTCAACCATTAAGACTGATTTGCAGCCTTCAACATTATCCAATTTCTATAGAAAAATTGGTGACTTCTATATTAGCAAGGAAAACAAGGAACTTGCTTTGAAATGGTTTAAGCATGGTTTAAGTATAAATCCAGCTTTAGGGGTTAAAAGATTAATAAGTCAATTAGAAAATAAATAATTATGAATCAAATCATCGATGCAATAAAAAAGAGAAAATTATTTAGTTTTATAATTTTCATTGTGCTTTTTTTATTAGTGACAAATCCTTCAAACACTTCATTTAAAAATTATTTAGGTCTTACAAGTAATAAAGGATTAAAAAAAGAAATGAATTTTTTTATCTTTTCTGTTTTTAGTTATTATAGCTATCATTATAAAAATGATGCGGCTGAATTTCATCTTATAAATGAACAGAAAGAACTTCATAGAGAAGTCTATTTTGGAGTTGCTGGTAATTTTTTTGAATGTAAAAAATCTTTTCAAACTGAATCATCAGATAAAACAAAGGTTATAATTTCTGATTCAGTTCTTTCAGATCATTAAGAAAAAAGGCAATAAGTTTCAGTAAAGTTTCAGTAATTGATATAAAAAAAGCCTTGAAATCTAATGACATCAAGGCTTTCAGCCAATTTATTTGTGACCCTGCAAGGAGTCAAACCTTGAACCTTCTGATCCGTAGTCAGATACTCTATTCAGTTGAGCTACAGGGCCAATTTTTATTTGGGAGCGCAATAATAGAATACAATTTGATGATTTGGTAATTTGATGATTTGAAAATGAAAAAAAATCGCAAGGAGGCACTGAGTTCACGAAGAATACTTTGAACAAATGAACCAAAGAACGAAAGGATGAATCAATCAATCAATCAATCAATGAACGAATAAACCAATTAACTAATCAACTATCCTTTTTCGGAGTTGGTTTCGCAATGCTCTCACGCATTTCAGTATCGGCCTGCACATTTTTCATTTTATAATAATCCATTATTCCCATGTTGCCACTGCGGAATGCTTCAGCCATTGCTTGCGGAATTTGTGCTTCGGCTTCTATCACCATTGCTCTTGCTTCCTGTGCTTTTGCTTTCATTTCCTGTTCTAACGCAACAGCCATTGCTCGGCGCTCTTCTGCTTTTGCCTGGGCAATATTCTTATCGGCATTCGCCTGGTCCATTTGTAAATAAGCTCCAATGTTTTTTCCTACATCAATATCAGCAATGTCAATTGATAAAATTTCAAATGCCGTTCCTGCATCCAATCCTTTTGCCAACACAACTTTCGAAATAGAATCTGGGTGTTCCAATACTTCTTTATGTGATAATGCTGAACCAATGGAGCTGACAACACCTTCACCAACTCTCGCCAAAACTGTTTCTTCACCAGCACCACCAACTAATTTATTAATGTTTGTACGAACAGTAACTCGCGCACGACAAATTAATTGAATACCATCTTTTGCAACAGCAGTTACCGGTGGCGTATCAATCACTTTCGGATTTACACTCATCTGTACAGCTTCCAGCACATCGCGACCTGCGAGGTTAATGGCTGTTGCTGCTTTCCAATCCAATGCAATGTTTGCTTTATCAGCAGAAATCATGGCGCGGATAACTGAATTTACATTGCCACCTGCAAGGTAATGTGTTTCCACATCGTTGCTGGTAACTTTTAAACCTGCTTTTGTGCTGTTGATTAATGCATTTACTACCAATGATGGTGGCACTTTACGAATGCGCATGAATATCAGATTGGCAATGCTGATTTTTACTCCACTGAAAATGGCAGTAATCCAAAGGTTGAGCGGAATGATGTAAAAAAATAAAATGATAAAGACAAAAATTCCGAGCGCGGTTAACGCAATCATTACTGGTTCCATGAGTTTTTATTTTTTGGTTTGAACTATTATTTTTCTGTTTTCTATTCTAACAATTTCTATTGCGGTATGCGGATTAATAAATTCTCCTTCTGAGTTTACTTCATAATTCACATCATTAAACCGGGCAGTGCCGGATAAAGCAATTTTACTTACTGCTATACCTATGTCGCCGGCTTTCACGCTTCCTGCTTCCCATTCATTCATTCTGCTTCCTTCCAATGATTCTTTCAAACTCAGTTTGTTCCATAAGCCCGATTTAAAACCTATAACCAACGATGCAATCATTAGCACTATTGAAATTCCTATTGTCATCCATCCGCCTGAATTTCCGTAATTTGAAAATGAATAATAATAGCCGGCAATCATCATTCCTCCACCTAAAATTCCAAAAACAGTAATACCGGGTATGAAAAATATTTCGAGATAAACAAGCAACCAACCGATAGCCAATAGCGCGATGATGATGAATAATTCCAAGTAATTGATTTTATTTTAATGAGGAACAAATGTAATCAGTAGCAATTTACTTCAATCGAAAATATTTTTTTAAAAATCATAGTGGTTAAATTCTCGTTGCTTAATTATCAAATCAAATACGCAATCATACATTTGTTGCAAAGCATTGAAATGGAAGAAAAGTTAAAAGCCTTTGAACGGGTATTGAACATAATGGATGACCTGCGCACAAAATGTCCGTGGGATAAAAAACAAACCATTGAGTCGTTGCGCATTTTAACCATTGAAGAAACTTATGAACTGGCTGATGCAATTACTCAAAAAAATATGTCGTCGCTTAAAGAAGAACTGGGGGATTTGTTATTACACATTGTTTTCTATTCGAGAATTGCAACTGAAAACGGCGACTTCACCATTACCAATATGATGAATGATTTATGTGAAAAGCTGATTGAACGGCACCCCCATATTTATGGAGATGTGGTTGTTGAAAACGAAGAACAGGTAAAGCAAAACTGGGAGCAGATAAAACAAAAGAAAACAAAGAAGTCACTTTTAGCAGGTGTTCCTGTTTCATTGCCTGCATTGGTGAAAGCCTATCGCATGCAGGAAAAAGCAAAGCAGGTTGGATTTGAGTGGGAGAACAAGCACCAGGTTTGGGAGAAGGTAGAAGAAGAATTAAATGAATTTAAGGAAGAAGCATTTGCTACTGAAATTCATCAGGAACACTTGGAAAAAGAATTCGGAGATTTGCTTTTTTCATTGGTAAATCTTTCACGCTACTTGAATATTGACCCTGAAGCTGCATTGGAAAAAACGAATCTTAAATTTTATAATCGTTTTAACCTGATGGAGAAAATGGCGAATGATCAGAAAAAAAAATTACACGAAATGAAACTGGAAGACATGGATGCATTGTGGAATAAAACCAAGACTCAGGTTCCGTGAAATTTGAATTTTCAAAATTTAAAAGCTGGATTCCGGTTGCGCTGATTTTTTTCGGAGTACTGTTTTTACTCTTGTCTTTTTATCTGCCGAAATTTTATAATCCGCAGGATGAATTGCATAAGGCAGTAATTAATACTGAATCAAAAATCAGATCTCTTGAAAATAAATTTCAGTACTTTGCTGATCAACTTAAAACCGATGGAAATATTTTAAGCAAATATGATTCTGTCGAAAATTTATTTGAATCGCAATTTACTGTTCTTTATTATGTAAACGATTCTCTTGTTTACTGGAACAACAATAAAATTCTTCCGCGCAATAATAATTTGGTGCGAAGCGAAGGCTACGATTTTCAAAAATACAAAAATGGTTATTACTTAACTTTTAACAAGGCTGTAGAAAAATCAGCTATACGCAGACGCGAATTATTTATGATGATACCGGTTCGTGACGCCTATGTAACCGAAAATCAATACCTGAATCATGAATACAATCCGGGATTTTCAATTCCGGAGTGGGTTGAAATTTCAAACACTGAAACAGCTTTGTCGGAAGAAGTAAAATCAGTTAGTGGTCAAAAATTATTTTATCTCAGTTATGCATTGCCTTTTCAGAATCATGCACCACAAGCATTTTCCATTGTATTTTATTTTCTCAGTTTCATATTGCTGCTTGCCTTCATTCATTATTTACTTACACATGCGCTCGATAAAATCTGGTGGCAGATAAAATTGCTGCTTGCTTTTTCCATTCCTGTTCTCATATTTTATTTACTGAATCACGCGAACTTTATTCCGGCATCAGTTTCAAATTGGAAATTATTTGCAGCTGATGTTTTTGCCTCACCTGATATTGGTTCATCACTTGGTTGTTTGTTTATTGAATGCATTGCCGCAATCTGGTCGGTAATATTTATTAATTTTTTTGTTGTGATTCCTGTTCCTGAAAATAAAATTATTAAAGGATTGGTTGCACTGTTATTGATGGCCTTTATTTTTTTCTTAGGTATTTACTTTGTCTATTGCATCAAAGGATTATCGCGCGATTCAAAATTGCTTATTGGATTTTTAAATCCCATAACACCTGACTACTTATCCATCATAGCACTTTTCTGTATCAGTGTTTTTGCATTTTGTTTTTATCTGTTAGCACAAAAGGCAGCTGAGTATATCCGATTGCTCTCATTATCTTTTACTGTTCGCATGGCACTTTTATTTTTTTCGGTATTGATTGCCCTGTTTTATCTTCCGTTGTTTCACTTCGACCTTTCGCCATTCTGGATTGCATCCGGTATTTGTCTTGTCTGCATTATAATTTATTTTTTAGGAGTAAAAAATGTTGCGCGGATTGATTTGGTGCGGTTGTTTATTTTACTGATTGTATTTTCGGTATCATGCGCAGTACTTACTACTTACTTCAGGCAGGAAAAAGATTTGAATGCCCGAATGACTCTTGCACGCAAACTCATAAACGAGCGCGATAATGTTACTGAGTACTTGCTGGCCGATATGCGACCGCAAATTGAAGCTGATGATTTCATTAAAAATTATTTTGTTTATCCCACATTATCGTACAAAGAATTTTCTGACCAGTTAAGGCAATTGTATTTTTCATTTGGTTTCAGCCGATATGAAGTAGACTTTGTGGCGTTCAATGCCGATGGATTGCCACTCAATATTGAAGAAAGTGCAAGTGCCAATAATTTCGGAAATGAAATTTTCAGAAATGCTCAAACATTAATCTCAGGTAAACTTTATTATTTCAACAGCAACTCAACCGGTAGTGGTTATGCCGCTTTCTATCCCATCATTGTTTCCGGAAATTACATTGGAAGGTTGTTCATTGTATTGCGGAGTAAATTATTGAACCGCATAAATGTGTATCCCGAATTATTGCTCGAAGAGAAAGATAAAATTCCGGAAGAAGCGGAAGGATATTCATTTGCCATTTATGAAAACAATCATCGCCTGAGCGAAAGCAGCGGAACCATTGCATACCCGGTAAATGATATATACGGACCTAAGACTTCTGAAGTAAACGAACCATTGGTTTATCATCAGGGAAACCTGGAACACATTATTTTAAAACAGGATGACGGCGATACAGTTGTAATTTCAAAAGACATTGATTTGTTGCAGGAATTTTTCTCTGCTTTCTCATATCTGTTTGTTGCTGCATTTTTATTTGTGGTGCTCATTGCGTTTTTACTTTATCTCTATTTATATTCAAAAGGCACTGCACACTTTTTCAGTTTTGCCGAAGCATCATTCCGTAACATCATTCAGTTGTCGTTTGTGTTCATCATTTTTCTTTCTGTTATTTTTCTCGGAATCACCATTGGAAATTTATTTCAGCAACAATTCAACAGCAACACAACTGAAAAACTTTCCGAGAAATTAAAAGAGGTGGAACAATCGGTTCGCTATGTGGTGAGCAATACTGTTTCGTTTGATTCACTCTGTGGATTTACTCCGCGCGACCTTTCAACTATTCTTAATATTAATATCAACGACTTCAGTGAACTGCATGATATGGATGTGAATTTTTATGACATGCATGGTGCATTGCTCACTTCATCACAACCAAGTATTTTTGAAAAAGGATTGCAATCGCGAATGATGGATGCAAAAGCATTTCGTAAAATGAGGGCTGAATTGCCATCAGAAATTATTCAACAGGAAAAAATCGGTGAGCTGAAATATTTAAGCGGTTACAAACCTGTATATAATGAAGAAGGTCAGTTGCTCGCATACTTAAATATTCCATACTTCAATACTTATCGTTTACTCAATGAACAAATCGGGGTTTTCTTTTCGGCATTGATAAATATTTTAGTAACCGCATTGATTCTTGCCGGCTTTCTCGCACCATTTATTTCTCGACAGATAACAGGAAAGCTTTCGCACATTGCTGAAAAATTCAAGCAAGTTACTATTGGCGGAAAAAATGAACCCATTCAATGGCAGGCGCGCGATGAGATAGCGGTGCTGGTAAATGAGTTCAATAAAATGATTACGAAGTTGGATGAAAGTGCGAAACAACTCGCCCGCTCTGAACGCGAATCGGCTTGGAGAGAAATGGCGCAGCAGGTGGCGCATGAAATAAAAAATCCATTGACTCCAATGAAGCTGAGCATTCAACACCTGCAACGCGCTTATGATAATAACGACCCGCGCGCTCCTGAATTAGCAGCAAGAGTTTCAAAAACATTGATTGAGCAAATTGAAAACTTATCAAAAATTGCAACTGAGTTTTCGTCATTCGCAAAAATGCCGCAGCCTGAAAATGAAAAAATGCACTTGCTCGAAGTAGTTTATCACTCAGCTAATTTGTACAAACAGAATGAAGAGGTTAATGTGGCTGTTCAGACTGAAGGAAGAATAAATGATCTGGTTTTTGGTGATAAAAATCAATTGCTTCGTGTGTTCAATAATCTTATTCTGAATTCCATTCAGGCAATACCGGAAGACAGAAATGGTGAAGTGTTAGTGAAAGCAATTAATCATGAAAATAATATTATTGTTAGCGTGAGCGACAATGGAATAGGCATCAGTGAAGAGAAAGCGAAAAAAGTTTTTGTTCCGAATTTCACCACCAAATCTTCGGGCATGGGATTGGGGTTAGCCATCACTCAAAACATTATTGAACTCGCCGGTGGTACCATACGATTTGAATCGGTTGAAAATTCCGGAACAACTTTTTATGTAACACTTCCGGTATTAAATGCATGAAATGATTTGTCATCTTCCTGTCAGTTTCATTCCAGAAATAAGTATTCTTCACAAACAAGTTTTAAGTTAGTTGCATGAGAAAAGGCTCAGTGATTTTATTTTATGTGATGGTGATTTATATGTTTATCTCATTCAGCTGGTGGACTATTTTATTACTTGAAAAAAACAACGATGCATTTATTCATGAACGCGCATCCATTGAATTACAAAATTCGTTGCAGCTGGATTCGCAAAAAACTCTATTGAATGAAATGCGAATTCAATCTTTGGAAAAAGAATATGCGCAGCAAAGGCGCATGATTTTGAGTGAAGCCGTGGTGATGATGATACTATTAATGGCGGGAACTTTTCAGTTATTCAGAACACTCACAAAAGAAATGGAATTGAATCGCCGGCAGAAAAACTTTCTGCTATCAATTACACATGAATTGAAAAGTCCGTTGTCGTCAACAAAACTTTCGTTGCAAACATTAATGAAACGAAATAAACTGGACGATGAAAAATATTTCAAACTGATAGCAAACAGTTTGAATGATGTTGAGCGATTAAAAATTTTAGTTGATAATTTATTGCTTTCTGCACGGATAGAGGACCACACCTACCAGCCTGCTTTTGAGTTGTGCAATATTTCTGATATCACTGACGAAATTTTCAGTAAGTCGAGCATGGTTTATTCTTCCCGAAAAAAAATAGAATTTACCATTCAGCCAAATTTATTGGTGAGTGGTGATACACTCGCCCTTCAAACCATCGTAAACAATTTGATTGACAATGCTATAAAATACACTCCCGAAGGAGCTACCATTCATTGTCATTTGTATGAAGATGTAAATGATGTGGTGCTTGCAGTTGCCGATGATGGGTTTGGAATTCCGGATGCAGAAAAGCAAAAGATATTCAGCAAGTTTTACAGAGTAGGTAACGAAGACACCCGCAGCACAACAGGAACCGGGCTTGGATTATACATGGTAAAAGAGTTACTGAAATTGTTAAAAGGAAAAGTGGAAGTAAAAAACAATTCACCGAAAGGAACTGTGTTCGAAATCAGTTTACCAAAAGCACAGTTGACATGATTAGTTTGTTAAAAATTTTGTTCACTTTTAAATCAACATCACATGCTTAACAGAATTTTAGTTGTTGAAGACGAGAAGAGTTTACTCGATGCCATTCGCATGAATCTTGAAATGGAAGATTATGAAGTAGTGAGTGCCACCAATGGAATTGATGCCTTGAAAATTTTTAAAGAGCAACGATTTAATTTAATCATACTCGATGTTATGATGCCGGAGATGGATGGTTTTCAGGTGTGCGAGAAAATACGGTTATCAGATTCTGAAACTCCCATATTATTTCTCACTGCAAAAGATACGCATGAAGATAAAGTGATGGGATTGAAACTTGGAGCAGATGATTATCTAACCAAACCATTTAACCTTGAAGAATTGTTGCTTCGTGTAAAGATATTAGTGAAGCACAGTTTGAAAGGAACCGGCAAGGATAAAAAATCAGCAACCGTTGAGTTTGGAAATTGCATGGTTGATTTTAAAACTTTCACTGCAAAAGGAACAAGTGGAAAAAAAATTCAGCTTACACAAAAAGAAGCGGCGCTCTTAAAATTATTAATCGACCGGAAGAATCAAGTGGTGTCGCGCCAGCATATTTTACAAACCGCATGGGGCTATGATGTAACACCAAGCACCCGCACCATTGATAATTTCATTCTTGCTTTCCGCAGATACTTTGAAAAAGATTCGCGCAATCCAAAACACTTTTTTTCAATCAGAGGTGTGGGATATAAGTTTGTGGAGTAGCGAATTTGTTTTTCCTGGCTCCTAAAAATTGTTTAACCAATATTTAACAAAATAAAGTGTGCTTGAAAAACCGTTATTAAAATCGCGGACAGAAAATTTTCTTTTTATGCATACCGGGAATATGATTGGTGTACATCACTGAAATTTCAGGACCACCTCTTCCTTTACTTACTAAAGCAAGCCGGCTGAAATTAACATCATAAGATATTCCCATCGAAAATTTATTGAGGTCGAGTTTTGTAACAAAAATAAATGCATCGTCCCAACGCATCATGGCACCAAAATAAATTCCATAATCATTCAGGTAATTATAATTTAAACTATACCGTTGCAGGTATCCAACTATTATTTCCTGATACGGACCTTGCCTTACATACATCAGTTTCGGATAGGCAGAAAATTTATTTCCCATGCCAAGGTTGGCTCCTGCATTGACAATCAGTTTTCTGAAAACTCTTGATGATGCATCATCATTAAATGTTTGATTCGGTTTTAACAAATGATAAACTGCAACACCGGCAGTAAAATTATTTGATTTATCAATCAATGTATTGTATTCCAAACCAGCTGATACATCGTAAAAATCATTTGTTCCAATCGGAAACACTTCAGTAAATGTTCCGCCTTCGTATTGCTCATCCCAGCGAAGTTGATCGTAACTTATATTACTTAAACAATAAGCACCCATTATTCCAATTCCAAAATATTGCTTGTTGAATTTATCTATTGAAAAATTAAGGGCAAGCGGTATTCCGATGTATGTAGTATTGAAGCGAGAGTCACCTGCTTTATCATTAAATAACATAAAACCGGTTCCGAAAATATCTTTCTTTTTTTTTCCGGTGGTAAAAGAAAGTTCCATGCTTCCTATTGCTGTTACATAAGGAATAGTAACGCTTGACCATTGATTGCGATAACTGGCAGCTAAGCGATAATCGCCGGTGATAAATCCTGTTTTGGCGGGATTTATTTGTAGCGGAGCTGCATAAAATTGTGTGAAATGTATGTCCTGTGCCGATGTGTTAAACAACAGCAAAGAAAAAAGTATGGTTATAAAAAGTTTTGATATTCTCAGCATTTAAAATTCTATTTAAATCAGTTTTTACTTTTTACAATCTTTTATCAAATCAGATTAGCTATTATCTTACTAATGTAACATTTCCATGTCGTTCAATAATAAACCCTTCACCACAAACTGCTTTTAAGTAAAACACATAAACTGCAGGAGGTAGTGGTGCGCCTTTATAGGTTCCATTCCATCCAATGTTTTGATCTGAAGTTTCAAAAACCAATTCGCCCCAACGATCATACACTCTTAAAAAATTTAATTCGCGTATTCCTGATGATCGAACTTTGAATACATCATTTTTTCCGTTTCCATTTGGAGAAAAAACATTCGGAATGTATAAAATATTATCACTGCAGGTTACCATTATCACCATTGAATCTTCTGCACGGCAACCAAAATCATTTTCAGCTGTGAGGGTGTAAGTTGTGTTTTCAAGGGGAGTTGCAACTGGATCTTCACAGTCAGTACAACTCAAACCAAGCGGAGGGTTCCATGTAAAATTTCCGGAAGCATCAGCATTTATGGTATAACTTTCTCCGGCAATTATTGATACATCAGGTCCGGCATATGCGTCCGGAATTGGTTCAATGGTAATTATTACTTGTAGTGTATCACTTGCTTCACACACATCATCCGTAATAATTACGGAGTAAACAGTTGTTGCCAAAGGCGTGGCAAATGTATTAGAGGCATTCGGGCTGGTTAAACTTAATGTCGGACTCCAGGAATAAGATGTGCCACCATTTGCAAAAAGCTGAACTGCTTGCAATTGACATATTGTTGTATCACCCCATGCATTAAATACCGGGGGTGGCAAAACATTTATCACCACTGAATCCTGTGCCGAACAAGTATTTGCATCGGTTACTGTAACGGTGTAAGTTATGTTCGTTAATGGAGTGCAATTTGGATTAGAAATTAAATTGTTATCTAAATAAGTTGCCGGTTGCCAATTGTAAAAAACACCGCCGCTTGCATTTAATTGATTGGAGAAACTTATGCAAATTGTATCATCAGTTCCTGCATTTGCATTGGGCAATGGATTAACAGTAACAATAACATTTGCAGTGCCACTGCAATTATTACTATCAATTGTTGTAACAGTATAGGTTGAAGTAATAATTGGATTTGCAATTGGATTTGGAATAGAAGTATTACTTAATCCAACTGAAGGTGACCAGAAATAATTAATGCCTCCGGTGGCATTAAGTTGAGCTGAATTTCCAAAACAAATAGTAGCATTTGATCCACCGCTCATTATAGGATTTGGCAACACAATTATTGTTGTAGTGTCTGTTCCGGTGCAACCATTTGCATCTGTACCTGTTACTGTAAAAGTGCTGTTGTTAAAAATTGTTGCGGTGGGGTTTTGGAGTGTATTGTTGTTTAACACTGCGGTTGGTTGCCAAACATATTGTACTCCACCTGCTGCTGATAATTGAATAGCCACACCTGAGCAAGTTGTATCACTTGCCAAAGAAGTGGCAGAAATTACAGGAGCATTAAAAATGGAAACCGAAACACTATCGGAATTTATACACCCGTTAACATCAGTTATAGTTACAGTATATGTGATGTTGGCTAAAGGGGTTGAAACAGGATTTGAAATATTTATGTTATCAAGGTAGTTTGCAGGTGACCATGAATAAGAAACGCCATTAGCCGACGAAAGTTGAGTACTGCTACCCGGGCAAACAAAAGTATTGGCTGCTACATTGGGATTTGGAAGAGCAAGTACATTTATATTTATCACAGTTGTATCAGCACACGAACCTATTCCGGATGCAATGAGTGTAACATTAAAATTCCCAGCCGAAGAAAAATTATGTGTTGGATTTGAAATAGAAGATGAATCATTTGAACCACTTAAAGGATCGCCAAAATTCCAATGCCAGGTGGTTATTGTTTGGGTGGCGTTATAATTAAAACTGACTATTGAATTTAAACAAGGTGTAATATCGTCGGCAATAATTCCAATTACAGGTGGTGGAAAAACATTTACTGTATCCGATAATATTCCGGTGCAACCATTTTGTGTATTTACAAAAAGTGTTACAATATAAACTCCTATAGTATCATAAAAATGCGACGGATTTTGTAGGATACTGGTATCATTAAGTCCGCTTGTTGAATCTCCAAAAGTCCAGAACCATGATGTGATCGGAGAAATTCCAAATGTTGAATCATTAAATGTTACAGTTCCTGAATTACACAAGAATGGAATATCAGGATTCCAATAAACATTGGGCCCACCGGCAACAATTGAATCAATAGGAAATGAATAGATACAACCAGCTCCGTCATCCAAAATCAATGATGGATAAAATGTGCCGGGAATAGTATAAACATAACAAATACTATCGTTGGCAAACGGAACAACATTTCCATCGCCAAAATCCCATGTATAAGAAGTAGTTGTATTGGAATTGCCAATGAAACAAACCGTTAATGGGTTGCAACCACTTGTTGGCGTAACGGAAACTGTTGCTGTGGGGCCGGTAATTGAAATCATGGAATCAATTACCAAAGTATCATCACATCCATATTGATTGTGAATGATAAGCGTAACATCATAAAACCCTGGAATGTTATAGATGTGAAATGGATTTTGAACATTGCTGTTTGATCCGTCGCCAAAAAGCCATTCGTAGGTTGTACTTGCATCAATACCTGTTGATGTGCTTGTGAAATTTACAGGCAATGGCGGACAACTGGAGTAAGTACTGTCGGCAATAAAATTTGCTTGTGGATCAGTTACATGAATATATAATGTGCGAATCAGCGTATCGGCACAACCTGAGGTATCAGTGCCAATTAAAGACACAGTGTAATCTCCAACACTTAAATAAGTATGGCATGGATTAAATTGAACTGAAGTGGTGTTATCACCAAAATCCCATAAGTACGAAAGACTGCCACCAAATGAAGTATTGAAGAAGCAAGTGTTTTCGCCTAAACAAACGGTTGAATCAAGAGCGATAAATGAAACATCGGGTTGATAAGGATTGACATATTGAGGAACAATCAGTGTATCGTAACATCCATGATTATCCAATGTAATTAATGATACATCATAACTTCCAATGTTATAATAAATATGATTTGGGTTCTGAAATGTAGAAGTATCAAGAACACCACTTGTCGTATCACCGAAATTCCATAAATAAGATGCTGCTGTTGAAACTGAACTTGTAACCGCCGCTGAAAAATCAACCGCCAATGGAATGCATCCGCTTAATGGTATCCCTGTAAAATTTAAATTCAATCCATAGACAATAATGTATTGAGGAATAAATAAAGTATCAGTGCATCCATTGATGTCTGTTGCAACCAATTCAACATCAAACAACCCAGGAAAATTAAAAATGCGGCAGGGATTTATTCCGGTATTGGTCCAGATTTGATTTCCAAGTGAATTATAAATAGCCCATTGATAAGAACTTGCATTTTGTGACAGATTAGTAAAACAAACCTGATCTGAAGAACAAACTATAGAATCATCGGCAATAAAATCAGCAATTACATTATTAATAATTATTGTTTGGTTCGATGTATCATAACATCCGGTTTGAAAATTCTGTACGATTAATTGAACCGAGTAAGATCCGTTTGCCGGATAGTTGACGGAAATAACAGAGTCAGATAACAATGTAAAAACTCCACCAGGAACACTCCATATAAATGAGTCTGCGGCAATTGAACTTCCTCCATGCAAAGTAATGGTATTAGGATCGGCACAGGAACTGACAATAAAAAAATCTGCGATTGGCGGAAGAATATTTACCATGGAATCAATAGTGAGTGTATCGCAACAACCATTATTGCACAATACAAGAGTTACATCAAACCAGCCTGTATCAGGATATAAATAAGTAGGATCAGAAGCGTTACTCATAATATCAAATGGAGGACTTCCCATAAAATCCCATTGATAAGTGGTTGTTGAATCAATACCGGTTGATAAATCTGTAAAAGCAATTTCCTGATAAGCGCAACTAACCGGTGGGTCAGCTGAAAAATTTGCATCCGGATTAGTACCTACGCAAACTTCATTTTGATGAACAATGGTATCAGAACATCCCTGTGCATTGCTAACAATTAATTTAACATTATAACAACCAACAGTAATATAAGTGTGAGATGGGTTTTGAAGATTTGAACTATTTAAAGCACCACTTGCCGGATCACCAAAAGTCCATTCCCAGTTAGTTGGAGAACCGGTTGTACCGGTATAAAGAAAATTTGTATTGAGTGGGCTGCACCCATAATTTGGCAAAGAAACAAAACTTGAAACCGGACAATCAATTATGGCAGCGCTGTCATAAACATAAGTATCAGAACAACCGGATGGATTGGTTACAGTAAGTGTAGCTGTATAAATTCCACAAGTATTATAAATTATATTGGGTGGGTTTGGGTTACTCCAGGAAGATGGAATGCCTCCTGGAAATTGCCAGTTGTAACTCAATCCCGGTCCACCGGTTGATGAATTGTTATAATCAATTGTTTGGGGTGGTGTGCAGGTATATACATTTCCGGTTAATGTAAAATTTGCATGCGGAAAGTTTGATACAACTATCGTAGTACATTTATTTGCGATGCATCCACCGGGATAAGTAATTTGCAAACAAACCTGAAAATTGCCTGCACTGTTAAAGGTGAATTGTGCATTCTGTGTATTGGCTGTTGCAGGAATTGCATTTGGTGTGGTGGTCCAATCCCAGGCTAATGGTGGTGTTGAAGAAATACCCTGTACATCTAAAACAAACGGTATGCATCCGCTTGCTGAGCTCAGAGTGAAATCTGCAGTATTGCTTGCAATGGCTGCAAAATTTGTTTGCACTAAAGTATCACTGCAACCTGAAGCATTTGTGACTATAAGCGTTACATCATAAATACCGGGAGTGTTATAAGTTACTGACGGGTTTGTTTGAACAGAAGTGGCCGGAGTTCCGCCGGCAAAAATCCATTGATAATTTAAAACACCATTACCTGTTGAGGAATTAGTATAATCAATTGTATAGGGTGCGCTGCACGAAACATTTGTAGTTGAAGTGAAAGAAGCAACCGGTTGGTCATCTACGCAAATAAGATTGGTCATGGTTGTATCATCATTACAACCATTGGCATCGGTGACTATTAGGGTTACATTCTTACATCCGGAGATTGAATAAGTATGATTTGTATTTGCAAAATTTCCGGTGTTGCCATCACCAAAATCCCAGAAATAAGTGCTGATAGGTGATGAAAAAGTTGTGGTGGTACTGGTAAATTGAACATTCAATGGAATACAACCACTCAACGGATTTGCATTTAACGATGCTATCGGACTGCAAAAAATATCGATGGTTTGAGTTGCAGTATCAGAATCAGTACCGTCAGTTACAATTAATGTGACAATAAAATTACCACAATTTAAATATAAAGCTGATGGTGAAAACAGTGTTGAATTTACACCCGGATTAACTCCGAAATTCCATTCGTAAGTAATTCCTGCTCCGGTAGATTGATTGGTAAACAATACCGAAGTTGGGGCACAGTTTGGATTTGTATAATTAACAGTAAATGCAGCTGTTACCTGTGCTTCAGCTTTATAAGAAATAACGGATATTAACAGAAAAATTAAAATGCGCAGAACCTTCATGATTGTCGAAAAAACTATGTGCTCAAAGTAAAGGAATTTATTCTTAGTATAAAAATGACTTTTGCTGATCGGTACAGGAATTAAATTGAAAATATTACTGTGATCATAATTCAGCTTAAATTTTTAATTCGTTTTATCTGTGATTCTGACATTTCCCTTCAACCCAACAAAACATCAATCCGAACTTTATTATGTTTGATGAGATGAGGAAACAAATTCAATAAATTAAAAGAAGTATTAAAAAATCTGAAAAGAAAAAGTGTATAAAACAGTTGTTACATTTTTGTTGCTGAGAAAGTATAATTGATTTTTCCGTTCACACTTTTATAGGAGCCAATAATTTTTCCATTGACTAAAGCAGCTTTAATAAAACCAACATCGTAGTAATTGTTATCGTGTTCGGTTAAATCGAAATTATTGTTTTCGAATCTACCATCAAAAGAATGTATCGTTCTTTCTTTTTCCATTGCTATGAATCCGGAGCCGTTAAAATCATAATAAAAATCGAAGGTGAAATAGAACTCAATTGAATCATTTGTTTTGCCTTTATACAATTGTGGAAATTTATTTCCACTGAATTTTGAAATATCTTTTTTTGAAATCGATAAAACAGTTTTTCCATATTCATTTAAATAGGGTTTTAATTCTGCGGTACTGAATCCGGTAATCATATTCAGATCGTAGTATGCTTTTTCAAATTTAGACAGGCATTCTTCATCGCTGATAAACAACGAGTCGTTTCTAAAATAGAAGAAATCAAGATTGCTATTGTCTATTTCATTAAATACTGCGGTGGTGTCAATTGCCTGTTCGGAATTTAAATTTTTTAATTGATTAAGAAAATTGAATGTCCTCTTACCGTTAATAACAGAAATGGCAATATTGATTTTATCTTTTTCAATAAAATCATAAATACTCATCATATCACCATTCCCTGAATTAAAATTATAATAGGCTGTCCAGTGATTGCAAGATGCCCCACACCACTCTTTCGAAACAGCAACCGATAAAATTTTATCTGAATTTTCAATTACCTCAAATATCAAACTGGTTGCACCAAAAACTATTGAATCGTCAGTGATCCGCAATTCTTTGAATAGGTTTGTTTCATCTTTATCAGCCAGCAACTGCAATTCAAACAGCTGAAGAAAAACATTGATTTTTATTTCAACGATTGAATCAGCAGGAGAATGAAAAACTGGAAATGAATATTCTGTTCCTCTGGTTATTGTATCAAAACCGAAATGCCCTTTTTGTGCAGACACAAATGAAGCGAATGAGATTAACAGCATTAAAATAAATATTTTTTTTATTCGCATATAGGTTTTGATTTTAAAACGAAAAGTACCAATGATTATTGAAGCAAGCTAAAAGCTGATAGGTTCATGAAATTAGCTTATTCCTTTATTTTAGACCTTAAAAATTTAATAACTCAAAAAATATTTATTATAAAATCTATTTTCAGAACGATATATTGTATTTAAAAAAGTAAAATTATTTCCAACCTTTATTCCTTGATAAAAAAATATTTCCCTTCCAATCCATCACAATCCGGATTTTTATTCCATTTTTAACACAAACATTTTTTCATCCGTTAATTTGCAAACTGTTACATCATCAATACGGTCATCGACACAAATGGTAAACTGTATTACAAGTAACAGAATACATTAAACGAATAACCTGCACTCACTATGAAAATCATTGACATCAAAGTAATGAATGGTCCAAACTACTGGAGCATTCGCCGGCACAAACTCATAGTCATGCGCTTAGACCTCGAAGGGTTGGAAGAAAAACCAACCAATAAAATCCCGGGGTTTATTGATCGCTTAAAAAAATTAATGCCCTCGTTGCAGGAACATCGCTGCAGCGAAAATTATGCGGGTGGATTTTTTCACCGCGTGGAAGAAGGCACCTGGATGGGACATGTGGTTGAACACATCGCACTCGAACTGCAAACACTTGCGGGTATGGATGTAGGTTTCGGTCGCACCCGCGAAACCAGCACCAAGGGAGTTTACAATGTAGTGTTTGCTTATATGGAAAAAAAGGCGGGCATCTACACAGCCAATGCAGCAGTAAGTATTGCCGCAGCATTAATAGCCGGAACCGAATACGATTTAGCAAACGATATACAAACCCTTCGCGAAATTCGCGAAGACGAACGGCTCGGGCCATCCACCGGTTCCATAGTGGAAGAAGCAATCGCAAGAGGCATTCCGTTCATCCGCTTGAATCGTCATTCATTGGTGCAGTTGGGTTATGCCATGAATCAAAAAAGAATTCAGGCAACAGTAGCAAGCACCACCAGCAGCATAGCAGTAGAAATTGCATGCGATAAAGAAGAAACAAAAAATTTATTGGAAGCAGCCGAGATTCCCGTTCCGCGCGGAATTATTTGTTACGATGAAGAAGATTTAGAATTGGCTGCGAAAAAATATGGTTATCCGTTAGTCACAAAACCGGTGAACGGAAATCATGGCAAGGGTGCATCAACTGATTTAAAAAACTGGGATGAGTTGCTTGTTGGATTTCACGCAGCAAAAAAATACGGTCGCGGCATCATTGTCGAGCGCTTCATCACTGGGTTAGATCATCGCGTGTTAGTTATCAATTACAAATTCGTAGCAGCAGCAATCCGGAAACCTGCCGCTGTTATGGGCGATGGAAAATCTACGATTCAGCAATTGATTGATAAAGTAAATACAGATCCACGCAGAGGTTACGGTCACGAAAAAGTTTTGACATCTATTAAAGTAGATGATCATACACTGAAAATTCTCACCGATAAAAATCTCACGCTCGATTCTGTTCTTGCAAAAGATAAAGAGTTGTGGTTAAAGCCCACGGCAAATCTCAGCACCGGCGGAACATCAACTGATATAACTGATCTCGTTCATCCCGATAATATTTTTATGTGCGAACGAATTGCGCGCATCATCGGTCTCGATATTTGCGGTATCGATATCATGGCATCAAGTTTAAGTGTTCCCGTTACCGAAAACGGTGGTGCGGTGCTCGAAGTAAATGCAGCTCCCGGTTTCCGAATGCACATTTCGCCTGCCGAAGGTTTACCACGCAATGTAGCCGAACCTGTAATTGATATGTTGTTTCCGCCCGGCACATCAGCGCGCATTCCAATCATTGCGGTTACAGGCACCAATGGAAAAACAACAACCACACGATTAACTGCGCACATTGTAAAATCAATGGGCTACAAAGTTGGTTTCACCACTACCGATGGAATTTATATTCAGAATCAAATGCTCATGCGCGGCGATTGCACCGGCCCTGTATCATCAGAGTTTGTGTTGAAAGATCCTTCCGTTGATTTCGCCGTGTTGGAATGTGCGCGTGGCGGAATACTTCGCGCCGGTTTAGGATTTCACAATTGCGATATTGCCATCGTAACAAATGTTGCCGCCGATCACCTCGGCTTGCAGGGCATTGATACATTGGAACAATTAGCAAGAGTGAAAGGTGTGGTGCCCGAAACAGTTTTGCCAGGTGGTTATGCAATACTCAATGCCGACGATGATTTGGTTTATAAAATGCGCGAGAGTTTAAATTGCAAAGTCGCGTTCTTCAGCATGGACGAAAATAATCCTCGCATCAAAGCACACTGTGCCGCGGGCGGCCTCGCAGCCATTGCCGAAAACGGTTATGTAACAATTTGCAAGGGCACATGGAAAATCCGAGTGGACAAAATCAGCAACATCCCGCTCACCTTTGGTGGTCGTGCGGTGTTCAATGTGTTAAATGTTTTGCCATCAGTACTCGCCGGTTTCATTCGCGGTTTCAAAATCGAAGACATCAAGCAGGCGCTCGAAACTTTTATTCCATCACCCGGACAAACTCCCGGTCGCATGAACATGTTTCAGTTCCGCAATTTTTCTGTCATGGTCGATTATGCGCACAACACTGCAGGCTTCGAAGCCATCGGAAAATTTTTAGAGAAAGTAGATGCACATCCCAAAGTCGGAATCATTGCCGGAGTTGGCGACAGAAGAGATGAAGACATCATCGCACTCGGAACCACCGCCGCAAAAATGTTCGACCAAATAATTATTCGACAGGATAAAAATCTCCGCGGCCGTTCCGAAGACGAAATTATAGATCTCATGAAACAGGGAATTGCGCAGGTAGATGTAAGCAAAGTAGCCGAAGTATTCCGCAAAGAAAGCGAAGCCATTGATTACGCAATCAGCAATGCTGTGAAAGGTTCGTTCGTTATTATTTGCAGCGATGTAGTGCCCGATGCATTAGATCAAATCATGCGCTTAAAAGAAGCAGATGATTTAGTGGAGTCAAATGGAAAACTGGTTTAAATAATTTTTTTGAATTTGAAAATGAAAAAATAATCCCGAAGGGATAACATGATTGTAAGATGACAACAACACTCACCACAGAAAAAAGAAACCTGATAGTTTCCACAATGGCCGAGAACCTCATTGGTTCTGAAATAATAAAACTCGGCGGAGAAATAAACGAGCGCATAAAAAAAGGAGAGAAGATAAATAACTACACCATCGGTGATTTTGACCCGAAAGTTTTTCCAATCCCACAGGAATTAACTGATGAAATTATCCGCGCCATGCGCGAAGGTCACACCAATTATCCAACAGCAAATGGAATTATAGAATTAAGAAAAGCAGTTGCAGCATTTCTCAATCGTTTTTTAAAACTTGATTACAGCAGCGACGAAATATTAATTACCAGTGGTGCGCGACCTGCTATTTATGCAGCATACATTACTCTTTTAGATGAAGGCGATAAAGTAATTTATCCGGTACCAAGTTGGAACAACAATCACTACATACATCTGTCAAGAGCAAGAGGAGTGATGGTTGAAACCACAGTGGAAAATAATTTCATGCCCACTGCCGATGATATTCGTCCACACATTTGTGATGCGACATTAATTGCGTTGTGTTCACCACTCAACCCAACCGGAACAACTTTCACTGCTGATACGCTTGCTGAAATTTGTGATATGATTCTGGAAGAAAACAACAAAAGAAATGCTGATGAAAAACCATTGTACTTATTGTATGATCAGATTTATTGGGCTTTAACTTTCAGAGATACAGTGCATGTGAATCCTGTTTCGCTCCGACCTGAAATGCGCAACTACACCATCTTCGTTGATGGACTTTCAAAAGCATTCGCCGCAACCGGTATCCGCGTCGGATGGACTTTTGGTCCGCAAAGCATCATTGATAAAATGAAAGCCATTCTCTCACATGTCGGCGCATGGGCACCCAAGGCAGAACAAATTGCATCAGCAAGATACTTAACACAGGAAGCGCGCATCGATGAATTTTTATTTCACTTTAAAAACGAAGTTGATTTTCGTCTCGAACATTTTTACAATGGAATTCAACAACTGAAAAATAAAGGATATGCGGTAGATGCCATTGCACCACAAGCAGCAATCTATCTCACAGTGCAATTTAATTTGATTGGTAAAAAAACTTCTGAAGGAAAAACACTCCAAGACTCAAACGATATACTTTACTATTTAATTGATGAAGCGAAAGTGGCACTTGTTCCATTTTCTGCTTTTGGTGCATCAAACAATTCTATCTGGTATCGTCTTTCAGTTGGCACTTGTACTCGCGAAGAAATTGCTGAAGTGATAAACAAATTAGATACTGCACTTTCAAAATTAATGTAGGAGAGAAAAATCTTTTAAAAAAAACAGAATGAAAAACACTTTTTTAAAATCAATCTTTTCAATTATTGTAATTGTTTTATTTCAGGAAAATACTTGCAATGCACAATTGAATTTGACAGGTAAATGGATGGTGAGATGTGCGTTAGAACGAAGTGATAAAGCGAGTATTAACTTTTGCAGTATTTGTCCAACAAAAATTGATTCGTCAAAATCTTCAATGACCATTAACGGATTGTCTTTTGATTTTAATAAGAACACTTTAACAATAACAAAAGAGAACGAAAAGGAAAGTGTTGATGTGAAGTGCAAAATCGAAAGCGACGAACAATCAATTGAATTCAAGTTTGAAGGAAACGAATATGAGTTTACTGCATTAATGGTGGACAGCGAAAATTATATACTCAAACAAAAGAAAAGCGGTAGCCTGCTACTGATGACAAAAGAGAAATAAAAAAACCGCTCTCATTCGAAAGCGGTTTTGAAATTTTTAAATATTTATCGCTAATAGCTAAATGCTAACAGCTAAAAACCTAGTATCTATAGTAATCAGGCTTGTAAGGACCTTCTTTCGGAATTCCTAAATACTCTGACTGATTGTTTGAAAGTTCATCCAACTCAACACCGATTTTAGCAAGATGAAGTTTAGCAACTTTTTCGTCCAACGATTTTGGAAGCATGTAAACTTTATTTTCATAGTTGGCTGAGTTCTGCCACAATTCTAATTGAGCAAGAGTCTGGTTTGAAAATGAATTACTCATTACAAATGATGGATGCCCCATGGCGCAACCAAGATTTACCAATCGTCCTTCAGCTAACACAATCACATCTTTTCCATTGATGGTGTACATGTCAACCTGTGGCTTAATGGTGTTCTTTGTAGTTCCGTAATTATCATTCAACCAGGCCATATCAATTTCAATATCGAAGTGACCGATGTTGCAAACAATTGCTTTATCCTTCATACTACGGAAGTGAGTTTCGTTTATAACCCCCATGCAACCGGTTGCAGTAACAACAATGTCAGCTTCTTTCACCGCGTCAGTCATCTTCTTAACTTCGTATCCATCCATTGCGGCCTGGAGTGCACAGATAGGATCAATCTCAGTAACAATTACACGCGCACCTGCTCCGCTTAATGATTCGGCAGAGCCTTTTCCTACATCACCGTAACCTGCAACCACTGCCACTTTACCGGCAATCATTACATCAGTCGCACGACGAATGGCATCAACCAGACTTTCGCGGCAACCATACTTGTTATCGAATTTTGATTTAGTCACACTGTCATTCACATTGATAGCAGGCATGTGAAGAGTTCCGTTTTTCATTCTATCATAAAGGCGGTGAACACCTGTTGTGGTTTCTTCACTCAATCCCTTAATGCCACTGATTAATTCAGTATAAACATCAAACACCATGTTGGTTAAATCTCCACCATCATCCAGAATCATGTTCAACGGCTTGTCATAACTTCCGAAGAAAAGAGTTTGCTCAATGCACCAGTTAAAATCTGCTTCGTTCTGACCTTTCCAGGCAAACACCGGAACACCCGCAGCAGCCACAGCAGCAGCAGCATGATCTTGCGTTGAAAAAATATTGCAACTCGACCAACGAACTTCTGCACCAAGATCAACCAATGTTTCAATAAGCACTGCTGTTTGTATGGTCATATGAAGGCAACCCGCAACGCGAGCACCTTTCAATGGTTTTTTTCCTTTATGCTCCGCACGAATAGCCATCAACCCGGGCATTTCGGCTTCAGCTAATCCGATTTCTTTACGGCCCCATTCAGCCAATGAAATATCAGCTACTTTGTAAGGCAACTTAATGTCAATTACACTTTTGGTCATCATGATTGTAGGTTTAATTTTTTTAAGGAGGCGCAAACTTAATTCATACAGTATCAAGTAGCAAGTAATTGAAAGCTGAAAACAATTGCCGTTATAGTTTAATCACTTCATCAATTCTCTTCCCTTCACAAAACTCAAACATCATTGCAGCAATGTCTGTTGGTTTATTCCAAGTACTGAAATCAGCATTGGGCATAGCGGTTCTGTTTTGAGGGGTATCAATAGTTGATGGGGCAATCACCAGTGAATTTACATTCAGCTCTTTTCCAGCGGCATTTAGCAAACCATTAAACTGAAACAACAATGATTTTGATAAACTGTATGCTATCATGTTTTTTCCTGCAATAGGATTCAATGCACCCATTGCTCCCATCAGAATAATTTTTCCTGATTTATTTTCTTTCATGTGAGCAAAGAGCGGGGCAGATAAATGAAACGCCGATAGAAAATTAAATTGAATCATTTTCTGTAAACTTTCTTCACTTGTATCTTCCAGTTTCCCCATGGCAAATCCGCCAACCAATAAAGCGGATGCATCAATGTGCGAATATTTTTTTATCAGTTCATCCACAAAATCACGACAAGCTTTTTCATCAAACACATTTAACTCAACTACTTCTAATTTTTCTGTTGCAGGGATTTCACTCTTGTGTTGAGCAGTTGCAATTACAAAGTATCCTTCTGTCAAAAATTTTTTTACTACTGCTGTTCCTAAATTTCCAGCGGCTCCTGTTATGAGAATTGTTTTCATGATTATTATTTGGTATCAGAAAAATAGAAAATAATTTCAAAAGAAATTACAAAAGGAAAAACAGTTGATTTAATTTGCAATCACAATAACTTTAAATGTATGAGCGACCCGATTAACAGTTTACAAAACGACGAGCTTTTTTTTGAGGCTGACGGGCAAATTGCTCAGGGAAAAATAAGTGAAGCACTCACCACGCTCGAAGCCATTTTGCTGGAAGACCCCACTTATGGTAAAGCATATAATCACCTGGGATGGATTTATGAAACTAAATTCAAGGACTATAATAAAGCCGAAGAGTTTTATAAAAAATGTTATGCATACGCACCGGAATATCCTGCTATTTATACCAATCTATCTATCCTGCTGTCTACACTTGGCAAGTATGATGAGTTGGAAAGTTTTATTAAAAAAGGATTGGAAGTTGCCGGCACTGATAAAGCCGCTTTGTACAATGAGTATGCGATAATGTTTGAATTGAAAGGAGATTACATCAATGCAATTGAACAATTTAAAAATGCCGTTCGCTTTTCGCTGAGTGATGCGAATGTTGATACTTATTCAAAATCAATTGCCCGTTGTAAAAAGAAAATGGAATTGCTGAGTGAATAAAAAATATTTTTATTTGGTCAAGTATAGTTGAACATTAAAAACAGGCTCTCAATTATTTTATAAAATAATTTGTCTTGAAGTTTCAAAGTTTACGATTTAATAAATCTGAATATGATTTGTGTCATATCTCAAACTATTTTATTGCCCAATCTTCGGAGCAAATAAATTTTCCAAATGAAAAAACTTTTCTTCCTTGGATTACTAATAGTGAATTCGTTCACTTCCTTTTCTCAATGCACTTTAAATAATGCAACCGATTGCCTGTGCAACGACGGAACTCAGATTTGTGACTTGCTGCCTGATATAACGATTTCATGGTATGCGCTTTCTACATACAGTGGAGGCCCCACAGAATATTCACAAGCCGGGAATGGTGCCAATGACGGAAAAATTCGGGTAACAGGTTCAACTCCAAACATTGGTCTCGGACCACTTGTTGTTGAAGGTCAGGATGCAAACAGCATGGCGAAATATTTATGCGGCACTGATACTTTCACTGCACTTGCATCAGATCCATTCACTTGCCCGAATGGCGAAACCGCGAAGAAATTTTTATACCAACGCATCTACCACAAGAATACTGGCATCATGTCTTTTTGGGAAAGATTAATTGGTCCATTTACATACAACGCCGGAACAATGTACATTGATGAATGGGGAAAAATGTCGTTGCGATATGAAGTAGCCGGTATTACAGATCCGCGCGACTGGCCAATTGTTGGCAGTGGAACCAAGACCGCATTTTGTTTGATGGATTATGGATCATGCTCAACATACAATGGTCATTGCCGCGATGATCAATCAGTTTATAATCAGGGAAATATTTTAGTGAATGCAGATTTTCCAAACTGGGGTTTAGGAAATGGTTATGGATGTTCAACTATTGAACAGGGAATTGCTTCCGGTTATACTGATATATATAGTGAGAACCTGAATGGCATGTGGATTAACATTCCGCCCGGAACCTGCAATGGCGATTACTGGATTGTTTATGAAATTGATCCGAACAATTATTTTTTAGAAGAAAATGATTTGAATAATTATTGCGCAGTACCAATAACTTTAACCTTGCAGGATGCTCCAGGAAATGCGGTAGCAACAATTGTGTCTGACAGTGATCCAACTATTTGTGGCAATGATTCAGTTACACTTACTGCAAGTGCCGGATTTAATTTCATATGGTCAACAGGTCAAACATCGCAAATAATAAAAGCGGGTCCGGGTTCTTATTCATGTACAGTTACCAATCATTGCGGCACTGCATCTTCAACACCTTTTATTGTTACATCACTTCCTACTCCCAATGATCCGGTTGCAACAGATGATACAGCTTGCGTTGGAACCAGCGCCACGCTTACATCTACCGGAAATAATTTATCGTGGTTCGATTTAAATAATAGTGTAGTTGGTTTGGGAAATACATTTACCACGCCACCACTTTCTGCTTCTGAAACTTATTATGTTCAGGATATTTCAAACATTTCAGGCGATATAAAATTTGTGGGGAAAACTGACAGCAGTGGTGGTGGAAGTTATTTCACCGGCAATCAATCTTTAATTTTCGATGCGCTTATGTCACTGACTTTAAAATCAGTGAAAGTATATGCACACACTGCCGGACAGCGAACCATTGAAATGAAAGATGCAGGTGGTACTGTAATTCATGGTCAGGCGTATAATATGACTGTTGGAGAGCAAATCGTTAATCTTAATTATTTTGTTCCGGCCGGAAACAGTTATTCTTTAGGAATAAATGGCAACTCTGATTTGTACAGAAACAATGCGGCCGTTTCATTTCCATATACAGTGACCGACACATTTTCTATTACAGGAACAACTGCGGGAACTGCTTTTTATTATTTCTTTTATGATTGGAAAATTGAAATTGGAGGTCACACCTGCAGCAGTTTAAAAATTCCGGTAACTGCCACTGCAAAAATTTGTGATGGCATAGCTCCTGAAGTTGACCTCACCAATAATTTTATTGTAAAACCAATTCCATCAAACGGAGTTTTTGATTTAAGCATGGTTGTTCCTTCGTCAAGTGATTTTTTAATTTCAGTTTTTGATGTTTCGGGAAGAAAAATTTACAATGAGAACCTGCATAATATTTCAGGAAAATATTTCACCACCTTGAATTTAAAAGAAGCGAGCAAGGGAGTTTACCTGCTTGCTATTGAAATTGGTGGTCGCAGATATTTCAAAAAGCTGGTGATTGAATAAATTTTTTGCGGGTTGATTTTTTGAATTACTAAACTGAGGAATAATGAAGCACGAACTCTCAAATAAATATACCAGGTGGAGAGTCGCAACATTAATTTCAGTATATGTTTTAATGGTGGTGCACATTGTTTACTGGAAGTTAGCCGGAAGAGCGCTTGCCCCTCTTGAATTCAATGAAGTATTATTTACGGTTCATCAGGGAATAATAACTGCGGGATTTATTTTGATGGCAATCACTGTTATTGCCACTTTAATATTCGGGCGATTTTTTTGTTCATGGGGTTGTCACATTCTTGCGTTGCAGGATTTATCGGCATGGCTGCTGGAAAAAATAAATATCAAACCCAAACAAATTAAGTCGCGGTTTTTTATTTTGATTCCTGTAATAGCGGTGTTGTATTTATTCGGAGTTCCGATAGTTGAAAAATTATATTACGGAATGCCATTCGTTCAACTGAAAATCACCACCGATAAAGATGGATGGGCATCATTTATTACTGCTAACTTCTGGAGAAATTTACCAAGCCCGTTAATTACTACCATCACTTTTATTACAGTTGGATTCGGAACGGTTTATTTTCTCGGCTCAAGAAGTTTTTGTCAGTATGGTTGTCCGTATGGAGTTTTGTTTGCCGGAATGGATCGTCTTTCCAGGGGGAAAATTGTGTTGACCGGTGATTGCAATCAATGCGGAATTTGTACCACGGTTTGCAATTCGCACATACAGGTTCATCAGGAAGTTAATCATTTCAGTAAAGTAGTTGATCACAATTGTTTGAAAGATCTGGACTGTGTGGCGAGTTGCCCAACCAACGCACTGGAATATGGATTTACCAAACCATCATTTTTCAAATCATTGAGTCAGATAAAATCTATAAAGAAAAAATATACTTTTTCGTTGCGTGAAGAACTGATTGCTGTTGTTTTGTTTTTTATTTTCTTTTTTATCTATCGCGGCTTGTACAATACAATTCCATTTTTACTTGCACTTTCGCTTGGACTTATTTTTTCTTTTTTAACCATCTGGCTATTGCGGTTATTTTCTTACGAATATGTTCCGCTTGGCACTATCGTATTGAAACAAGCAGGTAAATTTTCGCTGAACGGAAAATTTTTTATTTCACTTTCAGTCTTTATGCTTTTGTTTTCAGGTTATCATGCTTTTTATCAATACCATTATTTAAAAGGAAAAAATTTATTATCAGGCGCATCAGCGGATATTGGAAATCTTGCCGCTGCTAACACATCTGTCAATAATCAAACATTAACTGAAGCAAAAAAACATTTTGAGTTTGCTTTAAAATATGGATTGTTTACACCCGCTTCATTGAGCAGATACCTCGCAACTATTTCCATTTATGAAAAAAATTATCCGCTCGCCATTCAGTATCTTAAACAGGTAGTAACAAATGAAGCAGATGATATTGAAGCAAAAAACCGATTGGCTAAACTTTTAATTTCCACTCAAAACGAAATTGAAGCGGTGCCTGTATTAACTGCTATTATCAATTACCCATTGATTTTTACTGCAAAAGAATACGCCATTAAAAGTGAGGCTGAATTAATGCTCGGACACATTGAAGAAAAAAACCGAAATTATAAGAACGCTCTCGCTCACTACCAGAATGCTATAAAGGACAATGCTGACAATGCAGATGCCTTGCTTGCCACGGCCATTCTTTTATCGCGAAGCAAGAATTTTATTCCTGCTGAAAATTATTTTAATGAATATCAAAAACTAATTCCTGAATCAGCCATTGCCGAAGCGCATTTCAGTATGATGCTGATTGCGCAAAAAAGATATGATGAAGCATTGGCTCATACCAATAAACTCATACATCTGGAACCACAGAATTACATTGGTTACTACAACAAGGGTTTGATTTTATTTAATCAGAATAAAATTTCAGAAGCCATTGCTCCATTGGAATTTGTTTTAAAATTAAAACCTGATTTCAATGGAGCCCGTGATTTGTTAAGTAAAATTTATGCGAACGGAAATGAATCTTCATTGGGAAAAAGCGAGAATGAAAAATCAGATCAGTTGAAATCAAATTTTGTAAAAATGTAATTTATGAAGTACCTGTTGCTACTTTTTTTTGTCGGAATACTATTCAGCAGTTACAGTCACATACAAACTACTGAATGGATTGCTCCAGCTTGGGCTGATACTTTAAAAAATCCGGTTGCATATAATGATGATGCAATTGCTAAAGGAAAAAAAATTTACAATCAGGCTTGCTGGTCGTGTCATGGTCAGGATGGAAAAGGAACCGGCCCTGCCGCAGCTGCACTCAATCCTAAACCTGCAGATCATACTTCCTCAAAAGTTCAACAAGAATCAGATGGAGCCATATACTGGAAACTCACTTACGGCAGAGGGAAAATGCAACCCTACCAAAAAGTATTTGAAAGCAAGCTGCGATGGGATTTGGTAAACTATATCCGGTTTCTTGGTAAACAACAATCTGTTTCTGAAAAATGATTTCGAAAATGTTTTCTGCAAAAACATCTTTTATCAGTATGCAACGAATTATTTTTTTCGTTTCATTCACCTGCTTTTTAATGGCAACTAAAAAAACATATTCGCAAGAGAATGAAGCGAATGCTCTAGTTGAAAATACTTTCCGCAACAACTGGAACATCAATGAACAAACAGTAATAATGCTTCCGAAGCATTCAATGGAGTTCAGTATCAAGCACAGGTTTGGGGGCATTGGAATTAATAAATCGTTTTACAAACAGTTTTTAGGTTTTGATCTTCCTGCCAACATCCGGTTCGGGTTTGCTTTTCCGTTTGGAAAAAATTGTTCAATAGGAATCGGCAGAACAAAAAACGGTAAAACTGTTGATGGAGAAATAAAGCATTTGCTCTTCGCACAGAAAGAGAATAACAAAATGCCGGTATCGGTTGCGTTGTATTTTAATACCGGATTTTCAACGGATGATTTTTTAGAGCCGCAGAAATATTCATTCTTTCAGGATAGCATTACTCCATTCAAAAACAAATTCAATCACAGGCTCAGTTACTACAGTCAGATCATAATTGCCCGAAAATTCGGAAGCAAATTTTCAGTTCAGCTTTCTCCTTCCTTTCTCTATCGCAATCTAGTAGAGCCCTTACAAAATAATCAAACTTTTATTTTGCCTGTGAGTGCAGCTTTTAAAACCGGAATTTATTCTTCAGTGCTGCTTGAATATTCATACCGGTTTAACAACAAACCTGTTGATACGATTTACCCGCTTTCCATTGCGTATGAAATTTCAAGCGCCAGTCATATTTTTCAAATTGTACTGAGTTCAACAACAGAAATTACTGAGAACCTGATTCAGTCAAAAGCGCAATACAATTATCTGAAACAGAATTTTGTAATTGGATTTAATTTGAAACGAACTTTTTATTTCAAGAAAAAAATCAATAGATGAAAAAATATATTTTCAGATATGAAATTTTAATACCGCTGGTTTTACTTTTTATTTTATGGGAGTCGTGCGAAAAAGACAGCGGCCCTTATAACATTACACCACCGAAACCGCCAGTGGATACTACTGATACAACAGTGAATATTTATTCCGTTTCGTATGCTGATGATGTTCAGCATATTTTTAATGATCACTGCATTCAGTGTCATAATGTAAATCATCCTTTTCTTGATTTGAGAGAAAGCACCTCTTATCACGAGCTATGGATTTCAGGCTCGCATGCGCCGTATGTTGATACGCTTGATCCGGCCAATTCAAAAATATACCTGCACTTGGAAGGAGTAGAAATGTCACAAATGCCTCCTGACCCTCCACATCTTACTGATTCCTTAAAGCAAATAATTTTCACCTGGATGGCGGAAGGTGCACATGATAATTAAATTCTAATCCACTTGCTTCAAAAATAATATTCTGATAGAAAATATTTTTCTACCGGATTAATATCAACTTAATTATTTCTTTTCGGCCTTCTGTTTCAGAATTAAGTAAGTAAACTCCATTGGAAATTTCACTGTTCAATTGAATAAACAGATCATTATTTCTTTCTGATAAAATTTCCCAATCAATAATTTTTTGACCAACTAAATTGGTAATGAAAATTTTTGACGAATTATTTTTTGAAACACCTTTTACTAAAAAATTTCCATTACTCGGATTCGGAAATAATTGAAGCGAAGTATTTTTTTCATTTGCATAAACAGCATTACAAATTGTAACCTGAACCTCAATTGTTGAAGAAACCTGACAACCATCAAATGACATTCCGTTAACAGAATAAACACCAGAACTGTCAGGAGAAACCATAATGGATGCACCAACTACATTGCCTGATAACTGTACTGATGACCATGAATAAAACACTGCTCCTTGTGCAAACAACAACACGCTATCGCCCTTACAAATTATTGTATCAGATGATACAACAAGTTCAGGATTTTGAAATACTGTAACGGGTGAGGAAATTAGAATTGAACATCCGGTTGTGGTATCCACACCGGTACAATTAAGAGTGACACTCGTCAGCGGATAAAAAAATATCAGTGGTGTAGTTTGAAAACCCGGATACCACAAATAAGTATCAGCACCTGTTGCACTGAACAATACCGGATCACCAATACAAATAGAATCAGTAAGTGCATTCACATTCAAATCAGGTAGCGGATTTACAGTCACTTCAATGGTTGCCGAATCAACAATTAAACAGGCGGAAGTATTACTTCCATATACTGTATATGTAGTACTTACTGCAGGCGCATCAGTAAAAACAGGTGAAGAAATATTTCCCGGAACCCATAAATAATTTTCAGCACCGGTGGCCGACAAATCAATTTCATTACCATAACAAATTGAATACTGTGTTGCTGACACCTGCAGATTTACTGATGGAACAAACACAAGCATCGTATCAGTTAAATTTCCGGAACAAGAAGCAGTGCCTGCAATAATAATTGTGGTATCACTCGCTAAAAATGTTATCGAGTCGCCCGTACCGGCATTCGTTCCATTTAAGGTCCAAGTAACAAAAGATGGATTGTATGGAGTAAAGGGAATAGTTGTTATCAGATAATCATTCGGTCCGTTTGGTGTAAATCGCATTCCTTCATTATTGGTAATCCAGTTGGTTGGATAATTTCTGCCCGCAACAATATCGGCAATGGTGCCGGTTGCATTGTGCAATCCATGAATGCCTGATCCTTCATTACTTCCTGCGCATAATCCTTTGTGAAAAATATATGTTTCAATGATGTTGGTTGTTTCACATAACACAACCTGCCCGCTGAAATATTCGGCAGCACAACCATAGAAAGGCGAATTACAAATCTGAAAAATAAATTTTCTGTCCGGAGCATTTCCAACCACTGCGTACATCAATGTGCCTGCACCCAAACTATTCAAGTCTTCCCATGGAAATAAAATTGCATTCAGTGGTGCTGCAGTATCGTTCGGTAAAGTTGTTGATGCATCCCACCATGCACCCTGAGTCATTTCAAAGGTGAGATAATTATTTGTACATAGTCTGCATTGAGTATAAGTGTTTCCATAAAACACAAATGGAAAACCAATGTTGATAGGAGTTGTAATAATATCATCACCTCCGGTTAACAAACTTCCTAAGGTTGCAGATGAAGAAACATTTGCCACAACTGTAAGTGTATCGGGACACATCACAGTATCCTCAGGCAATTGAATTTGTGCTGTGAGAATAAAGGGAAATAAAATCAAATTGATAAATAAAAAAATTCTGTTCATGCTGTTTCAAAGGGTTTGGCTAAATATAAAAGGGGAAATAAATCAGAAACAGGATTTATATCATGTATTGTTTTTGTTTAAAATCACTACATGAATAATTTCAATTCATAATAAAGTGAATGTTTTTTTCAAAATAAAAGGACCGATATAATTTCAAATTGTATCGGTCTTTTACTAAAATTATAAATCAGTTTTATAATTCTTCGAGTGTGGTAATGTTTGCAGCATTAGCCACATCAGTTGCAGTTAATTTTTTCTTATCAGTAAATTCAATGTGAAAACTTCCGGCAGTTAAAAGTGTATCTGAAGGAGTGATGGATAAAACATCTTCTTTCACTATCCATGTATAAGGCGCTGAAACTGACAATGGAAATCCAAACAGGTTATAGGATAAAGTGTAAACTCCATTGCAGGGTTCGTCTTTCTTTTTGCAATCGCTGAATTGATATTGCACCGTTGTTCCCGCTGTCATTGCCGCATTGATAGTTGAATCTGTAGTTGAAACAACTTTCCATGTTCCTGAAAGGTTTTTTCTGATTTTATTTTCCTTTGAACAAGCACCGAAAAGAAAGACACCGATGGCGATGAAAGAAATAGCTTTTAGAAATTTTCTGATCATAATTGGATTATTTATTTTCATCAAGAATATGTATTTCTCCTTTTGGTTGCATGGAACAAATATGGTATTTATTCACGCCACAAATGGTTCTGTATATATCAGTTGATAAAATTTTCAAATTAAAAATTGAAGAAATTAATTTCAATTTTGCATTATAAAACTCCACTCTATGAAAAAACAATTATTATTTCTCGAACTGCTTTTTTTAACTGTATCCTTTGCAAGAGCTCAGCAGCTAACATGTTGTTCGAACCCGAAATCAGTTAATGGAATGGTTGCTTTTGCGAATGACCGTTCGTTTATATTGGCACATGAAAGTCCGATGCCTTTTAATTATTCAGAACAGATTGGAAAGATGATTTCGTTTGTTACAACTGATGGGAAGAACGCGAATGCATACTTTGTGAAGGCTGCTTCACCCACGGATAATTATCTTTTTGTTTTTCATGAATGGTGGGGATTGAATGATTACATAAAACAGCGCACTGATGAATTGCAAAAGCAAATCGGAAATGTGAATGTGATTGCGCTTGATATTTATGATGGTAGAGTTACTTCGAATGCTGATTCAGCAGGAAGTTTTATGAGTCAATCGAAAGATATCAGAATAGAAAATATTATTAATGGTGCAATAACTTATGTTGGAAAGAATGCGCGCATTGCAACAATAGGATGGTGCTTCGGTGGCGGCTTATCATTGAAAGGAACTTCTCTCGCTGGAAAACAAGCTGTTGGTTGCGTGCTGTATTATGGTATGCCGATTACTGATGGAAATAAATTGAAGCAATTGAATTGTGATGTGCTTGGAATTTTTGGAACACGAGATAAATGGATTTCGCCTGAAGTGGTTGCGCAGTTTGAAAAGGATATGAAGAGTGCAGGTAAAGTTTTAACCTTAAAAAATTATGATGCCGACCATGCATTTGCCAACCCAAGCAATCCGCATTACGATAAAGTTTCATCAGCAGATGCAAATACTTCGGCAGTTGAATTTTTGAAAAAGTGTTTTAGATAATTTTGAAAATATTATTTAACATACTCAGTTAAGTATTCAAACTTTTGCATTAGTTGACCATTCTTGGCAATGGTGGCGCGTTCAATAATATTGCTTTCCTGTTCAATCAATTCTTCCATTACATACTCAATCAGTTTGTCGCCGAATTCTTCACTTGCTTCGCGCGGCAATTCATTTGGAAGATTACTTACTGCCATCACATCAATTCCCTGTGGCTGATAAGGCGTTTCTTCAGCTTCTGAATTCGGATTGTATCCGAACACCGAATTTTCAATACTTGTATCACGAATGGTTGAAGGCACAGAACCATTTACATCGCAGGTAATATCGGCAATCACTTTTATTTTAAAATCTGGTGAGCGCATATCTGCCTTGGTAAAAAAGCGTGGTGCTTTCGGGCTCCAGTAAATTGCATTGATGAATAAGTTGGTGACTTTAGCAAACGGAAGAAATGCTGATTCGTATTGGTCAGGATTCTTATGAAAATCTTCGCGGTTAAAAGTTTTTCCATCCTTGCGTTCATATAATTGCGATGTATTCAAAACTACAAACACAGGCTCCTCAAAAGTTTTTGTCAGGTAATTCTGAACACTTACTATTCTGATATTTAATTTCTCTAAAATTTCAAATACACCTCTCGCCACTCTTCCGGTTCCGGTAACTGCAATTTTTATCGGTGGAATTTTTATGTGCTTGTATTGTTCAAGCATCTCATCATAATCAGCACTTTGATATGCAGGTTTCAAATCAAAAAGTTTGTAACGCTTTCCATAAGTTAAAAATCCATTATGGGTACCAACTATTCCCGCAAAAAATCCAAACCCGAGAATGCGCTCGCCGTTTTCCCAAACCAGACATTCGTAATCTATCATCTGAATTTTTTTCTTCAGAATGGTTTTTAATAATTCCTGATTGTGCGGCTGCTTTTTTATGGTGTGCGAAAAGAATAAATATTTTTTTCCGGGAATCAATTGCTCTTTCGGAACTTCTTTAATTCCCATCAGCACATCCGCATCCGAAATATCTTCCTGCAACACAATTCCTGCATTGGAATATTCTTCATCTTTAAAACAACGAAACGATGAAGGCTGAACTACGATTTGCAATTCCGGATATTTATTCATGAGCCACACACATTGCTCGGGCGAAAATGCAACCCGTGTATCAACCGGAATTTTTCCTTCTCTTATCAATGCAATTTTCATCAAACTATTTTTTTCGTATCCGATTTTTTCGGAATTGCCGCAAATGTAATCGGCAAATATTTTTTTTAGCATCGCAGTGGAACTAATTACACCTATTTTTGCTTCCATTAACCGGGGCTGACCGGAATTGACAGCATCGTTCTTTGTATGTAAGCATGTAGAGCATTGTGGGGCAAGCTCTTTAATATCTATCCTTCAACGCCATAATTGGCAACACTTCTTACAGAATGGCTGCTTAATCGCAGAGCGATTTAGTGCCATCAGTTCCTTGCAGATTTTACCTGAGAAGCTGCATCTCGAACTTCGAAAAATCAGGTTGGTTCAACTTTTATCTTTTTAAGTTGAGCGAGACACAATGAAAGATAAGATTGAAGTTTGGTTGTTCTGTACCTGCTTCCTTCCGAAAACCAAACAGAAATACACATGTAGAAATCATATAATGGCATTGTCTGGACCAGGGTTCAAATCCCTGCAGCTCCACAAGTAAAGTCTGTAAACCATTACAAACATTGAGTTTGCGAGGGTTTTGTTTTTACACGGTGTGAATATTCATCAACACAAAATATATCCATGATATTTTCTGATTTATATTTATATAATTAAGAAGTTGTCAAAATTTTTTTTGAAAGAAGATCATGATAGGTTTTAGTAATTCCTTCTTTCAATCCAACTTTTGGTCTCCATCCAAGTGATGTGAGTTTTGAAATATCCATCAGTTTCCGAGGAGTTCCATCCGGCTTGCTTGAATCAAATTTTATTTCACATTTATAAGCAACCACTTCTTGAATAATATTGGCCAAAGCCTCAATTGAAATATCTTCTCCACAACCGATATTAATAAATTGCTTTTCATTGTAATTGTTCATTAAAAAAAACGCAGCATCTGCTAAATCATCCACAAATAAAAATTCACGCATTGGTTTTCCTGAGCCCCAAATTTCAACATAAGGTCGTTTGTTAATTTTTGCTTCATGAAATTTACGGATAAGCGCTGGTAGAACATGAGCATTTTCAATGTGATAGTTGTCATTATATCCATATAAATTAGTAGGCATTACTGATATAAAATTGCAACCATATTGATCAAAAAAGGCTTCACATAATTTTAACCCGGAAATTTTTGCTATGGCATATGGTTCATTTGTTGGCTCAAGAAAACCGGTTAACAGCGATTCTTCTTTTAATGGTTGAGGGGCATATTTCGGGTAAATGCAAGATGAACCAAAAAACATTAATTTTTTTACGGCCGATTGATATGCTGAGTAAATTACATTTAATTCAATCTGAAGATTATCGTAAATAAAATCAGCCCGATAAAGGTTGTTTGCCATTATTCCCCCGACTTTTGCTGCGCACAGAAAAACATATTCTGGTTGATATTCTTCAAAAAAAAGTTCCACTTCCCGCTGTCTTTTTAAATCAAGCTCTGAAGAAGATCGAAAAATAATATTGGAATACCCTTCTGAAATTAATTTTCGATGAACTGCAGAACCCACCATTCCATTATGCCCGGCAATAAAAATTTTCGAATCTTTATTCATGTTTATTCAAAACGATTTATGGTATATGACATTCTTTCTGCCATGTATTTTTTTTGTTTCATCAATTCCAAATCGGCGTAAACCATTTCCTTTATCAAATCTTTAAGGGTGTATTTTGGAATCCAGCCTAATTTTTCTTTTGCTTTTGTGGCATCTCCTTTCAGCAAATTCACTTCAGTTGGACGGAAATATTTTTTATCTATTGAAATTAGTTCGTCACCTTTTTTGAGTTTGAAGTTTTCAATCCCGATTTTCTTAATTTTTGAAAGATCAATTTTTTCAATTATTCCTTTTTCTTTCACACCCTTTCCTTTAAAACTAATTTGAATTCCTGCTTCATTAAAACTCATTATAATAAAGTCTCTGACCGAAGTTGTTTTGCCTGTTGCTATTACAAAATCTTCCGGTTTTGATTGTTGCAACATCAAATGCATAGCTTCAATATAATCTTTAGCATGACCCCAATCGCGAAGTGCATCTAAATTTCCCATGTATAATTTTTTTGTTAATCCAAGGCAAATACTTGCCACACCCATTGTGATTTTGCGCGTAACAAAAGTTTCACCTCTTAAAGGCGATTCATGATTAAATAGAATTCCATTACACGCAAACATGCCGTAGGCTTCGCGATAATTGATGGTAATCCAATAGGCATATAATTTAGCAACTGCATATGGCGACCTTGGATAAAATGGTGTTCGTTCGGTTTGCGGAGTTTCTTGAACCAATCCATACATTTCAGATGTAGAGGCCTGATAAATTTTTGTTTTATTTATTAAGTTACAAATTTTAACAGCTTCTAAAAGTCTGAGTGTTCCAATGGCATCTGAGTTGGCGGTATATTCAGGGGTTTCAAAACTTACCTGAACATGAGATTGTGCGCCAAGGTTATATATTTCATCAGGTTGAACTTCCTGAATTATACGAATCAGATTGGTTGAATCTGTTAAATCTCCATAATGAAGTTTTAGTTGAACATTTTTATCATGTTGGTCTTGATACAGATGATCAATTCGATTGGTATTTATTAATGAACTTCGTCTTTTTATTCCATGAACGAAATAACCTAATTTCAATAAATACTCTGCTAAATACGCTCCATCCTGACCGGTAATTCCTGTTATTAGTGCAACTTTCATTAATTATTTTCTTGTTTCAGCAAAAGTAATATTCAAGAAATGATATCAAACTGACTTCGGATTTTGGCACCTGAAAATTTATTTTTTTGTGTCACAATGGAGTGGTAAACTTTTATTCAATTGAAAGCCCTTCAGTTTTTTATTTTTGCGGCACATAAAAAAATCAGCTTCATGTTTTCAGGTTCGGTGATTTTGTTTGACCATGCGGAAAGAAATAATTTGTTGCCGTTTACTTTTACAAGAACAGTTAGCGATATACGAATCGGAATTCTGACTATTCGTGAAAAATGGGAGAAGAGATTTCAGACAAAATCAGCTTCACTCACGCAGAATTATTTAGAGAAAAAATTTCCAATTGACATTACTGATGATAATTTATTTATCTGCGGTGGATTAATACCTTCAGAAGAAGAATTTAAAATTATTTCTTCAATAAAAAAAGGTGAAGCAATTTCAAGTGATGAAAAATTAATTGCATTCAGAGTTGATGCAAATGATGCAAAGAAATTTTCAAACAGAGAAAATCTTTCCGGTCTGTTAACAAAGGAAATTTCATTAACACACCGAATACTTACCCAGAAATGGCAGGTATTCAAATGGAACGATTGGGCCATTGTAGAGGATTTTCAATTATTAACTTCAGGAAGAAAATCCGCAGTACCATCTTCCACCAATACAATAATTTCTCCCGATAATTTTTTTATGGAAGAAGGCGTGCGAATCGAATGCGCAATTATTAATGCATCACAAGGGAAAATTTATTTAGGAAAAAATTCGGAAGTAATGGAAGGCGCAACCATTCGTGGCGCTTTCGCATTGTGTGAAAACAGCGAAATAAAAATGCAGGCGAAAATTTATGGAGCCACTACCATAGGGCCGCATTGCAAAGTAGGGGGGGAGATTACCAATTCCGTAATTTTTGGTTTTAGTAATAAAGCACACGATGGTTATTTAGGAAATTCAGTAATTGGCGAATGGTGCAATTTGGGAGCTGATACAAACATCAGTAATTTAAAAAATGATTACAGTGAAGTGAAGCAATGGAATTATTCATCGCAGAGTTTTGAAAATACCAATCAGCAATTTTGCGGATTGATGATGGGCGATCACAGCAAGTGCGGAATCAACAGCATGTTTAACACAGGAACCGTAGTAGGAATCAGTTCAAATATTTTTGGCGATGGATTTCCGAGACAAATAATTCCGTCATTCAGTTGGGGTGGCGCAAGTGGCTTTACTGATTACCAGATTAACAAGGCGTTGAAAGTGGCTAAGCTGGTTTTGCAACGAAGAAATATTGAACTAACACAAACCGACATTGAAATTCTCACACACATTTACAATTTAAAAGAAAGATAAAAACCGAATGAGAAAAAAAATAGTAGCCGGAAACTGGAAGATGCACAAAACCTATAAAGAAGGAATTGACTTAATAGAAGAGTGCATCAAATTGGCAGAGAAAGAAAAAATGAAAGAAGTGGAAATTATTTTTTGCACTCCGTTTATTCATTTACGAAAAGCATCCAAACTCACAGAAGGTATTAAACACATAAATACCGGAGCACAGAATTGTCATTGGGAAACGCAAGGAGCATTCACCGGAGAAACTTCGTGCAGTATGATTGAAAGTTGTGGTGCATCGTATGTGATTATTGGCCACTCAGAGCGTCGGCAATATTTTAATGAAACACATGAACAAATCGCCAAAAAAGTGAATGCAGTTTTACAACATAATCTCACTCCGATATTTTGTTGCGGCGAAACACTTGAAATTCGTGAAGCAAATACACACATTGAATTAATAGGGAAACAAATTCGCGAGAGTTTATTTCATCTCGATAAAGAAACAATTGCAAAAGTGGTTATTGCATACGAACCTGTATGGGCAATTGGTACAGGCAAAACTGCAAGTACCAAACAGGCGCAGGAGATGCATGCATTCATACGCAAAACACTGGCGCATCAATATGATTTTGAAACAGCCGAGAATATTTCCATTTTATATGGCGGAAGTTGCAAACCTTCGAACGCAAAGGAATTATTTTCACAACCGGATGTCGATGGTGGATTGATTGGTGGCGCTGCCTTGCAGTCAGAAGATTTTATTGCAATCGCAAGTAGTTTTTAATTCGAATGATTTATCATTCATATAAATTCTCCTGCACTATAAGCCAATCTGAAATTTTAATTGCATTACTTTCAGAAAATAATTTTGAAGGATTTCAGGAAGAAGAGAATTTTCTGACAGCATACATTTCTTCAGATGAAAACATTTCTGCAGAACTGATCCAACAAATCGAATCGTTCGGGATAAAATTTCCTTCACCCGAAATTATCCCTGACAAAAACTGGAACGAAGAATGGGAAAGTAAAATCACTCCCATTGAAATCAATGATCTTGTTTTAATCAGAACCGAATTTCACAATGTTGAAAAAAATTTTCCGTACGAAATAATCATTCAACCCAAAATGTCGTTCGGTACAGGGCATCATGCAACCACTCACATGATGATTGAATTGATGTTGGAAAATAAAAATGATTTTAAAGATGCTACAGTTTTTGATTTCGGTGCAGGCACCGGAATTCTTTCCATCATGGCTGAACAACTCGGTGCAAAAGAAATTCTGTCAATTGACAATGAGGATTGGGCTTTTGAAAACATGATTGAAAATTATGCACGAAACAAATCAGTAAAATGTATTCCTGTACTTTCTGATAAACCCCCTGCTTCAGAAAATAAATTTGATATCATTTTGGCTAATATCAACCGCAATGTGATTCTGGAATTTCTTCCGGCACTGAAACAAACATTGAAACCGTTGGGAAATATTTTTTGCAGTGGATTTCTTCCCGAAGACGAAATTGTAATTATGCAGGCAGCAGAAAAACTAAATTTGAAATTCAGTAACCGAAAGTTTCGTGAAAACTGGATGGCACTCGTTTTTAAAAACACCGCACATTAATGAAATTATTTTTTCGAATTTCCATTCACCTTCTTTTTATTTCAACTTTTTCAGTTGCTCAATCTGATAAAGCATTTGAAGCATCCAACTTTCAAAAAGAATTAATGACTCTTTTGAATACCACCAAGCAACCAGATTGTCAGGATGCAGCAAAGAATTTTGAAACATCGTGGTTGAAATTGAATGGGTCGCAACAAAACACTATGATTGAAATCGCCAATCTAATGCGAACACGCAAAATGCTGGTGGTTCCATACTTCCGTGATTTTGTGGTGGCAGTGAATGCATATGCTGGTGGAAAAATTACCTCCAACACATTTGATGAATGGAGCAGCACACTTAAGCAACTTATTATTAATTTACCAAAGGGGAATAATAAAGCATTTCAGGAATACATTGATTTTAGTAAATCCATTTTTACAGAGAATGCATTGAATGTTGCACCCGGAAGAACCTGGAAAATAACAGCAACAGAATTTACGCTTGATTTTATTGAAAATATACCGGTGGCGATAATCAGTTCAACTGATTTACTCGGAATTACAAATGGCGATACCATTATTATTCACAACACTGCCGGAAAATTTTATCCGATTGATAAATTATTTATCGGAACAAAGGGAATGGTGGATTGGTCGCGTGCTGGTATGGATGGCTCCCAGGTATATGCAATGTTCGAAAAATTTAAAATTGATTTGGATAAAAGTGAATATGCTGTTGACTCGGCATACATGACTTATCAGCCATTTTTAAAACAAGAACTGATGGGTAAGTTTCAGGATAAATTGCTTGCAAATAATTCGGAAGATAAGAGCAGTTATCCAAGATTTATTTCGTACGATCACAGTATACTTATTGATAACATTGCCGACAACGCAGCGCTGCGCGGAGCCATTTCAATACAGGGAAGCAAGCTAAGTTGCAGTGGAGGAAATGGTTTTCAGGCTGAGCTTGTTTTGAAGCGATATGATAATACAATAGGTGTGCGTGCTTTTGCAAACACTTTCGTTATAAAAAAGTTTGAAGACATATATTCTCCGGCTGCTGAAATAAAAATTTATTTAGGAAAAGATTCCATTTACCATTCAGGGGTTTCTTTAAAATACCGTGTAAGTACCAAGCAATTGATTTTAGAGCGAGGAAAAGATGGAATTGCGCGCTCACCGTTTTTTGATTCTTATCATCAGAATGAAATATTTGCCGATGCTATTTACTGGCGGTTAGATGAACCCATCATTAAGATGAGCGAAATACAAGGGGCAGCTTCAGGCGAATCAAGTTTTGAATCAGTAAATTACTTTGAAAAAGGCCGGCTTGATAAATATCAGAATGTGTCAGATTTTAACATTATCAATCAGATAAAAAAGTACACTGAGAAAAATCAAACACGGGAAATTTATACTGATGAACTGGCAAAATTTATTTCACCAACTTATAATTCCGAAACCATTCGGCGTACATTATACAAATTGGTGGAAGATGGATTTATTTATTATGATCAAACTAAAGAGTTGGTTACTGTTCGGCAAAAAACAATCAACTATGTATTGTCAGATCAGAAGCGAATGGATTACGATGATATAAAAATGATGTCGGCGCCAAAGGCAAACACCAATGCGCAAATTGACTTAGGAAATTATAACATGAATATACGAGGAGTAAAAAGTGTATTGATAAGCGATTCGAATTTCGTGGTGATATTTCCACGCAGTGATAGTTTAATTGAAAAGAAAAACCGAGATATTGATTTTGATGGAAAATTATTTGCCGGTCGGGTTGATATGTATGGCACCGGTTTCGGCTTGCAATACGATGACTGGAAACTGAAGCTTACAAATGTTGACAGCATGCTCATTAATTTACCCAATGGGCAGTATGATAAAACAGGTGCCCCGATACTTGTGCCAATTCATAGTTTTATTGAACGATTATCTGGCGAATTACAAATCGACAGCAAATTTAATAAGAGTGGAAAAGTGCATACATGGGCATTTCCGATTTTGAAATCAACTGACAATTCATTTGTTTTTTATGAGCGACCATCGGCACAAAAAAATGTTTACCTGAAAAATAAATTTTTTTATCAGTTAGACCCATTTGAATTCGATAGCTTAAATAATTTTAAACCATCGCGTGTTGAATTCAAAGGGAAATTAATTTCTGCCGGAATTTTTCCTGACATCATTCAACCAATAGGAATACAAAAAGATCTTTCTCTTGGTTTTGTTACGAAACGAACTGCACTCCCCATGTATGGAGGTAAAGGAAATTACACCAACACTATTTCGTTGGATAATCGCGGATTGCTTGGAAAAGGGACCATCAATTATCTACCATCTGTTACGCAAAGCGAGAACATTATTTTCTTTCCCGATTCAACTAAGGCAATTGCCAAGTCGTTTGACATGATAGCTACCAATTACGGCGGAATTGATTTTCCAACGGTTGAAGGGCATGATGTAAATGTTTTATGGAAACCATATTCTGATAGTATGTTGGTGAAGGTTGATTCCATTCCGTTTAAAATGTTCGGGAAAGAAACCGACATGACCGGAACTCTGGTACTTACTCCAAAAGGATTAAAGGGAAGCGGCACTGTTGATTGGGTTGATGCAACTTTAAAATCGGGCGACATCAGTTTCGGGAAAAATAAAATGGCTGCTGATACTTCTGACTTTGTGATTAAATCCATTGACCCGAAAAAATTTGCCCTGAGTACAAAAAATGTAAATGCCGATATTGATTTTGATAAGCAGGTTGGAAATTTTAAATCGAACACCGATGATATTTCAACAGAGTTGCCATACAATCAGTACCGAACATCTATGAACGAGTTCAAGTGGGACATGGCAAAAAAGAATTTGAAATTTA
This sequence comes from Chitinophagaceae bacterium, assembly GCA_947474435.1. Taxonomy (GTDB): domain Bacteria; phylum Bacteroidota; class Bacteroidia; order Chitinophagales; family UBA10324; genus UBA10324. The sequence continues at coordinate 26,121 of CANJII010000002.1, read as the reverse complement.
TTGCACCTGAAGGTACCGAAGCATTGTTTACCAGTGTACATCCCGATCAGGATTCATTAACTTTTACCGGTAGTACCGCCAATTATTCTTTGACCGATTTTATTTTGAAAGTGAGTGATGTGCCATACATCAGCGTAGTAGATGCGAAAATTTTTCCGGATAGTGGAAAAGTAGTTGTGGAACCCGAAGCAAAAATGCGCACACTTTTAAAAGCAAAAATTGTAACTGATACCATTCAGGAGTTTCATAATTTCTTTAATGTTACCGCCAATGTTTTTGGCAAGCAGAGTTATAAGGCAAGCGGCGATTATAATTTCGTTGGAAAAAACGGAAACAAACAGAAAATAAATTTTACCGATATAGGGGTATATAAAGACAGCACAAAACATTTACGCACTTATGCAAAAACGGTGATTGATACCGCGCGAAAATTTCAACTGATACCAAAAATTTATTATCAGGGGTTAGTGAATTTGGTTTCAACCGAAGAGCAACTGAACTTTAACGGATTTGCAAAATTGCAGTTAAACAACGCGAATGTTAAAGCCGAATGGTTCAGCATCAATAATAATTTCACTTCTGATTCTTCTTTAATTTATTACAAAGACCCCGAAAATCTGAATCACAAACCGGCAACTGTCGGTATAGTTTTCGGTGCTGACTCGTCTGATTTATACACTTCATTTTTTCAGGCGAAAAAAACAAGCAAGGATCGCAATCTGTTTCTAGCAAACGGAATTGTGTATTACGATGAAACCACTAAGGAATTCATTGCAGGCAATGCCGATAAAATTTTAAACGAAGCCACCCGAGGCAATGTGATAAAATACAACGATGCCACAGCCAAAGTTTATGCTGAAGGCAAAATGGACATGGGATTAAATTTCGGATTAGTGGATGTGCAGGCAGGCGGTTACATCAATACCGATTTAATAAAGAACGAATACAAGTTCACCTTGCTTGCCGGAATTCAGTTTGATATAAAAGATGATTTGCTTGAAGCAATGGGAAAAACTGTGCTGGCAAATAATTTCGGTCAGGAAGATGTTGATTATTTCAGCGACGATTTTACCAAGAACATTCCTGAATTCGTGAATCCGAAAAACGATAAAAAATTCAGCGAAGCCATGAATAAGGATGGCACCTTTAAAAAACCCGAAGATTTTAAATACACCATTTTCTTCACCGACCTACACCTCGTGTGGGATAAAGAAACCCGCTCGTTTTATTCCAAAGGCCCCATTGGCATTGCCTACATCGGGCCCACTGCCATCAACCGTGTGATACAAGGTGCTTATCTTGAAATCGGTTACAAAAAAAGCGGCGATTACATGAACCTCTACATTCCGGGTGATGATGATAAATACTATTACTTCTTCTACCAGAACAACAACATGCAGATTCTGAGCGGCGATCGTACATGGATGGTGGCACTCAACGCCATTGACCCCGAAAAGCGCCGGACAAAAACCGACGACGGCAAAATTTATCAGTACACCGTGGCAAGCGAAAACAAAAAAAACACTTTTATTTCTCGCATGCAGTTTATCGAATCAGGCAAGAAAGAAATCAATCCGAATAAACAATAAAAATAAAAAGTGTCACGCTGAGTTTATCGAAGTGTTTTCGAAGTATTAAAAGTCACATTAACGCCAACAGAAAATTTAAATACTGAACCAATAACCATCCAGTTCGGATTGTTGGAATTAAAGTATGCATCGGAATGCCATGCCGGGTAAGTAATGCCTGTTTGTAAAAAACCTTTTAACTTTTTTCCGCCTGCCCGTAGCGTGAAGGTGGGCTCTATATTTATAAAATTAAAAGTGGTGTCGTTATAAAAATTATCTGTGGATTGTATGCTGTAAATATTTAAATAATTGGTGCGCACATCCAAAGCCACATCCACAAACCCGTTTGAGTAAGCAACTCCCGGCTGAATAAAAAAGTTATAGTACTGCGCTTTTGACCGTGCATGGTTTTCATCAACATGTGAAAAATAATCATCAGTATATCCCATTCCTCCACCACTGAAACATTGAAACACTCCGTTTTTCTTTTCACCAAAAGTGGTGAAGTAACCTACACCGGGCTCACCGAAATACTGATTGTGTGTTCCTATATAAAATGAATCGGTGGTTGAATGTTTTTAGTGATACATTCCATTTAAAAGAACTCCAACATGATTGGATAAAGCATAAGCACCTTGCACATTCAACAATCCGCAACCTGATTCGCTAAGCCCGACCGTTCCCTTTAATTCTCCCTGCACTTTCAGCAGGGGCGTATTAATAGAATTCGGTTTGTATAAAGTAATGCAACCGGTTTGGGTGAAAAGAAAAAGTATAAAAGCAAAGTAAATTTTTGCAGTCTTCATCTTTTACAATCTGATTTATAGGTTTTCAAAATTATAACCGTTTTATAAAACAGTGAATGATTGAAATCATTCTTCTGAGCTATTTTAATTTTTCCACTTCAACCATTTCTGACTATTGCGCATATTTTCGGTAAAGGTGATATTGAATCCTAACGAAAACTTAATAAGCGATTGGGTTCGCTTGGTAGCATCGGTATTCAATGCATAATAATTTTTAGTATCCATCAATGGCATTGTGTATCCGGTTTGCATAAAAACACGAAACCCCTTGCTGCCCACACGCAAAGTAATGGTGGGTTCGGCGGTTAAAAAATAAAACAATTGCTGATTGTATAAATACGACGAGGCATGCACACCAAACATATTTAAATAAGTAGCGCGCAAATCAAATGAAGCATCGTAATATTTATTGGTGTAATAAATACCGGGCTGCACATATAAGTTATGGTAGTAGCATTTCAGTTTAATATGATCAGCATCCGGCCACGAATAATAATTATCGGAATAACCCAATCCTGCACCACCATATGCCTGAATGTAGTATCGCTTCATACGATCAATGCATTTAAAATAGCCGGCACCTCCACCAGCATAATATTGGTTATGCCTTCCTAATCCTAAGCTATTGGTGGCTTTGTATTCAGAGTTTTTCGAATGAACCATAATATCTCCGGTTACACCAACCTTACGGTTTATGGAATAAGCTCCCTGTAAATTTAAAACACCACATCCTGCCAATCCTAATGACGCTGAACCTCTGAATTGATGTCGTGCATATAAGTTCGGAGTGTTAATGGCGTTTGGTTTGTAAACAGTTACGCATGCGGTTTGTGAAAAAATAATTACAGTAAAAAGAAAAATGGTTGTAATTCTCATTCAGTGATTAATCCGTGGCATTTATAATTCAATGTAAAAATACTTTTCAAAATTATTTTATGTGCAATTGATTTGTGTTTAAGATTATTTTTCCGACTTCAAAATTTACAAAACACAAAACATTCATTTGAGTTTCTCTATTTTTTTTGCTTTTGAACTGGCTTACCTGATTGGAGCCATTCCGTTTTCAGTAGTTATCGGGAAATTAATTTATGGTAAAGATGTACGCAAATTCGGAAGTGGCAATGCAGGTGCAACTAATACCTTTCGTGTATTGGGCAAGCGTGCAGGGTCCGTTGTATTGTTGCTTGATATTGCAAAGGGAATGTTTGCTGTTTCGCTTTCTTATTCGTTCGGAAACATTTCAATGACCGATGAGAAATTTATTTTGTACCAATTGGCACTCGGTGTAACTGCGGCGCTTGGTCATATATATCCAATCTATTTATGGTTCAAAGGAGGCAAGGGAGTGGCCACACTTTTTGGAGTAGTAATAGCAGTGTTTCCGGTGACTGCATTGGTTTGTATGGCTGTTTTTTTTACCATGTTTTTTTTCAGCCGATATGTTTCATTGTCTTCTATAGCAGCAAGCATTGCATTTGCTATTCGCGTGATATTTGTATTGGATTATTATTCTATTGCAATAAATATTTTTTCGTTACTCCTTCCTGTTTTAATTATTTATACTCATCGTGAAAATATTAAGCGTCTGCTGAAAGGAACAGAAAACAGATTCATTTTTAAAAAGAAAGAAGAGTCAGATGGCAGTAAGCAGTAAGCTGTTGACAGTAGGCAGTTGACAGCAATAGGCTATTTGCAATATGATTTTTGAATTTGTATTTACATTTAACAGATAACAAAAAACAAATAACTTTTACTCGTAACGCAATGCTTCAATCGGGTCGAGCTTCGAGGCTTTAATGGCAGGATATAAACCGGAAACCAAACCAACAATAAAACAGAAAACTATTCCGGCAATAATCCAAACCCATGGAATAATAAAGTTGCCACCAATTAATAGGGAGACTCCATTGCCTGCCAATATTCCGAAAACTATTCCGAGCAAACCACCTATCTGACAAATCACAATAGCCTCCACTAAAAATTGAGTGCGTATGGCTTTCCGTGTGGCACCCAATGCCTTGCTCACTCCGATTTCCCGTGTGCGCTCAGTAACTGAAACCAGCATGATATTCATTAAGCCAATAGCCGCACCAAATAAAGTTATTACTCCGATTATTGTAGCAGCAATGGTTACATAACTCACCTGATCAACCACTGTATTTGCAATGGCATCGCTCTTACTCATTTCAAAATTATTTGCTTCACTTAACTTCAATCCCCTTATGCTCCGGAATATTCCAATCCCTTCATCAATGGCATAATCGAGTTGATTAATATTATCTACTGTAACAGAAACTCCAACCGAGGCATTAGGGCCCTTAAAATATCTGATTGCATTAAGAACCGGAATGTAGGCGGTGTTATCGCCGCTTCGAACCATGCTGCTGCCTTTGGGTTTCATTACACCAATTACACGATATCGCATATCACGAATCGAAACAAACTGATTAATCGGATCCGTTTTTCCTTTAAATAGTTTGGTTGCCACATCATTTCCGATTACCACATCATTAACACCTTCCTTTATTTCATTTATTGAAAAAAACCGTCCATCACTTATTTCATATCCTGTTGCTTCTAAATAATTTTCGTCAATACCCCAAACACCAATGTTCGGATTTGTTTTTTCAGAATTGTATTTAACCGTTGCAATCATTGTTGCCATTGTTGAAATGGAAACTTTTGATGGAAAGGTGTATCGTTCTTTAAATAATCGCGCCTGATCGTATAAAATCGGCGGGCCTTCTTTTTCATCGCCACCACTACCATGCCGGCGCATTCCTTGTCCGCTTTGTCGTATACTGAAAGTGTTGGAACCAAGTGTGCTGAAGTTTGAATAGATAGATGCTTTGAGTGAATCAACAGCTGTAAGAATTCCAACCAACGCCATAATACCAAATGAAATAATTAAACAAGTAAGTATAGTGCGTGTGAGATTAGCACGGATAGCGCGCAATGCCTGACGAATATTTTCTAACAGATTCATTCTGATGCAAGATTAAATTTAAATATTCAGATTTTTTGTTTCTGATTTTATTAATAATTGCCAATGAAATAATTTACACTAATATACCTTCAAGGTAAAGATTCTTTTCTCACTACCATTTCTTATCTCAAGCATATAAATTCCCTGTTGTTGATCCAGCAGATTTATGATAGAAATTTTTTCGTTCGTTGAAAAAACTTTCTTACCCATTAAATCATAAACTGAAATTTGTGTGTAATTAAATTTATACTTACAAAATGCCATGACCGAAAAGTTACTTATTCATGAGGCACATGCATATTTAATAAATAAAAGGTCATTGAAAAATATTGGCGAATTCTTATGCCTGATTCAATTGAAGAAATGTATTAACAATTTTAACTGGGTAGTGCTTAGTGCTTACCACCATATATATTTGCCGCCCTTATGAAAAACATCCGCAATTTTTGCATTATCGCCCATATTGATCATGGGAAAAGTACGCTTGCCGACCGTCTGCTCGAAGTAACAAAAACCATCACCGCCCGGCAGATGATGAATCAGGTGCTCGATGATATGGATTTGGAAAGAGAAAAAGGAATTACGATAAAGAGTCACGCTATTCAAATGAAATACAAACAGGATGGTGAAGATTATATTCTCAATCTGATTGATACCCCTGGTCATGTTGATTTCAGTTACGAAGTTTCGCGCGCCATTGCTTCATGTGAAGGAGCATTGCTACTTGTTGATGCATCACAGGGAATTCAAGCGCAAACAATTTCGAATTTGTATTTGGCTATTGATAATAACCTTGAAATAATTCCGGTAGTAAATAAAATTGACATGGAAGGTGCAATGGTCGAAGAAACCATGGACCAGATTGTTGATCTTGTTGGGTGCAAGCGAGAAGATATTATGTTGGCCAGTGGAAAAACCGGTAAAGGAGTGGATGAAATTTTACGCGCAATTATTGCCCGTATTCCGGCACCAAACGGAAAAGAAGAAGCTCCGTTACAAGCATTAATTTTTGATTCGGTATTTAATTCCTTTCGTGGAATCATTGCATACTTCAGAGTATTCAATGGTGAAATAAAAAAAGGAGATAAAATAAAATTCTTCAACACCGGTCAAGATTATATTGCTGAAGAAGTGGGAGTGTTATTATTGGAAAAATCGCCGCGTGAGATTATTAAAACCGGAGATGTTGGATATGTAATTACCGGAATAAAGGAATCGAAAGAAATAAAGGTGGGGGATACCATTACATTATCTGCACGACCAACAGATGAAGTAATAAAAGGTTTTGAAGAAGTGAAGCCAATGGTATTCGCTGGAATTTATCCGATTGATACAGATGATTATGAAGACATGCGCGATGCGCTTGATCGCCTAAAACTTAATGATGCTTCGCTCACTTACGAACCTGAATCTTCTGTTGCACTTGGTTTTGGTTTTCGTTGCGGCTTCCTCGGTATGTTGCATTTGGAAATCATTCAGGAACGATTGGATCGTGAGTTCAATATGAATGTGATTACTACAGTTCCGAATGTAAGTTTCTTCGCATACACTACTCGTGGCGAAAAATTAATGATTAATAACCCAACCGATTTTCCTGATCCTACAATGATTGATCATGTGGAAGAGCCCTGGATTAAAGCAACTACAATTTGCAAACCTGAGTACATTGGAGCTATCATCAATTTGTGTATTTACAAGAGAGGAATTTTTAAAGGCCAAACTTATCTTACTCCTTCCCGTGTCGAGTTGGCTTTTGAATTACCACTCACTGAAATAGTTTTTGATTTTTATGATAAGTTGAAATCAATCACTCGTGGGTATGCGAGTTTCGATTACCATCCGTTGGATTTTCGCGAAAGTGATTTAGTGAAACTGGATATAAAACTGAATGGCGAAAATGTAGATGCACTTTCTGCTTTGATACATCGTGTGCGCGCTGAAGAATTCGGTCGGAAAATTTGTGTGAAACTGAAAGAACTATTACCTCGTCAGCAATTCGTAATTGCCATTCAAGCCGCAATCGGACAAAAGATTGTTGCTCGTGAAACCATCAGTGCATTACGAAAGGATGTGACTGCAAAATGCTATGGCGGTGATATTTCACGAAAGCGGAAACTATTGGAAAAACAAAAGGAAGGAAAGAAACGAATGAAGCAGGTGGGGAATGTTGAGATACCACAATCAGCTTTCCTTGCTGTTTTGAAAATTGATGATTAAGTAAATGATTAAATTATGGAATTACTCGACGGAAAAAAAGTTTCCCAGGAAATTATTGAAGAGTTAAGACAGGAAATTCTTGTAAGAATTTCTTCCGGAAAAAAGATTCCTCACCTCGTAGCTGTTTTGGTTGGTCACGATGGAGGTTCTGAAACTTATGTAGCAAGCAAAGTAAAACACTGCGAAAAAATCGGATTCAAATCAACACTTATTCGTTTTGAAGATTCAGTGAGTGAAGAAGTTTTATTGAAAGAAGTTCAGCGACTGAATGACGATAATGATGTGGATGGAATATTGGTTCAGCTTCCTGTTCCGAAACATATTGATGTAGAAAAAATAACTGAAGCCATTTCGCCTGTAAAAGATGTCGATGGTTTTCATCCGGTGAACATTGGACGAATGGTGAAAGGATTGCCGGCACATGTTGCTGCAACTCCATACGGAATATGGTTGATGCTGCAACGCTATAACATTAATACTGCAGGAATGCATTGCGTAGTGATTGGAAGGAGTGATATTGTTGGCAAGCCAATCAGTTTATTGATGGCTCAAAATACTCAACCCGGAAATGCAACTGTTACAATTTGTCACAGCCGCACCAAGGATTTAAAAGCAATGACTTTGCAGGCCGATATATTAATTGCTGCTCTCGGCAAAGCTGAATTTGTAAAAGCTGATATGGTTAAAGATGGAGCAATTGTAATTGATGTTGGCATTACCCGTTTACCTGATGCAACAAAAAAATCAGGGTATCGAATTGTTGGTGATGTTGCATTCAATGAAGTTGCACCAAAGTGCAGTTACATTACACCAGTTCCGGGTGGAGTTGGTTTAATGACTATTGCATCACTCATGATGAACACAATGAATGCCTGTAAAATGAGAATGGGAAATTGATTTGGTGATTTGATATTGAAGTTTCAACTGTTGTTTTGAAAAATTTCTGATGAATAAAATTCATAATCAAATTGATTTACTTCCTGTAATGGAACAATTCTATTCCATACAAGGCGAGGGATTTTTTCAGGGGCGTGCGGCTGTGTTTATTCGGCTTGGAGGATGCGATGTAGGATGTGTTTGGTGCGATGTAAAAGATAGTTGGGATGCTGATTCGCATGAAAAAATTTCAGTTGCAGAAATTGTGGCATACACAAATCAATTTCAATCTGATCTTGTCGTTATCACCGGCGGCGAACCATTGATGCACAATCTTGAATCACTTACTTCACAATTACATTCATCTGGTAAAAAATTAAATCTTGAAACTTCCGGAACTCATCCGCTCACAGGTGATTGGGATTGGATTTGCTTCTCACCAAAAAAATTTAAAGAACCAATCACTGAAATTTATAATGTGGCAAACGAATTGAAGGTTATTGTTTTCAATCAAAGTGATTTTGATTTTGCAGAAAAATATGCTCAATTGGTTTCAAGTGATTGCAAACTCTATTTACAACCAGAGTGGAGCAATACCGAAAAAATGACTCCATTAATAATTGATTTTGTGAAGCGCAATCCGCAATGGGAAATTTCGTTACAGATTCATAAATACATGAACATAGAATAATGAAGCATTTAATAAGTATAATAGTTTTTACTTTTTCAATTCTTGTTTTTAATTCCTTGCAGGCACAGGAATATCACAACCTGAATACTGCTGCAAAAAAAGCATTGAAGTATTATGCAGATGGAAAAGAATTATTGAATGCGCACAAAGATGCAGAAGCCATAAAACCTTTTGAACAGGCAGTTGCCGAAGATCCGATATTCATTGATGCCTGGTTGCTGCTCGGAGAATTATATAACGAAGCACGGCAATATGAAAAAGCAAAAAATGCATTTGAAACTTCGTTTAATTTGAAATCAGATGCACGCGCAAGTGCTTATTATTTTGTAGCGCAGAGTTATTGGAATTTAGATGATTATGAATATGTGATTAAGGCACTGACAAAATTTTTATCGTTTCAAAATCTACCACCTGAATGGGTAGAGAATTCGAAACATGTGATGTCGAATGCACGATTTGCCATTGAAGCAGTGAAGCATCCTCTTCCATTTAATCCGGTTAGTTTGGGTGACAGTATCAATACACAGTATCAGGAATTGTTTCCCTCTTTAACTGCCGATGAAAACACATTGGTGTTCATGCGCAAAGACCCTGATGGGAAAGACTGGAATGAAGATTTTTATATTTCAAAATATATAAACGGTGCGTGGACTTATGCAAGAAACATGGGCAGTGATTTGAATTCACCACAGCAGGATGGAGCAATGTCAATAACCAATTTGGGCAACGAAATGTATTTTGCGTCAAATCGTTCAGGAGGTTTTGGTAGTGTAGATATTTATTATTCAAAACGAAAAAACGGAAGATGGAGTGTTCCTGAAAATTTAGGTCCCACAGTTAATTCAGTTGCGTGGGAAACTCAGCCAAGCATTTCTGCAGATGGTAAAACTTTGTACTTTGTAAGCACGCGCCCCGGGGGATTTGGTGGAAGCGATTTGTGGATGACCATAAAAGATGCGAAAGGTAAATGGACGAAGCCAATAAATCTTGGCCCATCATTTAATACCAAGTATGAAGAGCAGACTCCGTTCATACATTCGGATGGACAAACTCTTTATTTCAGCAGCTTTGGTCATCCGGGAATGGGAAGCGCCGATATTTTTTATTGCCGAAAAGATTCAACAGGAAAATGGAGTGAGCCGGTAAATCTTGGTTATCCAATTAATACTAAAGTGGAAGAAAATAGCTTTACTGTAAGTTTGAATGGTAAGCATGTGTATTACAGTCGCGAAAAAGAAAATGCAAAAGGTGATCTCGATTTGTTTTATTTTGATTTACCTGATGCAGCCAGGCCTATACCAGTTACTTATTTGAAAGGAATTATTACCAATCAATTAACCGGAGATTTTTTGAATGCCGATGTGCAGTTAATTGATTTGGAAAACGGAAATGTCATGAATAGTTTTTCTTCAGAGGCCACTACCGGCGAATATTTAATTTCAATTCCGTCAGGAAAAAATTATGCGTTGAATGTTTCAATGAAAGGATACCTGTTTCATTCTGAAAATTTTTCGTTGGCAGATCGAAACTCAACGGAACCCTATCAATTAAATATTCAACTGCAACCCGTGACTACAGGTGAGAGTGTGGTCCTGAAAAACATATTCTTCGAAACAAATTCATTTGAATTGAAAAAGGAATCAACTGTTGAACTGGATAAATTGTCGCAGTTGTTAAGAGATAATCCGGTCATGAAAATTGAAATTGGCGGGCACACCGATAATATTGGCAATGATGAATCGAATCAGAAATTATCAGAGAATCGCGCAAAGGCTGTGTATGATTATTTAATAAAAACTGGAACGGTTGCAGCCAGGTTGAGTTTCAAGGGGTATGGAAAAACAAAGCCAGTTGCAACAAATGATACAGAAGAAGGTCAGGGAAAGAACCGGAGAACTGAGTTTACTGTAACATCCATTCAATGAATCAGAACCAAACACTGCCGGAGATTTTAAATGAATGAATTGGGTCAAATAATTTTTGGCATTATTTTCGGCAACTCGAATCAATAAATAAAATTCAACCATGAAAAAAATATTTTTTTACCTCATCATTTTTGTCTTTGCCAACACTAATCTATTCGCACAAAAAATTTTGACTGGCGAAAAAAGATTGAAAGCCATCAGCGCTGCGCCTGTTGTGTATTTAGACGACACCATTTACAGCAAGGCGAAGCCATATTGCCTCATGAAACAAATAAAAGTGAATGAATACCATCCTGATTGCAGTATAAAAAATATGCGTGGTGAAGAATTAATTTATATCAAGTGGGATACAAAATCAACCTTAATGGGAGCCTATGTTTTAACTTTTAAAAAGGATGGTAAAGGTGTTAAACTATCAGTAACTGATGAAGAAAAATTTCCGGAACTTATTGTCAACAATGATTTATTTGTCAATAATGATGTTCCGGATGACCGGGAGAAAAATTTTATCAGTAACAACGGTGGCGGAATCACCAACACTACTTCAACAACAGAATCCAAACCAACTACCAAAAGCAATTCTGAAATTTATGTTGCAGATAAATTGATTACTCAGGATCTGATGAAAATAGGAGAGTGGAAACTGGTGAAATCTTATTACCAGGATAAAGTGTTGTGGCACGAAACCGAATGGTATAAAAAGGACGGAACAAAAGTGGCTCAGGCAAAATATAAATTAGACGATGCTGATCAGGCAATGGTGCTTACTTATTCTGATAATAAAACCACGCAACTTTCAGTAGCTCCATCCCAAAGCGTAAAAAAAATTATTGCAACTTACCTTCGTGAGAATGAATACCTGTAATTTTATAAAATAAGAAAAACAGTGTTTTTTATTCAATAATTATTTTTTAACAATCAGAGTTGCCTACTCAATTGTATCAGTTACTTTTGCCGCGCATCAAATATTAACTGCGTTAGATGGACGGCGATGATCAAATACTACAAAACATATGAAGGCAAGCTTAAACAGCTGGATGCGCCTGAGTCTGGTTGCTGGATAAATATTTATCCGCCATTTAACCACGATAATCTTAAAAAACTAAGTGAGCAGTACAATATTCCAATTGACTTTTTAATTGACTCGCTTGATATTGAAGAGCGCTCGCGGTTTGAGCACGAAGACGATACTGATTTAATAGTATTAAAAATCCCGATGGCGAACGATGCCGAGAATGAGCGCGAGGCGCGGTTCATCACCATTCCGCTCGGAATTATTCTCGTGCAGGATATTGTGATTACCATCAGTCCGTACGAAAATCAGGTGATAGATTGTTTCCTAAATAACAATGTAAAAAATGTAAACATCAACCACCGCAGCAAATTTGTATTACAGATTTTTGACCGGTGTGTTTTTTATTACCTGTATTTTTTGAAAGAGATAAACAATGAAAGTAATGCGTATGAAAAAGAATTGTATGATTCCATGCGCAATGAAGAGCTGCTGAAGTTGCTGAAGATTGAAAAGAGTCTGGTGTATTTTGTTACATCGCTCCGGAGCAATGAACTGATGATGCTGAAAATTCAACGAACCGATTTTCTGAAAATTAAAACAGATGAAGATCAACAGGAGTTTTTTGGTGATACCATTATTGATATGAGTCAAGCGCTTGAAATGTCAAACACTTATACCAACATTTTAGGTGGAACGATGGATGCTTTTGCGAGTATCATCAGCAACAATCTGAATGTGGTTATGCGACGCTTAACTTCTGTAACCGTTGTATTAACTGTTCCAATGTTGATTGCGAGTTTGTATGGAATGAATGTAAAAATTCCGTACGAAGGAAATAATTATGCATTTTACTTTATAATTACTTTTTGTTTTGCAATAGCTATTGGGCTTATTGTTTTATTTAAGAAGTTGAAGTGGTGGTAGAGGAAATTAAAAAGTAAAAAATATAAATTAAAAAATTTCGCACTTCGAATTTTCTGAAGTGAATCTGAATCCTCTCAAAAACTCTTCTGTGTTTATTTTCTTTTTTCCTTCCAATTGCAATTCAAGAATTTCCAGTAACCCACCAGCACATTGAATTCTTAAATATGTTTTTCCGTCGGTAATAATTTCTCCGGGCGAATTATTTGTTAACTGTGAATTGGGAATTATGAATTTTTGCGAACGAAAAATCTTCACTGTTTTTCCATTCAGTTTTGTGAATGCAGCAGGGTAGGGCGAAAGTCCACGAATAAGATTGTGAATTTGGTGTGCTGAATTATTCCAATTAATGCGGCAGGTTTCAGTAAATAGTTTCGGCGCTGATTTTATTTCAGCTGACAATGTTTGAGGTGTGAGCGAATAATTTCCGGCTTCAATTAACTGCACTGTTTTTAAAACCAGCGCGGCACCCGCAAGCATTAAGGCATCGTGCAGTTCGCCGGCGGTTTCGTTATCGGCAATATTTATTTTCTGCTGCAGAATAATTTTTCCGGTATCAATTTCATGTTCCAGAAAAAAAGTGGTAGCTCCGGTTTCTTTTTCTCCATTGATTATTGCCCAATTGATTGGCGCAGCTCCGCGATACTTCGGCAGGAGCGAAGCATGTAAATTAAAAGTTCCGATGCGCGGCATTTTCCAGATTACTTCGGGCAACATGCGGAAAGCAACTACAACTTGCAAATCGGGTTTGAGTGTGCGAAGTTGTTCTGCAAACTCAGGCGACTTTAATTTTTCGGGCTGAAGAATGTTCAATTTGTTTTCCTGTGCAAATTTTTTAACTGCTGATTCATGCAAGTGCATTCCTCTTCCGGCAGGTTTATCGGGAGCTGTTATAACTGCAACAACTTCATAATTATTTTCCAGTAAAATTTTTAATGAAGGCACTGCAAATTCAGGAGTGCCCATAAAAACCATTCTAAGCTTCGGTTTATTTTCTGATAATGTGTTCATTCAAAATCTTTATACAACAAATATTTTTTTCTGGTTTCTTTAAATTTCAATAAATCTGGTTGCCATTCCTGATGAATCATAAAATCTGATTTACCTGTGATGATGTCTGTTTTTAATTTTTCTGTGCCAGCTAGTTTATCAAAGTAAGAAGTAAAAAAAATGCTCTTGTCAGGATAGGTTAAATAAAATTGTATTAACCAATTCAGAAATATTTTTTTCTGTTCGAAAAAAAATCCATCGTTATAAATAGATAAATCAATGCCTTTGCATTGCTCATTTGCAAAAACCGGATAGGATGCACCAGTCTTGCTATGCGGAGTGAAATAAATTTTTCCGATTTTACTTCCCGGATAACCGACAATCTGAAATGGGCGGTCAGTTCCGCGACCAACGCTCAATGGAGTTCCTTCAAATAAACAGGTAGAAGGGTAAAGATAAACTGCTGTCATATTGGTTAAGTTGGGCGATGGTTTGCGTGGCAAAATATATTTCACTGAATGATCATAACCATTGCACAACACATAGGTGATTTGACATTGAACAGAATCTTTCAATAATTTTTCTCCATTTAAAAACAATGCATATTCAACTGGAGTCATTGCATATACTATGGGAATGGCCTGCATACCTACAAACGATTCGAATTTTTTTTCGAGTAACGGTCCATCAATGTACCAGCCATTCGGGTTAGGGCGATCAAGAATTAAAAGTTGTTTTTTGTTTTCACCGCATGCTTCCATCACATATTGCAAAGTGCTGATGTAGGTATAGAATCGCACACCCACATCCTGAATATCATAAATCACTACATCAATATTTTCTAAATCTTCTGCGGTAGGTTTTTTATGATTTCCATACAACGATACGATTTGCAGTTTTGTAATTGAATCAATTGAATTTGAAATGTCAGAACCAGCATCGGCATTTCCGCGAAAGCCATGCTCGGGTGCAAATATTTTTTTCAAATTAACACCAAGCGATAATAGAGAATCAACCAGGTGCGTGTTGTTTATGTATGAAGTGGCATTAACCACCAATGCAATTCTTTTATCTTTTAACTGAGGCAAATATTTTTCAGTTTGTTCAGCGCCTGTTTTTACTATTGGAAACGGACCAAACTGTTGCGCGAATGCAATTTGATCTGAAAGAAATATTTTAAGAAAAAGTAAAAAAATAAATGAATGCCTCATCATTGGTTTGGATTCTTTTCTTTGCAATATTAATTGTAAGCAAAGTAACAAGTCATTAAAAGTGCCAACTTTATAGAATGAATACTGCATGGTTTATTACACGAAAGATTGCCTTGAGCCATCAGCCGAATTTCAGTCGGTTTATTATTCGTGTGGCAGTTGCAGCAATTGCATTGAGCATTACTGTTATGATTATTGCCGGAAGTCTGGTGAGTGGATTTCAAATAGAAATCAGTACAAAAATTTTTGGTTTCTGGGGGCATGTGCGCATTTATGATTACAACAGCACAATAGGATTTCAGGATAAAGCAGTTTCTATCCACCAGAAATTTTATCCGGATATTGAAAAAATGCCTGGAGTAAAACACATTCAGGTGTATGCAAACAAACCCGGAATTATTAAAACAAAAAATGAAATTGAGAGCATTGTTGTTCGTGGTTTTGGAAATGATTTTGACACCAGCTTTTTATCAAAGTGCATGCAATCGGGAAAAACATTTCAGGCAGGCGATACATCCTACCCACGAAAAATCCTGATTTCAAATTCCACAGCCACGCGATTAAATTTGAAAACAGGCGACGATATAATTATTTATTTTGTGGAACAACCCCCAAGAGTTCGCAAATTTAAAATTGCAGGAATTTATAAAACCGGATTGGAAGAGTTTGATAAATTATATGCGCTTACTGATATTGCCGATATACAGCAACTCAATAACTGGTCGGCAGATTCGGTCAGCGGATTTGAAATATTTATTGACGATGTAAAAAATATTTCAGCGATGGGAAAAAAGATCAATGAAAATTACATTGGTCAAAACCTGGTTGCCCAAACCATGAAAGAAATTAATCCGAATATTTTTGACTGGCTCGAATTGCAAAATATAAATGAATATGTGATTCTGATTTTAATGACTATTGTAGCAATTATCAATATGGCAACCGCGTTGTTAATTTTAATTCTTGAACGAACAAACATGATAGGAATTTTAAAAACGCAGGGGGCTACCAACAGTTTTATCAGGCGAATATTTATTTATCACGCAGGCATTATTGTTTTTCAGGGAATAGTGATTGGAAATATTATTGGCTTGGGTTTGAGCTACCTGCAATCGCGATACGGAATTATCAGGCTTGCTGAAGAATCATATTATGTGAAAGTAGCACCGGTGCATTTCGATCCGCTGTTTATTGCGGCAGTGAATATTGGTGTGTTGGTGGTTTGTTTAATTGTGTTGCTGATTCCAAGTTACTTAGTTTCGAAAGTAAGCCCGGTAAAAGCAATTCATTTCAGATAAAAATGAAAACATATCTTTGAAACAGAAACAGAAAACAACAATGAAAAAAATTCTATTAACCATAACCACAATTTTTGTTTTCGCACAATTGTTTTCTTGTTTAAAACCACCAAAGTTTTCTGAAACGCCATTGATTGAATTTGTAAGTATCAACAGCACTCAAGTGCAGCAGCAGGTTGATTCCATTCAAATGATCATTAGCTTTAAAGATGGTGATGGTGATTTGGGTTCATTGGAATCTGATACTTCTACTAATTGTTTTATCACCGATCACCGGCCCGGTAAACCTGATTACACTTACACTTATAAAATACCGTTCATTACACCCAAGGGAACCACAAAAGATATTTCCGGTACCATTGCTATTAATCTTCCGGGAATTACATGTATTCCGTTTCATACTACCGATTCCGTTACTTATAAAATTGTAATTATGGACAGGGCCGGAAACAAGAGTAATGAAGTGCAAACACCGGTTATAATTGTGAACTGCCAATAAAAAATAGCAAGTATTTCTTTTCATTGAATTTTAGGTTGGGTTTTTATTCTCAATAATATATTCTGCTTATAGACGCATTTCAAAAAAAATTAATGCGCACAAAAAAAATAAATTTAGATTTTCCGAGAGGGTTTAAAACTCTACCTGGTTATTTTCGCACACTTTGCATCATAATGGTAATTCATAATTAGGACTTCAAAAAATAAGTAAAAAATTTATTTCATGATTCAGGCAGTCAATGTTTCTAAAGCTTACGGAGATATTCAGGTATTGAAAGGAATATCGTTGCGCATTGATAAGGGCGAAGTTGTTTCTATTGTTGGTGCATCGGGTGCAGGCAAGAGTACATTGTTGCACATCATTGGATTATTGGATAGACCTGATGGAGGTGAAGTAATTATTGACGATAACAATTTGGCGAACATGAGTGATAAAGATCTTTCATCGTTTCGCAACAAACACATTGGATTTGTTTTTCAGTTTCATCACCTGCTACCGGAGTTTACTGCTCTCGAAAATGTTTGCATTCCGGGATGGATTGGAAAAAGAAATGACAATGAAGTGAAAGAACAAGCCAAAGAGTTGCTGGATTATTTAGGATTGAAAGAACGGTTTAATCACAAACCATCGCAACTTTCAGGTGGAGAACAACAGCGTGTGGCCGTTGCACGCGCACTCATCAATCATCCGAAAGTGGTATTAGCTGATGAACCATCGGGCAATCTCGATTCGGATAATGCAAGAGAGTTGCATGAATTATTTTTTCGGTTACGAAAAGAATTTTATCAAACTTTTGTAATTGTTACACACAATGAAGAACTGGCAAAACTTGCTGATCGTGAAGTGATAATCAGAGACGGAAGACTGTACTGATTTTCATTTTTATAATTTATTATTTCGATAAAAATCATCTTGATATGGAATAAAAATTTTATAAAAAAATTTTTCTCATTGGGAGAATTCACCATTTTACTTATCCACCAATTAACAATTATTTTTTCTCCAATGGAGTTGCTCACTTTTCATTGGGGAAAACTTTTTAAAAAATAACTGCGCCATGAGGGGGCGAGTATCTTATTTCGAGGTCATCAAATAAAAAACCC
This sequence comes from Chitinophagaceae bacterium, assembly GCA_947474435.1. Lineage (GTDB taxonomy): Bacteria > Bacteroidota > Bacteroidia > Chitinophagales > UBA10324 > UBA10324. The sequence goes on along the minus strand of CANJII010000002.1, from coordinate 8,015 downwards.
ATTTAATCATGGCAACAAAAGCAAAAAAAGCTGCTCCGAAAAAAGCAGCAGCAAAAAAGAAAGCAGCAGCTCCTAAAAAGAAAGCAGCCGCTAAACCAAAAGCAAAATCAGCTCGCAAACCTAATGCAGCGTTTATGCGTCCATTAGCAATTGGTGCAGCTTTGCAACCGGTTGTTGGCAACAAGCCATTACCTCGTACTCAGGTAGTAAAAAAATTGTGGGAGTACATTAAGAAAAACGGTTTACAGGATAGCAAAAACCGCCGCATGATCAATGCTGACGCAAGTCTTAAAGTTGTTTTCGGTGGTAAAACACAAGTTAGCATGTTTGATATGGCTAAATTGGTGAATAAGCACCTGAGCTAATCAACAATAGATTTTTTTAAAGAGGCTGTTCACAAAATGTGGATGGCCTCTTTTCATTTAGATGAAGCATTATAAAAAATCAGTAAAAAAATTCAGAAATAATTAATCAGGTTTTACAGTATCGAAAAACATCAGCAACTGAAGCATATGAGTTTTTTAATAATTCGTTTATCTGATTTTTTTTAATCCATTTCACTTCCGTAATACCTTCTTCTTTCTGTGGGGTAAAATGCAGATCATCCTTGCTTTTCATCAGGTACCAATAAGTATTTTTAATAATGCGCTTTTGATTTTCCCAATAAGTATGTGTGGTATATTCCTGTTTCCAAGGGTAAAAATTAATCAGCGTTTCTACTTTCAGTTTCCGTATTCCGGTTTCCTCTTCCACCTCTCGTTCAGCTGCTTCAATCATTTTTTCGTTGCGTTCAACTTTTCCTTTAGGCAAATCCCATTTTCCTTTTCGGTAAATCATCAATACCTCGTCATGACTGTTTTCAACCAATCCACCCGCGGCATCTATCGGTTTAAAGAGTGAGAAAAATTCATTTATTAATACTGATTCATCATCGTGATTGAGCATGCATGCAAACGCGTATTTTTTATTTTCCAGTTTTTCTATCACCTGCAATAATGACTCTGAATCAATAAATTTTTCCTGCAATAAAAATTTTGATGATAACTCTAGGGCTTCTGTTGATGGAAGTACAAAACCCGTTTTGCATAAATAAATTGGATTATTTCCGATAAATATTTTTAAAGGCATAAAGTCAAAATAGATTTTGATTAATCAGCATTCAGTTGCGAACAATTGAAATTAATTTTCATCAGAATAAAAAATCAGTTGTTTTCAAAACAGCCTCGCTGTTGTTACAAATAAAAGCAATAAAACCAAACCATCAAAAGTCAGGTTTAGTTGTGTGGTTTCATTAGTATTTTTGAAAATTATCCGGAATGGAAAAAGCAATCATTCATAAAAAAAGAATTTTATTAACAGGAGCCAATGGTTATATCGGTATGCGTTTGTTGCCGGTGCTCATTGAAAATAATTATGATGTCACTTGCGTGGTAAGGGATAAAAACCGTTTTCAACCATCGTCGGATTTAAGAAATAAAATAGCGGTTATTGAATTTGATTTTTTGCAACCTGAAAATGTGTTCAGCGTTTTTAAAGGGTTACATTTTGATGTTGCCTATTATCTCATTCATTCATTGCGCGATACTGACGCTTTGTTAAATGAGTATGAAAAAATTTCTGCATTGTGTTTTGTAAAAGTGGCGCACCTTACCAAAGTGAAACAGTTGATTTATTTGGGTGGAATAAGTAATGAAAACAAACTATCGCCTCACCTTCGAGCCAGAAAAAATGTGAAGGATATCTTAATGCAATCGGAAAAATCATACACCATTTTTGAAGCCGGAATAATTGTAGGATCGGGCAGCGCATCGTTTGAAATCATTCGTGATCTGGTTGAAAAATTACCTGTAATTATTGCTCCACACTGGCTCAATTCAAAGTGTCAGCCAATTGCTATCCGGAATGTTATAAATTTTCTGAGCAATTGTATTTTGAATGAAAAAACTTACAATAAAACTTTTGAAATCGGCGGGCCTGATGTGTTGACCTATAAAGAAATGATTCGCGAATATGCAATTGAGCGCGGTTTTAAAAGATATTTTTTTATTGTTCCATTTCTCACTCTTCGTTTGTCGTCATACTGGTTGTACTTCACTACTTCAACAAATTATACCATCGCCCGGCAATTGATTGAGAGCATGAAGAACGATGTGGTTTGTAAAGAAAATTCCGTGCGCGCCATTCTTCCTCAGTACATGATTCCATACAGGGTGGCTGTGCAAATGGCTTTTCTGAAAATTGCGCAAAACATGGTGGTATCAAGTTGGAAAGACGCAGCTTCAAGCAGCCTTCATCATTTGGAAATTAATCAGTATGTGGAAGTGCCGAAGCATGGATGTTTCAGAGATAAGCGATGGATAGAAATAGAGGAAGAGAATGTTGAAGAAGTAGCTGATCGTTTTTTTGGAATAGGGGGTAGTAATGGATGGTATTATGCCGATTCACTTTGGTTACTTCGTGGCGGATTGGATAAATTATTTGGTGGTGTGGGATTGCGTAGAGGAAGAAGAAGCGAAAAAGATTTGCAACCCGGTGATGCGCTTGATTTCTGGAGAGTGTTGCTCGCCGACCGAAAAAATCATCGATTATTATTATTTGCCGAAATGAAATTGCCAGGTGAAGCATGGCTTGAATTTTCTATTGTTCGAAATAAGCACCGAAGCATTCTGACTCAAACTGCCACCTTTCGACCACACGGAATTATTGGTCGTAATTACTGGTATGCCATGTTGCCGTTTCATTATTTTATTTTCAGAAACATGCTGAAGAGAATTGCTGGGAAAAAATAAAATGATTTTTTAAAATTATTTTCTGGGTGTGATAAAAGTATTTTTAAAGCTTATTAATAATGTTGTTTTAACATTGCAGCGCTCAATAAAACAATTAGGTTTGAAACCATGATTTTATCAAAATCTGTTGCCAACAAAACTGCATCACTGTTGTTGCAAATTAAATCCATTAAATTAAATCTGCAGTCGCCATATACATGGGCGAGCGGATGGAATTCACCAATTTATTGCGACAACCGGCTCACACTTTCGTATCCTGAAATAAGAACTTATATAAAAGAACAATTAGCGGAAGTGATTAAGAAAAAATTTCCTGAATGCGATTGTATTGCTGGTGTTGCAACTGCCGGAATCGCACATGGCGCATTGGTGGCTGATGCGTTGGATTTACCTTTTATTTATGTACGCTCTTCACCAAAATCACATGGCTTAACCAACATGATTGAAGGAAAAGTTTTAGAAGGTCAAAAAGTGGTGGTGATAGAAGATTTACTTTCAACAGGTGGAAGCAGCTTAAATGTGGTGAATGCGTTGCGTGCAGTTGATTGCAAAGTGATGGGCCTGGTTGCACTTTTTACTTACGGATTTGAAACTGCAGAAAATAATTTCCTGAATGCTGAGTGCCCGTTTTATACTTTAACTGACTATGATGTGCTGATAAAAAAGGCAGTAGAACAAGGTTATGTGGAAGCATCAGATATTGAAACCCTTACTGCTTGGCGAATGAAACCCGATGAATGGAGTAAAGGATTGTAACTGACTTATGAATTATTTTCTCATTCTTATACCGATATTAAATGCCGTGTTTGCCTGGTGGCTAATTGACACTTTAATTCTGTTTGTCTTCCGCCCGTATGATCCAATAAAAATTATTGTGTTTTCAATTCAGGGAATTCTTCCTTCTTTACAAAATGAAATTGCGGTAAAAGCAGGAGAGTGGGCGGAACAAAATGCATCTACAGAAAAAATGGAAGCATATCTTTTATCAGAAGAAAGTTTAAAAGAGATGCATGGTTACCTGGAAGAAAAGGCAGATGACTTTATCCGTAACAAACTCACTGAGCGCATTTCATTATTAAAAATGTTTATCACCGAAGGAATAATTATTCAGGCAAAAGAAGTGTTGGTGGAACAGCTGGATAAAATGATTCCTGAATTGATAAAAGGGTTTATCCCGAAAGTTTCAGAAAAAATAAATATAAAGGGCGCTGTTGAAAGCAGAATTAAAAATTATCCGTTGCAACATTTGGAAATGGAATTGAAAAAGCAAGCGGTTAAAAAATTAACCACAATAAAATTGATTGCAGCAACAGCCGGCCTATTGTTAGGAATAGTTGAAATCTCGCTGGTGATTTTTTGAGTTGGGATAGTAAGACTATTCAGCGTTTGATGTTGACAGTACAACACATTTCCTTTGTTCGCATTAGCTGTATATCCTACATTGCATCCTGATTTGAAACCGTCATTCGCCTTGTTGTTTAAAGGAATAAATTGGGTAGCTTTTTTTTTGAGAAATGAAGAGAGTGTTTTTTCTGCATCAATGAAAATTCTTTCAATTTCATATTGGCGTTATCTTACAAAAACCTTATTAATATTTATAATATTAAATATTGTTTCGTCGCTGTGTTTCGCAGAAAATAATTTTTCACCTCCACCACCTCCTCCATCAAATGATGATTGTGCAAATGCAATAAATGTAATGGTGAATGGTGCCATTGTAAGTGGTGTTACTCAACAGGCTACATTAGAAGCAGGCGAATTAATTGAATGCGCGCCTGCATTAGTAACACAAAGTGTTTGGTATTATTTTACTGCGACATCAGCAAATATTTCGGTTTCATTAAATTCCACTGCTGGGGCTTGTTATTTCAGTTCTTCAATTTGGGAAGCAAGCAGCGGCTGCCCTGCATCCACTGGTTGCCATCCACTTTCTTGTCAATCTGCTTCGGGTGGCCCGAATTTAACCGAGCATGTATTAACAAATCTGACTATCGGAGCTAATTATTACATTCAAATACTATATACAGCAGGCAGTGGTGGATGTGGTAATTTTGCAGGATTTGATATATCAATTTCCACAACATTACCTGCCACGCCTTCCAATCCTCCTCCATTATCGACATGCGCAAGTCCGAGTGGTTCTATTTGCGTTTTAAATTTTACACCAACTTACGCACAAGCACAGGCAAATTGCAATACTTATGTTAATCCGGTTTCAGCCAATAATGCCAATGAAGTGTATCAGGCATGTTTCAGTTTTACAGCGCAGTATAGTTCAACTATTGATTTTCAGTTTGCCAGTTTATCAACCTGTAATTCATTTAATTGGTTTAACTGGGAGTTGTTTAACAGTTCCTGTAGTTCATTCGATTGTGGAGGTTATCCAGATATGAGTTCAACTGGGTTGATTTGTGGAAACAACTATGAATTATGCATTGCCTTTGAAATTCCAAGTGCATGTAATTTTACTCATATCATTCCTTATATCACTGCAATACCACCTGCATTAACCATTTTACCTTCGGCAGGTAATTCGTTGGCCATCTGTAAAGGAGCATCAACAACTTTAGTAGCAAATGCTATTGGTGATGTTTCTTATCAATGGAGCCCGTCAACAGCATTAAGTGCTACAACAGGATCAATTGTTACAGCGAATCCAACAATTACAACCACTTATACAGTTACAGGTTTTGATGCAGGAGGATGTAGTCAAACAAATACAGTAGTTGTTACTGTGCGACCCATTCCAATAATCAGTCTTGCTGCAACAAGTGCAAGCTGTGGTACCGCAAATGGTTTTATTTCAAATACCACAACTGGTGGTGGTGGACCATTTTCATTTGTTTGGAGTAATGGTCAGTTAAACGAAGATTTATCAGGGCTTTTGGCAGGAACCTATACTGTTACCGCAACCAATTCTTTTGGATGCACATCAAGTGCTTCCATAACTGTAAATAATGCAGGAAATTTTACGCTCAGTTATTTAATTATGAATCCCATTTTTTGTTTTGGACAAACTGGTGGGCCAATTAATGTTTCTATTGCAACTGCTGCTAATCCTCCGTATACTTATTTGTGGAACACCGGCGCAACAACACAAGACATAAATAATATTTTGGCTGGCACCTATACATTGACAGCAACTAATAGTGTTGGATGTACTACTTCTATTTCAGTTTTACTATCTCAACCACCTCCAATTAATATTTCTTTAGTAGCCACAGATGTAAGTTGTTTCGGAGGTGCAACCGGTATGGTTGATTTGACAGTATCGGGCGGGTCTCCATTCTATGCTTACACCTGGAGTAATGGAGCTACTGTTGAAGATATTCAAGGACTTTTGCCGGGAAATTATAAAGTTACGGTTTATGATTTTTCAGGTTGTACAGCTGTTTCAAATACTGTGACGGTTAATTCAGCTATACCAATAAATTTTTCACAATCAATAACTAATGCTTCATGCGGCGGAGCAAATAATGGGGCTGTGAATATTACAGTTTCCGGAGGAAGCACCCCATATACTTTTTTCTGGTCGAACGGAGCAACAACTGAAGATATAAATGGTTTACCTGCCGGCCCCATCTCTGTAAATATTTTTGATTTGAATGGTTGTCCATACACCTGGAGCGGAACAATTACCGGAGGCAGCAGTCCTGTTCTTAGTTCTGTTACCACCTATACTTCATGTCTTGGAAATATAAATTTATCAGTTGCAGGAGGAACTGCACCTTATAATTATTTATGGAATACCACTGCAACCACTCAGGATATTTCGGGTTTAATTGCAGGTGCATATTCAGTAACAGTTACTGATGCAAATAACTGCACTCAAAATTTATCGGTAATTATTGCAGCACCAAGTACCAATATAGTAACTCTTGAATCTGTTGATCCTACCTGTGGTTCGAATGACGGTACAGCTGAAGTAGATTTAATTACCGGTGGCGGTGGGCCTTTTACCTATTTATGGAATACCGGTGGAACCGATTTTGAAATTGATAATCTTGCGGCGGGAACCTATTCCGTAACTGTTACTAATTCATTTGGATGCACATCAACTGCTTCAATAACATTAATCAGCCCGAACGGACCAACACTTTTGTTTACGCAAACAAATGTATTGTGTAACGGTAGTGCTACAGGGAGTATAAACTTAACAGTAACCGGAGGCACCGCACCATTTATTTATTTATGGAGTAACGGTTCTTCAATTCAGGATCCTCTAAATTTAATTGCAGGTACTTATAATGTAACAGTTACTGATGCAAATAATTGCGTTGTAACCGGCAGTATAGTCGTAACACAAAATGCGGCAACAGTTTTAAGTCAAGCATCTGTTAATTCTACATGTGGTTTAGGGAATGGAAGCGTTAACTTAACAGTAGTTGGCAACGGACCATTTGTTTATCTATGGAACAATGCTTCAACCGATCAGGATTTACCATTTGTAGGAGCAGGAAATTATTCAGTTACAGTGACTGATATAAATAATTGTACCAGCACTTTATCGTTGGTGGTAAATAATACACCCGGGCCTTCATCACTTTCGTTTAATCCTACTCCTGTGTTGTGTAACGGAGCAGCAACTGGAATTATTGATTTGACAGTAATTGGCGGAACAGCACCATTTACATATGCATGGAACAACGGCGCAACTACTCAGGATATTTCCGGCTTACCAGCTAATACTTATACTGTGAATGTAACCGATGCAAATAATTGCGTGGTTGGCAGTGGTATAATTATTTCACAGCCTGCTCCAAATGTTATTTCTGAAACGCATGTCAATGCTTCATGTGGTTTATCAAATGGATCAATAAACCTTTCAGCTGCCGGACCTAATCCGCCATTTACTTATTTGTGGAGCAATGCAGCAATCACAGAAGATATAAATGCAATAGCAGCCGGAGCATACACCGTAACAGTAACTGACTTTAATAATTGCACAAGCACACTCACAACAAACATCAGCAACACAAGCGGACCAACATTATCAGAAACACATGTAAATGTTTTGTGCAATGGAAATAATACCGGCAGCATAAATCTCGCAGTAGTTGGCGGAACAGCACCATACGGTTATCTCTGGAGCAATGCATCAATCATTCAAGACCCATTGAATCTGATTGCCGGAAATTATACAGTTACAGTAACGGACTTTAATAATTGTCAATCAACATTAACAATAGCTATTACTGAACCAACAGCAATTGCATTATCAGAAAC
>CANJII010000001.1 GCA_947474435.1 Chitinophagaceae bacterium | reverse complement strand
TTGGATGTCAGCAGGAACAAGAGATACTGATTGGTTTACAGTTGATATTTCAACACCTGGTATCTATACTTTTGTTGCAATTACTCAATTCCCTTGTACTATGGGATACATTGGACCAAATGCAGTTTGCCCAATAACACAATTTGACCAATTTGTTAATACTGCAAACGAATGTGATACATTAAGTATTACAAGTTTCCTTGCAGCTGGAACCTGGATTTATGCCATTGTTCCTTATAATCCTTCATTTGATGGCTATCCATGTGGAAGTGGTAAAAACACTTATGTAACCTATGTATGTGCTCCAAATCCTCCTCTTGGTGTTGCAAATGATATTTGCGACAGTGCAATTTCAATTACACAAAATGCTACTTGTCAACCAACTACAGGTGATGTAGCTGGTGCATCTATTCAATCTGGTTTGGGTTGTTCTGGTGGTTTTGGTGAAGATGATGTCTGGTATAGTTTTGTTGCAACCGGAACAAGTGCTGTGGTTCAGGTAACTCCTTCTGCAAGTTTTGATGCAGTTATTGAAGTATTTGATGCTTGCGGTGGTAATTCTGTTGCTTGTATTGATAATTCGTTTGTTGGTGGTGGTATTGAATCTCAGGAATTAACAGGATTAACTATTGGTCAGACTTATTTCATTGGAGTTTACGACTATGCTTTCACACCTCCTGCAACAACTACTTTTGAAATTTGCGTGTTTGATGCTCCACCTCCATGCGTTGTTTGTCCATCCCTAACTGCAAATCAGGAAAGTGAAGTTTGTGGTGATGATATTAATGGAGGTTGCAACATGACAATTCCATTTTATGAACCAATTGCTTGTGGTGATACAGTATGTGGAACCATCTGGGCTGATATTACACCAGCATTTCCTTTTGGAGGTCGTGATACTGATTGGTATGAATTTACAATTGCATCTCCATCCAATGTGTCATTTACAGTTAACTCAGGATTTACCCGTTTAGTTGGTTTTATTGACGCTTCTCTTGGATGTGGTGCGCCTCAATTCCTTACTTTTCAACAAGGTCCTACTGAATGTGATACAACCACAGCAGCAGCTAATTTACCTGCTGGAACTTATTGGGCATTCGTAGCTCCTGATGTATTTTCAGGATATCCATGTGGTGGATCAAAATCAAATTACACTGCAATTTTAACTTGTGGAGCAGCTATTCCGCCTCCAGCAAATGACAGTTGTCAGTTTGCAGAAGTTGTTAACTGTGGTGACATTGTACTAGGTTCAACACTTTATGCTACAACGGATGCTAATGCAACTTTCTGTGGAACAACACCAGAAGCTCCTGGTATTTGGTATGTTCTTGCCGGTGATGGTTCTGTGGTTACAGCTTCGCTTTGTAATGGAACTACATATGATAGCAAGATAAATGTTTATTCAGGAGATTGCAGTACACTTTCATGTGTTGATGGCAATGATGATTTCTGTGGTGTTCAATCACAGATTTCATTCCCAACTTCAGTGGGTACTAATTATTACATTCTCGTAAATGGATATAATGTAGCAACTGGTGATTTCCAATTAGAAATTACTTGTACACCGCCACCACCAAACGATGAACCATGTGGTTCATTGGTATTGATAATAGGTTCAAATGGTCCTTATGATAATACTTCTGCAACAGCTAATCCAAGCGAGCCTGCTCCTCCTGCAAATGGATGTCAGGTTAACGACGGTTGGTGCAACAGTGGATTAGAAAATACATTGTGGTTTATGTTTAGTGCTCCTGCATCTGGTCGTATTACAATTAATTCTCCTGGTTTCGATACTCAACTTGCTCTTTGGGATGTTACTACAGATTGCAATGATATTTTAAACGGGGGCGCAATTTTAATTGCAGCAAATGACGATGATGCTGATTTTGCAGCGCACGGCGGCGTAATGTTTTCTTCCTTTGTTTATAGTGATTGCTTAATTCCAGGGCATACATACTATGTTCAATTGGATGGATATTTTGGTACTGTTGGTTCTACTGAAATTAATCTTTCTGACCCCGGAATTTTAGATCCATCTTTTGGAATTTTAAATAGCAGATATTGCCCTGCAATAACTTCTGTTGTTTTAACTCCGGTTACAGCTGGAGGTACATTCAGCGGTCCTGGTGTGAGTGGGAACATTTTCTCACCTTCTACTGCCGGAATCGGTGGGCCTTACGAAATTGTTTACTCATTATTGGGATGTATAAATGATACGCTAACAACAACTGTTGAAAATCCATTAGCGCAAATTTCTCCAGCTGGACCTGTGACTGTTTGTTTCGGTCAAGCAGTACCATTAACAACTCCATATGATCCGGGTTATACTTATATATGGAAGCGTGGACCATTCACTATACCTGGTGTTACAAATACCAGTTACACTCCGATTTATTCAGGAACATTCAAATACAGTGTTAAAGTAACCGATGTACTTGGTGGTGGTTGTAAGGCTAAAGATTCAGTTTATTATACAATGATAAACTTCCCGAATCCTACAATGATAATTGGTCCATGCATCGCCAATACCATTACGCTGACTTCTTCTTTGACTGATCCTGACTTGAACTATCAATGGGTAAAAGGAAGTATTCCAATTAATGGAGCAACAAATACAAATTACACTGTAACTGTAAATGGTGCTTATCGATTAGCTATCACAGATTCTTGTGGAACTTTAAGATTTACTCCATTGGTTATGATTCATGTTTCAAATTGTCGAGTTGAAGAAATGACTGAGGAACAAATGGCACAAATGGTTGATGTTGCACTCTATCCAAATCCGAATGACGGTCAGTTTACAATTGATTTAAACTCGTACGACTTCTCTTCTTCAGATGTAAGCGTAGAGGTTTATAATGTTCTTGGGCAGATTGTTTATTCAACAAACTTTACCTTAAAAGAGGGTAAATTGAATAGTTTGGTTCAACTACCATCATACTTGGAAGATGGATTGTACAATGTGAGAATTAAGAAAGGTAATTATGAAACCTACACTAAAATTGTAGTAACGAAGTAATTATTTTCAATCAATTCTGTTAAAGAAAGGCTCCGGATTCGGAGCCTTTCTTTTTTATATTCTTTCTGTTATTTTTATACCAATGTAATTATCAGTGTATGTCAATTAAACGAACAACGAAAGAATATTTCACTTTTAATAAAAAAGAAAAACGCGCTTTATTAATCCTATCGGTTCTCATTGTTTTATTATCAATATATCCTTCATTGGTACTGCAATTTAGTTCGGAAGAAAAAGTTGACGATAAAATTTTTGAAGCTGAAGTTAAAAAATTTTATGCAGGTCAATCACAGGTTGCTCCGGAAAATGAAAATTCCAATATAGAAATACTTCAAGATGATTTTGCTGCAAATTCAAAAACAGATTCAATAATTTCAGGAAAAAAAATCATTCAGCTTTTCTCTTTTGATCCGAATACAGCAACTGAAAATGATTTTGCAAAACTTGGATTGGAAACAAGAACAATTAAAAGCATTATAAATTACCGAAGCAAAAATGGTCGGTTTAAGTCGCCTGATGATTTTAAAAAAATTTATACATTATCTGATGAAGATTTTAATCGCCTTAAAAATTTTATTGTTATTGCTAACGCGGTTCAATCGGGGAAATCAACTGACCAAAAATCATTTGCTTCTTATCAGCCAAGAATTTTAGATATTAATACTGCTGATTCAATTGAGTGGGGTGACCTTCCGGGAGTTGGCCCGTATATCACTTCTAAAATTTTGAAATATAAAAAGGCACTTGGTGGATTTTCATCTACTGATCAGATTTCAGAAGTTTATGGAATGAAACCGGAAACTTTTGAACTGATCAAAGAAAAAATAAAGTGCAACGATCAAGGCAGTGCATCAATCAAAAAACTTAATCTGAATACTGCAACAAAAGAAGAATTGAATGCTCATCCATACATCAATTCAAAACAGGCAATGATTATTGTTAATTTCAGAGAACAACATGGTAGCTTTAACAAAGTGAACGATTTACAAAATGCTGATTGTTTCAACCCTCAGGAATTCAATAAAATAAAACTTTATTTATCTGTTAATTAAATGGCGTAATTACCCGCAGGCAAGATGGAATTATTTCCACCTCAGCCGGAAGATTGTAATAAGGTTCTCCATCCAGTTCCAGTATATTTTCTCCTTCGCATTTTATTGTTGCTTTTTTTCCAGCGAAAGTTTTCACTTTGTAATGTTTGGTAAAACTACCTGTGAATAATCCTTTCAGGTTTATAATAATTTGCAGAATGGAGATGTCACCAATGACAGTGATGTTTAATTTACCATCAGTCATTGATGCTTCAGGGCATTGTTTTATTCCTCCTCCATTACTGTGATTATTTCCAATTGCAACTGAAAATATTTTACCGGATAGTTCTTTATCATCAATTTTCAAGCTCACAGGTTGTGCTTTATAACTGAATAACGAAGTTGCTATGCAGCGCAGGTAAACAAGTTTGCCTCCATGCCCTTTCATTTTTTGATTATGAGCTTTTTGTGCAACATGCGAATCGAATCCGCAGCCACCCATGCTAATTATGAATGCAGTTTTATTTTCTGCTATAAAATTTACTTTGATAACATCTTGTAAGTGAGAATTGTTTTTCTGAAGCAATTGAATAATTAGTTCATAGCTTGTTGGTAATTTCCAGTAGTTGCCAAAGTCATTGCCTGTTCCCATAGGAATTAATCCCATTGAGATTTCTCTTGAATCAATTTTGTGTTGTAATAAAATACCATTTGCTACCTGGTGCATTGTTCCATCGCCACCAACCGCAATAATTTTTCTGTAACCTTCATGTATTGCTTCCTGAGTAAGCGCAACAGCATCTCCGGATTTTTGTGTTTGCTTATATATAAAATCAATATTGCTCTGATAAAGTAACCGTTCAAATTGTTTCCAGAATTTTAATGACTTTCCATTTGAAGAAACAGGGTTGAGAATAAATGCAAATGAATTTTCTTTTTTCAAATCAGAAATAATTTATAACAACAATAACTTATTTTCTTCATTTTATCATTTTGAAATTTTTTAAGAAGTTACTCTTATCAAATCAAGAATGGTAAATTAGTGGACCAATAATAATTTTCATATTAATCAGTGTAAGAAATATTTTTCAAAAGATTGCTAATATATAGAAAAGTCAAAATCCATAATAGTGCATCCCGATTTCGTGAGGAGCATTAATCCATTCTTTAATTTTATTGTAATGGGTTTCATCTTTTACAAAATCGGCCTTGGTTACATTTATAACTAATACCGGAAAAGTGCTCACGGTTTTAAAATAATCGAAGTAAGTATTTTGAATGCTGATTAAATAATCTGCCGAAATATTCTGTTCATACTCTCTGCCACGATTGCTTATGTTTTTAAGCAGTCGGTCCACATCGCAATGCAGGTAAACCAACACATCGGGCTCAGGTAATGTAGAATGTATTATCTGAAAAAGGCGTTGATATAATTTGAATTCATCTTCAGTAAGGTTCACACGGGCAAACAACAAACTTTTTATAAAAATATAATCGGCGACAGTTGAGGTTTGAAACATGTCCTGCTTGCTCAATGTATCCTTCAATTGCTGAAACCGTTCGGCCACAAAAAATAATTCGAGTGGAAATGCATACCGGTCGCGGTCAGTATAAAACTGCGGGAGAAACGGATTATCAGCAAACTGCTCCAAAACCAGTCTGGCGTTTAATTCAGCAGCATATTTTTCGGCTAATGAAGTTTTGCCGGCGCCAATGTTTCCTTCTATGGCAATATAATTATGCATGCTGTAATTTTTTCACTTGTAGTTTATCAGTGCATTGGTTAAGTAGCAGAACTGAATTCAATTTCAATATCGGATGAACAAACTCAGGTGCAATTTCAACCAGTGGTTCCAATACAAATTTCCTTTCCTGTAAATGCGGATGTGGGATAATCAAATCTTCTTCGTGAATAATTTCATTATTGAAATACAAAATATCAATGTCAATTATCCGCGCTTCCCATTTCCAATGGCGCACTCTTCCCATTTTTTCTTCAATCAATAAAAGTTGTTTCATAAAATTTTGGGCATCATCATTCGTCAGCATCAGCAAAACCAAATTTAAAAACGATGGTTGATTGGTGTTTCCCCAAGCAGCTGTTTCATAAACCGAAGAAACAATTTTTACCTCTCCCGCTTCATTTAAAAATTCAATGGCTTTATTTAATTGTGAAGACCTGTTGCCCTCATTACTTCCCAACGAAAGATAAACCTGATTCATTTTCATAGTTATGCAGCGAATGTAAACACAATTCACTTTTTCGCTCATCGATTCCATCGGAACAGTTACTTTTGGCATCCCGGAAAAAAAGCTGTTAGCTATTAGTCATTAGCTTTTAGCAAATAGTAAATTATGAAATCTAAAAATTGCAATAAATAATCTCAATTCAAAAATCTAAAATCTAAATAATGAAACAATTCTTTAAATTTTTCTTTGCCTCCATGCTTGGCTTTATAGTCGGGTCAATTGTACTTACTTTTTTAATGATTGGAATTCTGGCTGCTATTGTTTCCTCAGTATCTGAACCGGAAAAAAAAGAAGCAACAAGCAACAGTGTGCTCGAGCTCTCTCTTGATTATGCAGTACCCGAACAAACCAATTTCAATCCTATTGCGAATTTAAATTTCAGCGGAATGGATATGAATGTTGCTGTTGGTTTGAATGAGATTCTTCACCTTATAAAAAAAGCAAAAACTGACAACAACATAAAAGGCATTTATATCAATGTCGGAACTTTCGGTGGAGGTATATCAACTGCCAAACAAGTGCGTGATGCGTTGATTGATTTTAAAGAATCTAAAAAATTTATTGTGGCTTTTGCCGATGCCTATTCTCAGAAAGGTTATTATGTAGCCAGTGTTGCTGATAAAATTGTGTTGAACCCCGCTGGTATTGTTGAGTGGAGAGGATTGAATGCACAGATCATGTTCTTCAAAGGAATGCTGGAGAAAATCGGAGTGGATGTACAAGTGTTTTACGATGGACGATTTAAAACTGCAACCGAACCTTTCCGTTACGACAAGATGAGTGAGTCGAATAAAATTATGACACTCGCTTTGCTGAAAGACATTCAAGGCAATTATATCAGTGCCGTGAGTGCTTCGCGAAACATCGATACTTCAATCGTTAGCCGCATTGCTGATAGCATGTTGATTCGCACTGCCTATCAGGCACTTCAATATAAATTCATTGATGAAATAGGTTATAGCGATGCTGCAAAAAAATTCATGCACGAAAAATTAAAAACCGACGATAAAAAGAAAATCAACTTCATTTCACTTTCAAAATATTCTCATACTCCTGATAATGAAAAGAAAAGTTTAGACCAGGATAAAATTGCTGTAGTATATGCGCAAGGTGATATTGTGGACGGGCAAGGTGATAAAGACAATATCGGCGGCGATCGTTTTGCAGCGCTGTTTGAGAAACTTCGTCGCGACGATAAAATAAAAGCCATTGTGTTTCGTGTGAATTCTCCGGGTGGAAGCGCAGTTGCTTCAGATGTTATCTGGAGAGAAGTAATTTTAACAAAGGCTGTGAAACCAGTGGTAGTGTCAATGGGAGATTATGCAGCTTCGGGTGGTTATTTTATTTCGTGCAGTGCAAGTAAAATTGTTGCACAACCAACCACTCTTACCGGAAGCATTGGTGTGTTCGCGATAATTCCTTGCGCACAAAAATTATTGAACGATAAACTCGGAATTACTTTCGATCATGTTGGTACCGGACAATTTTCGGACTTCGGTGATTTAACCCGTCCGTTTAATGATGGCGAAAAAGTGATTATTCAAAATGAAGTTGACAGCATTTATGCGCAGTTTAAAAACCGTGTTTACACTGGAAGAAACCTGGATCCGGTTTTAGTTGATTCAATTGCACAAGGAAGAGTATGGACAGGAACGCAAGGTTTAGCATGGGGATTGGTTGATACACTTGGTGGAATACAAGATGCAATAAACATCGCAGCGAAAATGATTAAGAGTAAAAATTATCGCCTGGTGGAATATCCAACAGTTGATAATAAATGGACAGAAATTTTAAGTGCATTACAAGATGCAAAAGATGAGGAAGTGAAAGTGCAACTCGGCGATTTCTATTCTATGTTTCAACAAATAAAATCGATCAGCGAATTAAAAGGAATGCAAATGCGGATTCCGTATTCAATAGAAATAAATTAGTGCTGTGAATCGTCAATAGTGAATGGTGAATGAATACAATCGCCTCGATTATTCGGGGCGATTTTTTTTTGATTTTATGAGGGAATTTCGATAAGTAATAATTTCGTGTTTGTTTCCCTCTCCTTTTCGGAGAGGGGTTAGTTGGAACATCCCGGACCTTAAGTCGGGAGGTGAGGTTTATCGAAGAATGATTTTCATTAGAAATTATGCTTTACTCACCGCAATCACACTCACCATAATACAAGCAAGGTTCGCGTGATTCTTCGGTCCAGGTTCCATTCTGTTGGTGTAACACAAACCCCGGATTGTACAGGATGTAAAAATCATTTTCAGTTTTATACCAACCTGCAGGAAATTTCAATTGATAGAAAAAAGGTCCATAGCCATCACTTGATGTCAATGAATAATCTCTTCTTGCATCCAGTAATTTTCCATTCAGGTAAATCAATATCCATCGGGGTTCATAATGAAAATTCTCATTGAGAGAATCAGCCATACAGTAAAGAATTTCAATGGAATCGTTTTTTGAATAGTTACAGTTTTTTAAATCAACCGGATAAATAATATTGTCTGGATGAGTTCCGAAATAGTTTGCATCATCTTTCACTTCAAGATAATATTTTCCATCAAATTGCTTAGACCATCTGTAAGAATAAACCGGATCATAATTTATATCCAGAATTGTTTTTTGAAAATCACTGGTTACAAAATTTTTTTCATCCGGAACTGAATCAAACTTTGTGTTGAATAATTTTCCTTCTTTAATCACTCCTGCTATTAAATAATAAATTGAATCAGGTTTGCAGTTAAGCTTTAAAGTTCCCATCAAAAAAAACGGATCGGGATGCGTGCAACATTCTTTTTCAGTGGTGATATGAAGGTTGATGAATTTGCCGCTTCCAACTATTCCATGTTTCGAAATAATACTTACTTGATTGGATTGTTTTAAATCAGGAATGGAATCACTGAGCAGCAAATAATATTCACCGATAGAATTTTGTTCATAGAAAGGTAAATTATTTTGTGCTGAACAATTTTCTGCAAGCAGGAAAATAAAAATGCATAAAACTGTTACACCCCTTACTTTCCTTTTAAACTTATGATGATTGCTGCTAAACATGTTTTATTTCCTTCTCTTTCCGGCTTGAATAAAAAATCATGAACACAAGTAATGCGGCAGTTATTAAAGCTGCTATGCCTCTTCCGAAATTCATTCCACCCATCGACAATGGTTTTGTGAGTAAGTCGCCGAAGGTGGCACCAAACGGGCGAGTGAAAATAAATGCAATCCAGAAAAGTAAAACACGGTTAATCTTAGTGTAGTAATGAATTAAAACAACCAGCACAATTATGGCGGCTGTTACACCTGCACCAGTCAGATAACTCAGTTCCATATTGTCGCTCAGGTAATCGCCGAATGCTGTGCCGAGTGAGTTGGAAAACAAAATGGCAATCCAGTAAAAAATCTCCACCCTGCTTTCTGTAATAGGATAAACACGAATTCCCCTTTCTATTTTATGCCATAAAAATAAAACCAGCACCAGTCCAACGAAAAGCAATAACGAACCAAGCGCATAGCCAAGCCCTAAAGTTCTATCCATCAGATCAGAAATTTCGGTGCCCACAGTTGTGGTGCCCACAATCACTAACCAGTAGAGCACGGAATTATATTTTGCAACATTCAATTGAATCAGCAATACAGCTAAAAAAAATCCCATTGTAATTCCTAAACTGATAATGTATCCTAAATCCAAAGTCATAGAAAAAAAATCACCGGCAATTTCTCCGAGTGTTGTTGCAAGCACTTTCATAATCCAGAAGTACAGTGTGATTCTTGCAACTTTATTTAAGTGCTCATTTTTATTATTCATATTCTTTGTTTGCGTTTTTATAAAAAGAAGCTCTTTCTCCTCAGAGAAAGAGCTTCTAAAGAATGAAATAATTAATCGTCTTCTGACTTCTTAATAAATTTTCCATCGGCATCAAAGATGTAATCAGCACCCTTGATTTCAATTTCATAATTCACCAAACCGCCCGGTAAATCGAGTTTTGCAGTTTCCTTTATTTCTGCACCCGGCATGTTTTTATTCAGGTATTCGCCAATGGCAACCGGTAATTCTTTTGGTGATACACCACTCTCTGTTACGAGCCATGTGCCATCGTCATTAAAATTTGCTGATAGGCTTTTGCCATCCAATTTAAAATCTGCTTCGTATTCGGTTTTATTTTCTATTCCCCACTTCACATCAGTAGCGGTTGGAAATTTTTCGTTAAAGGTTTTAAGAACAGCTGCATTAGGTGTGGTTCCGGCAAATGCAGCAACGCCAAGCAGCATGAAGCTGACAAAAATTTTGAGTTTCATTTTATTGAATTTAAAAGTTTGAAAAAATAAATGTGCAACTGAAATCAGTTGCCGTCGAAAATAAAAAGCAATAACAAACTTGGCGGATGAAATATTCCGGGAGAAAATTCCTCAGCAATAAACTCATTCAGAAAATTATGCCCGCTATCAATATGGAAAACAGAAATAAAATGTTCACAAATTCCCAATGCAAAACTGTAGATTGACTGATGTTGCTGGTTTTGAAACGGAGTGGTTGAATGAGGTTTTTCGTGATCGCCATTTTCGTGCTGATCAAAAGAACCATCAATGCCAATCAAATGATCGAAAGAACCATCAATGCCAATCAAATGATCGAAAACAAAATCAACCAGATTCATGCCGGCATCTTCAACCGATTTGCAATGGTCATACATTTTCGGAAGTTGTGGCAATACCGAAAAATCTCCCTGTGGAAGAATCAAACTTCCAATTAAGAAATAAGATAATATTGATATGGAAAAAATTGTTTTCACTTTCTGTTACTGATGCAAACTTAATTGAAACCATTAACTACCTAAAATAAAACCCCATTCCAACGCTGAGTGTATTGAAATTGTATTGTTCCATTCCAATTGAAGGAAAAGGAATTATGTGATAATTGGCAAACAGATTAAATCGTTTGTGTTTCAATAACATTTCTGCTGCTGTTGCAAAATTGAAACCCAATTGATTTGTTTTTTCAGAAATGAATTCATCATAAATCATATTGTATCCAAAACCGGTTCCGGCAGTCCATCTAAAAGTTTTCATTGAATTATTTGTGAGCACGAAAATCAGAGTCACATTGATTCGAAAATTGCTCAACGATTTATTTAATGAGTCTATTCTATTCACCTTATGATACAATCCTTCCAATTCTAAAAAAGCAGGACTGTCTTTATCATCATCTTCCACCCGAACACCACCACCAACATAGTAGGCAGGTCGCGCGGCAAACGGTATTCGCGTAGCTGCATCGGTGTAAGAAGCAAATCCGTGTTTCACAAAAAAAGTAAACGGACGATCAGGTTCTCCGTTTGGCAACAGGTGTTTTGGTTTGGTTGGAGTTTGAGCGAAAAGCGATTGAACACTAAGCAAAAAAACAAGCAGGAGAAGACTAAAATTCTTTTTCATTGAATTGATGTTGCCTAATTTTTTTAATGAATGTAAAATGAACTTCTTTTTTTGAAATGTTAATTGTTTGGTTAAAGTTAGGTTATCATAAATATATATCTGTATTAACAGCGTGGTCGGATTTTTTGGTGTCTTTCTGCGAATAAGTAAATGAAAAACTCAATGTCAATATGATTGAACATGCATTGCCTTGAATCAGAGTAAAAGAAGCTACCTCAGTTTTACTGCAAGCTTCCTCGCATCTTTTTGACGACAATTCTTTCATACTTCTGACTTTTATTCAAGTGACATTAGTCATACTTATTTTCTGAAATATGCGGGTACTTTGAAATCGTTCCCGAAGAAAAATTTTTGAAAAAGATTTTTTGAAAAAGAAATAATGCAATGAATAATTCAGTTCACTCTTTTCATATTCCTGTAATGGGATTGTGCTATACCATTGACTCGCCTGTAAAAGTTGCGCGGTTTGGCATTTCATCAGTTGTTTCAATTATTGAAGATGAGTTAGTGGAGAAAATGCGTCAATTCCACAGTGAAAAATCAGGAGAAGAATTTATTCCGATTCCTGAAACAGACATTGACCATCGTGCAAAAAGAATAACTGCTTACCTGAACTTATTAAACAGAATTGTAACCAATCAAATTGAAGAACTAAAGCATCAAACATTTAATGAAGATAGTGAGATTTCAAAATATTTTGAATTGTTGCCCGATGAAAGTGTTGAAAGGAAATTATACCGGCAAATGCTCGCCACAAAAAATGTGATTGATAAAATTGAATTGCAAAACGAACTGCGCACAAAAATTAAGGCAGGTTCCATTGATGTAAACATTATGTCGAAAATTGACCTTGTGAATTATGATAAAACCGGGGAACCATTGTCATCGGCTTATTGTGATGCGGTGGCCGCTTTTCGGGGTTATGCTAACAGCGATTTGAATTCGAGTATTGTGTTTTCAGCAGGGTATAATCCAAGGTTGTATTCGTTTATTGAGAAGTACGACGATTTTTTTCCAGACGAAAACGGTGAATTGAAAAAGAAAATTATTTTAAAAGTGAGTGACTATCGGTCAGCTTTAATTCAGGGAAAAATTTTAGCAAAGAAAGGTTTGTGGATTTCAGAATTCAGGATTGAATCAGGATTGAATTGTGGTGGGCACGCATTTCCAACGAACGGAGAATTATTAGGCCCCATTCTCGAAGAGTTCAGAAACAACAAACAGGAATTGGCAAATGAACTTTTCCAAATGAGTTCGAATGCAATGGTTGCAGCTTCGCGAAAATTTTTATTTAATGAACAACCAGAATTAAAAATTACCGTTCAGGGTGGAATCGGCACTGCACATGAAGATAAATTTCTGCACGAATATTATCAGGTTAATGGAACCGGTTGGGGCAGTCCGTTTTTATTGGTACCTGAAGCAGTAAATATTGATGAAACTACCTTGCAAAAATTAGCGGTTGCCGAAAAAGATGACTACTACATCAGCGATGCATCGCCATTGGGAGTTCCGTTTAATAATTTCAGAAAAAGTTCTTCGGAACAACAACGAGTAATGCGAATTGAAAAGGGAAGACCCGGAAGTCCCTGCTATAAAAAATTTCTATCATCAAATACAGAGTTTACCGAACACCCGATTTGCACTGCTTCGCGTGAATATCAGGAATTAAAAATCAGGCAATTAGAACAATTGAATCTCACCGAAACTGAATTTAAAAATCAATACGAAGCAGTTGTTGCCAAAGATTGTTTGTGCGAAGGATTGAGTACTGCTGCATTGGTAAAAAATCATTTGACTCTGTCGCACAAGCTTGAAGCCATAGCCATTTGCCCGGGACCAAACCTTGCTTATTTCTCCGGCATTTTTTCGTTGAAACAAATGGTTGATCACATATACGGAAGAACTGATTTACTCAATAAATTAAATCGTCCGAATATGTTTTTGAATGAATTGAATTTATATGTTGATTACCTGAAAAAGGAAATTGCTAAAAACATGAATTCCATTAACGCAAAACAAGCTAAGTATTTTCTGAATTTTAAAACCAATCTTGAATCAGGAATAGCGTATTATAAAAACCTGATTCCAAAAATTAAAATAGAAACAGAGGAGTATCTGAACCGAATGAAAGATGATTTATTAAGCATCGAAAACTCAGTGAAAAACATTTCGGTTCCAATGGTTGAAGTTTAAAAATCAGTCAACAAAAACCTTCTGCACATATTGCTTTTCATTTACCGAAATGCTCAGGAAATAAATTCCACTTGTTAAATGCAATTCGTTTTTATTAAAATGAAATTGATACCCGCCTGTGGTTTGAAATACTGAATGCGCGCTTCCTTCAATTATTCTTCCGGTAATGTCAATCAGTTTTGTGCTCACATTTCCTTCCTTCAATAATTCATAAAACACAATGAACTCATCGCTTATCGGATTTGGAAACACATTCAAGCCCAGTACACTTTCATCTTCTGTTTCGCTCAATCTTGCTCCTGTTTTTGTAATGGTAAACTGATCCGGAATTGTTCCATCGGTTGCAACATACTTACACGATAAAACATCACCACTCACATCAATCACCATACTGCAGTTTTTTGAATTGTTGCTGAAAGCCATACAGGGCATTGGCCATCCAGTTTGAACAGTACCTGTTGCTTTTCCACCAGTACCGCAAACGGCATAAATGGTTCCGTCAAATGGTGGTGTTTTTGTATATGCATTGGTAGCTGTACTCACTTTCATTGCAGGTGTAAAAGTATTTGCCAACCCAAAATGTCCCTTGATTAAATAGCTTCTTTCGTTCACATGCGAGTGACCACCAAGCACCAGATCAACATGATATTGTTCGAGTAGTGGATTTATATTTTGTCGCATGGCAATTAATTCGGCTTCGGTATCGCTGTTATGCGAACCCAATGTGTAAGGGGCATGATGAAAATAAACAATGGTCCATCTTTGAGTATTAGCAGCTAAATCAGAATTCAACCATTGATACATTGGGCTCGATGAATTATTTAATGCTCCATAACTATCCAAAGTAATGAAGTGAATGTTTGCATAATTGTATGAATAATATTTTTCAGTACCTGATGCAACACCGCCCGCTTCAGCAGCAGTGGGCATATTAAAATTATCGAAGTACGGCCAGTTGGTTGTGAGTGTGCTTACGCTTTGATAGCCGACATTATTGTATTCATGATTACCGGGTGCAGGCATCACTGGAAATTTTTTAAACTGACTGCCGAAGTATCCGAAAACATTTGATTGAAACTGTGCATCGGTTCCGTTTTCATAGGCATTATCGCCGAGCCAGATAAACAGATTGGTATAAGTTGCACCTGTATAATTTATATATGCATCGCGCACTGCTGATTCAATAGTGGTGGCTGCACCAAAATCACCAAGCGCCCAAATGCGAACAGGGGTTGTGCTTCCTGCAACAGGTGATGTAATAAAATAATTTTCAGCATCACCCTGCAAAACGGTATTACTGTTTCCGATTTGATAATAATATTTTGTAGCTGATGAAAGCCCGTTGAGTTGAACAATGTGTTCTGTGGTAACCGAAGAATTTGTTGTTGATGAAATGTAAGAACCCAAAGTTGTTCCGAAAGAAACCTTGCTGTCGGTTGCAATATCAGTTCTCCAGCGAATGACAATTCCACTTGGTGATACAGAATTTAAATAAGCGCCCCGAATTAAAACGGCAGGTGAAGCAAGCGTGGTAAAATTATTTAACAGTGAAAAATTACTAGTTCCCGAAGAACAAATTGTTTGCAACTGCCATTCATATTGAGTTGAAGAAAATAAATTGTTAAGTGTTATGGAAGTTGAAGTTGAGTTCAATGCACTCCATGTTGCAGTTCCTGTTTTTCTGTATTGAATGCTGTATGAAATTGCTCCGCCCGAAGCGCTCCATGATAACAAAGTGAATGATGAATTTGTACTTGATGTACTTAAAGTGGTTGGAGCAGAACAACCTGCTCCGGCAGTAATAAAATTGTTTGAAGTTGAAAATCCGCTCACACTGCCCGCACAATTACTTTGCACCTGCCATTCATAATTAGTTGTAGCAGTTAAACCTGAAATTGAAACAGTGTTGGTTGCTGAAGAAGCAGTTGACCAGGTAGATGAACCCAAAACTCTATATTGAATGGAATAAGAAACAGCAGTAGAAATTGCACTCCAGTTTAATGTTGCTGAAGTGGTTGTTAAATTACTTACGGTTAATGCGGCTGGAATGGCACAGGTTACCGAAATAGTAAATGGGGCACCACTGTTCCAGTTCCAGTTGCTTCCTGTAATTGTTCCGCTGATAGTTGTAAGCCCAATGCCGGTTACTGATGTTCCGCATTTATCATTCATTCCCCAGCGAGACACTAAACCGGTTTGTGTGGATGCGAGTTGTGAATTAATTGAACTTTGAATTTCGCTTTGTGTGCGGGCATAATTCCATATCCGTACTTCATCAATACGACCATAAAAAAATCCGGAAGCAATACCAGTTGAACTCAGTGCTGAACCTATTGATGCATGTTGAGTGCTTGCTGATTGAGGCTGCCTGTTAACTGCCAATGTGGTTTCTAAAATTCCGTTCAGATATAATTTCCAGTTACTTCCATCATAAGTTGCAGATGCGTGATACCATACATTATTCTGAATAATTGTTGTACCATAAACCGGATGATTTAACCCCGGATTTGGCTGACCGGTTCCTTCTTCAAAATCAGCGCATAAAACATTGCCCGAAGATTTTATTCCAAGAAAATAATTAGCATCTGTAGTAGTACCATCTGCTTCATTTCTTCCTTTTGAAATTAATGGTTTTGCTGTAACACCTCCGGTTCCGGTGGAGGCATTGCCTCCTGTTCCTTCTTTTCTGAACCAGCATTCCAAAGTGAATTGTGCTAAACCAAGTGCTGCATTGTTTCCAAATGTTACATATGAATTGGTTCCGCCAAATTGTAGTGATGAATTTGTATTCAATGCAGTAAAAGTTGAACCCGCAATCCAAGCTGGTGTATTTACCAATGTTCCGTTCACTGCTGTTCCTGCAGATCCGGTATTTGCAGCAACTGTTCCGGTGTTTTCATTTAAACCATATCTGCCGGTTAAACCTGTAGCTGAATTAATTTGTAATAAAAAATTATTCTGAATATCAGGTTGTGTGCGTGCAAAATTCCAGATTCTGACTTCATCTATCCTTCCATTAAAAAATCCAGAGGCAACACCTGTTGAATTTAATGCAGTTGCTATTGAAGCATGTTGAACGCTTAACGATTGTGGTAAACGATTCACAGCAAGTGTTGCTTCTAAATTTCCGTTCAGATAAATTTTCCATGTGGTTCCATCATAAGTAGCAGCTGCATGATACCAAACATTATTACACAACGGAGTTATGCCATATACCGGATGATTTAATCCGGGGCTCGCTTGTCCGGTTCCTTCTTCAAAATCGGCGCACAAAACATTGGTTGATGAATTAATACCAAGAAAATAATTCATGTCTAAATTACTTCCATCGGCTTCGCCTCTTCCTTTTGCAATTAATGGAATGCCGCTCGTAATTCCGCCACTTCCGGTGCTTGCGCCAACTCCTGTTCCGGATTTATAAAACCAACATTCCAAAGTAAAAGTTGTTGATCCCAATGCTGAAGCTGAACCAAAAGTTACATATTGATTAGTTCCATTTAATGAAAGGCCATATTGTGCAATGGCAATTTTATTTTCAAAGGATAATAAAAGTAAAAAAGAAAGAAATGCTTTTAAAAAAGTAAAAGTTGATTTCATGATTTAAATTATTTTGAATAAAAAATTACAACGAACCATTTTTCGCGATGGATAAAAATAGAGAACCGCTATGCCCTGTTCATTTAACTCTTCTGAATGGGAATATATTACAGATGAAAATGAAGTTAGGCCTTTGGTAAAACGAAAATGACGCAATAATATCTGCGCCATCATGATTAAAATTACAGGTTAATCGACTCTGGTAAAATCAATGGTCAAATCAGTTGTGTAAGTATCCAATACAATAATTTCGGTAAACACATTGTGCCATTGTTCTGTTTTTCTTTCCATGACTGTTACATCAAATACAATTACATGTGCATTTGTTTTCAGGTAAGAAATAGTATTTAATTTTTTATTGTATTCCCAGATGAAAGTTTGGCTTACTCCTGAGGTATCAATGTACGAACCTGTTCCGTCTTTTATAAATGTGAAAACTGTATTGCTAACAGAAGTTGAATCATAGCCACCTGTTGATGTTCTGTGAGAAATAATAGTTGCATTCCAGACTCCGTTTCTTTCAGTTAAAATTTTTTCCGGTGATTTACTGCAAGATGCAAATAAACACGCATTCAGAAATACCATCATAACTACAATCAGATCCTTTTTTCTATTTGAATTTTTCATTTGAATAGTTAAATCATGTTCAACGGAAAAACCACTGAGTTGGGTTTGATGTTTTTTTATCGGCAGTCAATATTTAAGGAATATTTATTGTTTGTTCTAACTGCTTTGATTTTTCCATGCATTCTTTTGCCTTAAGTGCATTGCCCGAAAGCTGGTACGATACACCTAAATTATAATACATTTTTGAATCGTTCGGAAATCGTTTTAACCCTTCATTCAGAATAGTAATTGCTGCCGGCAGGTTTCGATTCATGCCATAAGCGGTTCCTAAATTTTCATACGACTCTGCAATATCAGGATTTGCATTAATCGATTTCTCCAAATAGAAAATAGATGAATCGAGTCGGTTAAAATATTTTCCGTAAATCATTCCTGTTTGTAAAAGTGCTTCAGCAAAACCAGGAACCAGAGTCAATGCTTTTTTATATTCAAATAATGCTGAATCAGGCTTGTTTAAATTTTCCATTAAGGAACCCATAAAATAATATGGAACAGGGTCGTTGGGTGCAGATTTTAAATAACTCAAAATGGAATCGCGCTGTGCTGCATAATCTTTCCAGTTACCCATCAGGATTTTCATGTTGTTGTAAGCAAGTGTGTAACCCGGATACATAACCATACCTTGTTTGTAATAATGAAAAGCTGTTGGATAATCTTTATCACCTTTCAAATAGGCGTTTCCTAATAACAAATATGCATTGCTGTATTTTGGATAAAGAACCAAGGCTTTTTTTAAATAAATTTTTGCCTGATCAGTTTTCTTTTTCTTTTCAATGGGATCGGTGTCCTTATCTGATTGAGCAATCAACTCACCACCTGCTGCATTATTCATTTTTGCACTGTTGGGTGAATTGTGAATGTCGGTCATGAATAAAGTGAAGTTGTCTTTCCAAGCCGGATTGCGTGCAATGGTTCTTCCGGCATAACCAAGCATCATGATTGAAAAAACTGCCAGTGCAAATTGAGCAAGATGAAATGGATTTGATGAAGTTGAATTTTCTCTCTTCAGTAATAATTCTGAAAATTTCAGTATGCCATATCCAAGTACTAAACAAAAGCCGAGTGAAGGCATGAATAAAAACCGTTCGCTCATAAATGTTCCTACCGGAAAAACAAGATTGCTTACTACCGAAAATGTTAAACCGAAAAACAAAATGCTGAACGAAATGATGGGTTGTTTTTTTAGTTGCAAAACAGCAACGACAATGGCAGCAACTGTAAATAGCAATGTAACAATAACCCAAACTGAACCGAACGATTGAGCAGTGATTTCAAACGGATAATAATCGGATGTGAGTTTCATTGGCACCAACAATAACCATAAATATTTTCCGAAAGTGAAAATGATGGTAGCGAATTTTTGCGAAACCGTCATTCCGAAAAACGGATTGTTCATGATCTCATTCACTTCTTTATTAATGGAAGTATGAGTGAATAACTGACGGAGAATTAAAAAGAGAACTGTTGCGGCGGCAAGCGGAATCATTAACTGAATAAAACTTTTTACCTCTGCTTTACGGAACAACCACCACATCATCGGAATCACCAGAAAAAAAGTAACTGCATTTTCTTTTGAAAGCATGCCGAGAAAAAAACAAATGAAGGAGAGAATCATTTTTATCATTGACTTTCCTGTATCCATATACTGCAATAACAGCCACGAACCAATGGAACAAAAAAGCATACTCATTATTTCATCGCGGCCTTTGATGTTGGCCACTGCTTCGGTGTGAATGGGGTGTGCAATAAAAAGCAGCGTAGTAATAAGTGGCAGCAATTGCAATTTCGAAATTTGTGCATCGGCATTTTTAAAAAGCTGTTGCAGCATCAGAAAAATAAAAATTCCACAAAGCGCATACATCAAGACATTTATTAAGTGACTGGTATGTGGCGCATTGCCGAAATATTCTTTTTCCATAGCAAAAGTTACCAGCGATAACGGGCGATAACGACCACCTGCCACTAAATTTTTTTCTACTTTAAAAAATCCCAGGAATGTATCGTGAGTGAGAATATCATTTATTCCTTTTGTTCCCTGTTGGGTGTACATGTTTTCAGTAATTACAATGGCATCATCCACCGAATAATCATGCTGCAAAGTGTTGAAGTATAAAACGAAAGTGACTAAAGTGATTAAAAAAAATGCACCCGAATTTTTTGCCCACCATGGAAAGTTTCGGGTTTCGGGTTTCGGGTTTCGGGTTTTTGATTCCGGTTTTTTCTGCTCGGTTTGTTTATTGCCTTTCTTTGCCATGCGTTAAAAATAATGGCGACCTCAATCAACACACAAAATGACTTCAACAATAGGATTGTGAGTTTGTATTCGACTCACTGATAATAATATTTTAACCGATTAATTAAAAAGGCATTCATTCAAACTTATTATTGTACCATAAAACCCGTCAAAAAAATTTCAACCATGAATAGTAAAAAAATAATTGCAATCTCTGTTTTGTTATCCAGTTGTGTGTTTGCCAATGCGCAAATCTCATTAACCGCTGCTTCATTTCCGACCGTTGGAAGTCAGTTCATAAGTCACAATGATTCGTTAGGTGCCTCATTAACACCCGGACCATCAGGTGCAAATCAGGTTTGGGATTATACTAATCTCAATAATCATTATAACGACACAACATCCGCAGTTACTGTGGCATCAACTCCAAATGGTTCATCTTTTCCAACAGCAGATTTTGCTGCCAACAATGGTTCGGGTTATGCTTACTTTAAAAATACTGCAACCGAGAGTCAGATTATTGGCATCTCAGGTTCGCAAATGGGAAGTTCAATTTTAAATATTCTTTACACCTCTCCAACCATTGTTGCAAAAAGTGGTATTACCTATAATTCAAACTACAATTTTGTAAGTTCATTTCTGATGTTAGCCTCCGGAACTGATGTAGGCCAACCCGTTGATTCGGTTCGGGTGCATAGTAATACTTATACAACTAAAGTTGTTGATGGCTGGGGAACTGTAACTTCACCTATCGGCGCCTTTCCATGCTTGCGTATTATGCAGCGCGATTCAGCAGTACAAGTGGTTGATGTAAAACTTCCGTTCGTTGGTTGGTCGCTTGCTTTTCTTGAATTAAACAATGTTAATGTCAGCTACTCTTATGTGGATGATGCCAATATTAATTCAATTGTTCAATTGAATATGGATTCTACAAGTTCTACTGTTGGCAGTGCATCTTATCGCGAATCGTGGCCGCTCGGTGTAAAAGAAACAGTGAAACCATCGTTGTTTACTTTGTATCCGAATCCATCTTCAACTGATAATATTCATCTGTTGATAGGTGGATTACCTGCAGCAAAATATTTAGTGCAGATTTTTGATATGAATGGCAATGAAATTAATTCAACTTTATATGCCGTGAATAAAACTTCGGTTACCGATGTCAATTTCAGTAATTTGCAATTGTGCAGTGGAAATTACATTGCCACTGTTTCAACCATTAATAATGAATTGCTGCAGAGTTTAAAATTTGAAGTGGTGAAATAGTTTTTCTTTAAAATAAATTTATTGAAAGGTTGATTGAAATTTTTTCGGTCAGCCTTTTTTTATTGAATAAAACTTCCAATCATCAAATATTACTTTTGCCAACTTCAAAATAATTTACCCGATGAATCTGTACGAAAAACACAAAGCACTAATTGAACGCGCGCAGCAAGCCATAAGCGAAAGAATTTTTTATGCTGCCTATCCCGAACATCCGAAAGCATATGGCGATGATGCACCGAAAGCAGGAGAGGAGGAGTATAAAAATTTTCTGAACACCAATTTTATTGGATTGCTGCAAGACGATGCAAAAGAATTTGCAGGTGAAGAAGTTTCACCATTTACCATGAACGCACTCGGAATAAAATATCCGGTTTATGATTCAGCGGAAGTAATTGAAAAATCAAAAGTTGCTTTTAAAAGCTGGAAAAAAATTGCTCCGCAGGAAAGAGCCGGCGCTTTGGTGGATACACTGGAAGAAATTAAAAAGCATTTTTTCGCCATCGCGCATGCTACTATGCATACCACCGGCCAATCGTACATGATGAGTTTTCAGGCGAGTGGTCCGCATAGTGCCGATCGCGCATTGGAACCCATTGCACTTGGTTTGGCAGAACTCACCCGCTTTCCCGAAAACATCATATGGGAAAAACCAATGGGGAAATTTTCAGTGAAGCTGGAGAAAACATATTCTCCTGTTGCAAAAGGAATTGGATTAGTGATTGGCTGTTCCACTTTTCCCGTTTGGAATACTTTGCCGGGTGTGTATGCAAACCTGATAGCTGGAAATACGGTCATTATAAAACCACATCCGAAAGCAGTGTTGCCCATTGCCATTGCTGTTGCCGCAATGCAAAAGAGCTTGAAAGAAAATGGATATGATCCTTCTGTGGTTCAACTGGCGTGTGATACTTCTGAAAAACTAATTACAAAAAAATTTACCGAGAGTCCCGACATCGCATTAATTGATTACACCGGCAGCACTGCCTTCGGGGATTATGTAGAATCTATTCCGAACAAAACTGTGTTCACCGAAAAAGCAGGAGTGAACAGTGTAATTCTTGATTCAGTAAATGATTTAGATGCCGTGATGCAGAATCTCGCGTTCAGTGTTTCATTGTATTCAGGACAGATGTGTACCGCTCCGCAAAACTTTTTTATTCCTTCAAGTGGTGTGAAAGGGAAGGATAAAAATTATTCTTATGAAGAAGTAGTTACGAAGCTTAAGGAATCCATTCTCGGAATTACAACCAATCCGAAAATGGGCGCCGGAGTTTTCGGAAGTGTGCAGAATGATTTAACACTTCAACGCGCGCAAAATGCAAACGCCATTGGTGCTTCAGTTGTTTTAGAAACTACTGCTGTGAAAAATGAAGAATTCAATTCAGCCCGTGCTACTTCACCAGTGTTATTAGAAGTACAATCAGATGCACATCATATTTTCGAACGCGAATTATTTGGCCCCATTGCCATTGCCATAAAAACAAAAGACACAGCTGAATCAGTAAAACTGGCCAAAGAAATGGCGCGCAAGCATGGTGCATTAACCTGCGCCGCATACACCACTGATACTGCAACCGAACAGATGATAGCCGAAGAAATGCAGCAAACATTTACTCCTGTTACTTTCAACCTCACCGGACCAATATGGGTAAATCAGCATGCAGCATTTTCTGATTTTCATGTAACCGGCGGAAATCCTGCGGGCAATGCATCGTTCACCAATCCTGAATTTGTAACCCGCCGTTTTGTTTGGGTGGGCAACCGGAAAATGATGGCGTGAGTACAATGTTCAGCATTGTTGTTTTCAACCTGACCAACCCCTGCTTGTAATAAAAATTAGAATTATTGAATTGAAGTGCAAAAACACCAATGACAGTAAAAAATTACAGGCTTAGAGAACTTGATTTTTTAAGAGGAGTTGCAATAATATTGGTATTGTTAAGACACCAGGCCTTGTTTCAGTTTACAAAAAGAATGGGTTGGATTGGGGTCGATTTATTTTTTGTACTGAGTGGCTTTTTAGTTTCCGGTCTTTTATTCAAAGAGTATTTAAAATATGGAAACATAAAACCAATTCGGTTTTTAATTCGGCGGGGATTTAAAATTTATCCGGTTTATTATATTTTTTTTCTGGTTTACATAATACCGATTATCATGAAAGGAGATGTTGATTTTTATGGAATTATTTCTGATTTAACTTTTATACAGAATTATACCTTCGGTTTCGGTTATACAAACTTTGCCACCTGGTCGCTGGCTGTTGAAGAACATTTTTATTTTGGGTTGGCTGCTGCGCTGTTTTTTATTTTCAAAAAGAACCTGATACAATTAAAAGTTGAAAATGAAGATTCGGGCATCAGTCAATTTGAAAAAATGATTTTTATTATTATGGGTTTGTGCCTGAGCCTCCGGATCATCAGCAATTTGATTTCCCCTGAGCAATTCATTCGTCATTTGACTATGACACATTTGCGAATTGATTCGTTACTGGCCGGTGTTTTTGTATCATACTTATATTATTTCCGGTTTAATTATTTAAAAAGTATCTTTCTGAAATACAAACCATTACTATTTGTAATTGCAATAGCCGGAGTATCGTGGACGCCATTTATAATTTTTAAGCAGTCGTTTTTTGCATTAACCATTGGTTTCACGCTGTTATATATTTCGTTCAGCATTTTGTTGGTTACTTTCCTGCTGGTCAAAAACATCAACCAGATTTTAAATTCATTATTTTCTAAAGCACTTGTTTCATTGTTTCAAAAAATTGGATTTTGTTCTTATTCAATTTATATCATTCATGTCTTTGTTACTGAAAGTATTGCCATAATCAGACCTTATTACAAACTACTTATTAATAATTACATTTGTTTTTTAGTTGTCGCTTTTTTCAGTGTGTGCAGTGGAATGATTATAACTTACACAATTGAAAGATATTTTTTAACAATCAGGGATAAATATTTTCCAAACAGATTATCTGAAAATATAAAATAACCTTACAGGATTTTTTAGTTTTTGAAATGATTAAATGGAAAAAAAAAATAGCCGGCTTCGTGAACTTGATTTTTTACGGGGCATTGCTATAATTCTTGTTTTGTTCAGACATCATCTGCACAACGGGCTTACTGATAGCAACGGTTTTATTCTGTTCATTGAAAGAATGGGTTGGATTGGAGTTGATTTGTTTTTTGTTCTTAGTGGATTTTTGGTTTCAGGTCTTTTGTTTAAGGAATATTTAAAATATGGAAATATTAAACCCTCAATTTTTTTAATACGACGCGGCTTTAAAATTTATCCGATTTATTACCTGACTTATATTTTATATCTGATTCCGATTTTAATGAAGTCAGAATTTAACATGTCGTTTTTTTTAGCGGATATCTTTTTTATTCAGAATTATTTTTTAGGCGCTGGGTGGGCTTATCCGGCGAGTTGGTCGCTTGCAGTTGAAGAGCATTTCTATTTTGCAATGGCACTAATTTCCGGAATTGCCGTAAAACGAAATTTTGTTAAGTTAAAAATAGATGAGACTAAAACAGGTATTGGTAATTTTGAGTGGATTATTTTGACAATAATGTTTATCACATTACTGTGTCGTATTGCAAGTAATGTTTTGTTTCCTGCAGAAGTAAGTAGAAACACATCGATGACCCATTTGCGAATTGATTCGTTATTGGCTGGGGTTCTGATTTCATATCTTTTCTATTTCAGATTTAGCTTCATGAAATTGATTTTTAAAAAATACCGACTCGTTTTTTTAATACTTGCTGTTTTAGGATTGAGTTGGACTCCTTTTTATGAGCCAGTACATTCGTTTTTTGTAAAAACATTGGGATATTCATTATTACTCATGTCATTTGGTTTAATTCTGGTTTATTTTCTATTAACTGATAAGATTAACCATCAATTGAATTATTTATTTTCCGAACAGATAACATCGGCTATCAGCAAAATTGGGTTTTGCTCTTACTCCATTTACATCATTCATCCATTTGTAAATTCAGTTTTTGCAAAAGTTCAAATCCACAATCAAACATTTTTGAATCATTATTTGAATCTTGTTTTGTCGAGTGTTGCTGCAATTGCATTCGGTATGTTTTTAACTTATTTTATTGAAAAGTATTTTCTAAAAATCAGGGATAAATATTTTCCAAACAGAGCGTACGATGATCAAAAGGCAAATTCAGTTACATTGTAAATAATACCATCAGCCAAAATAATATAGACCAAAACTCCCTTCTCCTTTGGAGAGGGCTTAGGGGTAATGACGAGAAAAGAAAGAGAATGGTTTATATTGGCTAAGGGTATAAATTGCATTAATAAAAAGAAAAAAAAGTGCTATTTTAAAATAGAATTATTTTTTTTAAAACGGATCAACATCCACTTCTACCTGCAGTGCGTGATTGCCTTCAGTTGCGCGCAGGTAATCGCGTTCCTGCATAATGGTTTCCTTCGTTTGTTTCAGTAGCGACTGATTTTTTTCCATCTTGCATAATAACTCAATGATGTATTGATTTTTTATCCGGTTGATGTATGGTTCAGCCGGCCCTAACAAACGATGCTGAAGAATGGGATGCAGTGCTTTTGCCATTGCAATGGCGGCTGCTTGTGCACGGTGTTGCTCCTTGTGTTTGAATGCAAGTTTTATTAATCGCGTGTAAGGCGGATAACCAAAACGCTGCCGGTGTGTTAATTCATTATGATAAAATGCTTTGTAATCGCGTTGCTGCAAATATTGAATGACATAATGTTCGGGCCGCTCAGTTTGCACAATAACTTTTCCCGCAATGTTTTTTCTACCTGCCCTTCCGCTCACCTGTTCAATCATTTGATAAGCTCTTTCTGCCGAACGAAAATCAGGAAACATGAGCAACTGATCAGCATTCATTACTCCAACTAATGATACATGATCGAAGTCTAATCCCTTCGCCACCATTTGTGTTCCAACTAATACTTGTAATTTTTTTTCTTCAAAATCGCCAATGATTTTATCGTGGCCGCTTCGGGTGCGAATATTATCGGCATCCATTCTTCCCACTTTCACTTCAGGGAAAAATGTTTTCAGTTCATCTTCAATTTTCTCAGTACCGAAACCAACAACCTGTATCGCTGAGCTTCCGCATGCTTCGCACTTCGTAACCGGATTGCGTTTGAATCCGCAGTAGTGACAGCACAATTCATTTTTTTGTTTGTGATAAGTTAGATGCACATCACAGTTAGGGCATTGTGGCACCCACTCGCAGGTTCTGCATTCTAAGTAAGGCGAATAACCGCGGCGATTTTGAAACAGAATAATTTGCTCGTCTTTGTCGAGCGCTTTTTTTATTTCAATCATCAACACACTGCTGAAATGCGATTGCATTTTTCGCTCGCGAGTTTCTTTTTTTATGTTCACCGGAATAATTTCAGATAACGATTGCTGACTGAATTGTTCTTTCAATTCAACCAGCGAATATTTTTCTGATTGTGCATTGAAGTATGACTCCAATGAAGGAGTGGCTGAACCCAGAATTGTTTTTGCGCCATGAAGATGTGAAAGATAAATGGCTGCATCGCGCGCGTGATACCGTGGTGCAGGGTCATATTGTTTGTAAGATGAATCGTGCTCTTCATCAACAATTACCAATCCTAATTGGCTGAAAGGAAGAAACAATGCAGAGCGGGCTCCGATAATTATATTGTAACGATTCAATAATAATTTATTCCAAATCTCCACTCTCTCTTGTGGATTAAACTTGGAATGATAAATGCCAAGTTTCTCTCCAAAAAATTTCCGCAACCGATTTACCAATTGCGATGTCAATGCAATTTCAGGCACGAGAAATAAAACCTGTTTTCCCTGCGAAATAATTTCTTCAGCCAGTTTTATATAGAGCGCCGTTTTTCCGCTGCCGGTTATTCCATGCAACAACTCAACCTCCTTTGTTTTGAAATCTGTTTTTATTTTTTCAATTGAAATTGTTTGCTGTTCGCTTAAATCAAGCGTTGAATTATTTTCATTTTCAACATCATTGATTCGGTCAACCTCCAATTGTTTCTGAACAAAAATTCCTTTTGTGATTAATCCTTTCAATGCCGAATCTTTTGCATCTGCTTTCTTCAGCAACTCTGCGCGTTTTATTAGTTGATGCTTATCACCTGTTCGAACTAAATGAAGATAGGCAAGCAATAATTTTTCCTGAGCCGGTGCGCGCGTCAGTTCTTCAAACAAACCACTGAGTTGTTTTTCGTTGATAAAAGCTTCGTGCAGTTGAATAAAATTTTCAGTTCGCGGTTTGTATTTCTGAATCATTTCTTCTTTCAACTTAATAACTTTCTTGGCTAAAAGTGAGTTAATGATTTTGCGAACACTTTTTTTATTCAGCAGTTTCTGAATTTCATTTATATCCAATTCGCTTTTTACAGTGAGTGCTTCAGCTACAATGTATTCATCATCATCCAACGAACTGAAATCGGTTCCGAATGAATAGTTGAAACAAATTTTGCTTTCGCTTTCCAACTTGAAACCGGAAGGAAGCGCGGCATTCATCACCTCGCCTTCATAACAGCAGTAATAATCGGCAATCCATTTCCAGAACTGAAATTGTAATGGTTGAATAATCGGCTGCTCATCAATGACTGAAAGCAATTCTTTCACTTTCGAAATTTGCGGAGCGGTGGTGTGAATATTTTTTACAATGCCCGAATAAATTCTTCGGCTGCCAAATTGCACTTCCACTCTTTTGCCAATGGCAATTACATTTTGCAATAGTTGAGGAACAGCATAAGTGTAAGTTCGCGGCAATGCGAGTGGCAATAAAACCTCGGCATACATTTTTTCTTCCTGCAACAATTCAGATTGAATCACCGTGCGAAAATATCTTTTTCATAAAAGTAAAATGGAAAGATTTTATTTCTGAAATTTCATTCCCTGCAATTACTATTTTGCGCACGCAATAAAATTGAATTTGAAATCTCCGCACGCAAAAAAATCTCTCGGTCAGCATTTTCTGCATGATGAAAATATTTCAAGCTGGATAGTTGATTCTTTAATGGAGAAAATCGGCGAACCAAAAAATGTAATTGAAATTGGTCCGGGTCCCGGGGCGTTGACAAAAATTTTATTGAAAGAAAAAATAAATCTTCGCTGTATTGAATTGGATCAGCGGATGATTGAGCATCTGAATAAAACTTATCCTGCTTCAAAAGACAAAGTCATTCACGGCGATTTTCTTACGGTGAATCTTTCTGAAATTTTCAATGACAAATATTCAGTGGTTGGAAATTTTCCTTACAACATTTCTTCCCAAATACTTTTCAGAATATTACAGGAACAAGCATCAATTCCATTGATGGTGGGAATGTTTCAAAAAGAAGTCGGCGACCGCATTGCATCTATTCACGGAAATAAAACTTATGGAATACTGAGTGTGTTGGTGCAAGCCTATTATGATGTAGAGAATCTTTTTATAGTGGAGCCATCATCATTCACTCCGCCGCCAAAAGTGCGAAGCGTGGTGCTTCGATTAACATTGAAAAAGGAAAGGCCATTGATAACTGATGAAAAATATTTTTTTGCTTTTGTAAAAAATGCATTCGGTCAGCGCCGTAAAACTTTGCGCAATTCTTTATCGCAACTAATTCAAAAAGATAGATTGACCGATGCAGTTTTTGAAAAGCGTGCTGAGCAGTTGAGTGTGCAACAATTTATTGATCTGGCAAATAAGTTTGCAACGATAAATGACTGACAAGGGAAAAGTTTTAATCACCGATAAAGTGGATGACCTGCTCATTCACGGTTTGCAAAAACTCGGATACGAATGTGATTTCAGAGTTGGTATTTCGCAGGAAGAAGTGGACAGAATCATTATTCAGTTTTCAGGAATTGTTATCACGACTAAAACCACATTGTATAAAACTACTCTTGAAAAAGCAGTAAAGTTGAAATGGATTGCACGCGCAGGTTCAGGAATGGAAATAGTAGATGTTGAATATGCCAAATCAAAAAACATTATTTGCCTTAATTCACCTGAAGGGAACCGAAACAGTGTAGGGGAACATGCACTCGGATTATTACTCGCACTCACACACAACATTGTTCGCTCATCAAAGCAAACAGAAAAATTAATCTGGCAGGTAGAAGAGAACAGAGTGATAGAAATATCAGGGATGATAGTAGGAATTATCGGGTATGGTAACACAGGGTCAGCATTCGCCGAAAAATTAAAAATGTTCGGAGTACAAATTCTCGCATACGATAAATACAAAACCAATTTTGGAAACGAGTTTGTGAAAGAATGTGAGCTGAAAGAATTGTTTGAACTATGTGATGTAGTGAGTTTGCATGTTCCACTAACAAATGAAACTCTTCATCTTGCAAATGAAAATTTCTTTAATCAATTTAAAAAGAAAATATATTTCTTAAACACTTCACGCGGAAAGGTAGTTGATACATCTGCACTGCTCAATGCAATTGTTCATGATAAAATAACAGGAGCGGGGATTGATGTTTTAGAAAATGAAAATTTTTCTTCACACACTTCCACGGAAAAAAATCTATTGGAGCAATTAATTATAACCGGTAAAACAATCATCACTCCGCATGTTGCCGGCAAGAGTTTCTCCTCCCAAAAACGATTCGCAGCAGTGTTGTTATCAAAGATTAAGGAAGTTGAACAATTGTAAAAGTTCTGTCACCATCGAATACAACACTTGCATGCAGCTTTAAATTTAATCTACATTAGTTCCATAATTCAAAATCGCGATTAAATTTGTCCGCCTCCAAAATGAAAATGCTTAACAATAATTTAAACAAAAACTCCTAGGGCATGAAAAAAATTTTCTCCCTCTTCTCCCTTATTATAGTTTGTACAACTAGTGTGTTTTCCCAAACCGGTGAACTGCAAGGGAAAATAATAAATGCTAATTCTAAAACCAAGGAAGGTGTTGAATTTGCAACTGTTGTGTTATTAAAAAACGGAACACAAGTAACTGGTACCAGTGCAGATATTGATGGTAATTACATTATTAAACCCATTCAACCTGGCACATATGATTTAGTAGTATCTTGTCTAAATTTCACGCCTGCTAATATTTCCGGAATAATTATAAGTTCTGATAAAATCACATTTTACAATGTAAACCTTGGATCAGGAGGAGTTGAATTAGAAGAGCATTTTGTTTATGCCGACCCGTTAATTGATCCGGGAACAACTTCAACAGGAGGAACAGCTTCAAAAACAGAAATTAAGCAATCAGCAGTTGGTCGAAGTAATCCAAATAACATTGCTGCTAAAACTTCAGGAGTTTATCAATCAGATGCCGGTGCCGGATTAAATGTAAATGGTGGAAGAGGCTATGCACAAAAATATTATGTTGATGGAATTCCAATGCGTGGTTCCATCTCACTTCCATCTTCATCAATTGAACAATTAACCATTATTACAGGTGGAATTCCCGCAAGATATGGTGATGCAACAGGAGGTATCATAAATATTACAACACGAGGTCCATCAAAATATTATCACGGTGGATTAGAATTAGGTAACTCTTATTTTCTGGATGCATATGGATACAAATTGGCAAGTTTAAATTTAAGCGGACCGCTTTTCACTAAATATAAATCATCAAGAGGAACCAAACAGGATTCATCTGATGCTAAACTCGGGTTTTTTCTATCGTTAGAATATGAAGGAAATCTTGATACAGATCCTTCTGCTGTTGGTAACTGGAAAGTAAATGACGACACCCTTGCTTACCTTCAGGAAAATCCATTACGACCATCAGAATTCGGGTTAGGATATGTTACCAATTCTTCTTTTATAACAAAGGATGACCTTGAACACATAAAGGCCATGCAGTATGCAAATGATAACAATTATCGCATGTCGCTTAAGATTGATTATAAATTAAACAATTTTATTAATCTCACATTTGGAGGCAATGCCAATTATTCTCAGTTTCTTAATAATGGATTTACCAATCAGGTTTTCACACCTTCAACCGCCGCCACTTACCAGGATTTAACATACAGAGGATTTGTAAGATTTACTCAGCGTTTCGGATCTGCAAAAATTGTTAATGATGGAAAAACCGATAAAGAAAAGACAGCTTCAGTCTTTCAAAATGCTTATTACAGCATTCAACTTGACTATAGTAAATTTTTAAGAAAATTTGAAGACAAAGACAAAGGATTTGATGCCTTTAAATATGGATACATTGGAAAATTCAAAACATATCGTACTCCTGTTTATTTTCCAAGTCAGGATACGGTTTGGGAAAATGGAATTCCTAAAATTTATAGCGGTTTAACTTTGGTTGGTTACAGAGATACCTTAGTCACTTTCGAACCCGGAACTGAAAATGGTTTAATGTCGAATTATACTAAACAGTATTATACTTTATCAGGAAGTGAGCCCATAAATGGAGTTTACGGTTTACAGGATGTAAGTCTAGATAATCAATTTCTTTATTACTCATCTCTTTCTGATATATCATCAGGAGGTGGGTTAATAAATGGTGATGGACCTTCGTCAGTTTACTCAATGTATGGCAACACCGGTTCTCCGATTGGCCAATATGGTTTAACAAATAATGACCAGTATCGTTTAGCATTTTATAGTTCAGTTGATATTGTTCGTCCATCAAAGGAAAAAGGTGAAAAGAACAGGCACGCAATTGAATTCGGAATTGAATACGAACAGCGGTCTGATCGTGCATATACTGTTGCGCCAATTGGATTATGGGGATTGGCTCGTCAGTTAGCCAACAAACACATTTTAAATTTAGATACCAGAAATCCTGTATTGGTTTATGATGAATTTGGAATTTTTCAGGATACAATAAATTATAACCGCTTGGTTGGAAATGATCAGGCCTATTTTGACCTGAACCTTCGTGATAAATTAGGATTGGATCGTCGTGGCACCGATTTTATAAATGTGGATGAAGTAGATCCCTCATTGCTTTCACTTGATATGTTTAGTCCTGACGAGTTATTTAACAATGGAAGTGCTTATGTAAGTTATTATGGTTACGATTATCTTGGAAATGTGTTGAAGAAACAACCAAGCTTTGATGATTTTTTTAATAAAAATCCGGATGATGTAATATACTCGCGTAAAATCGGAGCCTATCGCCCAACCTATGTTGCAGGATACATTCAGGACAAATTCAATTTTAAAGATTTGATTTTTAACATTGGTTTGCGTGTAGATTATTATGATGCGAATCAAAAAGTTTTAAAGGATCCATATCTTTTATATCCTGCAAAAACTGCTTCTGAAGTAACCGAAATAAATGGTGTGGGAATCAAACATCCAACATCAATCGGAGAAGATTATGTGGTTTATGTTGATAATCCAACAGATCCCAAAAATATTGTCGGGTACAGAAATGGAAATACCTGGTACGATGGTGATGGTACTGAAGTATCAAACCCACAGGTTATTGCACTCTCAACATCAACAGGTAAAATTGCTCCGTATTTAAGCAGTTCAAGTACGGATAGTTTAAAAGTTACCGCTGATGCATTTAA
The DNA here is from genome assembly GCA_947474435.1 of Chitinophagaceae bacterium. Lineage (GTDB taxonomy): Bacteria > Bacteroidota > Bacteroidia > Chitinophagales > UBA10324 > UBA10324. The sequence continues at coordinate 124,587 of CANJII010000001.1, read as the reverse complement.
AGATTATGATCCTCAATATACATTAATGCCCCGTATTGCTTTCTCATTTCCAATAAGCGATGAAGCCCTTTTCTTTGCGCATTACGATGTTCTTTCTCAACGACCTACTAACAATAGAGGAAATCCGTTTAATTATTATTTCTTGCAATCCATTGCTGTAAATTCTACACTGCAAAACCCAAATTTAAAATCAGAAAAAACCATTGACTACCAGGTGGGTTTTGAACAGGTAATCGGAAAAAATTCGTCACTTTCAATTTCAGGAATTTACCGTGAGTTTAAAAATCAGGTGCAGATAAAAAAATATTTTTATGCATACCCGACTAATTATACAACTTATGGAAATGAAGATTTCGGTACAGCCAAATCGTTCCTGGTTTCATATGAAATGCGCCGAACAAACAACATTCGTATGGAAGTAAATTATACTTTGCAGTTTGCTGATGGAACCGGTTCTGACCAATCATCAGCCGGCGGTTTGATTAATGAAACAAATCCGAATTTAAAAACAATTACACCTTTAAACTACGATCAAAGACATACCATTACAACCACTTTTGATTATCGTTATGGCGAAGGAAAAAACTATAATGGTCCTGTAGTTGGTAAAAACAAAAAACCAATTTTTGCTAACACTGGCTTGGATGTAATATTTACAGGAGGATCAGGAACACCATACACTCGTCAAAGCAATCCTACACCTCAGGGGCTTTCAGGAGTAGCATCTCAATCATCTTTGCAAGGAACATTAAACGGGGCACGCCTGCCATGGACATTTCGATTTGATTTGAAACTTGATAAAAATTTCAGAATAGGTAAAGAAGGAAATGAAACCAATCCGTTTTATATAAATGGATATATTTTAATTGAAAATGCTTTAAACACTAAAAATGTTTTAGGGGTGTATTCATACACAGGTAATCCTGATGACGATGGATATTTATCATCTGCAATAGGTCAACAATCATTGGAGGCACAATTAAGCCGTGAGGCATATCTGGATCAATACGCAATCAGAATAAATAACCCTGGCAACTATACATTACCTCGCAGAATTCGTTGTGGGTTGTCATTTGATTTTTAATCGATAGAAAAATTAGTCATTATGAAAAAACTTACTTCCTCCATTGTTTTAGCAACATTTTTTGTTGCTTTATCAACCAGTTCAAAAGCTTATAAAAATATTGGGTTACCTGAGAAGGTAGAATCAGGATTTAAAATTGAAGCGGGAGATTGCAAACCAGCAACAGCCCAAATTGATTTAAACATTAATAACATTCGCGCCCGATTAATGAACGGTGGCGATATGTGGTGGGATTTAACTGATGCTGCCAAGTATGAAGTACCAAAAGTTCAGGTTGGAAGCAATGATCCTCGTGTAAGTTCTTTATTTGCCGGCGCTGTTTGGATTGGTGGAATTGATCAAGGCGGGCAATTGAAAGTTGCAGGAGCTACTTACCGTCAAACTGGTAATGATTACTATCCCGGTCCACTTGATGCCAATGGTGAAATAGACCAAACAACATGCACTGACTTTGATCAAATGTGGCAGGTTTTAGGTGCTGAAATTGATGCACAACGGCAATTATTTGTAAATCAACCATTGGGTTTTCAAGCTAGTCCAAGTGATATTGCACCAAATATTTTAAACTGGCCTGCTAACAATAATCCCAATAATCAGTTAGTTGGGGCAAGAGATCTTGCACCTTTTTATGATTACGATGGCAATCAGGAATATGATGCCACAATGGGAGATTTCCCTGTAATAAATGCCTCGTTTCAAAATTATGCCGACCAAATGATTTGGTGGGTTTATAATGATAAAGGAAACATTCATACCGAATCAGGAGGACAGGCAATTGGAATGGAAATTCAAACACTTGCATTTGCTTATCACACAACTGATGAGGTTGATAACATGACTTTTTACAAATATGTTTTACTTAACAAAGCGACTACAACACTTGATTCAGTTTACATGGGGCAATGGGCCGATCCTGATTTAGGATGTTATACTGATGATTATATAGGTTGCGATACAACCAGAGGATTAGGAATTATTTACAATGCTGATGCGATGGATGAAGCGTGCCCGGTTGGTTATTTAGATCAACCACCTTTATTAGGAATTGATTATTTTAAAGGGCCATTGGATGAAGATAGTGTTGAACTGGGTATGTCATCATTCCTATATTACGATAATGATTTTAGCGTAAGAGGAAACCCTGAAAACGCTGCACATTTTTATGGTTACCTGTCAGGTTCCTGGAAAGACGGAACTCCTTATACCGAAGGAGGCAATGCATATGGCGGTTCTGTTCCTACCAAGTATGTTTTTCCTGATGTTCCTAACAATCCTACAGGTTGGTCTGAATGTGCCGAAAATAATGTAGCAGCTGATCGTCGATTTGTACAAGCATCAGGAGCATTTAAATTGGCTCCGGGTGCAAGTAATGAAATTATTGTGGGTGTTGTTTGGGTTCGACCTCCGGTTGGATCTTATCCTTGTCCAAGTTTTAATTTGTTGCAAACTGCTGATGATAAAGCACAAGCATTATTCGATTCAAATTTTAAAATATTAGATGGTCCAAAAGCGCCAGAGGCTGAAATTGTTGAATTGGATAAAACATTAATTTTAAATCTGGTTAACACATTTAATAAAGACATAGAAAAATATCATGATTCTGACCCGATTTTAGTTGCATTGGATGATCCCGATTCTCTTTATTATTTTCAAGGATATCAAATTTTTCAATTAGTAAATACACAGGTTAGTGCGCAGGAATTAGGTGATCCTGCAAAAGCGCGCTTGGTTGCTCAATGCGATAATAAAGATCTTGTTTCTAAAATTGTAAACTTTACATATGACCCATTATTGGAAGCAGATGTTCCGGTATTAAAAGTAAACGGAGCAAACATCGGTATCCAACATTCATTTGAATTTGTTAATGATGCATTTGCAAGTGGCGACAAAAGGTTAATTAACCATAAAAAATATTATTACATGGTGGTATCTTATGCATACAACGGGTCTGATTTACAAAAAACAAAATATTTGCAAGGAAGAAAAAACACAAAAATTTATACTGCAATTCCACATATACCGGCACCGGAGTTTAACGGTTTAATTGTTAATTCAGAATATGGAGATGGACCACAAATTATTCGCGAAGAAGGACGAGGAAATGGTGGTTTAAAATTAGAAATAACTGATAGTTCAATAGCAAAAATATTAAGAGATGGTTATGATTCCAGAGTTGAATATGTAGGTGCAATGGGTCCTGTTGGAATAAAGGTAATTGATCCTAAAAATGTTCCGGATGCAAAATTTGAATTGACATTAATCGATTCGGTTACTACGAATTCAATTATGAAAGATACCGGAACCTATTGGAAACTAACCAACATTACAACCGGCGATGTTGTTTATAGCGATACAACCATTGAAGTTGGAAATGAACAAATGAAACCGGATTGGGGACTTTCAGTTTATGTAAAACAAGTTAGCAATCCAGGCAGCAAATTAATTAGCGAAAACAATGGCTTCATTGAATCATCAATAACATATGCTGAGCCACAAATTACATGGCTTGGAGGTATTCCTGATCAGGAAGGTGAAGATGATTTGAATTGGATTCGTGCAGGCACTTTTAATCCAACAGATGCGAAACATCCTGATTATGTTGGTGTAGATGACAACCAGAATTTTGAAGATATTATAGGCCGCACCTGGGCACCCTATACGCTTTGTTCACAAGATTTGAGTTGGGGACCTATCTGGTCAAATAACAACACCCGAATATTTAATAAGTTAGATAGCTTAAGCAGTGTTAAAATTGTTTTTACTTCTGATAAATCGAAATGGACTCACTGTCTGGTAGTAGAAGCACAACCTGAAAAAGCTTTAACTGAAGGAGGTGTAACCCCAAAAATGGCGATTCGAAATCATGGATCATTAAATTTAGATGGTACTTATCAAACAATAAATACTGCTGATCCTTGGTCAACAGGTTATTCATGGTTCCCGGGTTATGCGGTTGATTTGGAAACAGGCACTCGCTTAAACATCATGTTCTCTGAAGATTCCAGAAACATTTCTGACAACGGAGCTGATATGATTTGGAATCCAACTTCCAACTTCTTTTCTTCTACACAGGAAGTCTTACTGGGTGGCCGTCATTATATTTATGTATCAAGAACACGCTACGATGAATGTGTTGATTTCAGAAATAACCTGACCATTTCAGGCGGTATATTAAATGTTTTATCAGCTGCAAATGTTTACAAAAAGATTTCATGGGTGAGCATGGCAATGTTGAATTCCGGATTTCAGCTTAAATCATTTGCCGATGGATTAATTCCAACTGAAACAACCATCTACATTTGGGTAAACAAAGCTTATACTCATTTCTATACAGGAAATCCTGAAACAAATGGAGGCTATCCGAGATACACTTTTAACACAAGTAATTTAGCGGCCATAAAAGGGGATGCATCTACTGCCGCAAGCGCACTTGATACGATAAATATTGTTCCTAATCCGTACTACTCTTATAGTGGTTACGAAAGCAGCCAGAACGATACGAAAATTAAAATTACAAACCTCCCGCAAAAATGCACTATCTCAATTTTCAGCATTGATGGAATTTTAATCCGACGATTCGAACGCGACGATAATTCAATCACCTCTTTAGATTGGGATTTAAAAAACAATGTAGGAGTTCCTATTGCAAGTGGTGTTTATCTCATACACATAAATGCGGAAGGAATTGGTGAAAAAACTTTAAAGTGGTTCGGCGTAATGCGTCCGGCTGATTTCGATAGTTTCTGATTTTAATAATTAAGCAAATCCAAAGAAATGGAAATGAAAAAAATATCAATCGTAGTTGTAGTTCTTTTTACATCGATGCTTTCAGCTTATGCCGGCAATAAGGATAGAGCAGGGCAAGCAGGTGCTTATGAATTGCTTATTAATCCGTGGGCGCGCAGCAGTGGTTGGCACGGATTAAACACAGCAGGCGCTCGTGGTTTAGAAGCCATGAACCTGAATGTTGCAGGTTTATCTTTTACTGAAAAAACGGAAGTGCTTTTTGCTCACTCTATTTATCTAAATGGAACCGGCATAAATATTAATGCATTTGGGTTCAGTCAGGCACTTGGAAAATCAGGAGGAGTGTTAGGAATAAATTTAATGGCAATGAGTTTCGGCGATATTATGGTTACTACTGTAAATCTACCTGAAGGAGGTTTAGGAACCTTTCATCCTCAATTCATTAATTTAGGAATTGCCTATGCAAAAAGTTTTTCTAATAGTATTTATGGTGGTTTTGTTGTTAGAGCTATTACCGAAAGTGTGGCTGATGCAAAAGCTGCCGGCTTATCTTTTGATGCAGGTATTCAGTACAAAACCGGCGATAAAAAATTTGATGATCGTGTAAAATTCGGAATTGCGCTTCGTAACATTGGTACACCTTTAAAATTTCAAGGCGATGCCTTAACTTATAAAGGCAATGCAGCTCAAGGTGATTATCAATTGACGGTTTCGCAACGATCGCAGCAATTTGAATTGCCATCACTGCTGAATATCGGAGCTTCGTATGATCTTCATTTTGGAAAAAATACCGGCGAAAATAAAACTACACACCGTGTGACTATTGCCATGAATTTTACTTCTCATTCCTTTCAACGCGATAATATTGGAGTGGGAGGAGAATATTCTTTGAAAGATCAGTTCATGGTTCGTTTAGGTTATAACTATGAATCTGAATTATTGAATGAGGCTGCGCGCACAAATGCTTATACAGGTCTTGCCGGAGGATTTACATTTGAATTGCCCACTAAGAAAAACAAATCTACTGTTGCTTTGGATTATTCATACAGAGCATCCAATCCGTGGGGTGGAACTCATACTTTGGGGGCTCGAATAAATTTATAAATTTGCACCCACATAATAAGCAATCAAACGCTTCAGAAAAATACTGAAGCGTTTTTCTTTTTTTACCGAACAACCGAATACCATGTCTGAAACACATTATTTTACACAGGAAGGACTTGATAAACTGAAAAAGGAAATTTCTGAACTAAGGACAAAAGGCCGCTCCGAAATTTCGAAAGCAATTTCAGATGCCAGGGACAAAGGAGATCTATCAGAAAATGCTGAGTATGATGCTGCAAAAGATGCTCAGGGAATGCTTGAAATGAAAATCAATCAACTCGAAACAACACTGGCTAATTCAAAATTGATTGATTTAAGTAAAATGGATAACAGTAAGGTGATGATTCTTTCAAAAGTGAAAGTGAAAAATTTAGGCACAAAATCTCACCATCATTTTACATTGGTATCAGAAAAAGAAGCAGATATTAAAATAGGAAAAATTTCAATAGGGTCACCAATAGGTCAGGGGTTGTTAGGAAAAATTGTTGGCGAGGTGGTGGAGATAACTGTTCCGAATGGCAAAATGAAAATGGAAATTATTGAAATTACTTTTTAAAAAACAACAGCAATTTCAATGGCAACTATTTTCTCTAAAATTATTTCAGGAGAAATACCTTGTTATAAAATAGCCGAGTCAAAAGAGTTTATTGCTATTCTGGATATTATGCCGCTTGCCATGGGGCATACTTTAATTATACCCAAAATTGAAGTTGATTATATTTTTAATCTTGATGATGCAACACTTAGCGGCTTAATATTATTTTCAAAACAAATTGCTCCTGCCATTGAGAAGGCAATTCCGTGTAAACGAATTGGTATGGCAGTTATCGGGTTAGAAGTTCCACACACCCATATCCATTTAATTCCATTAAACACAATGGATGATATCAATTTCTCCAGACCTAAATTAAAGCCTGCTGAAAGAGAATTGGCTGAAATTGCAGAGCGGATCAGAAGAAGCATCTGAATATTTAAAGAATAGGGTTTGTCTGTCTATTAGGCGATGTGATGCCTCATTTTTTTCGATATGTTTTTTTAATTCATTCAAACTAAAAAATATTTTATTTCTTTTTCCTCTCTTACATTCGTCACATAAAATAATTCCCCGTTGAAAAAAGTTCACCTCCTCTTTTTAGCAATTTGTTTTTCTGCATTTACCAATGCTCAAACCATTTCGCAAACAGTTAATGTTAGTATTCCGGATAATGGCCCGGTGATATCGATACCAATTACAGTAAGCGGTTTGTTGCCACCTGCCCTTAATAATTCTTGGGGATTAGAGAAAGTTAATTTCTCAATGACACACACTTATGATAGCGATATGGCTGCATGGTTAAAAGCTCCCGATGGAACCACCATTTTATTATTTGATAATGTTGGCGGAGCTGGTGCAAATTTTACAAACACAACTTTAAAGTGGGATGCAACAACAAATATTACAAATGGGGCAGCACCATTTACCGGTAGCTATCAACCCATGGGAATGATGGGATTAATTAATAATGGTCAAAATCCAAATGGAATCTGGGAGTTTCAGTTTCAGGATCAGGCAGGGGTTGATGTTGGAACAGTTTCTTTTATCAGCATCACATTCAGTATAAATCCTGCTCCGGGTTTAGCACTTGACAGTACCAAATTGCCCATTATTAATATCAACACCGGCGGAAATGCAATTCAAGATGCAATAAAAATTCCTGCATTGTTCAACATTATTGACAATGGAAGTGGTAACTGGAATTACTTTAATCAAACCAGTTATTCTCTCACCGGAAACATGATGGTTGAATTGCAGGGATATACCGGTCCTTTTTATCCAAAGAAAAATTATGATTTTGATTTAACGGATAACGGCGGAATTGATATTGATACTTCGTTACTCGGTATGCCATCAGAAAACGATTGGATTTTAAAAGCAGAATATCTTGATCCATCATTAATAAAAAATGCAGTTACTTATGAAATGGCACGACGAATGGGTCGCTATGCACCACGCACCGTTTTTTGTGAAGTGTTGGTGAATGGTGAATACATGGGTGTGTATACTTTAACTGAAAAAGTAAAACGAGATTCAAACCGGGTTAATATTTCTAAACTGACTCCAACAGATATTTCCGGTGCCGATGTTACCGGCGGTTACATTATTGAAATGAACATCAATGGCGAACCCGGTGCTTGGAATTCAACATACTATCCAATCAATAATGCCACCTGTAATTTGCCTGTTGAGTTCAAACATGTTTATCCGAAATCCGACAGCATAAATGCACCACAGCATTACTACATCAAATCATTTGTCGATAGTTTTGAAAATTCACTATGGAATTCTGATTTTCAAAACACGACAACTGGCTGGAGAAGATTTGCGGGCGAAGGTTCGTTCGTTGATTTTTTAATTGTGAATGAGTTCAGCGCCAACTACGATTCATACGGAAGAAGCACTTACCTGTATAAAGAAAAAATTACCGACGGAGGTAAGTTGCACATTGGACCAGCATGGGATTATGACCGCGCATTTGCCACCGGCACACAAACCGGTTGGGTACACGAAATTACTCACCCTAACTGGCCGTTTCCATTCTGGTGGAGCAAGTTCAGGCAAGATTCTGTTTTCATGCGCGACTTATTTTGTCGTTGGCACACATTGCGCACTTCTACTTTAAGTGATACTGCATTTTATACTTACATCGATTCCATCAGCAATTACATTCACGATGCTGCGAGCCGCAATTTTATGCGCTGGCCCGAATTAGGTGTAACAGATTACGATGCGCAGGTCACCGATTTGAAAGATTTTATTCATGACCGCAATGATTGGATTGATAATGCACTGCCCGATTCTGAATTTGTAAGCACTACATTAAACCTCTCCGACATTCAGGTTTGTGATGGAGCAGTTGTAAATGCCAATCAGGGAAATGCGTGGATGTTTAATTATTTATGGAGCACGGGAGAAACCACGCAAAGCATTCCAATCAGTTCTTCCGGAAATTATGCGGTAACTGTTTCAAGTATTTATGGCTGCCCTGATAACAACGATAATTTTAATGCAACTATTCTTCCATTGCCCGATGCATCATTCACTTATTCTTCATTGGGAAACAATGCCTACTCTTTTACTCCTGTTAATTCCAACGCAACTTTTTATATATGGGATTTTGGCAATGGAAATATTTCGGGTCAAATAAATCCGACCACAGTTTTGCCTGATTCTCCATCTGTAGTAACGCTTACAGTGTATGGAGCAAATGGTTGTTCCGATACTTATACTGATACTTTGAACCAGAATATTGTGAATGGTGAATGGTCAATTGTAAATAGCAGCTTTCTTGTTTATCCAAATCCTGCAACCGATGTATTGTTCATTCAATCCAATCAATCCGGTTTCGATAGAATAGAAATCATTAATGTGGAGGGTAAAATAATTATAGCGCAAACCCTTTCCCCTCGTCCCTCGCCCTTGTCCCTCGCAATTCAATCACTTGCACAAGGTGTGTATGAATTAAATTTTTATTCGAAAGATGGATTGCTGATTGCTAAGAAAAGATTTGTGAAGATGTAAAAGTTATTGCACTGCTGAATTACAATATCGCAATCTTGTAATTCTTAATTGCATTGCCGTTTCTTATGTTGAGAATATAAATTCCTTTTGCAAGTGATTCAATATTTATACTCTCTGTTTTTTGTGTTGCAACCATTTGTCCCAGCAGGGTTACTGTATTCAGAACCCTGCGTTTCGATTCATTCCAAATCCTTAATCTCAATCCTTCATTTCCTTCTTCGCAATTTTATCCAATGTTTCCTGCATCAGTTCAAACTGTATTTGCTGCACTTCTAATAATCGCGTCCATCGTTCTTTCAGCAGCCGGTCTAATTTTTCGTTGAGCGAACTGATTTCTATTTCCGCTTTCAGGTTCACCATGTAATCGTGTCGCGAACGCAGGCGGTCCTTTGTTTCCTGCCGGTTCTGGCTCATCATAATTACTGGGGCTTGCAATGCAGCAATGGTGGAGAGTATCAGGTTCAATAAAATAAACGGAAACGGATCAAGCGGTTTGGTCACAACCAAGTTTATCACAATCCAGACAAAAAGTATAACACCAAAAATTATAATGAACCGCCAACTACCACCGAACGAAGCAATACTGTCCGATAGTCTTTCTCCATAAGAAAGTTGCGTGTCAAATTCCTCATCAATGTCGCGCGAAATTTTTTCTTCCTTCTTAACCGTGTTCGAAATAATTTCATCAATGCGGCTCATCTCGCTAATTTCTTCTTCAATAATTTTCTCCAATAATTTCTTTCTGAATGGTTGAACTTCTTCAATGCTTATATAATCAGAAGGTTGAATAACCGGAAATTGAGTTTGAATCAGCTTTACTAAATTATCAGGTAACTCACTCACTCTGTAACATTCGTTTAGTTTTTTTTCTTTCCCTGAAATAATGCTCGTTACTTTTTCGCTCATGGTAAAAATTTATTTGCTGAAAGATTCGGAATTCCAAATCAGTTTTCAATAGAAATTTGTTGACACCTTAACAATGGTTGTCTTTTCATTTCGACTAATTTCGCCCCGAACAATAACGCGAAATCACAAACTCGCAACCCGAACCCAAAACATGTCATCAGCAACAAAAGAAATTACACCAACACTTGAAACAGCAAAACAATTAGGGTTGCTGGAAGAAGAATTTAAAAAGATAAAGGAAGTGTTAGGTCGCACTCCAAATTTTACCGAGCTCAGTATTTATTCAGTGATGTGGAGCGAACACTGTTCGTATAAAAATTCTATACGGCTTTTAAAAACATTGCCAAGAGAAGGAGATAAGTTGCTTGCAAAAGCAGGAGAAGAAAACGCCGGACTCGTTGACATCGGAAACGGTTTAGCCTGTGCATTTAAAATTGAATCGCATAATCATCCTTCTGCCATTGAACCATATCAAGGTGCAGCAACAGGAGTTGGTGGCATTCACCGTGATATTTTTACAATGGGCGCACGACCTGTTGCCGCATTAAATTCTCTTCGCTTCGGAAATCTGAGCGATGAAAAAACAAAACACTTACTACGCGGAGTAGTGAAGGGTATTGGTGATTATGGAAATGCATTTGGTGTTCCCACTGTTGGCGGCGAAGTTTTTTTTGATGAGTGTTATTCAACTAACCCATTAGTTAATGCTTTCAGCGCCGGAATAGTTGAAGTAGGAAAAAATGTTTCTGCGACTTCGTACGGTGCGGGAAATCCTGTTTTCATTGTAGGTTCTGCAACAGGAAAAGATGGAATTCACGGAGCCACATTTGCTTCAGCAGATATAACAGAAGACAGCGCAGAAAAATTACCAAGCGTACAAGTTGGCGATCCTTTTCAGGAAAAATTATTACTGGAAGCATCACTCGAAATAATTGAAACCGGTGCATTGATTGGAATGCAGGATATGGGAGCAGCAGGAATAACTTGTTCCACTTCTGAAATGAGTGCGAAAGGAAATTCAGGAATGAAAATTTATCTGGATAAAGTTCCGCTTCGCCAGAAGAACATGAAACCATTTGAAATTCTGTTGAGCGAATCGCAAGAGCGCATGTTGCTCGTGGTGAAAAAAGGAATGGAAGATAAAATTCAAAAAGTATTTGATAAATGGGATTTGAATTGTGTATGCATTGGTGAAGTAACCGATGGCGACAGATTGCAATATTTTATGTATGATGAATTGGTGGCCGATGTTCCTGCTGAATCATTGGTGCTCGGTGGCGGCGCTCCTGTTTACACCCGTGAATCAAAAGAACCTGAATATTTTTCTGCAGCAAAAAAATTCAACATCAACTCCATTCCCGAACCAAATGATATCAGAGCAGTAGCTGAACAATTGGTTCAACTGCCAAACATTGCTTCCAAGAAATGGGTGTATGAACAATACGATTCAATGGTTGGAATTAATAATTCTTCCACCAACGCGCCAAGTGATGCTGCAGTGGTTCGTCTAAAAAATTCTGATGCTGCACTTGCTTTGAAAGTTGATTGCAACGCACGCTATGTTTATTGCGATCCATACAATGGTGCAGCAATCGCAGTTGCCGAAGCGGCGCGAAACATTGTTTGCACAGGTGGTGAACCAAGTGCAATTACCAACTGCCTCAATTTTGGTAATCCATACAACCCCGAAGTGTACTGGCAATTTGAAAATGCAATTAAAGGAATGGGTGATGCGTGTCGTGCATTTTCAACTCCGGTTACCGGAGGAAATGTGAGTTTCTACAATCAATCCTCTGATGATGGTCCGGTGTTTCCTACCCCAACTATCGGAATGCTTGGTTTAATTGATGATATTAAAAACCGCATGACCCTCGACTTCAAAACCGAAGGTGATTATATTTATCTTATTGGTGAAACACACAATGATATTAATGCATCAGAATACCTCGCAAATATTTGCGGAGTAAAACTTTCACCATCTCCACATTTTAATCTGGATGAAGAAGTAAAAGTGCAGAATGCTGTGAAAGATTTAATCAGAAAAAATTTAATCAAATCTGCACACGATTGCAGCGACGGTGGTTTGTTTGTTACACTCCTTGAATCGTCTATTGCAGGAAATAAAGGATTTGATATTTCAACCGATGATTTTTTCCGTAAGGATGCATTTCTTTTTGGTGAAGCACAAAGCAGAATTGTGATAAGTGTTGCAGAAGAATTGCAAGATCAGTTTATAGAAGCCATGACCGAACATGAAATTGATTTCAGTATGTTGGGTGAAGTAACAAATGAACCATTGTACATTGATGGTGATGAATTCGGAGTTGTTTCTTTCTGGAAAGAGTTATATGAAAATGCAATTGGAAAGGAGATGAGCAAGTAAGAGTAAGTAATGAACCAAAAATTCATTATTGATTTTCAGGCTTGAAGTGTAAAGATGTATTTGAAAAAGAAGAAATTTGGGCAGGTAATTATTTAAGTGACATTCCGCTTTTTTCAACTGAAGTTTTTGATGTACCTTTCGCAGGAATTTTTTAACAGAAAGTTCAATTTTTACAGCAATGAAAAATAAACTTGGATTATTAATAATGATTTTGTTTGCAGGCGAAATATCATTCGCACAAACAAGAGGAATCATTAATCCGAGTTTTGAAATACCAGCTATTGATATTGCTACTGTTCAGTTTCTTGGTGCACAGAATGATCCTGTCCCATCAATACCGGGCTGGTATACCACAAACGGGGCATACAATGGTTTTCAGCATCCAATGGAAATATGGTCGACTGGTTATAGTGGAGTTGTGGCACCAATAGGATATGGAAATCAATTTGCAGAAATTAATTGTAGCGAAAACTCCAGGATTTATCAGATTGTTTGTTTGATACAGGGAGAAAAAATTGATTGGAATTTTTTGCATCGCGGTCGGGCTGGTTTTGATGTTACTGAGTTTAATGTTTACAGCCTTGACGGCACATCTAAAATTCAGGTTTTTGAAACTGCAAATTCACCTCAAACTTGGAAACCTTATTCTGGTTCTTCAATATTCACTGGTGCTACAGGATTTTATCAGGTTTCCTTTGAGTCAGTTTCTACTGCTACTCATAATCCGGCAGTTGGAAATTTTTTGGATGGAGTCGCCCTTTCTTTTCATCCGGTTGTTGAATTCATTCAGGAAAATTATTCAGGTGTTGAACATGTTGGAAATAATTTACCAAGAATAAGAGTGAAAGGAACCGTTCCGACCGGTGGAATGAATTTAACTTTTGCCATTGCAGGTGGTACTGCAACACCCGGAAATGATTTTACCATAAATACTTCACTCGTGATTCCGGAGGGGGAATATAGCGGTAGCAGCGCTGTTTCATTTTCACTTCCGCTTACAATATATGATGATGATACAATTGAACAGGACGAAACTGTTTCTATTTCAATTGTAGCTGCTGATGCCGGCGGACAATTGCTGGACGCAAACTGTGATGGCCAAACACTTTTAACTGCAACTTATAAAATTATTAATGACGATATATGTATTATCCCTTATGTTAATTCAAGCAGCCCCATACCATTTTGCAATGGCGATACAGTTTTGCTTCATGTTTCTAATGTAACGAATGTTGAATGGTCAACTGGAGCAAAGACATTATCAATTGCTGTTTGGGAGCCCGGTAAATACATAGTTACTGCATTTGATCACAATTGTATTTCTAAAGATTCAATTGTTGTTGAAACAAAAATTTGTGAATGCAATGTTGTGGTACCAACTGCTTTTTCACCAAACGGTGATGGAATGAATGATTACTTCCGACCACTAAATGCAAACAAGTGTAAATTGGAAGATTTGGAATTAACAGTTTTTAATCGTTATGGTGATTTAATTTATAGTTCTACAGATATTCATAATGCATGGGATGGAACTTTTAAAGGTGAGCCATTGCCAATCGGTGTTTATTTATGGACATTGAAATATAAAATGCTCGGTGAAAATACAGACCAGCAACTAACCGGAAATATGACCGGTAATGTGACTTTGCTGCGATAATTATTTTCTCAGGTATACAATTTTCTTTTCTATAAAATATTCTTCTTCAAAAAAATCAGAAATGGAATAGAACTGATAAAAGATATTATTGAATTTTAATTCCTCTTTTAAATCACCTCCTTTCAAAAGTAACCAGCCATTTTTTAGCGAATTATTATTTTCTCTTTTCAATAAATTTTTGGTCCATGATATCAATCGTGGAATTTCTGCAACACCTCTGCAGGTAATAAAATCGTATTCTGTTTTCATTTCTTCCACTCTTGCTTTTTCAGCAAACACATTTTCTAAATTCAATTCTTTCAACACTTCATTCACCACTTGAATTTTTTTTCCGATGCTATCCACTAAATGAAAATTTACTTCAGGAAAAAAGATGGCAAGTGGTATTCCTGGAAATCCGCCACCGGTTCCGAAGTCAAGTATTTCCGATTGAGGTGCAAATGAAATTAATTTGGCGATACTCAATGAATGCAAAACATGTCGCTCATAAAAGTGTTCGAAATCTTTTCTTGAAATAACATTGATGCGTTCATTCCATAAAGCATAAAGCGGTTGCAGTTGTTCGAACTGAGAAACTTGTTTTGAAGTGAGTTCAGGAAAATATTTTTTAATAATTTCAATCGAAGAGTCAGCCAAAGTTTCAAAGATTATTAATAAAAAAAAATATCGACAAACTTGCCTGCCGCAAGCAGGGATTCATAAGTTTATTTGCAAGGAAATTTTTTTTCGTAGCTGACTGCATACTGTTTACTGCCTACTGTTAACTGACTAATACCTTCCTTTTTTCGGTGCTAATACCTGATACAATAAATCTTTCGCTCTGAACAATTGTGCTTTCACGGTTCCCAATGGCAAATTGGTTTTCTCTGCTATTTCTTCATATGAAAGTTCATCGAAGAATCGCATTTCAATCAGCATACGGTATTTCGGATTCAATTTGTCAATGAGTTCGCGCATTAATCTTGCCCGTTGTTCTTTAATGTATTTTTCTTCAGGGTCAAGTGAATGACTTTTTATTTCAATGGAATAACTATCTCCGCTTTCGCTTTCCACCTGTTCATCAATTGAAAGAGTTTCCAGTTTTCTTTTACGAATCCAGTCAATTGAATTATTCAGTGCGATTTTATATAGCCAGGTGCTGAATGCAAAATCAGGACTGTATTTATCAAGATTATGGAATGCTTTTCCAAATGCCTCAATGGTTAAATCATCAGCATCATCAGGGTCATGCACCATTTTTAATACCATGAAATAAATACTATCGCGATAACGCGATAACAATTTAGCGTAAGCTGATTGATCTTTTATCTCGATACACAACTTAACTAAATCATAATCTTCTTTGGCGCGAATAGAAAAATTGGGGTTACCCGTAGCGGAAAAAACACTGGGCTTTTTAGGTCCTGATTCTTCTTCCTGAAAATTTTCTTTTACTTCCATGTTCGGGTGTTTGGGTTTAAAAGCGAGGGAGTCATTATGTAATAATACAAAGGCAAAAGTAAATCCATTACAGGGAACCAGAAAAACAAATCGAGTTCTTTCAGACGGCGCATCGAAGGAATGAAAACAAATGCCATGATGAAGTAACGGATTCCAAAAATACCAAGTATTTCAATTTGTTTATTGCTGTATAAAACTAAAAGTATAAACGATAAATAAAAAATGACCAGTGAAAGTGTTTGCATTCCCAATAAAAACTGGTGCTTGAATTTATAATGCATGCCGGTGCTGATGTGTCGTTTCTTCTGATATATCCATTCGTCCCATGTAATTTTCGGAGAACTGAGAATAAAACTTTCGGGTGTGAGTTGCACTTTTGTGTTGCGTGATGTGGCAATTTCATTAATGAATAAATCATCATCGCCGCTTAGAAGTTCCGGATTTTTTACAAATACATTCTGATTGAAAAATAATTTTCGTTTGTAAGCCATGTTCCTACCTACACCCATGTAAGGAGTTTTTGCCATTGCGAAAGACAGGTAGTGCAAAGCCGCCCAAAAAGTTTCATAGCGAATGCACTTGTTTAAAAATCCGGGTAGTTTTTTATAAGGCGCATAACCCAAAACAATTTCTTTGTTCTCTTCAAACTTCAATCGCATTTCACGCAACCAGTGTTTCGATGCAGGAACACAATCAGCATCGGTGACAACAACTATATCATTCTTCGCGGCTTTCAATCCAATAGTGAGGGCGTATTTTTTTCCCATCAGAACGCGCGATTCCTGATGCAGATTTCTGAAAACAAGATTCGGATATTTGTAAGAAAAATCGAACAACACATTCATGCTTTCATCTGATGAATTATCGTTCACCACTATCACCTCGAAGTCTGGATAATCCTGTTCTAAAATGGATTGTAAATTATTGCGCAGGTTATGCTCTTCATCTTTTGCGCAAATAATAACTGAAACTGGTGTGAGTGGGAATGATCTTGCTGTTTTGTTTTTGTAGAAAGCAACGCGAATGAAAAAAAACAAGTAATAAAAAATCTGAATGGCTGCAGCAGCATAAAACACATAAAGAATCACATTCAGCAACAACATTTATTTCGCTTTGGTCTTATTTTGAAAAAATTATTAATTCACCGGAGAATTTTTTTCAATTCATTTCTATTGGTAAATTCATTTAGGTTTGGCGCGCAAATTAGATTTGACTTGCATTCATTTTCTGCCGCATTATCCACATGAAATTTAAAGTTGTTACTGCCGATAAACATTCCAACGCAAGAGCAGGAATTATTAAAACCGCTCACGGAAAAATTGAAACTCCCATCTTCATGCCTGTTGGAACCGTTGGAAGCGTGAAAGCAGTACATCAATACGAACTGAAAAAAAATATCAAGGCGCAAATAATTCTTGGCAATACTTATCATTTATTTCTTCGTCCCGGGTTGGATGTTATTCGCGAAGCAGGAGGGTTGCATAAATTTATTGGTTGGGATAAACCGATACTGACCGACAGTGGTGGCTACCAGGTTTTTTCGTTATCAGGAAACAGAAAGATGAAGGAAGAGGGAGTGCTTTTTAATTCGCACATTGATGGCTCCAAACATTTATTCACTCCTGAAAATGTGATGGACATTCAACGCACACTCGGCAGTGATATCATAATGGTATTTGACGAATGCACTCCCTATCCATGTGAATACATTCCTGCAAAAAAATCAATGGAGTTAACACATCGTTGGTTGAAGCGATGCATTGACCATTTGAAAACAACCAAACCATTGTACGATTTCAAGCAAACACTTTTTCCAATTGTGCAGGGAAGCGTGTATAAAGATTTGCGGAAACAAAGTGCAGAAACAGTGAGTAGTTACAATTGCGATGGAAACGCTATTGGCGGTTTATCGGTTGGTGAACCTGCTGAAGTCATGTACGAAATGACTGAATGGGTTTGCAGTTTTCTGCCGAAAGAAAAACCGCGTTACTTAATGGGTGTTGGAACTCCGGCAAATATTTTAGAGTGTATTGCGTTGGGCATTGATATGTTTGATTGTGTGATGCCGACACGAAATGGCCGCAATGGAATGTTGTTTACTTCGCAAGGAATCATCAACATGAAAAATAAAAAATGGCAGAAAGATTTTTCGCTCATTGATGATGAACTGGATAACGGCGTGAGCAATTTTTATTCGAAAGCATACTTGCGTCACTTGTTTATTTCGCAGGAAATTCTCGCGTTGCAAATTGCAAGCATACACAACTTGAGTTTTTATCTTTGGCTGGCGAAAGAAGCACGGCAACAGATTATTGCAGGCACTTTTCTGAAATGGAAAAACAAAATGGTTAAGCAGGTATCAAACAGATTGTGAAAAATATTCCCGGATTTACAACCATTGACCGATACATCATCAGAAAATTTCTGACTACTTTTTTCTTTGCCCTTATTTTATTCATTGTCATTGCCATTGTTTTCGATATTACCGAAAAGTTAGATGATTTTATTGACGGCCATGTTCCTTTTATCGAAATTGTTTTTACTTACTACCTGAGTTTCATTCCTTTTTTCGCAGTCACTTTTACACCACTGTTTCTTTTTGTGTCGGTCATATTTTTTACATCGCGAATGGCAGCCAACTCCGAGATAGTGGCCATACTCAATGCAGGAATGACTTTTCGCCGCATGCTCGTTCCGTTTTTTATTGCTGCTTCAATTATCATGTTGCTGAATATTTATGCAAACCACTGGATAGTACCGCAGGCAAATAAAACGCGTGTGGGTTTCGAAAGCACTTACATCAATACCTCGTGGAGTGTAGACAAATCAAACATTCACATGCAGATTGAAAAAGGGTTGTACATGTATCTGCAGAATTATAATTACAGCGATAGCACCGGTTACCGCTTTGCGGTTGAAAAATTTACAGGTGATAATCTGGTGTACAAACTAAAGAGTGACCGTGTCATTTGGAATTATCCAACTAAAAAATGGAAAATTATTAACTACACCGAACGACGAAATGGTAGAATGAGTGAGAGCCTCAATCACGGCAAAGACACACTGGTGACTTATAATTTTTCGCCGAAAGATTTTGCGCGCAAGGTGGACGAAGCCACCACACTCAATGCAAAAGAACTGAACGATGTAATTGCCGATGAGCGGTTAAAAGGCTCGCAGAATGTGCCCTCGTTTGAAGTGGAAAAATACCGGCGCACCGCCTTTCCGTTTGCAATACTCATACTCACACTCATTGCGGTGGCGCTCTCTTCGCGCAAAACCCGCGGCGGCACGGGCATGCACATAGGGCTGGGCATTGCACTCAGTTTTTCTTACATTTTATTTCTGCAGTTCTCCTCCACTTTTTCTATCAACGGAAATTTGCCGGCAGTGGTAGCAGTGTGGATACCGAATATATTGTACCTGCTCATTGCATTGGTGCTGCTGCGGTTGGCGCCGAAATAAAATAGTTTCATGTTGTAATCAAATGGAATTTGATTTTATATTTTAATTTCTTTCTTTTTATAAATCTCCCATAAAATTTTATCCTTCGCAAAGTTGCTATCATTATTAATCCATAAAAAAATTCCGTCTCCTGTTTCGTTCCGAATGCAAAAACCTTTTAAATCATATTCTGAATTTACATTAAGCACATTATTCAAAACCCAGCCATGAAACCATTCATCATACCAATGGCTTTTGGTATTAATAACAAATGTTGGGAAATGTTGTAAAATCTCATTCCTGAATTCATTAACCATGGAATCCTTCAAAGGATGATTTTCAACAAGAGGAAAATCATAGATATATCCTGTTGAGGATTTCCGTTGAGCATAAAAATAAATTTCAGGTTCTGAACCAACTACTAATATTTTATCAGTTGGTTTGGAATGTTTGTTAATGTAATTGCCAATTGTAACAGCTTCACTGAAAATATGATTTCCAAAATACATGTTTGCAGCTGCATCGTTTGGATTTAAGCTGAAAAACACTTGCCTTTCTCCAATCAGATAGTAAAGTAAACAGGCTGAAAAAAGTATGGGAGCAATGTGCCTTTTAAGATTCTTACTTTGATTGCTCCATTCAAAAAGTGAATTAAAAAAAATTCCGAAATAAATTGCTGCAACCGGAATCATCAACAAATAGTAATGTGGTCGGAAATAATATCCGGGAAAGATTGCAGCTATTGATATCATAAACCAGCAATGAATCAATAACGAAATATTTCTTCCCATCGTTTTGAAAGAAGAAAACACACCGCAAATAATTAAAAGCCACATGATGTGATTATTTACAATTCGACCCGCCAAAAAGAAAAAGAAATTGAAAAATTCCTCACCAAATGTTTTATAAGAAATATAGCTCCGACCATATTCAATAGTAAAGAATATAAACTTTTGATAAGTCCCGTTTACCCAAACTAAAAAAAACAAACTGAGAATGATCAGTGTAAATCCTGATAAAACAAGAAGGTGTTTTTTTATTGATTTGAATATTAATTGCCGGTTAGTTATTTGTTCAATTATTAATGCAACTATAATAACCAACAAAAAATATGCACCATGCTGCTTCATAATGCATGCGAAGCCTGATAAAACTCCTGACAGAAACAATAAAATAGTTTTTCTTTTTTTTAGCCAAAGCAAAAAACAAAACGCTGCTGCAATTACAAACAGGTTAACAAAATGCTCAGTGTTAGCCATCAAACCATGAAACCGCGGTGCAGCTGATAATGCAATAAATCCGATAGCAGCAAATATTCCTGTAATGCGATTGTGTAACAGTTCACCAATTTTCAAAATAAAAAAAGCACTGCATAAATTCACAATTAAACTTCCAATACGGATTGCATTAGAACTATCACCAAACAGAATAAGAAAAAAGGAATAGAAATAATAAACTCCCGGAAATTTCATGCTGTAAATTTCTTTGTAAGGAGGTATGCCTTTTAAAATTAGCTGACCTGCATAAGCATATTCTCCCTCATCACTTTCAAGCGGAAGAGATAATAAACGCAAACGGATGTAAACAAATAAACCTGTAATTACCCCTGATACAACCCAGTAGATAACAGGTGTTTTATTTTTCAATGGTTGATACTTATGAAATGTATTAACAAAATCACATTCTGAAATTTTATTTTCGCGAATCGAAATTTTTATCAACCACAAATTAACCAAAACAAAAATCTTCCAAATAAAATATCTTCGAAACATAAAATCTTAGAATGCAAAAAATAAAAAATCCCGATGGGATGATATGATTGTTAAAACTACATCGCAACAAACACAGAACCCAGAATGGGTTATACAACAGGTGAAAAAAATAAAAGTAATCTGTTTGATGAAGTGCTGTCACCCCCGCCAAAGTGGGTTTTAATTTTATGCAAAGTATTTTTTTACAATCATGTCACCCCTTTTGGGTTATCTCAATAAGTTAAAGAAATTTTCAGTCGTGAAAATCATATTTGCAAAAAAAACTTAGTAGAAAAAATCACAAACGAAAATGTCAATGGTAGGAGAATGTATTCACTCGACGAAGCAATCTTTCAGCGAAGCACCAGCAAACCAGACACGAATAATTCAGTCACGAACAGCAGCGAAGGATTGCTTCAATAAATGATTACAGTTTTTTCGCAATTACTACGAGAAGTAATTGAAACAGCCAACTCAACACTTGGACCGAAATGTTTCCATGCTTTGAATAAAATACTTGAAACGATATAACGCAAAACCTACTCCGCTGCAAGCGGAGATGCAGTAACAAAAAACCCGCGTTCTGTAAACGGGCAGCAACAAACCAGAGTGGGCTGTATATCTTTTCCCTAAATAAAAAAACTAAAACGGAGAACCTTCATCGGGTTTGTTATCCCAGTTTTTCGATTTCATAATTTGCACCGAGCCTTCATCGTTCTGCGCAAAACCTTCGCGCGCCACACCCGAAGAGAACGGCGATACATTGTAATCTTCGAACTTGGCAAAGCGGTCAATGAATTTCAGTTGCACAGTGCCGAGCGCACCGTTACGATGTTTCTGCACCAATATTTCTGCAAGTCCATTGTATTGCTGCCCCGCTTCATCCTGACTCATGTTGTAATATTCAGGTCGCCAGATAAACATAACCATATCAGCATCCTGCTCAATGGCTCCCGATTCGCGCAGGTCGCTCAGTTGCGGTTTCTTGCTGCCACCGCGGGTTTCCACCGCACGGCTCAATTGCGAAAGTGCAATAACCGGCACACTTAATTCCTTTGCAATACTTTTCAGCGAGCGCGATATGGTACTTATTTCCTGTTCGCGGTTAAACGATTTATCGCCCGTGCCACCACTCATCAGTTGCAGGTAATCAATCACAATGAGTTGTATATCGTGCTGCATTTTTAAGCGACGGCATTTTGCACGCAGCTCAAAAATATTTATGGCAGGAGTATCATCAATAAAAATAGGCGCATCAGAAAGTTTCTCAATGTTCGAAGTCAGTTGTGTCCATTCATATTCTTCTAAGTTTCCTTTGCGCAATTTATCAGAAGGAATTTGTGTCTCAGCAGAAATCAAACGCGATGTCAATTGCAGGTCACTCATTTCAAGGGAGAAAAATGCGACAGGTTTTTTAAAATCAACCGCAGCATTGCGTGCAAGAGAAAGCACGAATGCAGTTTTACCCATACCGGGTCGTGCGGCCACAATGATTAAATCGCTTTTTTGCCAGCCACCTGTAATTCTATCCAACTCAGTAAAACCGGATGGAACACCATTGAAATCAAGTTTATTATCGCGCAGACTTTGAACCTGCTTAATATTTTTTGTAACGAGTTCAGAAATGGAACTGAAATTCCGACGGAGATTTTTATCGGTGATGTCGTAAATATTTTTCTCCGCTTTATCCAGCAACTCCAGTACATCAGTAGTGTCTTCATAAGCATCGCCAATAATGGTTGTGCTTATTTTTATTAACTCGCGTTGAATATATTTCTGACTGATAATACGAGCATGATATTCAACATTCGCAGCGCTTCCTACCCGGTTTGTTAATTCAGCAACAAAAAAAGCGCCTCCTACTTTTTCAATATCACCTTGTTTTCGCAACTCTTCCGTTACAGTTAAAATATCTACAGGCTGCGAGCGGTTGAACAAACTGAAAATGGCTTTGTAAATAAACTGATGTGCTTCTACATAAAAACTCTCAGGTTTTAAGATATCAATTACGAGTGCTACGGCATCTTTCTCCAGCATCATGGCACCGAGCACTGCTTCTTCCAAATCACGGGCTTGCGGTTGCACACGACCATATTCTAAAATTGATAAATCAAGTTTTGTTGTACGCTTTCCAATTACTCTTGGTCGCTCTATTCTTACTTCGTCGTTTTGCTCGTTCATTATTTTTGCGGGGCGACAAGAATAGAAAACATTCTTCGCCGTTTCCATAATTACAAAAAAATCCTGTGGAGAAAAATCAGTTTGTCGTGGATTGGATGTTGATAAAAAAATATTTGTTGAAGTGGTGCGAAAATGAAAAGTGAATTTATGAGAAGGAGAAATCAGAATATCCATTTTAAATATTCTGATTAAATTATTTTCAAAAAAAAATCCTGCATGAAACAGGATTTTATCAGTCAATCATGTCAAAATTATCTCATTGAAAATATTTGAAGTTTTTTACGCAAGCTAAAAATTCATATTGTTAAACTTATAATATTTCAGAATAGTTAACTATGACCGAATTTATTTTTTAAATATTGACTACCGAATACCTTTGGCGCCGAATAAAAAAATCAAAGCAACCATTTTCCAAGTTTGGAATCTATCTCTATGGATGAAAAGCAAATCGGTTCTGTTAGTGAAAATTTCGAGGCACTTATTAAAGGGTGTGTCGAACGGAATCGTACTTCTCAGAATGAACTTTACAAACAATTTTCTTCTCAACTGTTTGCCGTATGCTATCGCTACTCAAACAGTCGTGAAGAAGCAGAAGATACTTTTCACGAAGGATTCATGAAGATTTTTGAAAACATAAAAAATTTCAGAAACGAAGGACCACTTGAAGGTTGGATGCGGAGAATAATGGTAAACACGGCACTGAAAAAATTCAAGAAGAAATCGTTGGAAATCGTGAACATTGAAGATGTGGCAGAGGTGGAGAATAAATCAAATCAATATTACTCTGATGATTTTGTTGGCCAAACAGAAGCGAATAAGATTATGAAGTTGATTGATAATTTGCCACCTGCATATAAATTAGTTTTTAATTTGTATGAGTTAGAAGGATTAAAGCATCATGAAATTGCTACTCAATTGGGTATCTCGGAAGGAACATCAAAATCAAACTTGTCGCGGGCAAAAGTAATTTTGCAGAACGCCATTAAGGATGAAGAAATTAAATCAGCGCAAAAGTTAAACTACAGTGGAAGCAAGTAACGATAAACATTTTTTAACGCCTGCTGAAGTCCATAAGCTAAAAATGGATCCGCCTGATAATGCGTGGGATTTGCTGAATTCTGCGCTCGATAAAAAAATGGCGCTTGAAAACAAAGGTGGTTTTACTGCGCGTAAAGCAATTGTCATAGGAATTAGTTTATTGCTCATTTCAGTTGTTACTTACTTTATTGTTTTACCAAATAAGAATCCCGAATCAACCAGTAATAATTTAAGTAAGGAAATGCCGGTTGTTAAAAATGCTGACAACAATGCATCAATAGAAGACAAAAAGAAAACAGAAGAAAGCAATAATGATTTGACAAACCCGGCAAATCAGAATTCTACATCTGTTAGCTCAGCAACAACAGACAAGACGAAAAGTACATTAACAAAAATATCTGATCGCAATTCAAATTCGTCAGTTGTAAAATCTGAAAGCGAAAACAAAGTTGTACATCAGCAAGGCGAAAAAAAAACTAAAAATGAATCGGTAAATCCTGAGAACAAAAAGCTGAATGCTGTTTCGGATAAACAATTAATTATAACAGAAGAAAAAATTAATCCCTCAACTGAAAATATTTCTGATGTCGAAAAAGTGGTTGGTTCAGATATTCTTGTTTCTATTGAAAACAATACCACAAACAATTCGCAAAGTGTAACGGTTGTAACTGAAAACAGTATTTCGGATAAAATCGATGAAGACACTTTAACAAAAGAAACTATCATCACTGATGAAAATAAAAATATTGCAATTACCAACAGCGACACCGCATTAAATAATATTCCACTCAACAAAAAAAACAAAAACAATCTTTCTATTGCTGTTTTTTATTCCCCTGATTTTACAAAAAACCGGTTGACTCCAAATAGCTCCGGTGGTTCAGAACCTGTTATAGAATATTACGATCACGAGAAAGTTAAATATGCGTTTAGCACCGGAATAAAATTGCAATATGGTTTAACAAAGCATTTTGGTTTCACAACAGGTCTTACCTATTCCACACTCTCTTATTCTTCTGATTTAACAACCATTTACGCAGATTATGATGACCAGAATCAAATTAATTATTTATACACCACTTCATGCGGCAACATCCAAATTCCGAATGATAATGTAACACCATTGCAAAAAGGTGACAGCCTGAAATTAAATACCACCTGTTTGCTTTCAGTAAAATTCATCAGCATTCCATTCACGGTAAATTATCAGCTAACAAAAAACCGGTTCAGCTTTTATGGGTACTCCGGTATTGCTGCAAATTTTTTAATGCAGGCAAAAGCAAGACTGCAATTGAACAATGCTGATAAAACTTTTTTCAATGAAATAGATGGTGTTAAGAAAATGAATTATGGTTTTCTATTGGGAGCGGGTGTTCGTTATCGTGCATTCAATCATCTTGGATTTTTTATTGAACCATCGTATCGTGGCTCAGTAAATTCGCTAACACAAAATATTTCGGTTAACTGTTATCCTTTTTCTTTGGGAGTAAAAACCGGCTTGTTTTATAGTTTTTAATGCTTTCATTAAATTTTAATTGTAAGTAATTCCAATTCGATAAAAATATTCTTAATGCTACAAACGGATATCAATTCGATTTTTATCGATGAATTTTAAATTTGATTTTAAATGATTTTACCTGAAATTGTTTTGCTCAGATATTTATTATTCCCGTTCAGCAACTTACTGCTTTTATAACGCAACCCTAATCAGGGTAAGGGTATCATCCTATCAACCATAACACAAAACCATAAACCCAAACCAATGAAGTTTAGAATTACTATTCTCTCAGTATTCCTGTTATTAAATGCATCGTTAAAAATTTCCGCGCAGGTCACTCCTCAATGGACGAACACACAATCTGGCACTGGCGATAACTCCGACCGTTACAATGCTGTAGTAAAAGATGTAGCCGGAAATATTTATGCTGCCGGATATTCATTCAACACCGCGCAAGACAAAGATTACTTGGTGGTGAAAATGAATTCTGTTGGTGATACAGTATGGACTCGTCAGTACAACAACACCAATGGAAACGGAAGCGATAAGGCAATGTTCATAGCGCTCGATGCATCAAATAATATTTATGTATGTGGTGTAACAGATGGCGGCTCTGTTTTTCAGAATGATATTCTCACACAGAAATATTCCAATGCCGGAACTTTATTATGGTCTGCTACTTACAATTATTTGCCATTCAATCAGGATGATTCTCCGCTCGGATTATTTATAAATACTGCCGGAGATGTTTTCGTAACCGGACAAAGTGATAGAGATTCTTCTGCAATAGTTAATGATGACATCATCACCATAAAATACAATACTTCAGGTGTGCAACTATGGGCGGCACGCTACAACGGAACAGGGAACGCTACCGATCGCGGCACCGCAATCACCGGAGATAATCTTGGTGGTTGTGTGATTACAGGTAGAACATTTTCACTTTTGTTTGATGATGTAATCACCATCAGTTATTCTTCAACTGGAACAGTTACATGGCAAACCATTTATGATCGCGGGTTCGGAAACGACCGCGGAGAAGACATCACACGCGATGCTTCCGGAAATATTTATGTAACAGGTCGCTCGGAAAATGCAAATGATTACGACCTCATGACCATCAAGTATAACTCAGCAGGAGTGGCGCAGTGGACTAAGATGTACGACAATGTAGATAACGATTTCGGAAACACCATTGCTGTTGATGCAACCGGAAATGTGTATGTGGCAGGGCAAACAGATATACAGAATTCAGGTGGTAATACCGATTACGATTATGTAACCATAAAATATAATTCTGTTGGAACTCAACTATGGGCATCGCTTTACGGCAATCCGGTTTTGAATGCAGAAGACCCGAATAAAATTTTAGTGGATGATAACGGAAATGTTTTTGTTACAGGGAAAAGTGACATGGATGCACTTGCATCTATTACTACCAATAATTTTTTAACTGTAAAATATAATTCTGCAGGCGCACAATTGTGGGCGGTGTATCTGAACGGAACTTCAACAGTCAGTGATGATATTGCAGAAGGAATGTTTTTAGATGCAGCAGGAAATCCGGTGATTGTTGGCGGAACAGAAAATTTGGTAACACAAAGAGATGCTGCCGTTATCAGTTACGCAACTGCAACAGGCGCATTTCTCTGGAGTAAAAAATTCAATGGCAAGGGAGATTTTACCGATAAGGTAAATGCAATGATGACCGACAATCATAAAAATATTTTCATCACGGGGTATGTAATTACTGCTGAGCAGAAGAGAAATTTGTTCTGCTCAAAAATAAATTCGGCAGGTGTAACAGTCTGGAACAAGACTTATGATTTCTCTTTTGATGATGATGAAGGAAGAGCAATTGGTATAGACACTGCGGGTGGAATTTATGTTTGCGGCAGCAGCATCGGCAGCGGAACAAGTGATGATTATGTAGTTGTGAAGTTCGATACGCTCGGAAATATCACTTGGACTTACCGATACAACTTTGTGAACGAAGCTGATGTAGCGGTTTCTATTTCTGTATTGCCAAATGGAACTTCATTTATTACCGGATACAGTGATCAGAATATTTCGAACCTCGTTAGCAATTACGATATCACCACCATTAAACTTTCTGTTTTAGGAGTGGAGCAAGCTGTTATCCGTTACAACGGAACCGGCAATGGCGCTGATCGTGGCGTGAAAGTTTTTGCATTGAACGCAAGCAACATCTGGGTCACCGGAAGAATGTTTAACGGCACTAACGAAGATGCAGTGGTAATAAAATACAACGGAGCACTCACACAACTCTGGTTGTCAGCTTTCGCGGGCGCAGCAAATCTCAATGATCAGCCACGCGATTTATTTATTGATGCAAGCGGAAATTCATTCGTTGCAGGCAACACCGGAACTGTTGCGAACGATGATGACTACTTCGCAAAAAAATACAACAACAGCGGAGTGTTACAGTGGACTTACAATTACAACGGCACCGGAAATTTTGTTGACCGCGCTTACGGAATCACCGCAAACGCCAATGGAGTTTATCTTACCGGGCGAAGTGCACTAAATTCAATAACCGATACAGGTGACATTGTCACCATCAAATTAAACTTAACCACCGGCGCGCAATTGTGGTTGAATCGATTCAATGGAACCGGTTTATCATTCGATAGAGGAAACGATGTGATGGTTGATAATCCAGGAAATATTTATGTAGTCGGCGAAACTTTCAGTACTACATCGGGCAGCGATTTCATTACACTCATGTACAACGATGCCGGAACTGTAAGCTGGAATTATAAATACAACGGCACCGGCAATGGCGAAGATGTTGGTCGCACAGGCGCGGTTGATGTTGCCGGAAATATTTGTGTAACAGGTTATTCAACCGGAGCCACCAACACAGGTTTGAATTTAACTACGCTTAAATTTTGTTCGCCGCTTTCTCTTCCTGTTTTTACAACTACTACCGCAGTAGTTTGTCGCAATCAAACCGGAGTGGTTTATTCCATCAATCCCGTTGCAGGTGCAACTTCTTATACATGGACTGTTACTTCAGGCGCATCCATTACTGCGGGGCAGGGAACCACCAGTGTTACACTTTCATTTTCTGCAATTGCTAATTCTGCTTCCATCACCGTGGTTGCAAACGGAGTGTGCGGCGCAAGTCCTGTTGCCTCTTTTGATTACACTGTTACAGTTGCTGTTCCTACCGTTCCCGGAACCATTACCGGCCCCGCTGTTTCATGTGCGAACACTACAGCTAATTATTCCATCGCTGCGGTTGCCACTGCCACTTCTTATTTATGGACAGCACCTGCAAACACCACCATCCTCAGTGGACAGGGAACCAATGCCATCACACTTTCTTTCGGAGCCGCATGGGTGAGCGGAAACCTCAGTGTAAAATCTGTCAACTGTTTTGGTTCAAGCGCCAATAAAACAAAAGCACTCAAAAGCAAACCTGCTACTCCCGGTGTTATTACCGGACCAACTACAGGAGTATGCGCGGGCACCTCAGCAGTTATTTATTCCATTGCTCCCGTTGCCAATGCAACTACTTACACATGGGTGGCTCCTCTTAATTCTACCATCATCAGCGGACAGGGAACCACATCTGTCACCATAAATTTCGGAGCAACATTCACCAATGGAAACCTCACTGTTACAGCAAGCAACGGTTGCGGCACCAGTGCAGTGCGCACCGCAGCCATCGGTTCTGTTCCCGCAGTACCAACAACTATTACAGGCTTAACAAATAATTTATGCAACGCAGGAAATAAAAATTACAGTTGCACGGCAATGGCAGGCGCAACATCTTATACATGGTCGGTTCCTGCAAACACATCCATCGTAAGCGGACAGGGAACCAATGCAGTGATAATAAATTTCGCAGCAGCATTTGTTTCCGGAACCATAAAAGTTCACGCTACAAATGGTTGTGGAAGCAGCATTGATAAATCATTAAATGCGTATGCACGCCCTGCAACACCGGCTGCAATTACAGGCACTGCAACTGTGTGTGCAAATCAGGCAGCAGTCATTTATTCCATTGCCGCAGTGAGCGGAGCAACTTCATATACATGGTCAGCTCCGGTTGGCGCAAGCATTATTAGCGGGCAGGGAACAATAAGTGTATCAATAAATTTCGGTAGCACAGCCGGCAATGTTTCAGTGTATGCAACCAATGCGTGTGCAAACAGTGCAACAAAATCACTCGCAGTTTCAATCACTTGTCGTGAGGAAGAAATGGCAAGTGAATCGTTGGAAATTTTTCCAAACCCGACTTCCGATTATATCACACTTCGGTTTTCTTCTTTAATAAATGCTGAAAGTGAAATTCAAATTCTGGATCTTCTCTCACAAAAAATGGATGAGAAAAAAATCAACGCTGAATTCGGAATGAATGAAATGAGTTTTGATGTTAGCCGGTTTGCAAAAGGAATTTATTTCTTAAGAATTCAACAAGCCGATAAAATAATTGTGAAACGATTTGAAGTACAATAATTGCAAAATGAAATTTTGATAGGCAAAAAAATATTTTTCAATTTCCAATAATGATAACCTTACAATCTTCGAAAAATAATTTTAAAAGAAATTTCAGTACAGTGCAGAACGGTAAAGAGAATGGTTTCAACCATTCAACTCCACAATATTCCCATTCAGCACCCAACACCTTAACTAACGCAACCATTCAAGGGGTGCAGGTATCATCATTATATGTTTCTTAAAAAAATATTCATCTGGTTTGCAATTGCACTTTTCTTTTCGGGCGGAATGCTCGAGAAGGAAATGAGCAAATGGGATGGATATTTTCGGCACTTCCGATATCATGTTAACCGAAACCCGAATTACACATTCACACACTTCATTTACATTCACTTTTTAGATGGCGATCATACTCAATGGCTCGAAAATCGGCATCGCTCAGTTCCGTTTAAAACAAGAACATCGGTTGCAGCAAATATTCTTTACTACGAGAGTCCGGTATTATTAAAATTATTTCCTGACGAAAATTATTCAGTACAGAAATTCCCTTATTTAAATAAAGTATTGCTATCCGGTTTTCTTTCCGGAATTATTAAACCACCTTGTTGCTGAGAATAAATATTTCTTCTGATGATTTCATCATTGAAATCAAAATGCTGTTTCTGTTTTAAAAGGAACATTTCCTAATTATTGATTTAAAAAAGAAAAATGAAAATAAAAATTTCATTGTTCATGCTACAGCTTTTGCTGAGCGTGAGTACAATGGCGCAAACACAACTATGGTCAACCACCTGGAATGGCGAAGGCGATTTCAGCGACCGCTACACCTGCACCACAACTGATGTACAGGGAAATATTTACACCGCCGGTTCAACAGTAAACATTGGAACCAGTCGGGATTTTTTGTTGCAGAAATTCAGTAACAGCGGAACTGAAATTTGGAGAAGAGAATTTAATGATGAAGGCAATGGACCAGATGAAGTGCTTGCTATTGTCACTGATTCATTAAACAACATTTATATCACCGGATTCGGAAAAAGTATTGAAGCAGGTGATGATTACCTGACACAGAAATATAACACAAATGGAGTTTTGCAGTGGACTCAGATTTACAACGATGCATTGTCAAATGAATATGACCAACCAAATTCAATTGCAGTTGATCACCAGGGAAATGTAATTGTAACCGGTCAGAGTGATTCGGACCCGGCTGCACTTTCAAATGATGATTACCTCACAATAAAATATTCAGCAACAGGTAATTTTTTGTGGGAGAAACGATACAATGGATTAGGTAATGGAATTGACCGTGCAGTTAAAGTTGTTGTTGATGGAAGCAACAACATCTATGTAACGGGCAGAAGTTACAATGGCGTGGATGATGATTATGTAACCATCAAGTACAGCGCATCAGGTGTGCAGCTCTGGTTGAAGTACGGCGACCAGAATAATAATGACCGCGCATTGGCAATGGCCATTGATAATGTCGCAAACATTTATGTAACCGGCCGAAGCAGCAACGGAAACAACGATGATTATTTTACAATCAAGTACAATTCATCAGGAACAGAAGTATGGACAAAGGAATTTGACAATGTTGAACACGATCGCGCGAATGCCATTGCAGTTGACAACAGCGGCAATGTGTATGTAACAGGTCAGAGTGATGCGGATGCTTCGGCTTTCACAAACTATAATTTCACTACCATAAAATACAATGCAGCAGGCACGCAACAATGGGTGAAAACATTTGAAGGCGCAGGTGGCAATGATGATGTGGCTACTTCAATCGTGATTGCCTCGAACGGAAACATTGTGGTTGCGGGATCATCAGACAGTGATGCAACTCCGGTTTCGAATAATGATATTGCTGTGCTGCGCTACAACGCTGCCGGAACTTTGTTGTGGACGCAGACTTACAACGGTACCGGAAATTTTAACGATGAAGGAAATGGAATTTGCGCGGATGCAAACGGAAATGTGTTTGTGGTTGGTCGCACGGATAATTCAACGGAGCAAAGCAATGCTGTGTTGTTGAAATATAATTCTAGTGGTGTGCAATCGTTCGCTAATATTTTTGATGGCGTAGGTGATAACTCCGATAACATTCGCGAAATAAAAACAGATGGTGCAGGTAATGTGTATGCTGCGGGTTATTCAGTTGGAAAAGGAAGCAACCGAAATTTCACTCTGTTAAAATTTAATGCAACCGGAATTTTAAGTTGGATGAAGTATGTGGATGGTTCGTCGCCGGACAGTGATGATGAAGCCAATGCAGTAGAGTTGGATAATCAGGGGAACATTCTTGTTTCGGGTTTCACAAAGAACAAGGGAACATCGGGTGATTTTACTTTAGTTAAGTATAATTCGAACGGTGATTCGTTGTGGAATCGGTTTTATGATTCGCCTGCGCATAATAATGATAAGGGGTATGATATGAAGTTGGATGGCTCGGGAAATATTTATGTAACAGGAAGAGTGGATACTGACCCAAGCATTAATTCAAACGACGATGTGAACACCATTAAGTATGATGCAAACGGGAATATAGTTTGGGTAAAAACTTTTAACGGCACAGGCAACAATGCTGATCGCGGAAGTTTTATTCGTGTTGCTGGTTCAGGAAATGTGTATATAGGTGGAAGAACTTTCAATGGAACTGATAATGATTTTTTAATTATCAAATATGATAACAACGGAACACAGCAATGGGTAAAAACTTTTGACGGAACTTTTGGCGATGATGTTCCGGCGGCAATGGAAATAAATGCTGCTGAAGAAATTTATCTCACTGGCGCTAGCGCCGGTGCAACCGATTCATCGGATTACCTTACTGTAAAATATTCGACTGGGGGTTCGTTATTATGGAATAAAAGATTTAACAACACGAATGGCGGCGATGCTGCAACTGCTTGTGCATTAAAAGCTGATGGCACTTGCATTGTGACCGGATATTCTGATGCTGATGCTTCTGGTGCAATAAATTTTGATGAAGTAAATATTGCGTATGATGCAAACGGAAATGAGCAATGGATAAATTTAAATCCAACCGCGAAGGATGAAATCGGTGATGCGGTTTTAGTCAACAACATTCAGCACACTTTTTTTGCAGGGCACATTGATACGGGAAATTCATCATCAGTGAATTATGATATTTCGTTGAGCGCATTTGATTCACTCACTACTTCCTATTGGAATTCAAACTTTAGTAATCCAACTACTGATTCGTTGGATGTTCCGAATGTGATGTGGTGCAGCGATAGTTCATTGTATGTTGGGGGCAGCACCTGGCAAACAAATAATCAACGCGATATTTTAGTTGTTAAGTACAGCGGATTTTATGTTGGCACCAATGATTTACTACAGCAAAATTTTGAAGTCAGTATTGTAAATCCTTTCAATAATTATTTAGCTGTAAATATTTCTGGTAGTAATCATTCAGTTTATTCATTTAAACTTTTTGATGTAACGGGAAAATTAATTACTGAAACACAGCTTCCTTCCAATGGAAACTACCGCGTTTCGGTTCCTGCACTTTCATCCGGAATTTATTTCGCTTCAATAGCAACAGAAAATTCCACACTAAAAACTTTCAAACTTTTTCACACAAACTTTTAATCAACTCTTAAAATCATAAATCATGAAAATCAAAAAAACAATTGTCACCAAAGACATTCAGAAATATAATTTCAATCAAACAATCATCAACTCTTACAAGCCAATTGCAGGTGATGTGGGGTTGTTCGAAATTGTTGAACGCGGAAAGCACGAAACCATTCAGTCTGATTTGAAACGAACAGTTTCGATTTTCGAAGGAGATATTATTATGGCTGCATTCGCTGATCGATATGCGACCGCGCAGTACGAAGGATATGTTCCGGAAGAACCGATGGAATTGTATGATATGCTGTCAGCAGGTGGAGCAGTAGGAGTGGTGAAAACAAAAAACTATGCGCTGAAAGATATTGAGCCAACAAAAATCAAACTGGTTGGTTATTGCTGCGATGAAAATGGTGCAGTGATAAATACCAAGTTTTACAACAAAACCAAAACTACCTTCAGCGGTCATGTTCCGAACAATGCGAAAATTATTTTGTCTATCGGTTCCACAATGGACAGTGGAAAAACGACAACAGCCGCTCACATTGCACGCGGACTGAAAGAAAAAAATAATAAAGTGGCATTCATAAAATTCACCGGAACCGCGCACACCAAGGACAAAGATTATGTATTTGATTGCGGTGCTGATGTGTCACTTGATTTTTCCGACATGGGATTTCCATCCACTTACATGTGCGAGAAAAAAGATCTGCTTGATTTGTATCAGTCACTTTTAAATTCTCTGGAATCAGAAAAAGTGGATTACATCGTAATGGAAATTGCTGATGGATTGTATCAGCGCGAAACAAATTTTCTGTTGAAGTCAAAAGAGTTTATGAATACCATTCACTCAGTCGTGTTTTCGAGTGGTGATAGTTTGAGTGCGCATTACGGCGTGCAGTTGTTGCGCGAGTATGGTGTGATGGTGTCATTTGTGAGTGGCATGTTTACCATGAGTCCGTTGCTGATTGAAGAAGTGAAACACAACCTCAACATTCCAGTACTCACCATTGACCAGATAATGACCGGTAGGTTCAACCATTTATTTATTCGCCAATCATTAATGGTAGCATGATTACCAGTACGCAATTGATTTTGCAATTTTCAAAAAAACATTTCCTGCTCATTAACTCAACTTTGTTTTTTGCAGTTATGGGCAGCTTGCTGAATATTCTATTACCACTCAGCATCGGAAAGTTTTATGAAATTGCATTGCATGAAAATTCACTGAAAGGCAGATTGTTCAACTACCTTCCGGTTGAAGTTGTATCTGGCAATCAGTTCTTTTTATTCTTCGCAGCAATTATTCTGCTTACAGGTGTAACAGTTTTCTTTCATAAATATTTTGCCGGAGTGATTGGCGAAAAGTTTTCGAAAGAAATAAGAGAACTCGCATTCAGCACTCAGTTAAAACAACCAATGCGTGTGTTTGAAGAAAAACCGGCGGGCAAGTACTTACTCCGTTACAGCGGTGATTTAATTTTCATTCAGAAATTTATTACAACAGGAATCATTGAGTTCAGTGCAGATTTAATTTTTCTGTCGCTTGCATTCATGGTTTTGTTTTCTACAAGTTCGGGATTAACAATAATTGTTTTCTCTGTTCTGCTGATTGGATTTTTTATCATCTACTTTTTCACAACAGAATTAAGAAATGTAATTGTGTTGAGACGAAATTCAAAAAGTGCATTGCTTGGATTTGTGGCGAATCGTTTTCAATCGTTCATCAGTCTGAAAGCATTTAATCGGGAGAAACCGGAAGAAGAACAATTCAATTCGCGTTCAAAAAAAATTTATGATTTCGGTTTAAAATATTTCCGTCGCTATTCGTTTGTACAAACTCTTTTGCCGGTTTTATTTTATGCAACAGTAGGAATTGTATTGTATGATGTAATGATATTGCGTGAATCAAAACCGTATGGAATTCGAAAAGCAGATGTGTTTGCCTACATTTTAATTCTGCTTTACATGCAACGGGTTTTCAGGAGAATACTTAGTGTGAACATGGTGTGGAGAGCCGGAACAGTTTCGTACAACAAATTATTGAATGTGATTAACCGACCTGTTGAATCGCAAACAGTGATTGAAGATTATGATGCAATCGGACAAATTGAAATGAAGAATATTTCCTTTTCATACAAGGAAGGAAAAAATATTTTCAATCAGTTTTCATTCAAGGCAAATGAAAATTCATTAACAATTATTGAGGGAGCAGCAGGAACCGGTAAATCAACTTTATTGAAATTGATTATGAATCTTTATCCAGTTAATGCCGGAGAAATTTTGTTGGATGATTTCAACTATTCATTCATGACTCCTAAATTGATACGAAAAAATGTAACCATCGTTGGCGATGATTTTCCATTGACTGGCAATACCATTTTCAAAGCTGTTTCTTATTCCAGAAGCTTGGAGAAGAGAGAGAAAGCAATTTCTTCATTGCAACAATTGAAATTTAATTCAAATGAAATTTCTGTAGAAACACTCAATGGAAAACTGAATGACTTTGCCGGAAATCTTTCTTATGGTGAACGCAAGATGTTAATGTTCAGTCGCGCTTTGCTTACACGAAAAAAAGTTTTGTTACTCGATGAACCATTCAAGGGATTGGATGCAGCGAATCGTGAAATCATTACCGAAAGGATTAATAAATTGAGAAGTAAAAGAACAATAATCATAGCCGCTTCCGGTGAAGGTTATCGTTCATTGCAACCTGATCAAATCATTTTATTGAATACTAAAAACACAAACTGATATGAATTTCAGAATATCCTTTTTCATTGTTTTAATTTTTACAGTCGCAGGATTTTCTTCCTGTAAGAAAGAACCGGGTATTGGTGGTGATGCAACAATCAACGGTCACATTCATGTGCAGCATTTCAATTCCACCTTCACGCAATTTATAAGTGAGTATGAAGGGGCTGATGTGTATGTGTATCTCGTTGCCGGAAACGATCAGACTTATCTCAAAAGAATCAAGAGCGATTACAATGGTGATTTTGAATTCAAGTATTTATACAAAGGTGATTACACGG
Organism: Chitinophagaceae bacterium; assembly: GCA_947474435.1. Classification (GTDB taxonomy): domain Bacteria; phylum Bacteroidota; class Bacteroidia; order Chitinophagales; family UBA10324; genus UBA10324. Next base: position 87,690 of record CANJII010000001.1, on the reverse strand, counting down.
TTTACTGTTATTCGATTGACTCCACTTTTTCAAACCATCAAAGTTCTTCTTCAGGAATGATTCCGGTCATTCAGCAAATTAGGGTCGTTGGTAGGAAAGATGTGATATCCACTGATACACTTAATATCTTTAACTGATGAAAAAGAAAATTTTAAACCTCGTTTTATTAATTCTCTTTTCCGTAACTGCTTCTTATTCGCAGTCGCAAAGAGAAATTGCCGATAAGAAAATTTCGTGTGTTGAATCTACCACCAATGACATCCGCAAAGGAGAAAATGTATTTCGTCACACCAGAACATTTTATAATGCAGCAGGAAAAACCATTGAGTTATTAGAATATGATAAAAGTGGAGCGCAAACCCGTCACGAGAAATACGATTACAATTTGCATGGCGATGAAACTGAAAGTAGTGTAGTTGACAGCACCGGAAAAACTATAAAGTCAACCAGAACAGTTTATGATAAATGGAATGAAGCAAAAATAAAAACGGTATTGGATGGGGATGGAAATATTGTCGAGGAAACTGATTACACCTATAATCCGGACAATGATCTGGTAACGGAAGTAACCACCAATGGAACTGAAAAGATTATCAGAACAACTTTGTACGAATACGATTCGAAAGGAATGTTGACTTCAAAAAAAATACTTAACGAAAAGAACGAGATAATTTATTCAAGAGAATATGTCTATACCTACTAAATCGATTTTGATTTTCATTTTTCTGTTGTTCACTTCAATTCGAAATTTTGCACAACCGCAGAATGATTTCAGAATGGTAACAGGATTCAGTATTGAAAAAAAATTATCCCGCTCGTTTTCATTTTCATTTTTGAACAATGAAATATTTAATCAGAACCTGAACGAATTAGGAGTTGCGTTTGCCGATGCCGGAGTTAATTACAAATTGAATCGGCATTTTTCTTTTGGTGTGAATTATCGTTTTGTAAAAAGAAAAAACCTTGAAAACTTTTACGATGATCGGCAGATGATTTATGTTGATGCTGCGTATTCAAAATATTATTCGCGATTTAGTTTTTCAGTTCGTTCGCGATTCCAGGTGCAGTATTATCCAAAACTGTTTTCATTGAACTATCGTGCACCTCAGATTTATAATCGGAATAAAATTACACTTCGGTATAAAATTAATTACTACCTGAATCCTTATATATCAGTTGAGAATTTCATGAACCTGAATGCCACAGGAAAAAGAATTCTGACTGATATCAGATATACCGCCGGATGCTTTTTTAACATCAACGACTTTTTCAAAACTGAATTCTATTATTCAATTGACAATGGCTTAAATCGGGTGAGCAGAATTAATTATTTTACCACAGGAGTAATTTGTTATTTTAAGTTTTAGAAATAATACTGATATTTAATCATGAAAATATTTTTCTGGTTATTCTTTCTTCTCTCATTTTGTTTATCAAATCATGTTATGGCTCAGTCAAAAAATTTAAATCAATCATTTGCAATTGCTGTTCACGGGGGTGCCGGAAGTTTAAAAACAATGAATCTTTCACCCGAACAAGAGAAGGCATACAAGGACACACTTGCGCTTGCTTTGCAAGCTGGTTATAACATTTTAAAAAACGGAGGAACCTCGGTTGATGCTGTGCAGGCAACTATAAATGTGTTGGAGAATTCACCGCTGTTTAATGCAGGCAGGGGTTCGGTGCTCACACATAAGGGAACAGTGGAAATGGATGCAGCAATTATGGATGGCAATACTTTAAAAGCCGGGGCAGTGGCTGGAGTTCGAACAATAAAAAATCCGATAAGTGCAGCACGGAAAATTTTAGATAGTTCTAAATTTATTTTGCTTTCAGGAAAGGGTGCGGAGGAGTTTGCAACAAAACATGGATTGGAAATAGTTGACACTTCTTACTTTGTAACCGAGTTCAGAAAGAAGCAGTTGGAGAAAATTATTAATTCAGATACAGTTGTGCTTGATCATACTGATACAACCGGAATGATTTTGCCAGGTGATAATAAGGAAGGAGATAAATTCGGAACAGTGGGTTGTGTGGCGCTCGATCAATTCGGAAATCTTGCAGCCGGAACTTCAACCGGAGGATTGGTAAATAAAAAATTCAATCGCATTGGCGACTCACCATTGATTGGTTGCGGCACATATGCCAACAATAAGTCCTGCGCAATCTCGTGTACAGGAAAAGGTGAAGATTTTATTCGCCTCGTTGTTGCACACGATATTTCTTCGTTGATGTTATACAAGCATAAAAGTTTGAAGCAGGCATCGAAAAAAGTGATCATGGAAAAATTAGTCGAGATAGGCGGAAGAGGCGGTTGCATCTGCATTGATAAAAAAGGAAACATTGAAATGCCTTTTAATACCGAAGGAATGTTTCGTGGAAGTATTGATAAGAAAGGGAAAGTGGAAGTGATGATTTATTAAAAATTGATGCAAATCAATTTATAATTCAAAAGCCTTAAACAATTGAAAATAGTAACTATATGAAAAAAAAGACAATCCATTTGGATTGCCTTTTTTTGTAGAGCGTACGGGAATCGAACCCGTGATTCTTCCGTGAAAGGGAAGCGTCTTAACCCCTTGACCAACGCTCCATGTTTTCATTGGCGGGGCGCAAATATATACACTAAAGCTACCTATCCAAGAGCGCGCTTTGAAAAAATATGACTATAATCCTTTGACCCGAAAAGTGAATGAATAAATTTGCGCTCTCAAAAAAAATTTCAAACTAAAATTCAAACTCAATACATGTCAAACATTAAAGTAGCCATTAACGGATTTGGTCGTATCGGTCGCCTGGTTTACCGCCAGATTTACGATATGAAAGGAATTGATATTGTAGCCATAAACGATTTAACGAATCCTAAAATGCTGGCTCATCTTTTAAAGTATGATTCGGCTCAAGGTCGGTTCAATAAAAATGTCACTTCAACTGACAACAGCATTATTGTAGAAGGAAATGAAATAAAAATTTATGCTGAAAAAAGTCCTTCAGCTATTCCCTGGAAAAATCATGATGTTGATGTGGTTTTGGAATGCACCGGATTTTTTGCTGATAAAGAAAAAGCAGAAGGTCACATTACAGCAGGAGCAAAGCGTGTGGTGATTTCAGCGCCGGCAACCGGTGATTTGAAAACAATCGTGTTCAATGTCAATCATAAAATTTTAGATGGAACTGAAACAGTTGTTTCATGTGCATCATGCACTACCAATTGTTTAGCACCAATGGCACAGGTTCTTGAAGAAAAATTCGGAATCATTGCAGGTTTGATGACTACTGTTCATGCATATACCAATGACCAAAACACTCAGGACTCTCCGCATCCGAAAGGAGATTTGCGTCGTGCCCGTGCTGCGGCACAAAACATTGTTCCCAACAGTACAGGAGCTGCAAAAGCAATCGGTTTGGTTCTTCCTGCATTGAAAGGAAAATTAGATGGAACTGCTCAGCGTGTTCCGACTCTCACAGGTTCGTTAACTGAATTGACAACTGTATTGGGAAAGAAAACTTCTGTTGAAGAAATCAACGCAGCAATGAAGGCCGCCTCAAATGAATCATTCGGGTACACTGAAGATGAAATTGTTAGCAGCGATGTAATCGGAATTTCATTCGGTTCATGGTTCGATGGAACTCAAACAAGAGTATTGACTGTGGGAGATCAACAAATGGTAAAAACTGTTTCATGGTACGATAATGAAATGAGTTATGTATCACAGTTGGTTCGCACCGTGAAGTATTTTGCGGAACTGATTAAGAAATAATTATTCTGAATAAAATTTAAAATGCCTTTGATTTTTCAGGGGCATTTTTCTTTCACCATTTTTATATTTCAATACAATGACTACAATCGACAGTTTCATTTTTTCAGGAAAGAAAGCAATCATCCGCGTTGACTTCAATGTTCCGTTGGACAAAAAAACTTTTGAGATTACTGATGATTCAAGAATCCGAGCTTCTTTAAAAACAATCAGTAAAATATTGAATGATGGGGGTTCAGTTATTTTAATGTCACATCTCGGAAGACCGAAAACCGGACCCGAAGAAAAATATTCGTTGAAGCATATTGTTGCACACGCTTCAAAATTGTTAGGAAGAGAAATAAAATTTGTAAACGATTGTATTGGAGAAGTAGCAAAACAAGCAGCCGCAAATCTGAAATCAGGAGAAGTATTGTTGCTGGAAAATCTTCGCTTTCATCCTGAAGAAGAAAAGGGGGATGAAAATTTTGCGAAGGAATTAGCATTGCTTGCTGATGTGTATCTGAACGATGCATTCGGTACTGCGCATCGTGCCCATGCCTCAACTACTATCATTGCAAACTATTTTTCGAAAGAAAATAAAATGTTCGGTTACTTGATGGCGAGTGAAATTGCAAGTGCTGATAAAGTGATGAAGAACACACAGCATCCATTCACCGCAATTATCGGCGGGGCTAAAGTTTCTGATAAAATTTTGATTCTTGAAAAGTTGGTTGACATAGCTGATAACATTATTGTGGGTGGTGGAATGTCATACACCTTCTTCAAAGCAATGGGTGGAAATATCGGAAACTCATTGTGCGAAAATGACAGAATCGATAATGCAATTAAACTTTTAGAAAAAGCAAAGCAGAAAAATGTAAAATTTTTATTGCCAGCTGATTCAATGACTTCGGATGTTTTCGGAAATGATGGAAACAGAAAAACAGCCGACAGTAAAAATATTGAAACTGGATTTATGGGACTTGATATCGGACCAAAAGCAGTAGAAGAATTCACGCAAACAATTATGAATTCAAAAACTATTTTATGGAACGGACCAATGGGTGTTTTTGAAATGAGCAATTTCAGAAACGGCACTGTAAAAATTGCTGAAGCAGTTGCGAATGCAACACAGCAAGGTGCATATTCATTAGTCGGTGGGGGTGATAGTGTTGCTGCTGTTAATCAATTTGGTTTCGCTGATAAAGTCAGTTATGTATCAACCGGTGGTGGCGCGTTGTTAGAATATTTTGAAGGAAAGGAATTACCGGGTGTTGCTGCGATTATGCATGATTAGAATTTGATTAGAAATAAGTTTTACAAAGCCCTCTGCTATTTCAGGGGGCTTTTTTGTGTTCCCACAATTCTCCATTTTATTTTTATAATTCACCAACTCATTGCTCACAACATTGTTTTCAAATGAAATCATGTTGATGAAGGTGTATCAGTTTCCCATTTTCAAAAATTATTTGCCAAAAATCTCAATTCACAAACTCAATGTTAAAAACATAAATGGTTGATATTCACACGCAATAAAGCTGATTTATATGTCGTTAGTAGCTAATCGTGGCTAAAAAGGGAGAAAAGTGGAAAATGTGTTTACATTTGTTCCGCTACCAATAAAAATGAGTCAGACACAACTAATAGGCGAGTTCGAAATTAACCTTGATGCAAAGGGACGGGTGATGGTTCCCTCTGCGCTCAAGCGTCAGTTGCCTGCCGACTCTCATGACAAGTTGGTGATCAATCGCGGAGTTGAAAAATGTTTGGTGCTCTATCCTATAAATGATTGGAAAATTATTTCGCATGAAATCAACAAGTTGAATTTGTATGTAAAAGATAATCGTGATTTTGCGCGTTACTTTTTTCGCGGAGCCACAGAAATATCTCTCGATGCGAATAACAGAATACTTATTCCGAAACCATTATTGGAATATGCAGGCATTGAAAAAGATGTGGTGCTTTTTGCCTACAACAATCGCATTGAGGTTTGGAGTAAGAAAAATTACCACCAACAGATGGATGAAGAACCTCGTGACTTCGTAAAACTTTCAGAACAGGTAATGGGAAAAGTAAATGGCAACATCAATCTTTCATAAACCGGTAATGCTCAAAGAATGTATGGACGCGTTGGCGATTAATCCTTCCGGAAAATATGTTGATGTCACTTTCGGAGGCGGCGGGCACAGCCGCGCAATATTGGAACATTTAAATGCCAATGGAAAATTATTTGCCTTCGATCAGGATAAGGACGCTGCAGAAAATATTGTTGATGATGAGCGCTTGGTTTTCGTCCCACAAAATTTCCGGCACCTTCGGCGTTTTTTGAAAGTCTATGATGTCGATAGCACCAATGGTTATAATGGAATTTTAGCCGACCTCGGCATTTCATCTCACCAGATTGATACACCTGAAAGAGGATTCTCCATTAGATACGAAGCAAACCTTGATATGAGAATGGATGCTTCACTGGAAACAACTGCAGCAGATATTCTCAATACTTATTCAGCAGAACAGTTGCAAAATATTTTTAGCAGCTATGGTGAGTTAAGAAATTCAAAAACATTGGCTGAATTAATTGTGAAAGAAAGATTGAATTCTCCTTTCACCACCACAACAGATTTCATTTCCAGAATTGATTCGTGCATCAGAGGTCATCGTCCGCGTTACCTCGCTCAGGTTTTTCAGGCTTTAAGAATGGAAGTGAATCAGGAAATGAATTCACTGGAAGAACTGATGAAACAAAGCAGTGAAGTATTGACTAAGGGCGGAAGAATGGTGGTGCTTACCTATCACTCGCTTGAAGACCGTATGGTAAAGAATTTTTTCAAAGCAGGTAATGCAACAGGAGAAACTGAGAAAGATTTATTCGGGCACAGCGAAAAATTATTTACGCTGGTGAACAAAAAACCAATTACAGCAACTGAAGAGGAAATAAAGGAAAACCCGAGAGCAAGAAGCGCAAAATTGAGAATAGCAATAAAAAATTAATGAAGTGAAAAGAGAGAAGGAGGATGAACTTATTGGAAATACAGAACCTGTTCAGGAAGAAAAAAAGAGCAGGAAGAAAAAATCAACTCTCATGGATTTGCTTGATGTAAGCAGTTGGGTGAGTTACGAAACTGTTATCCGCAATCTTCCATTTGTGCTTTTCATCGCAGCGTTAGGAATTGTTTACATCTGGAATTCACATCGGGTTGAAAAATCAGTTCGTGAATCAAACACACTTGAAAAGCAAATGAAGGAATTGAAATGGGAATTCACCACAACTAAAAGTGAATTGGAATATTCAAGTAAAATGTCGGAAGTAGGAAGAATGGTTGTAACAACCGGACTGGAAGAATTAAGAGTACCACCAAAAAAAATAGTAGAAGCAAATCATGGGAATTAAGCGCGACATCTATTGGAGAATCGCTATTGCCTTTATGGTGATAGTGGTTTTTGCACTCGCCATTCTCTGGAAAATTTTTCAGATACAAAATGTAGAAGGAAATTACTGGCGCTCAATGGCCGATAGTTTAACAACCAGGTATTATGCAATTCCTGCTGATCGGGGTAATATTTATTCAAGTGATAATCGTTTGCTGGCTACCTCACTTCCAAGTTTTGAAATTCGATTCGATGCAAGAGCGGAAGGGCTGGAAGATGAATATTTCAACAGCACAATCGGAAAATTAGCTGATGCGCTTTCAAAATTATTCAACGACAAATCATCAAATGATTATCGTTTTGAATTAACCAACGCGAGAAAGAATAAGGAGCGTTATCATTTACTGAAACGGGAAATTTCTTATACTCAGTTACAAACAATAAAAGATTTTCCGATTTTCAGAGATGGACAGTACAAGGGCGGATTGATTGTTACACAAAAAAATAAACGCGCTTATCCTTTTAAAGTTTTAGCTAACCGAACAATCGGTTATGTAAGAGACAATGGAACAAAACCCGTTGGTCTCGAAGCGAAATTCAATAAAGATTTAAATGGTGTTCAGGGAAAAAGATTAATGCAGAAAATTTCCGGCGGTGTTTGGATGCCTGTGAATGACGATTATGAATTTGACCCTCAAAACGGAAAAGATATAATCACAACGCTCGATGTATCCATACAGGATGTTGCTGAAAATGCATTGCTGAAAACATTATTGAAGAACAATGCAAATCATGGTTGTGTAATTGTGATGGATGTAAAAACCGGAGCCATAAAAGCAATTGCCAATCTCGGTCGCGATAGAGATTCTGTTTACAAAGAGTTATACAATTATGCAATTGGAGAAGCGCATGAACCGGGTTCAACTTTCAAGTTGGCATCAATGCTCGCGTTGCTCGAGGATGGTTATGTGAAATTAAGTGACACGGTTGACACCGAACACGGCCATAAAATTTATGGCAAGCAAATAATGAAGGATGCGGAAGATCATGGCGATTCGAGAGTGACAATAAAAAAATGTTTTGCCATCAGTTCCAATGTCGGAGTTTCGAAATTGGTGTACCAGAACTATTATAAGAATCCGGAAAAATTTTTACAGCACCTGCGCGATTTACAATTGGATACCGCAGTTGGAATTGAAATTCCCGGTGAACGGATTCCTTACATAAAAAATACGAAGGACAAATATTGGAACAGCGGTGTTTCTCTTCCGTGGATGGCAGTTGGATATGAGTTGAACATTACTCCCCTTCGTCTTTTGTCGTTGTACAATGCTGTTGCAAACAATGGGGTGATGATGAAACCATACATTGTTCAATCCATTCAGGAGTATGGTGAACCCACAAAAGAATTTCAGCCAATCGTTATCAATCAGAAAATCTGCAGTGATGCCACACTCAATTCATTAAAAGAAATATTGAATGAAGTTGTAATCAGTGGAACAGCACACAATCTTTTCAATCCATATTACAGTGTTGCCGGAAAAACAGGAACTGCACAAATAACAAACAGTGGTGGTGGATATAAAAATAAAGTCTATCAATCGTCATTCTATGGATACTTCCCTGCTGATGTTCCGCAATATTCTATAGCAGTTGTTATCAATGCTCCGTCAAACGGAATTTATTATGGATCTGCCGTGGCAGGTCCTGTGTTCAAAGAAATTGCTGATAATATTTTTTCTACCAATCTGGAAATGCATCCTGCATTGGAAAAAGACACAACTAACTACAATGCAACCTTGCCAATTGTTAAAACTGGTTACAGTGCTGATTTAAAATACCTGTTCAGCAATTTAGGAATTCCATTTATCAATAATGAAGAAGGAACATGGTTGCAACAAATAGCAAACGAAAAATTAGTTGAACTCACTTCTTCAAACAAAACAGTAATTGCCGGAGTGGTTCCTGATGTAAAAGGAATGGGACTGCGCGATGCAATTTATTTATTGGAGAGTAGCGGATTGCAAGTGAAAGTGGAAGGAATAGGAATGGTAAAAAATCAATCGCTTCCTGCTGGAACAAAAATATTTAAAGGTCAATTCATCACCATCACACTCAATACTTGAAAAAACTTTCCGACATATTATATAAAGTGAATCTTCAGGAATTGAAGGGCGATACAGGTATTCATGTGCTCGATATCACTTTTGATTCGCGCGAAGTAAAAGAAGGTTCATTGTTCATTGCGGTGAGGGGAGTAGCCACTGATGGGCATAAATACATTGACCTTGCCATTGAAAAAGGAGCCGTTGCAATTGTATGCGATAAGTTTCCATCCGATATAAAAGATGGAATCACTTACCTGAAAGTTCCGGATAGTTCTGTTGCTCTTGGAATCATTGCCGATAATTATTTCGACCAGCCATCATCAAGAATAAAAATTGTTTGTGTCACCGGCACCAATGGAAAAACAACTGTTGCCACTTTGTTGTATCGCTTGTTTCAATCTCTTGGTTATCCCTGCGGATTACTTTCTACGGTAGAAAACAGAATCAATGATTCTGCTATTGCAGCAACACACACAACACCTGATGCCATTCAGATTAATCGTTTGCTGAAAGATATGTTGTATGCAGGTTGCACTTATTGTTTCATGGAAGCAAGCTCGCATGCCATTGACCAGAACAGATTGAGCGGATTAAATATTGCCGGTGCAATTTTTACAAACATCACACGCGACCATCTCGATTATCATAAAACTTTTGAAAATTATATCACCGCAAAAAAGAAACTCTTCGATAATCTTTCTTCTGAAGCGTTTGCTTTAACAAACATTGATGACAAGCGCGGCATCGTGATGATTCAAAATACAAAAGCAAAAAAATATTCATATAGTTTAACTACTGCTGCAGATCATACAGCGAAGATTTTAGAAAATTCTTTTAATGGTTTGCTGATGAACATTGATGGAGTAGATGTATCCACTCATCTCGTTGGCGAATTCAATGCGTATAATTTATTGTCAATTTATTCTGCAGCTGTTTTATTAGGAGAAGAAAAACTGAAAGTGCTCACTGCACTCAGCGCATTGCAACCTGCTGAAGGAAGATTTGATTTTATCATTTCAGATAAAATGAAAATTGTTGGCATCGTTGATTATGCGCACACACCTGATGCATTGGAAAAAGTTTTGTCGACTGTAAAAAGTATTCGCACCAACAACGAGCGGATTTTAACAATCATTGGTTGCGGAGGCGACAGAGATAATGGCAAACGCCCAATGATGGCGCAAGTTGCAGCGGAGTTAAGTGATAAAGTAATTCTCACTTCTGATAATCCACGAAGCGAAGACCCGGATGAAATTTTAAGTCAAATGAAAACCGGAATTCCATTAACAATGATTCCGAATGTGCTTTCAATTTCCGATAGAAAAGAAGCAATAAAAACGGCAGTATCACTCGCGCACAGCGGAGATATAATAATTCTTGCCGGAAAAGGTCACGAAAAATACCAGGAGATAAAAGGAGTGAAACATCCTTTCGACGATAAGCAGGTACTGGACGAAACTTTTAAATCGCAAATGAAATAATGCTGTACTACCTCTTTCAATATCTTAATGAGCATTTCAATTTTCCGGGAGCCGGAGTGTTTCAATACATTTCGTTCCGAGCTGCATTTGCCATTATTGCTTCATTAATTATTTCACTTGTTATTGGTAAAAGTTTAATCCGTTACTTACAAAAAAAACAAGTGGGCGAAATTGTTCGCGACCTTGGCTTGGAAGGACAATTAAAAAAACAAGGCACTCCAACAATGGGAGGGCTCATCATTCTTGCTGCAATATTGATCCCAACATTGTTGTTTGCAAAAATTCAAAATGTATATATCATCATCATGCTGATGTGCACTGTGTGGTTGGGTATGATTGGTTTCATTGATGATTATATCAAGGTTTTCAAAAAAGATAAAAGAGGATTAGCAGGAAAATTTAAAGTGTTGGGTCAGGTAATTCTGGGTTTGGTAATCGGAATTATTCTTTATACAAGTGATGCCGTTACAGTGCGCCGTGAAATTGTAAAAGCTGATCCAAAAGAAAGAATTGAGATGAGTGAATTTCAATCGGTTGCTGAAAGAGACACTGCTATTTCTAAAAAGTTTGTGGATGTACATACACCGATTACTACCATTCCATTTGTAAAGAATCACGAATTCAATTATTCAAAATTGCTTACCTGGTTCAATGCCGATTGGGAAAAATATACCTGGATAATTTTTATTCCATTTGTAATATTCATAATCACTGCCGTTTCAAATGGTGCAAATATTACAGATGGAATTGATGGACTTGCTGCAGGTTCAAGTGCAATTATTGGTGCGACTCTCGGTGTGTTTGCTTATGTGAGTGGCAACATCAACACAGCGAATTATTTAAACATAATGTACATACCCAACTCCGGCGAGTTGGTGATTTTTCTTGCGGCACTTATTGGAGCCTGCATTGGATTCCTCTGGTACAATACTTATCCGGCGCAGGTTTTCATGGGCGATACCGGTTCACTTGCACTTGGCGGAATCATCGGCACCTTGGCGTTGGTGCTTCGCAAAGAATTATTGATTCCGATTCTGTGCGGAATATTTCTGGTAGAAAATCTTTCAGTAATTATTCAGGTTGCATACTTCAAATACACAAAAAGAAAATACGGCGAAGGCAGAAGAGTTTTTAAAATGTCACCGCTTCATCATCACTATCAGAAATTAAATTATCCTGAACCAAAAATCGTAATGCGCTTTTTGATTGTCGGAATAATGCTCGCAGTACTCACCATCATCACACTAAAACTCAGATAGAAATTTAATGCAACCATTCATAGTAATACTCGGAGCGGCGGAAAGCGGAATTGGTGCAGCCTTGCTTGCCATCAAGCAAGGTGCAGATGTTTTTGTTTCTGAAAAAGGAGAAATTAAAGAAAAGTATAAACAAACTCTGATTGAAAATAATATTCCGTTCGAAGAAAATAGTCATTCAGAAGAAAAAATTCTGAAAGCAACTGAAGTTATAAAAAGTCCGGGCATCAGCGCTAAGGTTCCTCTGATTCAAACAATAAAATCGAAAGGCATTCCCATCATTTCTGAAATTGAATACGGAGCTCGATATACTAACTCTCCGATCATTGCCATCACCGGCACGAATGGAAAGTCAACAACCACTTCACTCACACATCACATTCTGACTAAGGCAGGTTTGGATGCAGCACTTGTCGGCAACATCGGTTACAGTTTCGCGCGCCAGGTTGCGGAACGCGATGCCGCTTACTATGTAATGGAGATCAGCAGTTTTCAACTTGAAGATTGTTATGATTTCAATCCGCACATTGCCATGATTCTCAATATCACTGAAAACCATTTAGACAGATACAATTATAAAATTGAAGGATATGCTGCTGCTAAGTTCCGGATTGCTCAAAATCTTGCCCAAAAAGACTACTTTATCTATGGAGTGGATAGCTTTTATCTGACATATAGTCTTTCCCAACATAACATCTCTGCCAAAAAATTACCATTCAGCCTTGAACGAAAAATTCTGGAGGGAGCCTACGCCAACAACGAAAAACTTTTCATAAACCAAAATCAAAACACCATCACCATGAACCTTAACCAACTCAGCCTACGCGGCAAACACAATGTGTACAATTCAATGGCAGCCGGTCTTGCTGCCACTTCAATCGGATTGAAAGAAGGAGTCATCAGAGAATCAATGAGTGATTTTCATTCACTTGAACACCGCCTGGAAGAAGCAGGTCATAAAAATGGAATCCTGTACATCAACGATTCAAAAGCTACCAATGTGAATTCAGTTTGGTATGCATTGGAAAGTATGGAGCAACCTGTAGTTTGGATAGCTGGCGGAGTTGATAAAGGAAATGACTATTCTAAAATCACAGACCTTGTTCGTGAAAAAGTTAAAGCAATTGTTTGCTTGGGAAAAGACAATCGTAAAATTCACGAAGCATTTTCAAAATCAGTTGACCTGATTGTAAATACTGAAAGCATGGAAGATGCAATTGCGGCTGCTCAGCATTTTGCCAATAATGGAGATATTGTTCTTCTTTCACCGGCATGTGCAAGTTTCGATTTGTTTGAGAACTACGAAGCACGCGGACAAAAATTTAAGCAGGTAGTGAATTCACTTCCTGAATAATATTCAATTCACTGATTGTTGTGTGCAATAGCTGAAAATCTTTCTGTTGTTCTAAGAATTAATCTTTGAATTTGCAGAAGGAAATAAACTAGCAATTAACCCGAAACTCTCTTAACTCGAAACCCAAAACTCGAAACTCGTAATAAAAAATGCAGGCAATTTTTAACAGAACAAAGGGCGACCGTTTCATCTGGTTAATCGTGATTGTACTCACACTTATTTCTATGCTCGCTGTATACAGCAGCACTGGTTCGCTTGCATTTAAATACCAGGGCGGGAATACAGAATACTATCTCATCAAGCACTTTGGAATTTTTGCTTTCGGTTTGTTCCTCATGTATCTCGCCCATCTTGTTAATTATAAATTCTATTCTAAAATTTCATTGCTGTTAATTTTCCTTACACTTCCGCTTTTATTATTTACACTTTTTTTCGGTGTAGAAATTAATGATGCACGAAGGTGGCTAACGATTCCGTTAATCAACATGTCGTTTCAAACTTCTGACTTAGCAAAGTTGGCGCTCATCATGTACATGGCTCGTGTGCTTTCAAAAAAACAGGAGATGATTAAAGATTTCTGGAAAGGATTTATTCCTGTTATGATTCCTCCGGTTCTCACATGTGCATTCATTGCTCCATCCAATCTTTCAACTGCCGCCATTTTATTTGCAACTTGTTTGTTGCTGATGTTCATTGGCAGAGTGAGCATGAAATATATTTTCATAACTCTTGGAGGCGGATTGATTGTGCTCACATTTATTATTCTCATTGCATTGTTCACTCCGTTCAAAGCGCGTGTTTACACTTGGGAGAGTCGCATTGAAAATTTTACCAAGGACCCGAAAGGAAGTTACCAGGTGCAACAAGCAAAAATTGCAATAGCACAGGGAGGATTTTTTGGTAAAGGTCCGGGCAACAGCACACAAAGAAATTTTTTACCAAGCCCGTACGCCGATTTTATTTTCTCAATCATCATTGAAGAATACGGTTTGTTCGGAGGCTTTATAATTCTGCTGATTTATATTTTGTTTTTACTCCGGTGCATAAAACTCTTTGTCAAATGCCCGGGCGCGTTCGGCGCCTTTCTCGCTGTGGGGTTAAGTTTTGCTTTAGTGATTCAGGCAATGATTAATATGGCAGTTGTTACCAACTTGCTTCCGGTGACGGGAGTAACACTACCATTGGTAAGTATGGGAGGAACATCATTGTGGTTCACCAGTTTGGCAATCGGAATAATTCTGAGTGTGAGTCGGTTTGTTGAACAGAATGAAAAAGGAGTTGATGCAGAAGTTGAAAGCGAGTAGGAATCAGTATGCAGTATAAAGAAGCAGTATGCAGATTTTTTCGCCACTGGAATTGCAAACTTTTTTAATTTCTAATATTTAATTTTTAATCTAAAGTGAAAGTAATCATAAGCGGTGGCGGAACAGGCGGACATATTTTCCCTGCAGTTGCTATTGCCAATGCCATTAAAAATCGCCTGGGCGAGAAAGCAGAAATATTATTTATTGGTGCTGAAGGCAGAATGGAAATGGAAAAAGTTCCTGCTGCCGGTTATAAGATTATCGGATTGCCGATTGCAGGTTTGCAACGGAAACTGGATTTGAAAAATTTTCTGCTTCCGTTCAAAGTGCTGAACAGTTTATGGAAAGCGAGCAGGATCATTTCATCATTTAAGCCGGATGCGGTGGTGGGTGTTGGCGGTTATGCAAGTGGTCCGGTACTATTTGCTGCATCGTTGCAGGGAATCCCGACTTTGATTCAGGAACAAAATTCTTTTGCCGGAATTACCAATAAAATTCTTGGAAGAAGAGCAAAGAAAATTTGTGTGGCTTACGAAGGAATGAATCAGTTCTTCATTGATAAAAAAATTGTGCTCACCGGAAACCCGGTCAGAAAAGATGTGACGAAGCAATCCATCTCAAAAGAAGAAGCGCTGAATTTTTTTCAGTTACAGTCAAATAAAAAAACAATTTTAGTAATTGGTGGAAGTTTGGGTGCTAGAACAATCAATGAATCCATCGCACAAAACATTTCTGCATTCAGTTCCAACAACATTCAACTCATCTGGCAAACAGGAAAAAGTTATTTCGCAAAAGCAAAAGAAGTAGCGGCAATAAATGCAGATGTAAAAGTTTTTGATTTCATCAATCGTATGGACAGGGCTTATAGTGCCGCTGATGTTGTAATCAGTCGTGCAGGTGCATTGAGCATTTCGGAGTTGTGCGTGTTAGGAAAAGTAACAGTGCTGGTTCCTTCTCCCAATGTTTCAGAAGACCATCAGACAAAAAACGCAATGGCATTAGTAAATAAAAATGCTGCCGTGTTGGTGAAAGATAATGAAGCAAAAGAAAAATTAATTGCCACAACTATTTCAGTTTTGAATGATGAAAGCAAATTGATTGACCTGAAAAAAAATATTATCCAACTCGCAATGCCCAATGCAGATGAATTGATTTGTGATGAGATTCTTAAACTAATCAAGAAGTAAAAGTGATATTGTTGCTTTTATTTGCAGGCGCAAAATTCATGAATGAAACCCCTCTCTGAAATAAAATCTATTTACTTTATCGGTATCGGAGGAATTGGAATGAGTGCGCTTGCGCGTTACTTTAATAATCGCGGAATAAAAATTTCCGGTTACGATAAAACACCTTCGCATCTAACTGATGAATTGCAATCAGAAGGTATCAAAATTCATTTCGAAGAGGATATTTCATTGCTTCCGAAAGATGTTGAGTTGGTTGTTTACACACCTGCAGTTCCCAGTGAACATACTGAGTTGGTTTACTTCCGAAAAAATAATTTCGAAGCCATCAAACGCTCTGATTTATTAGAACAGGTGACGAAGGATGCATTCACCATTGCAGTTGCAGGTACTCATGGTAAGACCACAACAACAAGTATGATTGCGCACTTGCTGAAATCATCTGGTTATGATTGTACTGCTTTTTTGGGGGGAATCACGGTGAACTACAACACAAATTTTCTTTCTGGAAAAAACAATGTGATTGTGGTGGAGGCAGATGAATACGACCGCAGCTTTTTAAAACTGCATCCTGATATTTCAATTATCACATCAGCCGATGCTGACCATCTTGATATTTATGGAACAGGAGAGGAGGTGGTAAAATCATTTATTGATTTCGCCCATCAGTTAAAAAAGGAAGGAAGTTTAATTGTAAAACACGAATTGCCTTTCCGGAATTCATTGCATGAGTTAAAACATTTTTCGTATTCCGTTTCTGATTATGAAGCCGACTTTACATGTACAAACGAAATTTTATTGAATGGAACTTTTCAGTTTGATTTAATTGCCGGAGAAAATACCATTAATGAAATTCATCTTGTTGTTGCCGGAATGCACAATGTAGAAAATGCAGTAGCAGCAGCAGCGGTTGGTATGCTGTTAAAAATTTCTCCGAAAAAAATTCGTGAAGCACTCGAATCGTTCAAAGGAGTGAAGCGCCGTTTTGAATACATCATTCGCACCGACGATTTTATATTCATTGATGATTATGCGCATCATCCGCAGGAGTTAAAAGCATTTCTTACTGCAGTGCGCGAAATTTTTCCCGATAAAAAAATCACTTGTGTGTTTCAACCACACTTGTATTCGCGCACCAGAGATTTCGCTGATGGGTTTGCAGAATCCCTTTCATTGGCTCATGATGTATTTCTTTTACCAATCTATCCTGCACGGGAAGAACCAATTATCGGAGTGAATTCAGAAATGATTCGCGATAGAATGGAAGGAGTGAATGTTCGCGTAGTACAAAAAGAAGATTTGATTCGCGCACTGGATTTAAGCAAACCTGAAGTATTAGTTACCTGCGGCGCAGGTGATATCGATATGTTATTGGAGCCCATTCGAAAATATTTTTCGAAGACTGCCTAAAAAAATCAACTAACAGATGTATTGATGTGCAATACAATTCCGTTATACGAGGTATTGAAAAAATACTTTAGTGCGCGTGAAAAAGAAATTCCAAAAATTAAAACCTGTTCTGCGTATCGCAGGATATTGTTCTATCGGATTGGTATTTCTTATTGTTTCAGTCGCTGCTATAAATCACCAGCAGAATATTCCTTGCACTGATTATCGCATTCACATCAATACCGAAAATGGAATTTATTTTCTGGATGAGAATGATGTGAATCAGATTATCAGGGATAATAATTATGCTTCGCGAAAAGGAACTGCATCAGGTGAGATTGATTACAACCGATTGGAAAAAATTATTGAGAACAATCCGTTCGCCGAAAAATCTGAAATTGTTTTAACACCAAGCGGTGATGTGGATGTGTATGTGCAACAGCGCCTTCCGATATTAAGGATTATTAACAAAAACGGTGTTGGCTTTTACATTGATAAGCAAGGGAAGAAGCTTCCACTCTCTGATAAATTTACCGCGCGTGTTACAGTAGCAACTGGAAACATTGTTGATTCAGGATTGAACGAAGATTTTTCTGACTCAGCATTAACAAAAAAATTATTTCAATTGGCATCATTCATCAATTCAGATTCATTACTCAGTGCATTAACCGAACAGATATTCATCACTGACGAAAATGAATTTCAATTGGTTCCCAAAATCGGCAATCACATTATTCTGTTGGGAGATATCAATGATTTACAGGAGAAAACAGAAAAGCTGCGCTCATTTTATCGCGATGGATTAAACCAAGTGGGATGGCAGCAATACAGTTTAGTGAATTTAAAATTTAAAAATCAGGTGTATGCAACACGCAGAGATGTTGCCGCTCCTCAGCCAAAAATACTTACGCAGGTTGCTGTAACTGATTCAAGCAAACTGAATTAAACCAAACAAAAAAATGATTGACTCTCAGGAATTCATTGTAGGACTCGACATAGGAACAACCAAAATCTGTGTGCTGGTCGGAAGAAAAAACGAACACGAAAAAATTGAAATCGTTGGAATCGGAAAATCTGATTCGCATGGTGTAATGCGCGGTGTGGTATCGAACATTGATAAAACTGTTGATGCCATTAAGAAAGCAGTGAAGGAAGCTGAAGACAGCAGTGGTGTTGAAATAAAAAATGTGTATGTCGGAATTGCAGGCCAACACATTCGCAGCATGCAGCATCGCGGACAATTGTTGCGCAACAATGCGGAAACAGAAATCACAGTTGACGAAATAAAAAAATTAGTACAAGACATGCGCCGCCTGGCTGTTCCCGCAGGCGACCGCATTATAGATTCTCTTCCGCAGGAATTTATTGTTGACAATGAATTAGGAATTAAAGACCCTGTTGGAATGTGTGGTGCAAAAGTGGAAGCTGATTTTCACATCATCACTGGACAAGTTAGTGCGATACAAAATATCCGTAAGTGCATTGAGAAAGCCGGATTGAATTTGGTTGAAATGTTTTTAGAACCACATGCATCTTCTAGTGCGGTGTTAAGTGCTGATGAAAAAGAAGCCGGTGTTGCATTGGTTGATATTGGTGGTGGTACATCTGACATTGCCATTTTTCAGGATGGAATCATTCGTCACACTTGTGTTATACCGTTTGGTGGAAACATAATTACTGAAGATATAAAGGATGGTTGTCAGGTAATGCGTGCTCACGCTGAATTGTTGAAAGTGCGCTTCGGTTCTGCATTGGAACAGGAGACACAGGATAATCAGGTGGTGAGCATTCCGGGTTTGCGTGGAAGAGAGCCGCGAGAAATTTCAGTTCGAAATCTTTCGCGCATCATACAAGCGCGCATGGAGGAAATGATTGAAATGATTGATGCAGAAATAATGTCTTCAGGATACAAACACAAATTGATTGCAGGCATCGTGTTGACAGGTGGAGGTTCTTACATGAAACACTTGGTTCAGCTTGTGCAGTTTAAAACAGGAATGGATGCCCGCATTGGTTTACCTACCGAGCATCTTGCTTCAGTAAAAGTTGACCAGTTAAAACATCCGATGTTTTCAACCGGTGTTGGTTTGATATTGAAAGGCATTGAAGATTGGGAAGAGAAAGACAGAGAGCAGGCCGTTCTTTCAGAAAAAAGAAAGGAAGAAATTCTCTCTCAACCTCAACCACAAAAAATTGAAATGCCTGTGATGGAGATTGAAGAACAGGAAGAAAAAAAGCCACGCAAAAGTTTTTTCAATGGAATATTAAAGGGAGTAAAGGAAATTTTTAGTGAAGAAGTGGATGAAAATTTCGGAGGAAAAAATTAGATAGTAATCAGTAAGCTGTGAACAGAACATTTATAACTAATTACGAATAACAATCAACTAATAACAAATTAATATGAGCATACAATTCGATGTACCAACTACAAAAACTTCCATCATTAAAGTAATTGGTGTGGGAGGTGGTGGCGGCAATGCCGTGAATCACATGTTCCGTCAGGGAATAGTAGGAGTAAATTTTGTGGTGTGCAACACCGACCAGCAGGCGCTCGACCTGAGTCCTGTTCCGTTTAAAATACAATTGGGAAATAATATTTCGCAAGGCAGAGGTGCGGGCATGAATCCTGAAGTGGGAAAGCGCGCAACCATTGAGGCGCTTGATGAAGTAATGAAAGTGTTGGAAGACAATACCAAAATGGTTTTCATCACTGCAGGAATGGGAAAAGGAACCGGTACCGGTGGTGCTCCCGTTATTGCAAAAGCTGCAAGAGAATTAGGAATTCTTACTGTGGGATTGGTGACTACTCCATTTGGTGCTGAAGGTCCACGCCGTTTAACTCAGGCGATGGATGGCATAAAAGAATTAAAAAATTATGTTGATACTATTTTGGTAATCAGCAACGATAAACTGCGCGAGGTTTATGGCAACTTAAAATTGGGTGAAGCATTTTCTCATGCCGATAACATTCTCGCGAATGCAGCAAGAAGCATTGCAGAAATTATTACAATTCCCGGTTATGTGAATGTTGATTTTGAAGATGTGAATACAGTTATGCGCGACAGCGGTGTTGCCATTATGGGAACTGCGAGTGCTGAAGGTGAGAACCGCGCGGAGGTTGCTATTGAAGCTGCACTGAATTCACCATTGTTAAACGACAATCAGATTAAGGGTGCGAAAAATATTTTGTTGAATGTTACTTCCGGTGACGAAGAAGTTACACTCGATGAAATCAGCAGCATCACCGAATACATTCAACAGCAGGCAGGATATGATTCTAATATCATTTGGGGAAATTGTTACAATGCTGCATTGGGAAATAAAATTAGTGTGACAGTAATTGCTACCGGATTTGAATCGCAGGATTTCGGACGGAAGGAACAAGGAAGCCGCATTGAAAAATTATTACTCGAAGGAAAAAATACACCCCAGGCTCTGGATGGTAATGTGCTGGAAATTAACCGCCCGCCAATACAAGTAAAACCTGCTGCTGAAATAGAACAGGAAAATGAAATTGAACTCACGCCAAATATTACAGCCAATGTTATTGTTGAACCAGGTATGGCTACAGCAGAAAATCTGGAAGGTCAAATGCACCTGATTACTAAAGAAGCAAAAGCAGAAAATAATCTGATTGACGACAGCGGACTTTCGCACGACGAAAAAATGCGCCGCATTCAAAAGCTACGCGGACTCAGCATGAAGAATGGTGAAGTGCTTTCTGAATTGGAAAAAGAACCTGCATACAAAAGAAGAAATCTGAATCTGAAAGACATACCTCACAGTTCAGAATCAAACATCAGTACATTGTACTTAAGCGAAGGAACAGATGGAAAACATGAATTGAAAAAGAATAACTCTTTTCTTCATGGTCACGATAAAGTAGATTAAGCAAGCACTTAGCTAAATGCTGATCTCAAGATAACCCAGTAAGTGGGTTTTGGTTTGGTAAGTCCCGACATGCTGCGAAGCCTGCGGGACTTTTTTATATCAGATAAACTATTGCGGCAAATGATTCAGCACATCCAAATAATTTTTTGCCTTGCGCACTTTATAATCTGTGTATGCCTGCTGCGCCCAGCTTTTTGCAATATCAATTTTACCGGTTACCTCGCAACCAAGCGCCATGTTAAAACACGCGCGCCCTGCAACTTTACTGTTAACTGATTTTGAAAGTGCATTCCATTTTTCCATAGCACCGGTCCAGTCATTGGTTGTTGCTTTTCGCCACGCAACTTTCAGTTGATCGTTTCCTCCTTTAAAAATTTTTCTGTCCTGCCACACCACAACAGGTAAGTATCTTCTTGCAGAATTATCACCAATGTAATTTCCGGTAGTGCGAATAGCAGAAGTAGGAACCGACTCAACCGGTGAAACTGTTACTGATTGTTGCAACTGATCACCAAACTGATCGAACACCGATTGGCTCAGCGTATCATACAACCGCCACGAATAAGTAACGCTGTAATTAATTTGTTTTGGTGCAATGTATCCGCCACTCTTCACAATGTTCATTCCCGAAAAAACAGTGTTGAGTAAATTATCTGAATTGGTATCAAAAGTTTCAAGAACCATCAATGCATCGCAACCGTTTTTACGACAAAGAGTTTTAACAACCTGCCATGAAAGAGGCTCAGGAGTTTTTATGTTAACCTGTTTTCTGAAAAGCAAATGATTGACAGGTACAAATGCATGAGGCGAATCATAACGGTTCATTTCAATCACAAAAGAGTTCACACATTCTTCAGCGCCAATCAAATCTCCTGCCATTGCTTCACCTGTTAAAACTGATTCAATAATATTATCATCTTTTTTTATGCTGTCAACTTTTGTGCGGTTAAACACCGCAATGTTTTTTATGTTTTCAGGAAGAGAAAGATGCGGAGGGTAGGTGACTTTTACAGTCATTAGGGTGGTGGCACATGATGCGAAAAGAAGAAGGATAGAAATGAAAATCAAATTCCTGTTCCTGTTCCTGTTCCTGTTCATGTTCATGTTCATGTTCAATTATTGTTTTTAAAAATGAAAGTTGACGAAATATTTTTCAATCAGCAATGATAATTCTCAATTTTACAAATTGATTTTCTTATTAAATGCTCAGTAAATAAATCCTTCTTTGTTATTGTAGAGCAACTTTATTCATCAATTTAATATATATATTCAAGTTAGAGTTTTGGTAAACAATAAAGTCTGTATGGCATTTTCTATATTGATATTATCAAGTTTTCTGAAATTATTATTTTCATTTTAATCAAGGCTATTGCATAAAGTAAATGAGTTTATACATTTGCGCCCTTATTGACCGATGGTGTAACTGGCAACACGTCTGATTTTGGTTCAGAAGAGTCTAGGTTCGAAACCTAGTCGGTCAACATTTTAGCCCTTGATTTCATCGGGGGCTTTATTTTTTTTATGAAGTTGCTAAAGCGACAGTTTCTTCTATATTTGCACCCCAATTTTTTGGCTAATGTCATCTGAAATCGAATCAAAAGTTAAAATTTTCGCCGGTACAGCATCGGAATACCTTGCAAAAGAAATTGCATTGGAATATGGTGTTGATTTAGGTTTGGCAAAATTGTATCGTTTCAATGATGGCGAAATGCAGCCCGTAATCAATGAAAGTATTCGCGGCGATTATTTTTTTGTGGTGCAGAGCACATTTGCACCTGCTGATAATTTAATGGAGCTTTTGCTTATGATTGATTCAGCCCGAAGAGCTTCGGCCGAATACATTACCGCTGTAGTTCCATATTTTGGTTATGCGCGTCAGGACAGAAAAGATAAACCTCGTGTTTCTATTGCGAGTAAAATGGTAGCAAATTTATTGACCG
This sequence comes from Chitinophagaceae bacterium, assembly GCA_947474435.1. Classification (GTDB taxonomy): domain Bacteria; phylum Bacteroidota; class Bacteroidia; order Chitinophagales; family UBA10324; genus UBA10324. The sequence goes on along the minus strand of CANJII010000001.1, from coordinate 64,674 downwards.
CTGCCGGTGCTGATAGAGTAATGACCATGGATTTACATGCACCTCAGATTCAAGGATTTTTTGATATTCCGGTTGACCATTTGGAAAGCAACACCATCTTCATTCCCTATTTAAAAGAATTGAATTTGCATGATATGACTTTTGCATCACCCGATGTTGGAAGTACCAATCGTGCTCGAATTCTTGCTCAGCATTTTGAAAAGGAAATGGTAATAGTGGACAAGCACCGCAAGCGTCCGGGAGAAATTGCAGGTATGACTTTAATTGGCGATGTGAAAGGAAGAAATGTGATTTTGGTTGATGATATAATTGACACTGCAACTACTTTATGTAATGCAGCTTCATTATTAATTGACAAAGGTGCAAAGAGTGTTCGCGCCATGTGTACACATCCTGTACTTTCCGGAAACGCAATAGAAAAAATTGATAATTCAAAACTCACTGAGTTGGTTGTGTGTAATACCATTCCTCTTCGTCAGTTATCTCCGAAAATAAAAGTGCTTTCTGTTGCTCCGTTATTTGCTTCGGCAATCCGGAACATGCACGAACACAAATCAATCAGTTCATTATTCATCAACTAAGTAAATTCAATTAACAATGAAATCAATAGTTATCGAAGGAACACTTCGCGCAAATTCAGGAAAAAAATTATCAAACGATTTACGCAAGAACGAAGAAGTTCCATGTAATATCAATGGAGTTGAAAATTTCAGTTTCTCAGCTCCGGTAAAATCATTTAAACACCTGGTTTACACACCTAATTTTAAAACGGCAACCATTAAGTTGGGTGATAAAGAAGTGAATTGTGTGATTCAGGAATTGCAGTTTCATCCGGTAACTGATGAACTCGTTCACATTGATTTTCTGGAATTGGTTCCGGGTAAAAAATTAATTGTTGAAATTCCATTGCAGTTAAATGGTACTCCGAAAGGAGCAAAAGATGGTGGGAAAATTACACAGCGCATTAAAAAACTGAGAGTAAAAACCACTCCTGAAAAATTAGTTGAAAGAATTCAAATCAATATTGAAAACATTGAATTGGGAAAATCAATACGCGTGATTGATTTGAAATTGGATGGAATGGAAATTTTAAATCCACTACAATTCCCTGTTGTTTCTGTATTAATTCCTCGTGCAATTAAAGAAGAAACTCCAACTGCTGCTGCACCTGTTGCCGCTGCAGCTGCCGTACCTGCTGCTGGCGCTGCTGCTCCTGCCGCCGCTGCTAAACCTGCTGCAAAAAAGAAATAATTTTTAAGTGAAATACCTGATAGCAGGTCTCGGAAATATTGGTGACGAATACACCAACACCAGACACAACATCGGATTTAAAATAGTGGAAGCACTTGCTGAAGAAGCAGGTGCTTCTTTTATTTTAGAGCGGTTAGCTTTTCATGCTTCATACAAATGGAAAGGAAAATCAGTTCATTTGATTAAGCCAACAACTTACATGAATGAAAGCGGAAAAGCAATTCGTTACTGGATGAATGAATTGGATATACCTGTTGAGCGATTGATTGTTGTGTTGGATGATTTGGCAATTCCATTCGGACAAATACGATTGCGCAGCAAGGGAAGTGATGGTGGACACAATGGTTTAACAAGTGTGCAGCAGAATTTAAACACCACAATATATCCTCGATTGCGATTTGGAATCGGCAGTGAATTCCGAAAAGGTTCGCAGGTGAATTATGTATTGGGAGAATGGAATGTAGATGAAAAGAAAATTCTTGCAGAACGAATTAAAGTATCTGCCGAAGCAATAAAAAGCATAATCGGTATCGGGTTGGAACGCTCCATGAATATTTACAATACACAGAAATAAAAATTATTTCAGGTTGGTTTAAATTCCCATTCTCAATATAAGATGGTATGTTTTTTTAATCATCACTGAACTTTCAAATTTATGTACTGTATGATCCACTTGAATTATATCAGAAAAGGTGAGGAGCATTGCCTATTTTATAAGAAGACTTGATTTTCTTATATCAAGTTTAAAATTATGCTGCACTAAGCTTTGGCTTATTCCCAAGTATTTTTTCAATTTCCTTCATCACATCATCTGTTAAAATTTCAACAGCATCTGTTGATTTTAAATTTTCTTTTAACTGTTCCAGTTTTGTTGCACCAATAATTACCGTACTCACATTTGGATTTTTCAGGCACCACGCTAAAGAAAGTCTGCTCAATGGAATTTCCAATTTTTCAGCAAGCGCAAATAATTTTTTTACTTTTTCCAATTTCTCTTTATCACCCAATGCACTTTCGCGTAACCATTCTAACCCCTTTAATCCGAGTCGCGAATTTTTCGGAACTCCACCCATGTATTTTCCTGTTAACACACCTGAGGCAAGGGGCGACCATATGGTGGTTCCCATTCCGAAATCAGAATATAATTTCTCGTATTCTTTTTCAAACCGTTCGCGATGAAACAGATTGTATTGCGGTTGCTCCATTGTTGGCGGCAACAGATTTAATTGTTTGGCCACAGTGTGTGCTTCAGTAATTTGTTTTGCGCTCCACTCACTTGTTCCCCAGTATAATATTTTTCCCTGCAAGGCGAGTTGATTCATTGTCCAGACAGTTTCTTCAATCGGCGTATTCACATCAGGGCGGTGACAGAAATATAAATCGAGGTAATCAACCTTCAATCTTTTTAATGCTGCATGGCAGGCTTCTGATACATGCTTGCGACTGAGTCCGGTTTGATTGGGAAGTTTACCACCAGTGCCGAAAAAAACTTTGCTGCTTACAAGATAGCTGTCGCGTGACCATTTCATCTTCTGCAGAATTTTTCCCATCAGTTCTTCCGACTTTCCATATACATATCCTTCAGCGTTATCAAAAAAATTCACACCATTATCATAAGCATACTTCATGCATTTTTCCATTGAATCGTTTGAACCAAGCTTTGCAAAATTCAACCACGATCCGTATGACAATTCGCTTACCTGCAATCCTGATTTTCCTAATCGTCTGTACTTCATAAAATATTTTTTTTCAAACCTAACAAATGAAATGATTGATAGCTGCTTGTATTTTATACGATACAAAAAAAATTGCTCTGTTTGAAACAGTTGTTTTATTAACGGCTCAAAGCAGGTGATAACAATACTTTTGTGAAAACTTTTTTTATGGCAACAGCAGTTTTTACACTCTCCGCATTGGTTTTAATTATTACTACTGTTATGATAAAGGCTCAGAAAAGAGTGCGATAATTTACTTACGATCATAAATTTTTTCAACTTCTTTTTATCTGAAGAATAATATTATTTTTTTTATTCATGATTTCGTTCATCTCTAATATTTGTATTGTTTGAATTTTTATTTTAAAATACTTACAGGGCAATCATCTTATTAAGATTCTATACCTGAGATAAATCATATGCTAATTTGACTATAGTCATGAAGTACGAATGATTCCTATTGGAAATTTGCATCGAAATAAAATCAAATTAATTAATCATAAAAACAAAAGTTATGAAAACAAAAACAAAATTAATGACAATCGCTCTCTTTCTGATGAGCAGTCTTGTGTTAATGTATTGCAAAAAAGATGATACAATAACACCGCTTACAGGCACCCCTGTTTTGGGCTCTTTAAAAATTGACACCAGCTGGTCGTTTGAAAAATCGCACAGCAATGTGGGATGGCAAACCCGCTATCACGATTATTCTGAAACCATGTTGACAGGTCGTTTTAACGATTTCTACTTTACTTTATCAGCACCCGATGCAATTGGTCATAAGCATCAAACTTTTGCTTTCGATCAAACTGATATGTCAAAATGTTCACTTAATGCTTGGGTAAAATGTTCTACCAATAATACAGGCGAAGTTGGTCGTGATAAATATTCTGGTTGTGGTCCAGGTTACCTTGGTGTATTCTTTACCGATTCAGCAAAAACAACAGTTGATGCAACATTAGATACAGCATGGTTTAACAGTACTTCATTTACACAGATCGGAACTATTCCTGCTGATGGATTTCCTGCAACATATGTGGTAAAAGGAAATTTAACTTTCAATCACTATCGCCCTGCAAGCGGCAATGCTGACAAAGCTCCGATTACCAAGCCTGTAACAATGTATCTTACTTATAATGGAACCTTCGATTATGATTCAAATAATGATGGAACAAACGACAAACTATATAATGGCTTCACAGGTAAATTCAGTTTTAACCGTTCCGATTTTATGGATCAGAATTCTACTACTGCTTACTTCCCATTCTATCCGGGTAATGCTACTTCAACTGCAAACAATACTACTTATGGTGTATGGTCAACTTCAGTGGCAGATCAAATGGATATTACTATTAATGTTGAAATGTATAAAAAACACTAATCACAAAACAGTTTTAAAATTCTAAACTCAAAAAAAATTAAACTATGAAAACTTTTAAAATAATAACAATGATGCTTGCGATCAGTCTTGTATCATTCACATCCTGCAAAAAAGATGCAGGCATGATAGGTAAAAAGGAAATTACCGGAACAGTTACTTATAAAAACGGAGCTACTGGAACCAATGATGCAGCCGCAAATGCGTTGATTCATATTGCCTTCGGAACTAAAGATGCTACCACAACTTATGATCAAACAGTTGCTTCCGGCACTGATGGTAAGTATTTAATAAAAGGATTGGCTAAAGGTGATTACTTCATTACCGCAGAATACACTGATGGCAACGGCGTTTATTACACAACCGCAGGATACAGTTTAACCATCGGAGATCCGAAGGCAGCTTTAACATTGGATATTACTCTTCAATAGTTTTGTTTTCATAAACAGCAGACTGTTATCAATTGACTTTTGAAATCATGAATAGGTGTTTTGAAAAGTTGAGATAGTCTGCTGTTTTTTTTATGAATAAATTTGTTCCCGTTATTTTCATTGTAGAAATTTTAAAATCATTATGAAAAATTTTCGAATAGCATTCAGGATTTTATTATTGTCAGGCTTTATTATTTTTATTTTAGGGTCATGCCGAAAAGATCATTTCATGGTTCCTCCACCACCTAAAGTTTCGAAACCAACGGCAACTTTAGAAGCATCGTTTGTTTCAACAGCTCCTGATAAAGTATCATCTGCCTATTGGAAAACCGCCGACTATCTGAAAGTTGATTTACAAAATGTATCAACTGGTTTTTTGTTTGGCGATGGTCTATTAAATATGACCGGTTTATTCGGAGGCATAAATTCTTTCAGCGGTAAAGATTCCGGATTGGTTTTAAAAGCTGCTTATGATAACGATAACATTTACATTTTAGCTGAATGGTATGATTCAAAAATTAATATTTCGGATGCAAGCTGGTTGTGGAATGGTTCAGTAGATGTTTTAAAATTATCGGAATCAAATGCCGGATGGACTTCGCAACGAAACAATGATAAATTATCTTTTGCTTTTGAAATCGATAATGCATCATCTGCATTCGGTTCATTTTCATCTGTTGGTTGTCAGGCATCGTGTCACAACATAGGAGTTGCTTCCTCCATGAATCCTACAAATGGGAAAGTGGATATATGGAATTGGACTCTTGCACACAGTTTCCCCATTGGGTATGCTCACGATATGATTGCTGATCAGAATGGATTGGTAAATGATGCAGGTCAGCAAATGTTTACCAGAAATAATATCGGAACTACTGATCGTTCAGGTCCTGAATTTGAATGGGACGGAACTTCACAAAACATAACATTACCAAATGGGCAGGAAGGAATTTTAGACCCCGGATTTTTTCTGATGAATAAAACTCCCTTCACCGGAAACATTGAACATGGTGATTCATTGTATCACCGCGAAATACTTAATCAGCCCGGCCATTGTGCTTCGTGCCATGGCGAAAACGGAGAAGGTGCAACTGAGGGTGCGGTAAATATTATTTCGCTGAATAAAAAAAACAGAACCACGCTTATTGATAACATGAATAATGCCGCCGATATGACTAACTACTGGCAGCCATTTACAGCAAGTGAAAAAAATGATATAGTTGCTTACCTGAGAGGGTTAGCCGGTGTGCCCGGGTATATTGTAACCATGCCTGATGGAAGCAGTGCTGATATACAAGCCGTTTCGAATGTTACTCCGGTGGATGTAAAAAATGCCATGCTTCCATCCACCAATCAACACACCAAGTACCAGGTAATGATTATCCGGAAATTAAATACAAATAATGTTGATGATGTGCAATTCGAAGCAGTGAGCGGAAACACTTATCAGTTTGGTGTTGCAATTATGGATAACGACAGCCGTAATCATGTGGGTTCAATATTGGAAACACTAACTTTTAAATAAACTGAAAACCATGAAACAGCTCCATCTTATTTACAGGCATTTCGTAAAAATTATTTTTCTTCTGTTGATTGTCGGCTTCATTTTTAATTCGTGCCGAAAGGATTATTATTTACCTGTTGCTGAAGTTGATTTAAAAGACACCGTGTATTTTGCTGCCGATCTGATTCCAATTTTTACTGTTGAATGTTCAAGCGTAAATAATTGTCATGGCTCAGGAGAGCAAACCCCCGAACTGACTGCAGAAAATGCATACAACAATCTGATGAACTTAGGATATGTGGAAACTGATACTGCAAAAGCTGAAGAAAGTGCATTGTATAAAGCCATAAATTCAAGCAGCAGCCCAATGCCACCTGATGGAAAAATGGGTGCAGATAAAATCGGAAAAATTCTTGCGTGGATAAAACAAGGTGCTCTTAACAATTAAAAGCAATAACAAAATGAAAACTAAAAAAAATTATTTCATCATCAGCGGATTGCTGATTATGCTTTTTACTTCGGGCGTAATAATGGCGCAGGATTCAACCAAGGTAGTTACTACCGAGAGCAAACCCAAGGCACCGGTTAAATCAACTTTTGAAACCGGAACACTGATAAACAATCAAACAGTTACAGTATTAAATAAAAAAAAGCTGGAAATGATGATACAGCACCGCTTCGGAATTGTGGAAACCAGCTCTGATTTATTTGGATTGTTTGCTCCATCCAATATTCGTTTTGGTTTTGATTATGGAATCACTAATCGGCTGAATGTTGGCATAGGCGTTACAAAAAATAAAAGACTGTATGATTTAAACTGGAAATATTTATTGCTGAAGCAAACCAAGAACGGCGGCTCACCGGTGTCGGTTGCATATTACGGCAATGCATCGCGCAGTGCAGTTGATACTGCCAATTTTAAAAATCAGGAAAATGAATATGTTGGTGCCAACCGCTTCTCGTACTTTCATGAACTGATGATTGCAAAAAAATTAAACAAGAAAATTTCGTTGCAACTGGCCGGCACTTATTCGCACCTGAACATTGTTGACACCTTAATGCGCAACGATGTGATTGGAATTTCTTTTGCCGGACGATTTAAATTTTCAGCACAATCATCGCTGATGGTGGAATTTGATTACCTGTTGACACCGCATACTGATTATGTGCAGAAACCAAATCTCGGAATCGGATACGAAGTATCAACCGGAACTCACCAGTTCCAGGTATTTGTTTGTACTGCCGATGCCATTAACAATGCGCAGATTATGATGTACAATCAAAATGATTTTACGAAAGCACAGTTCTTAATCGGGTTTAACATTACACGCAATTGGGCATTCTGATTCACAATTTTTTTTACATGAAAAAGCCAACGATCCTTTCCTTGGCTTTTTCTTTTTTATGCCTGCCAGTTTTATTATCATTTTTTTCCTGTAACAACAACAAGAGTGATTCATTTATTACAATTGCAGGTCAGGTTGATTCTTTTGCAGTAAATAAACTGTATCTTTTTTCTTATAAAAATGAAATTGATAAATACAATAATCAAAAATCTATTATTGATTCAAGCGAAATTGCCAGCGATGGAAATTATATAATTTCATTAGCTGCCAACACTCCGAATTTTTATGATTTGAAATGCGGTGATAACATTCTGCGTACAAATTTATTTCTCCAGCCGGGTGATAATTTGATTATCAATTTCAACGGAGCTGAAAACAAAACTGAAATAAACGATGCAACTGTGGCGGGTTATTGCAATAAATTTCTTTTACAGTTTATCGAACATTTTTTTCAGTCGGATGAAGTAAAACATTTCTATTATGTAGAGAGTAATTATTTAAATCTGGCTGATTATGAAAAATACACTTCAAAAAGAATGACTGATGAAACAGATTTTTTCAATTCATATTTTAAAAATCCAAAACCGGATAAAGTGTTTTCTGATTTCATGTTATCTGAAATTCAATATGAATATTACAACGACAACCTGATGCTGCGATGGAAACGCCGAATGAGAAACCAGCGAATGACAGATTCAACTGATGCATATCTGTTTTTGAAAAATGTTGCAATTGAAGATTCACTCGCTCTGAACAGCCCGGCTTATTTCCGTTTTATAAAATTATACATCAACGATTTGTATGCGCAACGGGTTGAAAAGGGTTTGGATCCCACAACAATTAATTCAACCGCTGCAATAGAAAAACAAAAAATTGCTGACGAAAAATTTCATGGCATTTTTAAAACCATTGCATTGAGTGTGATAGATGAAAGCATTGCTAAAATTGAATGAGGAAATTTCAGGTGCATGAATACCTGCGCTACGCAAACAAAAAAAATTGCAGATAACTCAGTTAAGTTTGAATGCTGAAAAAAATTAATGAATCAAAAGCATGAATAAAAAATTCTATTACAGTTTCACCGCCATACTCTGTTATATTTTGATTGATGCTTTTTTTATGCCATGGGTTTATCCAGGTGTTATGATTCCGTGGATGGACCCTGCCATTGGAGTATCAGGTTTCAGATTGCCACTCATGCAAGTGAGAGAAGCTGGTGTGAGCGATTACATTGCTTACATTGTTTATCTGTATCCGGTTTGTGCATTGCTTATTCTTTTCCTCGGCGCATTCAGCACTTCCATCATCAATATAATTGTTCCATCACTTAAAATTATTCAGTTGCTGCCAACCCTGTATTTTGCCTACAAGATAACTTCAATGGGAACAATGGAAACTATGGTGCAATCAATACATTCGTTTGGCATTGGAATGTATCACACACTTATTGTTAGTGCATTGCTTTTTATTGTTGGGGTGAAGGAGATATTTAAATTGAAAAATTAAGACAACACAAGGTCTCTGATTGCGATAAACCTGTTGGAATAAACTTCAATCATCATCGTTTTCTTTCTTATCTGTTTTTTCTTCCGGCTTTATGTATTGCTCAATGGAATTAATATCCTGTGGGTTTAAATTGTTACGACGGTTTCCTTCTTTAATTATATCGTGTTCATTACCACTTTTATGACACGCTGCGCAGTCGTTAATGTTTGAAATTCCTTCTTCGGTGTGTTCTGAAAAAATATTGCTTTGTGAATGTTCGTGACAACCGAAACAGGTGTAGGAACTGAAATTATTATTGTTGTGACATGTAATGCACTTTGAATTATGATGTTTATCAAGCAGAAAATAATTTGAATGATTGAATGTTGAAGGAATCCATTTTAAAGTGTTGTGGCATTTATTGCAGTTATCATTGAATGAGGCGTGATAATTATCGGCAGGCATTTGATGGCAGGAAGTACAATTGTTTTTCTCAATACCCTGTAATAAATCATGGTTAAAAATCACATCGGATTTCCAACCTGCTGTATTATGACAACTGTTGCATGATGTCGATAGCTGCTTGTGCAGTTTATCAATTGGCTTTGCATGACAGCTGCTGCAATTACTGATTAATGTTGAACCAAGCAGGTCATGATTAAAATCGGATAAAATAATATTCGCATTTATTCCTAAATGATCAGTGTGGCATGAAATACATTCCTGCTTAGTGAAGTGCTCATGAAAAAGTATTTTATTTTTTTGAACAACAGTGTCGGCATTCATTGCTGAATCAATTCCTATTTCTGAAAGTTTATGACACGAAATGCACTTACTGTTATCAATACCCCAAAACGGATTGTGACACGAAAGACATTTGTTATTTAATTGCTGATGTGCTTGCACCAACTCGCCGGGATTAAGCATTATATGCGGATATGATGACATCAACCAGATGAGTATGACAGTAATAGCAAGAATCAATAATTTTTTCATGTCGAAAACATAATTATTGAAATGATGTGCAATAAGGAAAGAATGCCAAGCAAGAATGTGATGGGCAGGTGAACCACTCTCCATTTTTTCATTAAATCAACTGTGATGGAATCAAAAAAAAGTTTTTTGTCAACCTCAACAACAGTCACTCCCTGTTTCTCCAGTTCGGTTCTCTTTTCTTTCAGTGATTCATTTGCTTTCTTCAATAAAAATTTTCCGACCAATCCGCTTGCCACAGCAATCAGCAACAGTACTATTGCCAGCCAGGGCAACAGTGCATTGAAATGTATTCCTGCATGAATAAGAATAAGAACAGAACCTGCCCAAGCCAGGTATTCATGTAACAGCAACAATTGTTTTGGCGAACCCGACTCAATAATTTTTCTCTTGCGTAATGAATAGATAAATGAAACAATGATTACCAGCGTTCCAACAAAACCAAGATAGCGACCGACATAAACGAGGTTCATCCGATGAAGAAAATAATCAATGGCAAGCGCAATAAAAATCATTAACCCATACCACTGAATAAAGGGTAGAAAATATTTTACGAACAATGATGACTTCACCTTTTAACTTTTTATAAAATTGATTGAATAACTATTGTTTAATTATGATTATGGTCAGTATACAAAAATTAAATGAATTGCAATTGGATATTTCGTGAAGTCTCAGGTGGGTTGCTTCACAACCCCGTCGAAACAAAAATTGATTCAGACAGGTATCAAAAAAAAAGAGGCTGCTCTCGACTTTTGAGACAGCCTCGTTTTTTTTCATTAATCAATTTAAGATATAAATATTCAGAACTCAGATTTCCTTACTGGTTTCTTGCACTTATTTCTGAATCAAAAACCTGCCTGTAATTGGTCCGTTGTTTTCAGTTTCAATAATTATCAGGTATTCTCCATTTGATAAATCTGAAATATCAATTCCTTCAACCCTGTCAGAATTTTGTTCCAGTGTTTTTGTTAAAACTAAATTTCCTCCCAAATCATAAATAAACATTTCTGAAGTATTAAAAAGTGGATTTGCAAAATGAATATTAATTGAATTTGCATTTGCCGGATTTGGATAAATCAGAAAACTATTTATTACAACATCAGTATTGAATTCTGTTCGTGGGAAAATATCAGTCCATAAATCAATTCGCTTACTTGGAATGGTATAAATCGGATACCAACTGGATACTACATTTCCACCCATAAATACACACTGATTGCCATACGATGCTGAACCAATTCCTAATCTCGGTTGCGATAAACTATCAACATACCAGGTATTGGTATTTAAGTTTAATGCATCCACTCTTTTGGTTCCGGTATTTCCCCAAAAAGTAGTTCCGCCAGCAAACAAAATCCGTCCGGGTGTAATTCCTACTGCCATGCCCATGTGTGGACTTGAAAGAGTTACATAACTCCATGTGTTGGTTAACGCATCATATATATCTACTCTGTTTGATAATGTTCCGTTGGTCATTACACCTCCTGCGAAATAGGCTTTGCTTCCTGATACAGCCACAGCCATGCTGTATTTTGCCTGCGATAAACTGGCAATACTCCAAGTGCCCGATGTTACATCATAAATGTCAACCCGATTTGAAGTATATCCTCCAATTGCAGTATTTCTTAATCCACCTGCAAAAAGAATTTTATTTCCTACTGCTGCTGCACCCATGTATTGTCGTTTAACTGAAAGTAAAGCTGTACTCCACAATCCGGTGGCATCGTCGTATATATCAACTTTGTTTGATGAAACCGGACTTCCGATAGTGCCATATTCGCCACCTGCAAAAACCACTTTGGTTTCTGATGTTGCAACTGAAATTGAATGCCTTGCCTGCGACAGGTTTGAAGTAGTGCGCACACCTGTGTTAACATCAAACATATCAACCCGCTTTGAATAACTAAGCACTACAATACCACCCGCAAAAATCACTTTTGTTCCAACCGATGCTGCAGCGCCTACACTTCTGGCCTGCGAAAGTTTCGGAAGTTTATTCCATGTGTTGGTTGTACTGTTATATACATTTACATAGTTAACCGAAACCGGGTCGGTATAAGGTCCTATTCTTCCACCTGCTATGTATACCTTATCGCCTGCAGTTGCAATTTGTGTATTAATACATTGTAAAAGCAAATTACCCGACGACCATTGGGCCGTTGCAAAATTATAGATGTCATAAGCACTCCCGTTTGTAAATACAGCTTTTGACCCTACCACTGCGCTAATCATTCCATAACGGTTTTGTGCCAACGAATCAACTGTCCATTGTGCTGAAATTGTTTGTGCATTCAGTAAACAATAAACTGCTACAATCAGAATTTTTTTCATGAGGTTTTAATTTTATTTATTGTTCTACAAAGTTCTATCACCAATCAATTATGAAATACTGATTTAAATCAATTAAACACATATTCGAATGGTAATTCATTTGAATAGTTACCCGTTGGTTTTACTATTGGTTGGGTTAATTTTTTTTAAAATGAAATTGTTAAAAAAGTATAATTATGAATAGATTCTGCATGCAAGTTAAAGATGTGAAAGACAAACCTATGCTCTAACAATTCACTTCAACAAACCGATTTGACTGTAAGTAATCCAAAAAAAAACCCGTACAATTTTGGTTGTACGGGCTATTATTGATTTAACGAAAATAATTTACTTGGCTGCTAAGGTTCTTGTGTAAATGATAATTTTCCAACGGTCGGTTGCATCCGGAATTTTCTTTTCGAAAGTTGGCATCGGATCTTTTCCTTCGGTAGTTTTCCAATACAATTCACCATCTGTTTGTGCCTGGTATGCCTTGCTGCTGAAATCGCCGCATTTTTTATCGAGCGTGGCAGCTTTGGTTCCATCGCCTAAGCCTTTAACACCATGACATGATTTACAGAACTGTGCATACAGCACTTTGCCTTCGGCAATGCTTGCGGCATCAGACACCACAGGGTTCTTTACTTTTTTAGCTGATTCAGGTGCAACCCATTTATCTCCATCCTGACGAACAGAAAATGAACTGAAGAAAATAATACCTGAGATCATTAACATCGCGCCTAACCTGAGGCCGATTTTAAAATTGTTTTTTGCTTTCATAGTTTACCTAATTTATTTATTTTGAACATTTGAATTATCACATAAAGAATAACAAACCATACGCCAACAATCATACCTGTAACCACAATCACTAAACTCCACGGGGCATTTATTCCCGAAGCCCACATGGTTCGCAAAGATGATTCTTCTTTTATCAATTTTTTACCCCAATTAATATTTTTTGCATCTGCCAATTCACCATACACTTCGTCTTCCTCCAGTCGTGCAATAACTTTAACATTTCCTGCACTATCGCCTGGTAAATCAGTTGGGAAATCAATAAACGCTACTCCGCTTTCATCGGTTGTTTTATTATCTCCTTCCAATGGCAGCAATCCAAAATCGCGTTGAGCATAAAAATGAATATCAATTTCAGGAATTGGAATTTCCTTTCCATCGGCTCCTGTTTTTGTCAGTGTTGCTTTCACTTGTTTCACACTGTCTTCCGAAAAAAATGTGATAGCGATTTTTGCTTTACCGGTATCAATTCCATCCTGCGCTTTCAATTTTGAAACCAAAATCAGTTGTGAAAACAGTATTACTGCAATCAGCATTAATGATTGAATAAATTTTATCTTTTTCATTTTACAGAATCTTTTATGTTTAACTCATGTTCAATTTTTGCTTCTTCGGCCATTTCCCAAATAGGAACTGCAGGAAACAAACGAACAAACCAAGTGATAATTAATAATGCACCTGCCAATGATGCTGCGGTGATAGACCATTCGGCAAATGTTGGATTGTAATGCATCCATGATTCAGGAACATTTTGAATTGGAATAAACGGATGCAATAAAGTTGGTGTAACAATTAAAAACCGTTTGAACCATGCACCAACTACTACCATCAATGCGATAATAAAAATCGGAACCGGTTTTCTTCCTCTTTTAAAAAGTAAAACGATGATTGGAATTATCATTCCACCTATTTGTACAAACCAGAACATGGGTGCAAAGCGGCCAACAAATAAATCGAACAACTGAGCGCCTTCTGCTACTTTCATTTTATAACCTGATACTAAGTATTCATTGATGTTGAAATACAGGTAAACAAAAGATAACAGCACCAATAATTTTCCCATGTTATCAAAATGTTTTGTGGTAATGTATTTCTGTAAATGATAATGATCGCGCAACACATACATCACTGCAATAACAGCTGCGGCTCCAACCATAAAAGCACCTGACACGAAGTACGGACCGAAGTTAGTACTGTCCCAACCAGCGCGGAAAGTTGTAGCAAATAGCCATGAGGTGACAGTGTGAATGGATAATGCAAGTGGAATTATTAATACCGCAAGAATGGCAACCATGCGATTCATAATTTTATATTGCTGCTTGGTTCCCCGCCAATTCAATGCTAAAAACCGATATAAAAATTTGCGCCATTTTGGTATATCAACCAAACGGTCGCGCATTAAAGCAATATCAGGTAATGTTGGAATGTATAACAACAATAAACTGATGGTGAAATAAGTGGAGATGACAATCACATCCCACATTATCGGTGATTGAATTCTTCCATAAACAAACAAGTGCCAGAATCTTTCCGGTCTTCCCATGTCAACTATAATAATGAGTGCAGCAAAAGTGATGGCTGCTACGGCAATGATTTCGGCGATACGAACCAATGGTGTTCTCCAATGAACATTGTTTAGTTTTAAAATGGCGCTTACCAGCGAACCAACCAAACTGATGGCAACAAAAAATACAAAGTTCGAAATGTAAATTCCCCACGATGTAAAATCGCGCATGTCGGTTACTATTAAACCATAACGCAGTTGTTGTATGTAATTATATAGTCCAACCAGCACCATAATGATTAATCCCCATGTCCATATTTTTCCAACAGTACCAAATTTTCGTGGCATGAGATCTTTCACCAACTCATCCATTTTCTCTTTCGAAGTTTTTTCAGCTTGAACTTCCTTAATTTCTATAATCTTGTTCATAAATCAACTTTGTTTAGTAGGTTCTTTAAAAGGAAACTGTCTGTCAACTGGAGGTAAATAATAAACTCTGGGTTTGGTTCCTAAATCTTCGAGATAACGATAACCGGCTTTGTCGATTAATAACTGACTCAATCGAACAGTTTCGTCGCCATTGGTAACGGTATCATCCAATTCATTACCGAAAAAGAAAACACCATTCGGACAAGCAGACACACAATCAGGTATTTCGTTGTTCTGTGTTTTGCTTGGACAGAAATCACATTTTTCAACAGTGCCGGTTACATGAGAACAACAGGCATCGTGACTTTCAATTTTTTTGAATTCAGTCTCTGGCATTTTATTTAACTCTTCACCCCAATTAAATACGCGAGCTGAATACGGACAAGCCACCATACAAAAACGACAACCAATGCAACGCTGATTATCAATGCCCACTATTCCATCAGATAATTTAAAAGTGGCCCCAACAGGACATACCTTAACGCAAGGCGGATTGTCGCAATGGAAACACGGAGTCGGCATCCAGTAAGGTGCAGTAGTTTCTGCATCCTGCATTTTCTCTACTTTAATAAAACTTCTTTCTTCGGGGAGATAGTGCATTTTAGAACATGCCTTGCGACACTTGCCTGCATTTTTGCAACGGGATAAATCAATCACCATCACAAATTTTTTATTCGGAACCCCTTCACGCACATTGTGCTCGCTGAATTTCATATCGGGCAGCATAGCAGGATTAATGAGCGAAGAATCAACTTCCACAATTTTTCCATCAGGTGAAAGCAGTTTTATTTTTTCTCCGGTTTTCGGAATGGAGTCATCAGATAGAGCTTCAAATGCACCAAGCCCCACAACTGCTGTTCCTCCAACAACTAAACCCGCCTTCAAAAAATTTCTTCTCGAATTATTATTTGCGTCTTCCATGATCGTTATATTTTTTTCTTGTTACTGTTCATCCACGAAACCACTTCAACATTTGAAACTGGTTTGTCCGATGTATTTTTTTTCAATACCGATTGATCAATCTCTACCAGCTTTCCATCGGCAGTCAGCATTTTTATTTTTTCGACTGATGATGCACTTGCTTTTTTTGTGAAAAGTGAAAACACGCTCAATGCCATTCCACCAGTTAAAAGAGTTTTTATAAAACCTCTTCGTTCATCGTTTTTATTTTCGTTCATTTTTAATTTATTTTTTTAATGATGAATAAAATTGACTTTGCAAAGTTGGGATGCCTGTTTTAGGTATAAATGATTTAAGTCAAAAACAAAACTGACTATTGTCATAACAACATGGTAATAGAGAAAAGAATATTTCTCAATGAAAAAATAAAATGAAGTGATGAAAAATTAATTCAGAACTGAATTAAGAATTATTTCTTCTTTGAAATATCTGTACAAAGGTGATAAACAGGGGCATTAAATTTTTATACCAATAACCATAACATCATCTACTTGTTCTTTACCGTCTTTCCATTTTTCAAAATATCCGCTTATTAAAAGCCGCTGTTCGTTCATGTTTTTATTTTGAATAGAAATCAATAATTCTTTAAAATTATTGGTCATTAATTTTTTTCCGGTTTCGCCACCGAACTGATCAACATAACCATCTGAAAAAAGATAAACAGCATCGTGCTCTGAAATCGGAATGAAGTGATTGGCAAATTTTTCATTATCCCAGTACTGACTTCCGATTGAAAATTTATCACCGGAGGTAATCAGCAATTCTCCGTTTCTTATTATCCAGATTGGCCGCTTGGCGCCGGCAAATTCAATCACATTATTTTTTAAGTCTATGGAGCAAATGGCAATGTCCATTCCTGCATGCGAATCAGTATCAGATTTATTTAGCGAACTGATTACTGAACTGTTCAGCTGTTTTAAAATCAGCGATGGTGTGTGAATTTTTTTTTCATTCACTATCTGATTTAACAATGAAGTTCCAAGCACACTCATTAACGCACCTGCTACACCATGACCCGTGCAATCAGCAGCGACAATAATAATTTTATCATCAGTGGATTCGAACCAATAAAAATCTCCTGAAATAATATCCTTCGGCAAAAAATAAATAAAACTTTGCGGCAACACATTCTGCAATTGATTTTCAGGAGGAAGAATGGCTTCCTGCAAACTTTTTGCATAATGAATGGAATCAAGAATCTCTTTATTTTTTATTTCCAATAATTCTTTCTGATACAATACTTCCTTGGTTCTTTCTGTTACCTGTGATTCCAGCAATTCGTTTTGGTACAGAATTAATTTTTCTTTTTCCTGCAAACTCTGTAAGGCTTGTTGTTGTGCTTCGGCTTTTTCAATCAGTGCAATTTCTTTTTCGTGCTGAGTTTGAATCAGATTCTTCTGCGCCTCAATTCCTTTTTTTAATAATTCCATTTCTTCAATGGACTTTATAAGTGTAAGCTGTAAATCTTCAAATGTGATGGGCTTGGTAATAAAATCAAACGCGCCACGATTCATTGCAGTGCGAATGTTTTGCATATCGCCGTAAGCCGAAATCACAACCGTTTTATGCAGCAGGTTATTTTCTTTTTTCTTTTCCAGAAAAGTTAACCCATCCATAACCGGCATATTAATATCTGTGAACACCACATCAATTTCCGAATCCGATTTTAATTTGTCGAGCGCCACACTTCCATTTTCGGCAAACACAAAAGTTAATTCGCCTTTTTTTATTTGCGCACGAAAAAACTGACGGAATAAACTCTCCACATCCGGTTCATCATCAACAACTAAAATTTTGTTTAACATTTTTTTCTGAGTCAACTATTAATCTGACAAAGTTAACAGCAATTCATGTGGTTTGAATATGAAAAAAAGCTCTCCGGAAAACCTGAGAGCTTTGAAATATTATTTTTAAAAATTTATTTTATGCCATGCATTCTCTTCACCAACCATCTGTAAATTGACAAGAGAATGATAGATGCAGTTCCACTCAAAACAATAAACACACAGAAGAAAATAAATAAGTTATTTATTTCTACCCCAAGGAACGATGGAATTTTTGCACCTGCTTCAGCCGGAGCATCACCTGCACCCGGAGGAATCAAAGCTGAAAGTGTTCCGGTAAATTTATTTGCTGCGGCATTGGCCAAAAACCAAGTGCCCATCAACAAAGATGATAAACGAATAGGAGCTAACTTACTTACCATGCTCAACCCAATTGGCGATAAACAAAGTTCTCCCATGGTATGCACAATGTATAAAGCAAACAACCAGAACATTGCAATCTTGGTTTGCGAATCCACTCCATGAACAGCATAAGCAATGATCACATATCCTAAAGCAACTAATGCTAAACCCATTGCCATTTTTATTGGCGACGATGGTTCCATATTCACTTTTGCAAGCTTACCCCAAATCACCGTAAACACAGGAGCCAATAAAATAATGGCTAACGGATTTATAGATTGAAACCAGGAAGCCGGAAATTCATCAATATGAAAATCATTTATTTTCCCCATGAATGTAAGTGCAGCAACTATTGCAATGGTAATTCCCTGCACACCCATAATCATTGTTTTGCTCCATTCGAAAAACCAACCGAAGGCTTTTCCTAAAAAGAACAACAACAGCGCAGCAGCTCCCAGAATAAAATATTTATTTACTGTTAAACTCACTGCGCGATCAACTTGCGAATCTGCAAAAAGTGTGAGCGATGCTCCAGCCTGTTCGAAACACGCCCAAAAAAAGATGACGAAAAATGCAAGAATAAAAATTACAATAATCCGTTCCCGTTCATCCTTGGTCAGCGATTTATTACTGAGCAATATAAATGGCATAATTACCATTGAAGCATAAATCAGGTAAGCAATCGGGTCGAGTTCTGAAATAGTATGTGCAACCGAAGAAATATCAGCAACTGCGGCAGCGCCAAAAATGGTTGACACTATCATTTTAAAATTCAGCAACCCGAAAATGAAAACGATGGACCCAATTATTACTCCGTAGGTTTTCATATCCATTGGAGCTTTCGGCATTCCAATCGGAGTGCCATCCGGATCTTTCAGATGTTTGTTTTTAAGTATTTCAAATGAAATAGTACTCACCACCATTCCGATTGCAGCAGCAAGAAATCCAAAACGATAATCGTGAATGGAACCGCCTAATGGTTCAGCCAGAGTTCCGCAAATCAATGGAGAAAAGAAAGCGCCCATATTTATTCCCATGTAAAAAATGGTGAATGCGCCATCAA
This sequence comes from Chitinophagaceae bacterium, assembly GCA_947474435.1. Taxonomy (GTDB): domain Bacteria; phylum Bacteroidota; class Bacteroidia; order Chitinophagales; family UBA10324; genus UBA10324. The sequence continues at coordinate 45,321 of CANJII010000001.1, read as the reverse complement.
TTCTTGAATCGCCTTTCGGATACAACTGACCAACCATGGTCGAAATATTTGGCTTGAAAAATCCATTACCGATAATCAGCAATGTTAAACCCGCCCACATGAACGACATGGCCGATGCACTTTGCGATCCTTCAATAACCGCGCTGCCACTCATGAACATCATAAACTGTCCGCAAGCCATTAATATTCCACCAACCAGAATACTTCTTCTGTTTCCCCAGAATTTATCGGCAATGTATCCACCCAATAATGGCGTGAGGTAAACCAATCCTGTGTAACTGCCATAAATATTTGATGCCAGTGCCTTGTCAATAAATAAGGCCTTGGTCATAAACAGAATGAAAATTGCGCGCATTCCGTAGTAACTGAATCGTTCCCACATTTCGGTGAAGAACAATAAGTACAATCCGCGTGGGTGAGAATTTGATGTTGTGTTGCTCATAATTTAATGAGTGGTGGTTTTAGTTTTTTGGATGGTGTTAAAAGTAAAAAAAGTATTCAGCCTTCCTAATCGTAAATAGATATTTACAGATTATTAAATGTCCAATCATACATTTGTTTAAACAAATACGACCGTGTGTTTCCACCACTGATGCCATGGTTCTTATCGGGAAAAGTCATTTGAGTAAACACTACATTATTTTTATACAATGCCTTTAACATTTCTGCGGTGTTCTGATAATGCACATTGTCATCAGCCAAACCTGCTACCAACAAAAGTTTACCGCGAATGTTGGAAGCGGAACTCAACGGGGCAATTTTATCATAACCATCTTTATTTTCTTTTGGTGTTCGCATGTATCGTTCGGTATAAATGCTATCATAAAATTTCCAGTTGGTAACCGGTGCAACCGATACTGCTGATTTAAATACATCGGGATAATTGCTGATACACATCAGTGCCATAAATCCTCCATAACTCCATCCCATCATTCCTATCCGCGTAGCATCAATGTATGGAAGTGTTCCTAAATATTTTGCCGATGCTGCCTGATCCATTGTTTCAAATTTTCCTAATTGCAGGTAAGTGATTTTTTCAAAATCTTCTCCACGCGCACCTGTTCCTCTATTATCAACGCATGTAACAATGTATCCGTGTTGCGCGAGGTAATTGAAGTTCATGTAATTGTTCGGGTCATAAGAGTCAAGCACTTGCTGGCTTCCCGGTCCGCCATAACAAGTCATGAAAACCGGATATTTTTTATTGGCTTTAAATCCTGCCGGTTTAATCATCCATCCGTTCAACTCTGTTCCATCATCTAATTTGAAAGTGAAAAATTCTTTTTTACTCAACTGATAATCTGCAATCATTTTTTTGAAAGCTGAATTGTCTTCCAATATTTTCACCACGCCTCCATCAGCTTTACATATAGCATAATCAGGAGCAGCGTTCGCATCACTGTGATTGCGCAGAAAATAAGTGAATGTGCTGTTGAACGATGCATTGTTGGTTCCTGCATCGCGAGTTAATTTCATTTTATCTGCTCCATCCAATTTTATTGAATACACATATCTTCTCATTGGAGATTCTTCGGCGCTCTGATAATAAATTAATCCGTTTTTTTCATCCACTCCATAAAAAGCAGTTACATCCCACTTGCCCGCAGTTACTTGTGTTTTTATTTTTCCATCAAATCCATAGATGTAAATATGATTGTAACCATCTTGCTGCGATGTCCATATAAATTGTTTATTGCCGTTTAAAAAAGTGAGGTTGTCATTAATGTTAATGTATTTTTTATTCTCTTCAGTCATCAACACAGATGTGTTTCCTGTTGAAGCATCAGCTAACAATAATTCCAATTTATTCTGAAGTCTATTCATTCTGAATATGCAAAGAGCCTTCGCATCATTCGTCCACTTAATTCGTGGAATGTATTGGTCTTGTTCAGCACCAACATCTGCTTTCACAGTTGCACCAGACTGAACATTGTATAAATAAATTTCAACTACTGAATTTTTTTCTCCTGCTTTCGGATACTTGTAAGTATAATTTTCAGGATACAAATCATTAAAAAACTGAACCGTGTATTCCGGAACCATGCTTTCATCAAATTGATAAAATGCCAAAGTGTTTCCATCAGGACTCCATTGAAAAGCCTGAACAAAACCAAATTCTTCTTCATACACCCAATCACATATACCATTGATGATGAAATTCTTTCTTCCATCAGTAGTCACTTGTTTTTCAATTCCGGATTCAAAATCTTTTATAAATAAATTATTGTCGCGAACGAAGGCCACTTTTTTTCCATCAGGAGAAAAGGCAGGACTGCTTTGTTTTCCGTTTGCACTGAGTGCATTAAGTGTTTTCTTTTTTATATCAAAAATGTAATAGAGCGCAGTTGAACTCCGGCGATATATTTTATCACTTCGTGTTGGAATCATAATGTGCTCCTGGTTTTTATCGAACGAAAAACTTCCCAATGAAAAATTCCTGACTGAATCAGCCGCCACATCACGACTGACTGTAAAAATGGAATCAGTCTTCGCAGCGGTTTTATAATCATAAACATAAATGGCCTGTTTGCCATATACATCTGCATCAACACTCGCATAATGTTCACCATCATTCAACGGAGTAAACCCATCAACACTCTCCGGAACAAAACGGGAGTTCTGCCAAATATCAGGAATGGTAATTTGCTTTTGAGCGAATGCATTTTTGCCAGTCAGAATAACAACTAAAAATAAAAAGGGGAGAAGAGTGGAAGCAATTTTTTTTTGCATGATTAATTTCTTTTCTCAACAAATATAAAATCAAGTGATTGTGAATGAAGTAAATCCTGATAGATATAAGACAAGTAAAATGGATATTCCTGAAATTAACTTCGTGGATTTTCAGATGGGTAAAAATTAAATTTATTTAAGCCTGAAGTTGTGAGTAACTACCGCTTATAAAATTTGATATTTTTTTTAAAAGAATTTCTTACCTGTTAAGCAAAAAAATATTTTTTATTAAATTGTTTACTCTCCAATGTGGTTGATTACTTTTGGAAAAAATTAATTGAAGTGAATAAGAAAAAAATAACAGTATTAATTTTATTGATGGGATTTTTTCTCAATACGAAAGCTCAGGTAAACGCAGGGAATGATACAACAATTTGTCAGGGGAATTCAGTTACCTTGCACTCCAGTTCAGATACTGCAAGTAATATAACGCAGTTTTTTAATATTGCTGATGATATTTTCAGTGGCATTGTGGATATTGGTTTTTCATTTAATTATTATGGCAATGTTTATACTCAGTGTGTATTGTCAACAAATGTCCAAATCACTTTTGATCTTTCTAATGCGAATGGAACATCAACTTGGCCGATTGGCGGTCCAATTCCGAACAATGGAGTGACCTCAACTTACAATTCAATCCTTGGTCCATGGCATGATGTATTGCCTGGAATTGGGGGGATTATGAGTTATGGAACATCTGGTATTGCACCAAATAGATTTTTTATATTTAATTTTTGCAATTCTCCAATGTTCGATTGTACAAATTTACTATTCACCGGTCAGACAATAATCTATGAGGGGTCTAATATTATTGAAACCCATATAACTGATAAAGTCCTTTGTACTTCCTGGAATAGCGGAGCAGCAATTCACGGATTGCAAAGCGCAGGCGGGGCTTCAGCTACTGTTGTGGCCGGCAGAAATTATCCAACTCAATGGACGACATCCAATGAAGGAATGCGATTTACTCCAGATGCTACATTTAGCACTTATACAGTTAGTACAATTCCATTTGCACCTATTCCAATGTTAGGCGGTATTCAATGGACAGATATTAATGGAGTTCAATTAAGCACCAGTCAAGATTTTTTTGTTTCTCCCACAATAACCACTTCCTATATTGCTGTAGTTGAAGTCTGCAATGGACTTACTTTTCACGATACAGTTACAGTAACAGTTGCGTCAGGTTCTGCGCTATTTGCTCAAGGAAATACCACCTGTCCACAGTCAACAGATGGATATGCAGCATTCATTCCACAAGATTCTTCTGTATGGCATTATGAATGGACAAACGCTTCAGGTACTTTAATTGACTCGGGAACTATTAGTGTGGCTTCGGACACATTATTTAATATACTTGCTGGTCAATATACCCTAACATTATTAAATATCGAAGGATGCGCTATTACAAATAATTTCAATATTCTAAGCGCTAATTTTAATGCGACCGTTCAGTATTCGCAAGGTAATTCTTCTTGTTTACAAACGAGCGATGGCTTTGCAATTTTCACTCCGCAGGATACCTCAACATGGGCTTATGTTTGGACTGATGCTCAAAATAATATTCTATCTTACGGAAGTGTAAACCAAAATGCAGATACTTTATTTAACATGAGTGTTGGGCAGTATACATTGGTACTTACAAATAGCTTTGGCTGTACGGTTTCTCACACTTTTACCATTCAAGCCAATCCATTTACTGCTGCATTTACAGTTTCTGCAGCACCGCTTTGCGATGAAAAACCGGTTAACTTTAGTAACACTTCAATTGGAGCTATAGATAATTATGCTTGGTCTTTTGGCGATGGTAGTGGTGCCACAACGGCAAGTGCCAATCATGTTTATACTCCAGCAGGGAATTATAATGTTGTATTAATTATCAGTAATAACATTGGTTGCATTGATACTGCCACCACCTCAATTTCGGTGCTTCCGAATATTATTGCCGATTTTTCATTTGAACCGATAGAAGGTTGTGTTGGTGAGTTCATTTCATTTACAGATAAGTCAAATTTATTTCCTATTGCCTGGGATTGGAATTATGGTGATCAGCAGACTGATAATACTGAAAATACTTTTCATGCGTTTGGAGCTGATGGGCAGTACACAGTTTCACTTACTGTTACAGATAGTTTATGTGGTACTGATACGAAAACGCTTCCCATAATCATTCATTTCGTTCCTGATGTTTTTATCGGAAACGATACTTCACTTTGTAAGTATGAACTGCTGTATTTGGATGCTGATTATCCGGGTACAACTTATTTGTGGTCAACTGGTGAAACTACGCAAGTCATTACCCCGCCAATGGCTGATTTTGACACTTATTATTCTGTAATCGTTAATAATTTCGGTTGCCTGGGGTATGATACTTTGCTTGCTGAAATTAATTGTGATGTAATTATGCCTTCTGCTTTTTCGCCGAACGGTGATGGTTTCAACGATATTTTCAGACCTCGTGGTTTCAGAATCACTAATTATACTATGACCATTTTTGATAGATGGGGAGGAATAATTTTTGAAATAAATGCACCAAGCATAAATTATGGATGGGATGGAAAAATAAATGGTGAGGATGCAGAAATCGGAGTGTATGTTTATTTCATGAGTGCAACATTCATTAATGGCGAACAAGAATCAAACTCCGGAAATGTTTCTTTGTTAAGGTAAGTTATAAGTTGAAATAATTATTTGCAAAAGAGTTAAGCATTTTGCTCAATCCAATCTGAAATGTTTTTTTTGATTCTATCATCAGGATTCGATGAAGTGTCAGGTTGAAATTTCTTTCCTGTAATCTTTTCAAACAATTCGATGTAACGATTGGTAACAGTTTGTACAAACTCTTCGGGCATATCCGGAATTTGTTGTCCTTCTTTCCCCATAAAATTATTTGCAATCAGCCATTCGCGAACAAACTCTTTTGACAATTGTTTTTGTGGTTCGCCCTTGCTTTGTTTTTCTTCATAACCTTCTGAATAAAAATAGCGACTGCTGTCGGGAGTATGAATTTCATCAATCAAATAAATTTTCCCATCGGCCTTTCCGAATTCATATTTTGTATCAACCAGTATCAAGCCTCTGCGTTTTGCTTCTTCACTTCCGAATTTAAAAAGTGCGCGAGTGTAATTTTCCAATTGAACATATTCACTTTCATTTACTAATCCGCTGCTTATTATTTCTTCTCTTGAAATATCAAGGTCATGGCCTTCATCGGCTTTAGTGGTTGGAGTAAGGATAGGTTCAGGAAATTTATCATTCTCTTTCAACCCTTCGGGCATAGGCACTCCGCAAATCATGCGTTTTCCTGATTTGTATTCACGAGCTGCATGACCTGTTACATATCCGCGAATCACCATCTCCACTTTAAATGGTTCACACATTTTTCCGATTGCCACATTTGCATCCGGATTGGCAAGCAACCAATTCGGTACAATATCTTTTGTAAGATTTAAAAAATGAGTTGCAACCTGATTCAAAACTTGTCCTTTACATGGAATTGGTTTGGGCAGAATAACATCAAACGCACTGATGCGATCACTGGCCACCATCACAAGAAATTTATTATCGATGGTATATACATCGCGAACCTTGCCACGATAAAATTTTGTTTGTTTCGGAAACTGAAAATTGGTTTGATAAATAGCACCCATGAAAAAAATTTTAATGGGGCAAACTTAATAGCTGAATTCAGTTTTTAATATTTTGGATTAGAAAAAAAAGTTAATCAGTAATATAGAATTGTAATTTTAATAAAAAACTAAGCATTTGATTTTCCGCTAAGTTTTCATTATTAAATCAAGTTTGTAGATTTTATTTCAACTCTTTGGCTATTTTTATTTAATGAAAATACTAATCAAAATTTTTATTCTGGGGTTACCATTTTATATCAGTTGCAATGAAAAATTGTCTGTTCAATCTGAAATTGAAAATGCAAAATCTGAAATCAGAAAAACAGACTCATCATTTTGTATTAGATCGATTGAAAAGGGATTCAGTTATGCTTTAATTGAATTTGCAGATTCTGAAGTTATTAAATTGAATGATGGAGAGTTTCCTGTTATCGGAATTGAAAAACTTAAATCAAAATTAGCCGGACGCGAAAAAGATGAAAGTGTTATTTCCTGGAAACCCCTTAAAATAACCGTAAGTAACTCCTGTGATTTTGGATATAGTTTTGGGAACTGGGAATATAAAACACGAACTTTGGAAAGAGATACAATTTATTATGGCAACTATGTAACCATCTGGAAAAAACAAATGGATGGTTCTTGGAAATATGTTTTAGACGGTGGCAACAATACTCCGAAACCAGATAGCATAACCAATCACCTTTAGAGATGTTCAGATGTTACTTATCAGGGTTCAGCAATTTAATTCCCAATATACTTTCCAGCATTGAAGCATCCTTGCCGCCGTTGTTTCCGTTCATATAAGTTGTAGGTAAAACCAGTTTCGATAAAGCATCGGCCACACCAATTTTTGTATCCATTTCAAACTTGGCTTTTTCCTGCGGGGTTAATCCTGCCGAAACCAGTTTTGCATTTGCATATGATTTTGCATCGGCATCGGTCTTTACTTTTTGCGCCACTAACAAAGCGGTTTGCGCTTCCAGTTCTGCCACTTCTTTTTCCTGTTGCGCCTGAGTAACTGCCTGCGCTTTTATAACCTCTTGTTCCCACTTCGCTTTTGCTGCCGCTGCTTTCCCCTGCAGTTCGGTGGTGATTGCATCCTGTTCTGCTTTTTTCGAATTGGCTATAGCCGTTTGAACCTGCATGTAAGCTTGTTGTTGCACTTTAATTTGATTTTCAACTTCCACATCATAGTCTATTGAATTCAACGCTAAGCCCTGCAAATTCACACTGTAAATTTTTACTGCCGAAACTTCCTGCCGCAGGGGAACATTATTTTTTTCAACTATTCTCACTACTGTTACCGTCTTATCAGTATTCATTAAATCGTCGTGCACTTTTATATCTTCCTGCTTGGTGCGATACACTCCGTTGATTGATTGGTCTTCGATGTACGAAAGCAAATCATTTCTTTTTTCGGCCGACGATTCTTTTGATGACATCAATGGACCGGTCATGTAAACCGCCTTGGTTACGACCTGACGAATGAGTTGTTGTTCAATTGCTGCTTGCGAACAGAAATCGGTATGGAGTTTTAAAATTGCTTTTGCATCACCTGGCATGTACCATCGCACCGAACCCGAAATCTGCGCATGACCGCCATCGTTGAAACGGATTTTTATCGATTGGTCTTCCTTGTTTCCTTCATCGTGTTTATTGCTGAACCAAAACTGATTTGATTTTTTGTAATGAGTAGAGGTTCCGAAATTCTGAAACACCGGACCCGGCGTGGTTTTTATAAATTTTAATTTCTCAAAGCACCCTCAGTTTTTTCCATCAATACTTTGCGGCTGAGTTTGTACTTGCCGGTTTTCGCATCAATGTCGAGCAGTTTCACTTTCACCATTTCTCCTACTTTCAATACACCATCCAAACTATCCAATCGCTTGTGGCTTACTTCAGAAATGTGCAGCAGACCTTCCTTACCGGGAAGAATCTCTACAAAGGCTCCGAACTCTTTTATGCTTTTTACTTTGCCTTCGTAAATGGCTCCAACTTCCGGCAGGGTAGTTAAACCCTTGATGCGTGCAACAGCAGCATCCAAACCTTCCTTGTTGGTTGATGATATAACCACTTCGCCTCTTCCGTCCTTGTCTTCAATGGTTACAATGGTTCCGGTTGTGCGCTGTAATTCCTGAATGTTTTTTCCACCCGGGCCAATGATTGGTCCGATCATATCCTGCGGCACATATAATTTCACCATGCGCGGAGTAAATGGTTTTAAATCTTCGCGCGCAGCAGGTTGTGCTTCGTACATCAGATTCAAAATGTGCAAGCGACCCTGACGCGCCTGCTCCAATGCCTTCGCCATAATTTCAAAACTTAATCCCTGCACTTTAATATCCATCTGGCATCCGCAAATTCCATTCTTGGTTCCGGTTACTTTAAAGTCCATATCACCCAGGTGATCTTCATCGCCAAGAATATCTGACAGCACTGCAAATTTTCCGTTCGCTCCGGTAATTAATCCCATTGCAATTCCTGAAACATGGTTTTTCATTTTCACTCCTGCATCATGCAACGCAATAGAACCTGCACAAACAGTGGCCATTGACGATGAACCATTCGATTCCAGAATATCAGAAACCACACGAATGGTATAAGGATTTTCTTCGCCCTGCGGCAATTGATTTTTTAATGAACGCATAGCCAGATTACCATGTCCAACTTCACGACGGCTTGTTCCACGATTTGGTTTTACTTCACCTGTGCTGAACCCCGGGAAATTATAATGCAACATAAATTTTGAATAAAGCATTTCCATTGCCTTATCAAGCATCTGCTCATCGAGTTTAGTTCCCAATGTAACAGTGGTTAATGATTGTGTTTCGCCACGGGTAAAAACTGCTGACCCGTGAGCTGATGGAATGTAATCGGGCTCAATCCATATCGGACGAATTTCATCCATCTTCCGTCCGTCTAATCGTTTGCTGTCGTCGAGAATCATATCGCGCATTACATCATATTCCAGTTCGCTGTAATATTTTTTGGCAAGTTTTAATTGTCCGTCTTCCGCCTCGGCATACTGTGCTTTTATTTTATCCTTAATGGCAGTGAAACCAACTTTGCGTTTATCCTTACTTACTCCTGAAGCTGCTACTGCATAAACTTCAGTACGATATTCAGCATAAATTTTCTTTTTCAATTCTTCGTCAACAGCCGGCTTTTGATATTCGCGAATGGTTGTTACACCCACTTTTGCTCTCAACTCCAACTGCGCTTTGCAATGAAGTTTTACTGCTTCATGACCTATTTTAATTGCTTCTAAAAAATCTGCTTCTGAAACTTCTTTCGCTTCGCCTTCTACCATCACCACACTGGTTGCAGATGCACCAACTAATATATCCAACTCAGCTCTTTCAATATCAGAGCGAAGCGGATTCACCACAAACTTTCCATCAATCTTGCAAACACGAACTTCAGAAATTGGTCCGTTAAACGGAATATCAGAAACTGAAAGCGCAGCCGATGCAGCCAGTGCTGCCAATGAATCGGGAGCAATGGTTGGGTCAGATGAAATCATTTGAATCATTACCTGTGTATCGCACAAATAATCTTCGTTGAAAAGCGGACGCAGCACACGGTCAACAATTCTGCAGATTAAAATTTCATATTCAGAAAGTTGTCTTTCTCTTTTGAAAAATCCACCGGGAATACGACCGGCAGAAGCAAATTTTTCCTGGTAATCAACTGAGAGCGGAAAGAAATCCTGCCCTTCTTTTAATTCTGAACTTGCAACAACAGTGGCAAGCAACATGCAATCGCCCTGACGAACCACCACTGAACCATGTGCCTGTGCGGCGAGTTTTCCGGTTTCAATGGTTATAGTGCGACCATCGCCACTATCAAATGTGTGATTAATTCCGATTTTATTTCCCATGAGAATCTTATTAATTTAAAAAGCAAAGAGTCGAACAGAAGCTTTGGGGCACCTTATTTCGACTCTTCAAAATGTTTTGAAAAAATATTTATGTTGTAAATAATTCAATGAATTACTTACGAAGATTTAAGTCCTTAATCAACTGGCGATAAGAAGTAAGATTGGTTTCAGAAAGGTGATGCAACAATCTTTTGCGTTGGCTAACCAATCTCATTAATCCGCGAGCTGAGTTTACATCATTCTTTTGTCCGCCTAAGTGACCTGTGATATGCTGAATGCGCTCTGTTAATAATGCAACCTGAACTTCGGCAGCGCCTGTGTTTTTAGCGTTTCCGCCAAACTTGGTTACAATTTCCTGTCTTGTTTCTTTCGTCAATTTCATTTTTAATGCGTCTTTACTTTTTTTGGAGTGGCAAATGTAAACGAAAAGAGCGGATAAAAAAGCAACGAGAATAATTATGTTTGCGCCCCGAAATCGATCGGTTAGAATCCATTGTATTCTGAAAAATCAATTAACTAATCAATCAAACTAAAATAACCAATGAAAAGAAACGCAACAGCCCTTTGGACAGGAACAGGAAAAGAAGGAACAGGAAGTTTAACCACTCAAAGTAATCTGGTAAAAAATTTACCATACACCTGGGCAACACGATTTGAAAATGCTGCCGGTTCAAATCCGGAAGAATTAATTGCTGCGGCTCATGCAGGATGTTATTCCATGAAGCTGAGTTTCCTGACAGAGAAAGCCGGGTTGAAATCTGATTCAATTGAAACCACCTGTAATGTTAATTTAGAAAACGGAGCAATCATCAATTCTCATTTAGTGGTGAAAGCCAAAATTGCAGGATGCACACCTGAACAATTTTCAGCTATAGCAGAAGAAGCAAGAGCAACCTGCCCGATAAGCAAATCTCTTTCTTGCGAGGTTACTTTGGAAGCAAGTCTGGCATAAAATTTTTTGAAAGGTTAATTATTGAAATTGTAGATTTGAAATAAATAATCTTATTCATTATGACTGTTGTTCTAAGAAAGAATTTTTCTTCTAAACAAATTGCAATGGCAAAAAGAAAATTGAAGAGAAAGAAACAATCCAAATCGGGTATCGGAAAATATTTCGGTGCGCTGAAACGCGGACTTGATGGAATGGAATATCAAAACGAAGTTCGCAATGAGTGGAATTGATTTCCTTGCCGACACGAATATTTTAATTTATTTATTGGAAGGAAAACCTGCTCTTAAATTTTTAGAGTCGAGCAGCATTGCTGTTTCTGTAATTTCTGAAATTGAATTACTTGGAAATTATAAAATAAGTAAAAACGAATCCACTCTGATAAGAGGATTACTAAATGAAAGTTTTATAATTGGCTTAATTCCGGCAATAAAAGAAATTGCTATTGAGTTAAAGCAGAAAAACAAAATCAGGTTACCTGATGCAATTATTGCAGCGACTTCAATATACTTAGATGTACCATTAATTTCTGCCGACAAAAGATTATGTGCATTAAAAGAAATTAATTCTCTGCTAATAGAAATTTAATTCAACGAATATTTAATTAGAGAAAATTCCTGCAAACTGCCTACTGAAAACTGCCTACTGACTCATGTTGATTTTTAAACAATTCACTTTCGACTCCGCTCACTTTCTTCCTAAAGTTCCACCTGAACATAAGTGTCGAGAAATTCACGGGCATACTTATCGGCTGGTAGTTTACCTGGAAGGAAATCCTGTTCCTGAGTTGGAATGGGTGATGGATTTTTCGGAAATAAAAAAAGTGATTGCGCCGATCATTGACAGCATAGACCATAAATTATTAAATAATATTCTCGGATTGGAAAACCCGACTTGCGAAAAAATAACCATTTGGTTGTGGGATCAGATAAAACCACAATTGCCAATGCTGAAGAAATTAGAGTTGAATGAAACGCCAACTTCGGGGGCGGTTTATGATGGAAGTTAAAATCAGTAGGCAGTATTCTGTAGGCAGAATGCAGATTTGCCATCATGTAAATTTTTTATCTTGAAAAATATTTTTTGATGAAAACAATTTTTGATTCCGTTGCGAAGGAAGAAATATTGAACCGATTAAATCTGTTATCTACTGATTCAGTTGGATTATTTGGTGTGATGAATCCATCGCAAATGCTTCATCATTTAACAATGGCAAATCAATTGGCATTGGGAGAAATTATTCTTCCTGACAAAAGCCGGTTTTTATCGCGCACCGTTTTTCGGTGGATGACTTTTTTAAATATGCGGCCTTCAATAGAACGACTAAAGAAAAAACCTATCCGCACTTTTAAGGAAATGGATATTGTGCGGAATAAATTATCTGTCGAAAGTTTTGAAAGAGAAAAAGAATTCTTCCTTCAAAAATTAAATCAACTGCTCAACACAAATTCTTTTCCAGATAAGCATCCTTTATTCGGCCGCATGAATAAAACTCAATGGGGTCGTTGGGTTTATGTGCACTGTGATTATCACTTTGTGCAGTTTGGGGTTTGACAAGAAAATTATTTCTTCTCTTAAGTATTCTATATACTTTTAGAAGCAAATAATTTTAATCATGAAAAAATATCTACTTATCATTTTACTTTTTATCACTCCTTTGTTTTCGTTTGCACAAACACTTTCACCTGCAATGGGTAATATTTGTTTGGGAGATTCATTATTGCTCACATTAAGTGGAGCAAATGGAGATACAATTAATTGGGAAATGTCAATAAACAATAACAATTGGATTCCTGTAACCGGTGTTGATAGTTTTTATACAACACCATCTTTAATTGTTCCAACCTATTACCGAGCCGGAGTTTCTTCAATGGGAAATACAACCTATAGTAATAGTGTGTTTATTCAATTTCATTATGTAATAATACTTGATGGCTCAAGTATTAATGGCAATATCCTGCATTTAGCTTTGGGAGGAAGTCCGACAAATAGTTATAGTTTTTCTTGGAGCGGTGCCGCAATAGGTAGTGCAAGCACAAATTGGTCAGGAGTTTATCCTATTTCAGGGTTAATGCCAGGACTCCCGATTACTGTTTACTGTGCTCCGGTAAATGCGATGGCTTGTACAAGTCTTTATACTTTTTCACCTTGTTTATTTTTATTATCCGAAATTCATACGAGTGCTACTTGTGGAAATAATGATGGATCAATTGATTTAACAGTAATGCCTTCAACACCTTCAACTTATAATTGGAGTAACGGTGAAACAACTGAAGATTTAAATAATTTATCTGCTGGAATTTATTATGTTACAACTACCGATACCTTTGGTTGTTTTTTATATCAGACTGTTACAATTTTAAATTCAAATGGGCCGGTGTTGACCCAAACACATACAAATTCAACCTGTACAGCTGCAAATGGTACCATTGACTTGACAGTATCAGGAGGCACACTACCTTATACTTATTTGTGGAGCAACGGAGCAACAACCCAAGATTTATTAAATATTGGTGGTGGAAATTATTCAGTAACTGTTGTAGATCAATCAGGGTGCAACAATTTTTTAATTGTAACTATTGTAGATTCGTCATATGCCTACTACCCATACATTTCATTCGTTAATCCAAATTGCTCAAACAATGGAGTACTAACTGCAATAATGTATGGGGGGCAGCCACCTTATAATTTTATCTGGAGCAATGGCGGAACCACCCAAACAATTTCAAATCTTGCATCCGGAATTTATACTCTCACCGTTACAGATAATTTAGGTTGTAGTACCTCAGTTCCTTATTATTCATTGCCTTTAACCAATTCAGCAAATGTGATTGAAGGCAGAGTGTTTAATGATTTGAATGGAAATTGCATTTACGATGCAGGAGATACAGTCATTCAAGGCGCTGACATTGAAGTTTCAAGCGCGAATTTTTGGAATACTTTGTATGCTTCAACTGATTCGAATGGAATGTATTTGATTTTAGTTTCTGATACCGGAAGCTATACTGTAAATATTTATACTTCTCCAAATTGTGGAATTTATTCAAGTTGTTATGCGGGTAGTATTTATTTTCCTGCCACATGCGATTCAATTACAAATGTTGATTTTGTTTTTGCTGGTTTAGCCGCTTATGATTTTGAAATTTTTCCATTCTGTTATTCAGGCAATCCAGGATTCGATAAGTATTACTATCTGTATGCGTGGGATAATTCTTATCCTTACTATATTGATACAGTAACTACAACTTTTTTTTATGATACTGCCTTGATTTATAACTATAGTTCAGGTGCACAACCAATAGTTGACACAATCAATCATACCTTAACATGGAAAGTTGTAGATGTTAATCTCAATGGATATTTCGATTGCCATTTTAATGTACCTGCTTCCATGCCACTAACTTATCTGATTCATTCAGAATTTTTGGTAACACCCACTGTGATCGATTGCGATACTTCAAACAATTTAGTGGTATTTGATGAACCCATCACCAGTTCTTTCGACCCCAACTCAAAAGCGGTTTTTCCGCAAGGAAATTTATCTTCAGCAGATTCCATTCTCACTTACACCATTCATTTTCAAAACACCGGAAACGATACCACGCATTTTGTAATTCTGAAAGATACGCTTTCGCAATATCTTAATCCGGCAACTGTAGAAAATATTACAGCGAGTGCTCAGTTTGATTTTACTATTTCTGGTAGTGGAATTTTAACCTGGATTTTTAATCCGCTGTTTCTCCCTGACAGTGCAAGCAATGAAGCAATGAGTAAAGGATTTGTGCAATTCAAAGTAAAAGTGAAACAAAATCTTCCGAATGGCGCGTTGATTGAAAACTCTGCATCAATTTATTTTGATTACAATACACCTGTTTTCACAAATACAACAACCAATAATTTTATTTCAGGCATTCATGAAATAAATTCAGTGAATGATGTAACAGTTTTTCCAAACCCAGCAGAGAGTCAGTTGACAATTCACAGCATGAATTTGAATATGAATTCAATTGAAATTACTGATGTGCTTGGAAGAAATATTTATGCGGAAAAGCCGAATCAGAAAACTTCAATCATCAATCTGAAATCTTTTGCTTCAGGAGTTTATTTTATAAAAGCTCAATTGCAGGATGGCAGTATTCAGGTGAAAAAGTTTGTGAAGGAATAGGCTGTCATTCCGACGAAGGAGGAATCTCTTAATTACAGTTGAAAGATGCTTCGTGCCTCAGCATGACATTGCTTCTTTTATAGTATTCAGAAAAAATTAATTCAAACTCTTCGCATCCGGCTTTACTTTATCCAATACAAACGGGTCAACATAATTGCCGATTGCTTCCTTAATTATTAAGTCAACTTTCTGCACTTCGGGTATTAATTCAAAACCGGGAATGTTGCCGCGGGTGAAAAAGAATTTTCCAAACAACCACGGCCATATCGGATTGGTATTTCCGAATAAAATAAATCCGCTTCCATCTTTCTCTTCCGAAAAATCCAGTTGCTCAATATCTTTTAGCGGAAGTGTTTGAAAAACAGTTTGATTTTTTTTGGAGAGCATCAATATTCTTTTATCAGTTACACAATACCAGATTGATTTTCTTCTTTTCGAATCAATGAAGAAACGAAAAATGCCGATGTAAAAACCTGCCAGCACAATGCTGATTGATATTGGTAAAAAGAAAAATTGCTGGTAATAAAATATCGCGAAATTGAAAAACAATCCGAAGCCAATGGCAATGATGCTGATGGGAACGAGAATCATATCTACATCGCGCAATAATATTTTTTGTCGTGGTGTTCCGCTCCACAGAATTTTTTCGTTCTCTTTTAATTTTGAACTAAATAACCGACTGATTGCTGAATTGCTCACGATGCAAATGTGAAAAATGAATTTTTAATCTTTTAAGAAAAGTTTGTCTTCGCTGTTTCGCACGGAGTTCACGGAGGTTTTGCTTTTATATTTTTTTCTCTATTCTCTGTGCCTTTGTGCGAAATTTTTATTCACAATTTATATTCTTCACTAACCCATCACTCTTTCCGATTATTTTCGCAGCCTCATGGAAGAAAAAATCCTGATTCTTGATTTCGGTTCGCAATACACTCAATTGATTGCACGAAGAATTCGCGAGCTGAATATTTACTGTGAAATTTATCCGTACCACCACGCAGTTGTTATTGATGAAAGTGTGAAGGGAATTATTCTCAGCGGCAGTCCGTGTTCAGTTCATGACAAAGATTTTCCTTCCGTAAATCTGAGTGAACTGCTTGGCAAAAAACCGGTGCTTGGAATTTGTTATGGTGCTCAATTGATTGCGGAACTCGGTGGCGGACAAGTAGTGAAAAGCAACAAGCGCGAATATGGCCGAGCGCACCTGAATCAATTAGTGGAGGACGATGTGCTGTTGAAAAATGTAGTACACGACAGTCAGGTTTGGATGAGCCATGCTGATACTATTGCAAAAATCCCGGAACACTTTGAACTCATTGCCAAAACCGACAGCATTCCTGTAGCCGCTTTCAGAAATAATGATGACACTTATGCTTATCCTGTTTACGGAATTCAGTTTCATCCTGAAGTTACTCATACGATTGAGGGAAAAAAAATTATTGAAAATTTTTGCGTGAGCATTTGCGGTTGCCATCAATCATGGACACCGGCATCGTTTGTTCATTCAACGGTTGAACAAATAAAAAATAAAGTTGGTAACGATGAAGTGATTCTTGCTTTATCAGGTGGAGTGGATAGCACTGTTGCAGCAGGATTAATTCACAACGCTATTGGGAAAAATCTGCATTGCATTTTTGTGAACAATGGTTTGTTGCGGAAAAATGAATTTGAAAAAGTATTGAAAGCCTATGAAGGAATGGGCCTGAACATAAAAGGTGTAGATGCATCAGAACGATTTATTCGTGAGCTGAAAGATGTGGTTGACCCCGAAACAAAACGAAAAATTATCGGTCGGTTATTTATTGAAGTGTTTGATGAAGAAGCGCATCGCCTGAAAGCGCGACCTGATATCGGATTAAAAATAAAATGGCTGGCGCAAGGAACAATTTATCCTGATGTGATTGAATCGGTATCGGTTCATGGTCCTTCTGTTACTATAAAATCGCATCACAATGTTGGTGGTTTGCCTGCTGAAATGAATATGCAAGTGTTGGAACCATTGCGTTTATTATTTAAAGATGAAGTACGCAGAGTTGGCCGCGAATTAAAATTGCCTGATGATATTATTAAGCGCCATCCGTTTCCGGGGCCGGGTTTGGCAATACGAATTATCAGTGACATTACTCCTGAGAAAGTTCGCATTCTTCAGGAAGCAGATAATATTTTTATTGAAATGCTGAAGAAGGAAAATCTGTACGACAAAGTGTGGCAAGCCGGAGTTATTTTGTTGCCGGTGCAATCGGTTGGTGTGATGGGTGATGAGCGCACTTACGAAAATGTAATCGCCCTTCGTGCGGTTGAATCTACTGATGGAATGACTGCAGATTGGTGTCATTTGCCATACGAATTTTTAGCAAGAGTGAGTAACGACATCATAAACAGTGTGAAAGGAATTAACCGTGTGGTTTATGATATTTCGAGTAAACCGCCGGCTACTATTGAGTGGGAGTAATTTCAGTAGGCAGTTTTCAGTACGCAGTAGGCAGAGTTTGCGACTTTTGAATTTCAGTAATTTTTTTAAGTTAATAATTTTTTTCGTAATCGCTAAATGCTAATCGCTAACAGCTAAAGTCAAAATGCTAAAAGCAATCTTAAATTTTTTATTTATTTCTTCCGTGCTTGGTTGTTCAACTACTTCCAAAACTCCGCATGTATGGCCGAATGATAATCATGTTGTGATTTCTGATACGGTAAAAAAAATCTCAACAGAAAATGTAGTTGCTCCAAAACCAACAGAAAAAAAAGAAATGCATGTTGCACTTCTGCTGCCTTTTTTTACTAACGAAATTGAATTTGATTCACTCGGTATAGAAATAGTTTCAATTACTGACAAATCAAATCTGGCTATTCAATATTTGCATGGTGTTCAGTTGGCATTGGATTCATTGGATCGTGCAGGTGTTAAATTGGAACTGAATATTTTTGATTCGCAAAAAGACACAGACCGTGTTCGTGGTTTTATGAATACTGAAGCAGCAAAAAATGCCGATGTGTTTATTGGTCCGGTAAATAACTTTCAGGTTTCACTCGCCGGAAAATTAATTGATCAGAAACACCAGGTACTCTTCTCTCCGCTTTCTTCATCACAAAATTTAGCCACAGCAAATCCGAATTTTGTTTTAGCCAATGCCGGATTAAAAACTCACTGTGAACAGTTAGCTGCATTCATCAATGCAAAATATCCGGGAAAAAAAATTCTGATGCTTTACCGTCGCAACGAAGGCGAATCAGAATATACAACCTATTTCAAATCTATTTTAAAAACAAAACCAATTGAGCTCACAGAAAAATCTGACAGCAGTTTTTATAAAGTCGATAATTTTTTAACAGCCATTGACAACAACATCATTATTATTCCGAGTTTTGATGAAGAGTTTGTGAATCTGCTTTCAAAAAAATTATTTGAATTAACCGATAATTATAAAATCACTTTGGTCGGTATGCCAACATGGACAGAGATGGAAACCTTGCGTTTGGATTATTTACAAAAGTTAAATACGCATATCACCGGTTCTTTTTATGCTGATGATTCATTGAAAAAATTTAACCTCTTCCGAAATGAATTTAAAAGAAAATATTTTTCGCTACCCAATGAGTATAGTTATCAGGGATACAGTTTGATTTTAACCATTGGAAATTTATGGAAACAATACGGCGACAAATGGTTTGAACACCTGCAGCAACCGATAACAGCATTGGGAGTTGATTATAATTTTCAATCGGTATCATTGGAAAATAATTCATCAACCGATTTTCTTGAGAACAAACATGTTTACATTCTTTCGTTCAGGAATAATAAATTGTTCCGGGAAAAATAAAATTCACAATCAACTTTCATGAAAAAAATAATTTCGCTTTCGTTGCTGCTAATGCTTTGGCAGATTTCTTATTCGCAAAATATAAATCTCACATTTCGAAGTCAAATGGATTTCACCAATGCCTATTCAAGTTTGTATGGTTATGTGGATGATTCCGGAAATGAATATGCATTGATAGGAACCTGGCAAGGGGTTTCAATTATAAATGTAACTGACCCTGATAATCCGGTTACGGTTTTTGATGTTCCATCTGCCCAGCCAACCGGTGGGGCTATAGTTTGGCGCGAAATAAAAACTTTCAATCATCACGCTTATGTAACCAATGAACAGGATAGCGGATTGCTGATAATTGATTTAACAGATTTGCCGAACAACAATATCACCTATCACCATGTATTTAGTAATGGTTTAAAGAAAGCACATACCTGCTGGGTGGATGAAAACGGAATTTTATATGTGTTTGGTTATAACACTTACACCGGTTTACCCCAGGCACAGAGAGGCGCATTGATGTTTGATTTAAATGCTGATCCCAACAATCCGCAATACATAGCACAATTTAATGGAGCTTATATTCATGATGGAATGGTGCGCGGTGATACTTTATGGGCAAGTGAAGTGTATCAGGGAAAATTGGTAATTTATGATGTAACGGATAAAACAAATTTTATAACACTTGGTCAGGTAACTACACCTCTTGCGTTTGCACATAACTCATGGCCTACTTCCGATAATCATTATGTTTTTACGACTGATGAACTTGAAAATTCATCACTCACTGCCTACGATGTTTCATCAACACAAAATATAACTGAGTTGGATCAGGTACAGGCAACACCAGGTTCACATTCCGTGGTTCATAATGTGCATTTATACAATGATGATTTTGCGGTGACCAGTTACTACAGTGATGGTGTGGTGATATTTGATGTATCGCAACCTGATAACATGATTAAAGTTGGAAGCTATGACACTTCACCTCTTTCAGGATTTACTTATAACGGTGATTGGGGAGTGTATCCTTATCTCCCTTCAAAAAATATTATTGTATCAGATATGCAGGGGGGATTGTTTGTGTTCAGTCCGAATTATCAAAAGGCGTGTCGCATTAAGGGCACTGTGACCGATACTTTTACCAACGCATTATTAAACGGAGTAAATGTGGAATTACTGCAACCCGCTGTTATTGATTCAACAAATTATCTGGGTCTATATCAAACAGGAATTTTAAATGCCGGATTGTATGATGTTCAATTTACCAAGCAGGGATATTTTACAAAAGTGATTTACAATGTTCAATTGGATAGTGCACTTACAGTTATACTGAATGCCGAACTGGTGCCTGATGTACCGTTTGATATTTCAATGACCGTGGTGGATTCAACAACAGGAAATCCAATACCAAACGCACATGTTTTTATTACTGATAATTTTCAATACAATTTCAGTTTCACTGCTGATGCTGCGGGTGTAGTTGCAATGAATCAGATTTATACCGGTACTTATTCCATTTATGCAGGTAACTGGAGTTATAAAACACGATTGAAAATTTCACAGCCATTGAACCCAACTACTACAGGCTTAACAATGGAATTGCCAAAAGGATATTATGATGATTTCTTTTTTGATTTCGGATGGACTGCTTCGGGTACCAACTCAACCGGCGATTGGGAGCGCGGAGTTCCAAATGGAACATTAAATGGAAATGATGTTTGTAATGCAGATGTTGATGTAACAAACGATTTTGGTCTGGAATGTTTTGTAACCGGAAATGGTGGCGGAAATGCAGGTGATGATGATGTAGATGGTGGTACAGCTATACTGACTTCACCTGTCTTTGATTTGCAGGGAAGTTTTGATCCTCGAATAAATTATTACCGTTGGTTTTATGATGGTGGCGGAAACGGAAATCCGAATGATTCACTAAAAGTTTTTATCAGCAACGGAGACTCTGTAAAACTTGTGGAATTTTTAATAGCTGATTCAACACAAATGAGCCAGTGGTCGTTCAGCGATTTCAGAATAAAAGATTTTGTAGAACCATCCGCAACCATGCAATTGATAATTCGCACTGCCGACTTAAACACAAGTGGTCATTTGGTTGAAGGCGGGCTCGATTTATTTACAGTTGTTGATACTGCTAAAATTAATTCGGTATCACAGCTGCTGAATTCTGATTTTTCATTTTCAATTTATCCGAATCCTGTAAGTGGAAAATTTAAAATTCAAAGTTTAAAATTTTATGATGGAGATAAAATTGAATTAGCGGATTTAAGCGGAAGAATAATTCAATCAGTTTGCATTGGCAATCAGGCAAAGGAAGTTGAAATGGATGCCACCAATTTAACCGCTGGAATTTATTTTATTAAAGTTGTTTCAAAAGAAAACAGATCAATTAAAAAGTTAATTGTTCAATAAATATTTTTAAGAAAAATTTTAAAACTTAAAATAAACAAACAACCGTCCGAAATTTTTACTGTCGTTTTCCATCCGGTGAAACTGCTTTTTAATTTCCGGCTGTTGCAAAAAGCGCTGCACTTTTTTCTTTAACTGTCCGCTTCCTTTTCCGGGAATGATTTCTACTTCTTTTATTTTTTTACTGATCGCATCTTCAAATGCCTGCAACAGTGCTTTGTCAATTGCTTTGCTGTTGTTGTATATATCGTGAAGGTCAACTTTTATTTTTGCCATGTTGGTTCAGTTTATTTTCTGATGGTATCGTGTAACAGTTTTACAGCTTTTTCTGCTTCTTTTTTATTCATCCATGCAAATCCCATTCGCGTGCTGTTCAAAATCTTTCCATCAATGTCATGAATTTTTCCTGACGAAATAATTAAATCTTTTGCACGCAACTTAGCCGCCAAATCAGGAACGGAAATTTTTTTATCAAACTTCGCCCAGATGGATAATCCGCCATCTGGAATTTTAAAGTCAATTACATCACCCAGTTTATCTTTCATTAATCTGCACATAAAATCACGGCGCTCGTGATATTCTTTCAAAACTTTTTTCATGTGCCTTCGGATTTCTCCTTCTAAAAATAATTCGGCAACTGTTTGTTCCATGAACGGATCGCCCTGCACATCTATCAACTGACGATATTTTGATAATTCGAGAATTAAATTTTTCGGAGCCACAACATATCCGATGCGCAACGACGGTGCAATGTTCTTGCTCAATGTGCCCACATAAACCACCATTCCTTTACGGTCAACGCTTGCCAATGGAAGTATAGGACTGCTTTGATAATGAAAATCATAATCATAATCATCTTCGAGAATGATGAAACCATATTGTTCAGCAAGTGAAAGCAGTTTCATTCTTCGCGCAGCACTCAGTGTAACAGTGGTCGGATAGTGATGATGCGGTGTAACATAAACTGCTCTGATTTTTTTTCTTTTACAGATGGCTTCAATCGCATGCACATCAATTCCATTTTCATCAACCGGCACCCTTTGCAGTTTTGCTCCCTTGTTTTGAAAAGTTATATCGGCATAGAAATAATTTGATTCACCCACAATCACAATGTCATCTTTATTGAGAAGCACAGCCGTCAGCATGTAAATTCCCATCTGACTTCCGCGTGTGATAAAGATATTTTCATAAGTTGTTTGCAATCCTCGCGTATCATTCAGGTAATCTGATAAAACTTTTCGAAGTTGAAATTTTCCTTCACCATCCACATAAGAAAAATTGATGAGCGATGATTTTCGATTCATTACACTGCGCATGGCTTTATTCAATTCCATCACAGGCACCAAACGCACATCCGGTCCATCATGAAATCCCTGAATCCCCCTGAGCGTTGGATATGGAGTATGAATGGATGAATTAATTTTTATAGAAAATCCGGCGGTGTCGGATTTATTAATTTCCTTTTTTGCATTCGATAATTTTATGGGATGAATTTCGGGAAGATGTTCGCTCACAAAAGTTCCTTTCGAAGGCTGAGATGAAAGCCAGCCCTGTGCTAACAGTTCGTCATATGCATTCACCATTGTTTTTCGGTGGACTACAAGCAACTCCGCCATGATTCTTGTTCCGGGCATTTTAGCTCCT
Organism: Chitinophagaceae bacterium; assembly: GCA_947474435.1. Classification (GTDB taxonomy): domain Bacteria; phylum Bacteroidota; class Bacteroidia; order Chitinophagales; family UBA10324; genus UBA10324. The sequence goes on along the minus strand of CANJII010000001.1, from coordinate 22,094 downwards.
GGTTTTATGGCGCCACGCTTTATTTCTTTAATGATGCTATTGGAGATTTGCAGGTAAACTGCGAGGTCAGATTGCTTCTGAATTTTTATGATGGATTTCCAGGGTAACATGTCCGGACTACTTTGTTAGTTTAAAGTGGATGACAATGATAGTCCAACCTGCTGATACTTTTGAGCCGTGAAAAAAATAAATTAATCAACAAATAAATTTTAAATCATGAAAAAAGATTTTCTCAAATCCACTATTCCTTCTCTTTTTCTGTTGTTCACTGTTTTGATTTTTGCAGCGCAAGTAAATGCAATTGCAAATGCAAAACCTGTTGTTACCACTGCTACTGTTCAGTTTTCAATTGCAATTCCTGAAACACTCAGCACATCCATTGTCCGTGAAGAAACTGAAACTGCTGTGAATTTTAATTTCAAAAAGGAAGATGGAACTACCAGTTTCCTTTTCTCGGTAAATAAAATTGCTGCTGCCGATTGGATGAATTTGCAATCGCAAATGGCAAATGCAAAGGTTCTCGATAACAAAAGCGGAATGATTTATTTTATGATGCTGACTGACAAACAAAAAATGAAGGGAGCTGACAGCGAAAAATATAATCAGGTAATGCAGAATATGAATGCATTCATTGCATCAATAAAAATAACGGAATAAAAAGCCTCACCCCTAACCCCTTTCCTAAGGTGAGGGGAATGGATGCGAAAATTTTGCTTCTGTAAAATCTGAATATGTATTAGTTAATAAACCGGAATACAACTTTTTCTGAAAGCTGTTTTGGTGAGGTTGGTTGCTCCGTAGAAAACGGTTGCTTCGTGCGGCCTTTTCTTTTTTATAACGCTTTATTAAAAGCTGTAGTCATTACTTCTTTCGGAGTCAAACCGGTTTTACGATAAATTTCTTTTCCATCTTTCAATAAGAGATAAGTCGGAACGCTTACAACTTTATAATTCTCTGCAATGGATTTGTTCGCATCTGCATCGAGTGTTTGGAAAATAATTTTCCCATCAAAATCTTTTTTCAATTCATCTATTACCGGAATCATTTTTTTGCATGGGATGCACCATTGTGTATGAAAATCGAGCAGCACCAATTTGTTTGAAGCAACTAAAGTTTGAATTTGTTCAGCAGTGAAAGTTTCTGCTTTAGTTGTAAGGGCATTTGCATCTTTTACAATTTCAAATCCAGCATTTATCCAACCATTGAATCCGCTTTCCAGATTGTAAATTTTTGTAAAACCCATCTGACTCATTTGCTCAGCAGCTTTCGCACTGCGGCTTCCGGCTGCACAGTAAACAAATACAGGTTGGTCTTTTCGAATCATGCTGACTTTCTTCTGAAAATCTTCGTCATAAAAATTAATGGTGGAAGCATTTGCGAGGTGACCATTCGCTACTTCTTCAGGTGTGCGAACATCCAACACAATACCTTCCGGATTTTTTGAAATCAATTCCTGAAAAGTTTTGGTGTCAACATTTTCAACAACCGGTTTATCAGAATTTTGTGTTGAAGTATTTTGCTGACCATTGCTGCATCCGCTGAAAAGAATGAACAGCGAAATGAATGGAGTGAGAATTTTTTTCATACTAAATTATTTGAAGTGCAAATAGAAACAAAAATTTAGTACCGTTTCGTAACAATTGTTACAATGGAATATACATTTTTTTAATAACCACTAAGGGTCCCGGACAATAATGTTCGTGACAACTCTGACATTTTGCAACCACTGCATTGAAAGCAATTTTCTGACTTTCCGGATAACGATGATATAAATCTTTTACAGCAGCCAGGTATTCATCAGCTCTTGCATCAAACTCACTGTCAACCATTGAAGAATCAGTTGGCTTTGCAGTATGAATAGTGTTTAAGAATTCAGGCATTTCCCCACTCATTTTTCCGGCAATCGCAATATCACGAATGCTGTTGATATGCCCCTGCATTTCACGCATTAAAATGGCTAATTCACTTTGTCCGTTTGGATTGATGCTGCAACTGGCGAGTGAATCTTTTTTATTCTGCTCAGTTAATTCAGTAGTTGTTTTATTATTCTGATTGCAGGCAATAAAAACAAACAAGAAAGAAATAAGCGCAAATGTTTTATTCGCCATCTTTTAATAATACACCATGTGCTTCAAATGATAAATCAATTTCCGGCGCGGTGATTTTTGCAATTTCTTCTTCCGATTTTCCACCGTCGTGCGCATAATGTTTCAGCATTTCTACAGTGGTGGTATCATAAAAAGCTTTACCTTCAAATACAACTTCTTTTCCTGCGCAATCTTTCGGCATAAAAAATCCATAATCTTTAAAACGAACGCGCATTGATTTATCACCAACCGGAATATTCATCCAGCATCCTTTCTTCTGACAAACCTCATCCACTTTCGCATGCAATTTCACATTGAGCGAATCATGCCCTTCTAATTTTGCAATAAGATCAGCAGTTTCAATGGCATTGTCGGCAGTGATGGTATCGCCAAACGAACTCCACATTGCACCGGCAGTTGCTTCCGCATTTTCTACAGAAGAATTAGTACAAGCAAAAACAAAAAATAAAAGTGTAAGTGATAAGGGAAAGAAAATTTTCTTCATGAATTTTTTATTTGTGATGACGGCAAAAATAGGAGCAGAGGTGAAACCGCCAAATGATACCATCAAACTTCAACAGCATTAGCTACTTCATAAATAATTTTATCCATATTCTGCACTTTCCATTTTCCGTTTTTGGTTCTGAAAATTTTAACTCCTTCTGCTTGTAATCTTCGAGCCTGTTCTTCTGCACCACCCGGATATTTCGGGTTTAATTCTCCACCCAATTTCACCGTGCGCCACCACGCTACGATTTTTTTCTTTCCTTCCATCGCCATTTCTTTAGCGGCATTGGCAGCTATCCATGCAAATATTCCGGTGGTAATGGGGCATCCTTTATCAGCATGATGTTTCAATGCAATTGCTTCACGAAGATTATTTATGGTGGTCACTTTTCCTTTCGGAACACTGTTCATTAAATCATAAACTTCCATTGGAGATGCAATGGCTAAAGTTTTTCCTCCGAATTTTTCGGCTTGTTCTGCAGTGAGTTTTACAACCTTTGGTAAATCCTTGCTGTCGTGCAGTTTTTCAACCCATGATTTTTTTTTATAAGCCATAGTTAAATTTTTTGATAAAATTATTTTGTGATTTAATTTCTGATATTGATTTTAATCACTAAACAGAAATATTATTTCACCAGAATCAAATCATTAAATGAAATATCATTTTTTATATCCAGAAATTTCTGAACATCGGTATCAGCAATGAACCAACCTGTATCTGCATCGCGTTGAATTGCAATTTTCCATTTGAACAATTGTTCGGTGATGGCCGGAAAATGTTTTAACCCTTCAACATCCAGAACCTGACCCCTGAAATAATGATTGAAGAACCGGAATTTGCCTGCGTTTGCAAATGCAATAACGGTGGGGTCGTATTCCACTTTTATAAAACCGCAAACAGCTATGTTGCTTTCAGGTACTTCGTAATAACCATTGGTACTTATCAGTGTTTTTAATTCCTGCCGGTAATTGAACTGATTGCCCCCGCCTTTATTTTTCCAGTGAATAAATAATTTTCCATTCGGGATGATGGCTTTACCGGTATATTCTTTAGAATGAATAAGCAACGAAACATAATAGCTCTGCTTGGTGGAATAGCCAGTTAGCACATGCTCTTCAAAACTTAAATCCTGAGTGGCTGATGTAATAGTCAGTAGCGAAAAAAGAAACCCCAAAAACATATTGCTTTAATTAAACGGCTTTCGCTTCCAGTACCATTCACCATTCTGAACTTTTTCTTCCAGCTGATTCCAGTAATCAGGCGAAACAACTTTCCCATCATCAGTCCGCAATGCTCGTGTATAAATTGCCATTACTGGATTGAAGGTTACATCAGTTACACCAATCATTAATAATGTTGGTGGCGGTGGAGTTTCAACTATTGGAGCAGCAACAATAGGAGCAGAACCATCAGCAGGCGGAGGCGGAGCAGCAGGTTTCGCTGAAACTTTTGGTGGCGGCATATTTCCAATCACAACTATATAGCCATTGTGTTCCAGTATTTTTTTCAGAAACTTAGCACGCTCAGCAGAAACATTTTTCTCCACCAAACCACAACGGGTTCCGTTTATTTCTTCTATTGCGTGCTGGTTGGATGCTATGAATGACATTTTATTTCAAGTTTCGGGTTATTGGTTTTGAGTTTCGGGTTTTTGGTTATTAGTTCTGCGTTTCTGATTATTAATTTTTACTCTTTCTCGCTAAATCGGACAAGAATTTTTTATTTGAATAAAACTATTTAGCCAGTTGATGTAAGTAATCATACAAACCTCCGAAAATTCCAGTGAACAAAATACCGACTGAACAAATTATTAATGCAATGCGTGAAAGCATTGGTGATTGAATGGATGCAAGCGGCTGTTCATTCTTTTCTGAAAACATCATGCGCACTAACCGCATGTAGTAGTACAACGACACCACCAAGTTAAGTGAAGCAAACAGCAACCAAACCAAGGATGCAGAATGAATTCCTGATGTGAACAGAAATAATTTCCCGAAGAAGCCTGCGGTTGGTGGGATACCAGCGAGCGAAAACAATGCAAGCATCAACACTATCGCTAATTTTTTATTTGAATTATATAATCCTTTATAATCATCCAGGTTTTCTTTTCCGGTGGCAAATGAAACAGCTTCTACTACACCGAGCGCAGCAAGATTGCTGAACATATATACCAGAATAAAATAAACAACCGAAGTTGGCGCATTCACAGGATCACCGGCTAAGCCCAATAAAATATAACCTGCTTGCGCCACAGTGGAGAAAGCCAGAAATCGTTTAATGTTCGTTTGTCGTATCGCAAATAAATTTCCAACAGTCATTGTAACAATTGAAAGAAGAAATAAAATTTCAATCCAAACTTCCTGCATCATTATTACTCCACTGAAAAGGAATCGCGCCAAAGCAAAACTTACAGCACCCTTCGACACTACTGATAAAAATGCGGTGATGGAAACAGGTGAACCTTCATACACATCGGCTGTCCATAAATGAAATGGTACCAGTGAAATTTTAAATCCGAATCCGGCCATTATAAAAATCAATGCTAACACTTCTAATCCACCCGGTCTTAATAGTTCCTGCCAAGAAGAAATGGTGAGTGTTCCGGTGATTCCATAAAAAATAGAAATACCAAACAGCAACATTCCGCTGGAGAAGGCAGATGATAAAATCATTTTCATTCCTGCTTCTGATGAGCGCTGTTTATCTAAATCAAAATTCGCCAGAGCTGCAACAGGTATAGTTGCCATTTCCAACCCGAGATAAAAAAGTAAAATGTTGTTTGCCGATAATATTAAAAACATTCCGAACAATGCTGTTAAAAGCAACATAAAAAATTCTGGAGCGTGCTGATGATGTTTCAACCAGTTGTATGATTGCATTAACACCAACATTGTTGCGAATGCAAGTATTGTTTTTTCTATGATGATGAATGATGTTGAAACAAACATTCCACCGAACGGCGAACCTGAATCGTTACTGGTAAATCCAAGCAGTACAATTAAAAAAGTTAGCGCAATGTTTAATCGCAACCAGGTTTCATTATTGCGAACAAGGTCAAAAATTTTTATCACCAATTGCAACAGTATAAAAACTGCTAACGCAATTTCGAATCGCAAGGGGAGCCAGTCGCTGATGTTCATGTTGTTTGCGCTATCGTTCGTTTAAGAATTTAATGTTAAAAGTTTTACTGCCATCGGTGCGGTGTCGTGCGAAATCATTTGAGCCAGCCACATTGGAAGTACACCCATAATTATTATTGCAAGCATCAGCAGCCATGAAGCTGAACGCTCGTACCATGCAGCATCTGTCAGTGTTAAAAAATGTTCGTCCTTAATCGGACCAAGCATCACCTTCGCCACTGCCTGTAAAATGTAAACTGCTGTAACTACTATCGAAGCACACGCAAGTATGGTTGCCACTTTATTAAAAGTTCCGGGCATTTGCCATGCGCCCATGAATACAGTCATCTCTGCCACAAAACCACTTAATCCGGGTAAGCCGAGTGAACACAATCCAACTATGATATATACACTTCCGATGAAGGGCATAATTTTCAGCAAGCCACCTAACTCGCGCACATCACGGGTGTGTACCCGTGAATAAATCATTCCGATAGCACCGAAGAAAAGGGCGGTCATTAATCCGTGCGAAATCATTTGAAGTACTGCTCCTGTGAGTGCAGTTTGATTCATCATACCAATTCCGAGCAAAACAAATCCGCAATGACTGATTGATGAATACGCATTGATGTACTTAATATCTTTCTGCATCAGCGTGGCAAAAGCACCATACACAATTGCGATAGTAGCCAATAGAATTATTGCTGTAGAATAATACTGTGTTCCTTCTGGTAATAAAATTGCTGCGAATCGTATGCAACCATAACCACCCAACTTCATGCTGATACCTGCGAGAAACATAGAACCCGCAGTTGGTGCAGATGAGTGACCATCAGGTACCCAAATGTGAAAAGGAAACAGCGCAGTGAAAACTCCGAAGCCTAAAAACATTAAAGGAAAAATCAGTCGCTGTGTTTCGCCATCTAAGTGAAGCGATTGCAAAACGGTGATATCAAAACTGCCATTGCTTTTAGAAAATAATAAAAGTGTTCCAACTAAAATTAAACTTGAACCTGCCATCAGCATCAACGCAAGTTTGGTGGCGCTGTACACTTTTCTTCCGCTGCCCCAGTGTGCAATCAATAAAAATTTCGGAACAACTGATAATTCTAAAAAGAAAAACGCCATGATTAAATCCATGGAAATAAAAAATCCGATGGCACCAAGTGTTAGCAGCATGAGCATCATAAAAAATTCGCGGGGCTTGTCTTCCATTTTCCATGAAACTAAAATGGCTGCTACAGTTACTAACGCGGTCAGCAACAACATTGAAACCGAAATGCCATCCACACCTGCATGAAAATTTATGTTCCATGTTTTAAACCACGGATAAACTATTTCAAAAAGATAGGGCGAATTATTTCCTGCCGCGCGCTCCATCATAAATTCACGAAGCAATTCAAAACATAAAATCAATTCAGCAATTGCACAAAGTAGAATTACACTCTTCACTTTTTCAGCATTCACAAATACACTGATCAGAAGCGCAACAACCGGAATAAGAATAAGCAGCAATAACAGGTTCATCTATAGATTTATTTTTCGCGCCGCCAAACTAATAGGAAAGTTTAAAGAATTAAATGAGTATTATAAAATTGTAATGTGCGTATTTTCTGATTTTTAACAATGATAGAACGAAATAATTTTTCGGGTAATTTTAAAAAAAAACAATGCAGTAAGCAAAAAAAAAGCTGCCCTGAATAATTTCAAAGCAGCTTTAGCAAAAAATAATTTTGATTTATTATTTACGAACCAGTGTGGTTACTTGAGTAAAATCAGCAGTTGTAAATGTTACTCCATTCAATGTGCCAGAAACGAAATTCCATTTTTCTGAATCTTTTTCAATTTCAGAAACAGCATTAATTGTTATTGTAGTGTTTCCTGATTCAACAGTTGTAATGGTCATCTGCTCAGCCTTTTTATCGTATGACCAAGTAAATGTAGTTGTAACGCCAAGGGCATCCTTTGTGGTTCCGGTGCCATCAGAAAAGGTGATTTCATTAACATCTGTGTAAGTGCCTAAACCTGGAATGGTCGTAACTGCAGTGGCTGTCCAGATACCGTCCTTACTTACAAGTAATTTCGCAGGGTTTTTTGCACATGATGCAAACAAGCTGATCATTGCAGCAAAGAAGAAAAGTTTAATTGTTGTTTTCATTTTTAGAATTTTTTAGTATGATTATTAAAATTTTTGCAATGATAATCGAAAGTGAAACAGGAATCAAAATAATATTTAAGTAAGTATAGAAGAAAGTTAATTCTAAAATCTTTCAGTTTACTTTCGGAAATAGAAATAAATTTTATAGAGGCAATTTAACTTATTAAAAATGCCGGACAGAATAAACAAATCACTCAAAAAATTACTTACGCACTAACGAAGTTTCCTGGGTATATCCTGCCGGAGTGGTTTTAATACCGTTATAGGTTCGGGATTTATAGGTCCATTTTTCTGAATCTGTTTCAATATTACTTACTTCCTCAATAATGGTAGTAGTATTAACACCATCATAAAGTGAAATTACGATTTGAGCAGCTTTTTTATCATAATACCAATTGAAAGAAGAGATGTTTCCAGCAGTATCTTTTTGTGTTGCGGAACCTTCATAAAAAGTCATTTCATAAACATCAGTGAATGTTCCGAAACTGTCAATAGTTGTAACAGTTGTAGCGGTCCATGTACCTTCTTTTTTAATCAACAAATTTCCGGGATTCTTGGCGCATGATGCAAACAAGCTGATCAGTGCAGCAAAAAGGAAAAATTTTATGGTTGTTTTCATTTATTAATTTTTTACTGGGATAAAATCCCCATGCAATTATAATGGAAAGAAATACAGGAATCAAAATCTAATTGGGGAGAAGGGCAATACATTATTTTTTAATGCAACATTCCATTTTGGTTTCACCGTTGCTGTTGTGATTTACTTCGGGGCTGATGTATGGAATTCCGAGATTTAAACCACGCAATATTAATAGCACCGCAACAAGCGAAGCAAAGTATGGAGCTACATGACCGAGTTTGTTTTTCCAATTTATGCTGATAAATCGAGAGGTGATGGTAATAGCAATCATTGCCGGAATGGTTCCCACACCAAACAAAGCCATGAACGAAACAGTATGAATAATATCAACCTGAAAGATGGCAACTCCCAATGCGAGATAAACAAAACCACAGGGCAAAACTCCATTTACTAAACCAAGTCCCAACCATTTTGCACTGCTCTCCTGTTTTATTAATTGACTGAAAACTTTTTTCATTCCAGCAGAAACTTTGTTTGAAATAAAATTGATCGAATGAAATTTTGATGAATAAAAAGTGGTGAGCACAAACAACAATAAAAACAAACCGGAGAAAATTGAAATGCCTTGTTGTGCTCCGGCAAAGTTTAATGTACTGCCAAATATTCCAAGTAATAATCCAAGTGCTGAATAGGTGATTACTCTTCCGAAATTATAAAGCAGGCGATTGAAAATAAATTTTCGTGAATTGTTTTTGCTACCTGCATACATGGCAATAGGACCACACATGCCAATGCAGTGAAAGCTTCCGGCAAAACCCATTAACAATGGAGCCCACCAGTTCATATCAGTTCAGTTTTATAAATGATTGTTTGTAGTAATCCTTAACTCCATCATTCCAGTTTACTTCCACACGGTACAATCCTTTTTTCCAATTGCTGTAATCTATGGTTTGGTTGTGTGCATCATAAGCAGAAATGGCAATGGTTTTATCATCAGCTGAATTATCAGGTCGCATGAAATAGATGCTTCCTTTTAAAACAGTGGAGTTTGCTGCTGTCGGGAAATTCAGTTCAACCGTTTTATTTTCTGCATTCACATTCAATTGCAATGGAGTTGAAAGTGCAGTTGCGTTTTGTTCTTTATCGTATTGCTGTTGAAATTTTATTTCCTTGTCATAATAATCAGGGCTAACCAAATCAACAGGATGTTGTGTGCATTTATAAACGAGAAATAAAATGGCTAACGCAAATGAGATGTACAGCACCATTATTCCGTAACCCCAGTTAAATTTCAGTGTGCGCATTGTTTTTTTATTTTTTTCTGGTTTGTGATTACCTGATTTTTATTCCTGAATTTTTACTGGTCCTATAAAATTTGTTTTCACCACATCAATCATTTTTCCTTTTGAATAAACTTCAATGGTAATCGGGTTTTTATTTTTCTTAATTAAAAGTTCATCAGCAATTATCAGAAACGGTTCGTTCAGCGATCCGTCTTTTAAAATGTGAAGTGTTTGTTGTCCCATTAATTTTAATTCGGCATTGAAGTTTATGAGTTTCAGTTCCACCTCCTGGTCATGAAAAGTTTTATTCACCAATGTAACTGTAAACAGGTTGCTGACTTTTCCTCCTGGTTGTTTCATGAACAACTGACCGGGCGCACGCAGCACAGTGGCTTCTACATCGGGCCGGCGAATAATTAATATAGAGACAATTGAAAACAACAAGGTGAATACAAAAAGATAAGCCCACATTCTGGTGGTGAACTTAAATGGATTTCGTTTTTCAATACTGTCGGACGACGAATAACGGATTAATCCTTCCGGTTTATTCACCTTAGTCATAATGCTATCGCAGGCATCAATGCACGCAGCGCAGTTAATGCATTCGAGTTGTGTTCCGTTACGAATGTCAATTCCTGTCGGGCATACATTCACACACAATTTGCAATCAATGCAATCGCCGTGAAGGCTTGATACTTTTCCGCGCGGTTCGCCCCGCATATGATCGTATGCTACTACAATAGAATTTTTATCGAGCAATACTCCCTGCAATCGTCCATAGGGACACACAACCAGGCAAACCTGTTCGCGCATGTAAGCGAAAACAAAAAAGAAAACAAAACTGAAAATGATAATTGAAATGAAACCACCGAAGTGCTGACTGATTGGTTCGGTTGCAATTTTATACAACCCATCAATTCCGATTACATAGGCGAGAAAAATGTTTGCAATGAAAAATGAAATGATGTAAAAAATAAAAACCTTGGCTAACCGTAGTCTAATTTTTCTTGCAGTCCATTTTGATTCGGCTAACAATCGTTGTTGCGAAGAATCGCCATCAATCCAGTATTCAATTTTCCGGAAAATAAATTCCATGAAAATAGTTTGCGGGCATGACCATCCGCACCACCACCTTCCGAAAATGGAAGTGAAGAAAATGATAAACACAATGAGTGTGACCATTGTTAAACCAAATAGAAAAAAATCCTGCGGCCAGAATGGAATTCCGAAAAAAATAAATTTCCGCTCTAAAACATTGAATAAAAAAAACGGATGACCATCATACTTTACGAATGGCCATAGAATTAAAAACCCCAATAAGACATAAGCAACATAATTTCTCCATTTAAAAATTTTGCCTGTTTGTTTTTTCGGGAACAGCCACATGCGCTTCCCCTTACTGATAGTGGAAGTAGCATCTCTGAACGATTCGGAACCGGTAGATTGTGTTTCGAGCACGGGGTTACTCATGTATCACAATTTATTTTTTTACAGCAGTAGTATCAGCGGGAGCGGCAGCGGAATCTTTTATTACGGATGGTTCATACAATGTGCCTTGTGGTGCTTTTGGATTTGGAGGATTGGTAACCTGCAAGGTCATAACAAAACTCGCCAGCTTTTGTAAATCGGCAGGTTTGTAAATGGCACCCCACTGTGGCATTCCTTTATCGGCCACTCCTGTTTTTATGGTTTTGTAAATGCTGTTAATGTCGCCGCCATGAATCCAGTATCTGTCAGTAAGATTGGGGCCGGCACCACCTTGTGCTTCGGGTCCATGACAAGCTGCACATACATTTGCATACAAGGATTTTGCATCACCTAAACTTTTTTCATCAGTTAACTGAACAACATTGCTTTCATCTACTGCTATCGCTGAAGAATTTTTATTCATCATATCTGCCTGATCTTTAGCAAAGCGAATTTCTTCGGCATACGCTTCGGTAGATGATAAACCTGGACCACCGAAATGGAAATAAAACATGTAAACCACAGCAAAAATTATACAGGCATAAAAACCATAAAGCCACCAAGGAGGCAAACTATTATCTAGTTCTCTTATGCCATCATAATCATGATCAAGCATTATATCTTTTTCTTTATTCAACGGAACCGATGAGTTGAATGAATCAAGCACGCGATCCCACCAGCCAATTTTTATTTCATCGGCACCAGTTTCATTTATTTTTTCTTTTGCATAAAGCTCTTTCATCATTTTCATGAAATAACTACTGAGCCATAGAACAATTATTAATAAAGTGATGTACACGGCCATTAATAAAATAAACATTAAGTTGCCGGTACTGTACCACGAAGTTGGAGCAGGCGCGTCAGTTGTTGTTGCACCAGTTTGTGCTGAAGAAAACAACGGCAACAATGTGGCAATGCTTATAATTGCCAGCATTGTTTTTAATTTATTTTCTTTTGATTTATCAATAATGATTTTAAAAAAAGCCGACATGTTTTTAGCAAGTATGTAAATGAAGCCTGCTATAACAATTAAACTTCCGGCTACCACCACAACTACAAAAGATTGTTCGAGCGGAAAGGTTGTTTTCTCGCCGGGAACCTGTGCAAGTACAGCTAGGGGAAGCATGGCTGCTGTAAAAGTTATTATTTGTTTTATGAATGTTGATTTCATGAGATTATTTTTTTTCCGGTTGTTTATGAATCAGGATTTTAAATTTTCATCGGTTTGTTTTACCACACAATCTTCCAATGGAAGATTACTCATTTCATTTATGAATTCCTTACTGCTTGTTATGGCATAGAATGAAACGAGAATGAAAAAAATAAAGAACAGTACGAACACAATTGACTGAAGCAAACTTGCAACCTCAACTGCTGAGAGATTATTGCTTATCATTTTGTGGTGGTTGTGGGTTTTACATTTATATCGGATCCTAATCGTTGCAGGTAGGCAATCACAGCAATAATTTCTTTATCGCTAGTTACATCAAAACCTTCTTTGTTTAATCCTTTTGCAATTACAGTGGCCTGCTTTTTCAAATCATCAACAGCAATTTTATCGTAGCCTTTTCCATAGGGAACACCAAGTGTTTGCATGGCGCGGATTTTTGCAGGAAGTGTTTCATTGTCTAAAACATTTTCACCAAGCCAGGTATATGCAGGCATTATGGATCCTGTTGAAGTACTTTGCGGATCTAACAAGTGAGTGTAATGCCACGAGTCGGGTTTATAATTCTGATTTCCTTTTCCTTCCCTGGCTAAATCAGGTCCGGTTCGTTTTGATCCCCATTGAAACGGATGATCGTAAATAAATTCTCCTGCCTTAGAATATTCACCATAGCGCACAGTTTCAGAACGGAACGGTCGCACCATTTGCGAGTGACAAAGACTACAACCTTCGCGTATGTATAAATCTCGTCCCTGTAATTCAAGTGGTGTATAGGGTTTCACGCTTGCGATGGTTGGTATGTTTGATTTAATTAAAAAGGTTGGAACAATTTCGAGTAAACCACCAATCACAACGGCAATAAGTGCCCAGAAAGTAAATTGTATTGGCCGGCGTTCAATCCAGCGATGCCAGTGTGAACCTCCGTGTGCTTCATAATTTTTTTCCAATGCAGGAGCCTGTGCTTCCTCATCACCAATAAATTTTCCTTTGCCTGCAGTCTTCATTAAATTATAAGCACCCACCAATGTTCCAACGAGATACAATGTTCCGCCAATGGAACGCAACTCATACATGCCAATAATTTTTGTAACAGTGTTCAGAAAATTCGGATAAGCAAGTGTTCCATCCGGTGTAAATTCTTTCCACATTAAACTTTGAGCAAAGCCAGCGAAGTACAAGGGCACAGCATACAATACAATTCCAAGTGTACCTAACCAGAAATGAATATTACCTAATCGTGTTGAATAAATTTTCGTGTTCCATAATTTAGGAACGAGGTAGTATAAAATTCCAAAAGTTAAAAATCCATTCCAACCCAATGCACCAATGTGTACATGCGCAATGGTCCAGTCGGTAAAATGCGAAATAGCATTCACACTTTTTATGGAGAGCATAGGTCCTTCAAAAGTTGCCATTCCATAAGCAGTAACTGCAACCACCATAAATTTCAAAGTCACATCTTCTCTTACTTTATCCCAAGCGCCACGAAGAGTCAGCAATCCATTTATCATTCCACCCCACGATGGTGCAATGAGCATGATGGAGAAAACAGTTCCAAGTGATTGCGCCCAATCAGGCAATGATGTATAAATTAAATGGTGAGGACCTGCCCAGATATATAAAAATATTAATGCCCAAAAGTGAACGATAGAAAGTTTGTATGAATAAACCGGACGGCCTGCAGCCTTCGGCATGAAGTAATACATCAATCCGAGGTAAGGAGTAGTTAAGAAAAATGCGACTGCATTATGACCATACCACCACTGAACCAATGCATCCTGCACACCCGCATAAACCGGATAACTTTTGAATAAGCTTACCGGAATTTCAATTGAATTTACAATGTGCAACATGGCAACTGTAATAACAGTGGCTATGTAAAACCAGATAGCAACATACATGTGCCGTTCCCTGCGTTTTATAATAGTACCAAACATATTGATGGCGAAAATCACCCACACTAATGCAATGAGAATATCAATTGGCCATTCCAGTTCTGCATATTCTTTTCCGGTTGTAATTCCGAATGGAAGAGTGATTGCGGCTGATACAATTATTAATTGCCAGCCCCAGAAATGAATGTTGCTTAATAAATCGCTGAACATTCTTGCCTTCGTTAATCGCTGCAACGAATAATAAAGCCCGAAGAAAATTCCGTTTCCAACGAATGCAAAAATTACTGCATTCGTGTGCAGTGCGCGAAGGTGGCTGAAAGTCAGAAACGAAATTCCGAAGTTCAGTGAGGGCGCAAACATTTCCAGTGAGATGTATAATCCGACCAGCATACCGATGATGCCCCAGAAAACTGAAGCAATCATAAACATTCGTACGATTCGGTTATCGTACTTAAACTTTTGCATTTCCATTTGATTGATTGGGGGTTGTGTTAGGTTTATTATTTGTGATTTGGTTGTCGTCTAAAAGAATTCGGACTGCTGGCGTATAGGTGTCATCGAACTGACCTCGCTTAACGGAAATAAAAAATGCAATGAGAAATCCAATTGCAAATACCAAACTGAAACCAATGAGAATTATGATTACTTCCAAACCGGGGGATTTTAAGTGCTCAAAAATCTTTTTTCAAACGAGAAGAATACATGACCTCACTCAGTTGTGTGGCTGATTTTTATCATAAATAAATTATAAAGAAATTGTTCAGATAGTTTTTAAAAATCTTATAAAAAAAGAATCAACTTTTTTTTATAAACTATATTTTTTATTGATTCCCTGATTCAACAATTTTTTAAACTTCAATTGATAAATAAAATATAAGGGAATAGAAAAATCAGAATTCAAAAAAACTTTTATGCGCTTTATCATAATGCAATGTGATGCAAGTCATTGCCTGAAGAGTTTTAAGAACAGACCTTCGATTAAATTTTTTAAGCAATGAAGACCATATTATTCCCGACTGATTTTTCAAAAAATGCCAATGATGCGTTGAATTATGCCGTAGAAGTTGCCGTTCTTTTTCATGCAGAACTTATTTTGTTTAATTCATATCCTATTCCTGTTTATATGTCCGACATACCAGTTGATGCAGTGATGAATCATGCAATAAAAACCGATTCAGAAAACAAATTGAAAGAACTTTCAATCGAAATAAAAAAAACACATCCTGAACTGAAAATAAGTTGCGCAAGTAACTGGGGTTTTGCATCAGACGAAATTGTAACAGCAGCAAGTGATTTGTGTGCTGATATAATTATTATGGGAACAAAAGGTGCCAGCGGATTTAAAAAAATATTTATGGGAAGCAATACTGCTTCGGTTATTTCAAAAGCTCATTGCCCTGTGTTAGCAATTCCTGATGGACTAAATTTTAAACCTGCTACCAATATTGCATTCGCAAGCGATTGTATGGAAGATGAATTGCCCGCCATAAACCGAATGTTTGAATGGATTGAAAAATTCAATTCGAAATTAACCTTAATACATATTGAAGATGGAATTTTAAGTCACAACTTTGAAGATACTGTAGTCAGTCGGTTCAAAGAAAAAGTTGACGAGCTATACAGAATAAAAAATGTGGAGTACAACTGCATTGATGCGCCTGATTTTGTAAATGGTATAAATGAATTTTTAATTGAAGGTTCATTTGATTTACTGGCCATGGCACATCACAGCCGAAATTTTATTGAGCAGTTATTAAATCCAAGTCATGCTGCTAAACTTGCTTATCATTTAGTTGTTCCGTTGTTAATGATTCCGGTAGAAAAAAAATAAATCTCCTGATAAATATCAGTTTCATAACTGAAAAGAAAATAAATATTCGTGCATTGGAATATATAAAATGCAAAAACCATCAAGGGAGCGAATCAAATATCAGAAAAATAAAAAATTTCTTTTAGCGGATTTGATTTTATGGAAAGAAATAAGCGGAAGGCGGATTGACAATTGCCGATTCAATCGCCAGCAATTGGTGGAAGGTATAACGGTGGATTTTTACTCTGCTGAAAATAAACTCATCATTTTAGTTTCGCCTTCACACCGAGGGATAATTGTTCAGAATGAAGTACTTATCAGTCAGTATTTCGAATCGCTTGGCTACAAAGTTTTGCGCTTCGATTACGATTCGGTTTTGAATGATCTTGATACAGTGATAAATGAAATTAAAGTCAGTTCACAAACAATTTACAGTGCACCTGATAAAAATCAGCCGGCTGCTTGATATAAATCAGCCCTACATCTTTACCGGTTAATTTATGTTTGAATCATCTTTATGAAAATAAGGATACAACGGGGAGTTGTAATTCATCATTGATGAATTACAATATGCGGGAAGATCCTGAACCGGTCTTCCCGTTTTTTATTTTCCAAAAAAAATATTCCTACAATTACATTTGCTGCAATTAATTATGACGAAAAATAACAGCAAAGAAACCATTCAACTTATTACTGTTTATCTGTCAGGGTTTTTACTGCTTGCACTTGATTTGTATTTTAGTCCACAGCTTCATTTCTCTTATTTATTTGTTGCACCTGTATTATTAACCACTTGGTTAAAAGGTAAAAACAGCACCCTTCTTTCCGGTTATTTTGTAACAGTACTTTGTATTATTGGTTTATATCCCGATATAAAATCAAGTCCGGTTCTTTTTCTTCAGCTTATCAATCATCTTCTTTCTATTATCGGAATCTGGATAGCTGTTTGGTTTGTGATCAGAAGTAAATTTTCTGACCGGTTAAAATTTCGCGAGCAGGAAAAATTAGATGCACTTTTCGAAAACGCCACTGAAGGTTTTTTAATTACTGATACAAAAGGTCAGGTCGTTTTATCAAACCCGGCGGCCACTAAACAATTTGGATTTACCAGAGAAGAATTAAAAGGAATGCCGGTTGAACAATTAATGCCACCGCGATTTAAAGGTGGACATGCACACTACAGGAATTCTTATTATGTGAATCCGCACTCTCGCTCCATGGGTTCCGGTGTTGAATTGTTCGGAATGAGAAAAGACAGAAGTGAGTTTCCGATTGAAATAAGTTTAAGCAGTTTTATAACAGAAGAAGGAATGTTTGTGATTGCATTTATCATTGACATAACTGAACGGAAAAAAGATGAAGGAGCCATTGCACATCATGTGGAAGAAATTCAAAACCTGAATGCTCATTTGGAACAACTGGTTGAAGACCGCACAATGGAATTAGGTCAGGCCATTAAAAAATTAGAACGCACCAATAAAAATTTACAGGAAAATATTTTAGAAAAGCAACATGCCGAACAGGCACTCAAAGAAAGTCAGCGCATTTACAGCGCTATGGCACACAACTTTCCAAACGGATTAATCGCCTTGCTCGATGCAAAATTAAATGTGGTGTTTATTGATGGAAAAGAATTACTAAAACTGAAATTAAACCAATCGGAATTAATAAACCGGAACCTGACTTCGCTTATTCCTATTTCTGACCCATCATTTATTACCGAAAAATTAAAAAGCGTTCTTGATAAAAAACAGCAGTCGTTTGAAATTACCATAGGCGATGAATCATATTTTATAAATGCCGTTCCGTTAATTGATTCGTATGGTGATGTGAATCAATTACTGATGGTGCTGCTGAATATTACTGAAAGAAAACGCGCCGAAGAAGAAATTAAAAATGCGCTGGAAAAAGAAAAACAACTGAACGAGTTGAAATCGCGGTTTGTGAATATGGCTTCGCATGAATTCCGCACACCACTGAGTTCTATACTTTCTTCAGTTACATTAATTGAAAAATATCCAACCGAAGCGCAACAGGAAAAACGCACCAAGCATGTTGACCGCATAAAGGGTGCGGTTAAAAACATGAATGAAATACTAAATGATTTCCTATCTCTGGGGAAATTAGAAGAGGGAAAAATTCAATGCAAGCCTGATTGGGTTGAAATTAATTTTGTTATAGATGATGTACTGGAAACCATGAACAGCATGCTTAAACCCGGTCAACTAATTAACATTCAACTGCCGGAAAAAAATGAAAAAATATTTACCGATAAAAATTTATTGCGGAATATTTTAGTTAACCTTTTGAGCAATGCCATAAAATACAGCCCTGAAGAAAGTGTGATTGATTTGAAAATATTAATTATAAAAACTGAAATGATTATTGAAGTAACCGATCAGGGCATTGGAATTCCGAAAGAAGATCAGGTGCATTTATTCGAGCGTTTTTTCAGAGCTAATAATTCAATCAATATACAAGGCACTGGTCTTGGATTGAATATTATTAAAAGATATTTAGAATTATTAGGAGGTACTATTACATTTAAAAGCGAAATAAATAAAGGTTCATCTTTTTACATACAACTCCCCACCAATCAAAATTAAATTTATGAAAACCATTCTGCTCATTGAAGACAATCGTGATCTGCGCGAAAACATTTCAGAAATGTTAGACCTTGCAGGTTACAAAACCGAAACCGCCTCCAATGGAAAATTAGGTTTGGAAAAAGCTCAAACTTTAATGCCCGACTTAATAATTTGTGATGTAATGATGCCTGTGCTCGACGGATTCAGTGTGCTGCGCATACTCAGCAATAATTCTGTTACCGCAGGAATACCATTTATTTTTCTGACAGCCAAAGCCGAGAAAACCGATTTCAGAAAAGGAATGAGTTTGGGTGCTGATGATTATATAACCAAACCTTTTGATGAAAGTGATTTGCTGAATGCAGTTGAACTCCGGTTGAAAAAAGTGGAACTGACAAAACATGCTGAAGAAGATTCATCGTTTCATGATTTCAATTCTTTTTTTAATGACAAAGAAGAACTAGAAGAGCTGAAGGAGATGTCGAATAATTTTGACTCAAAAGAATTCAGAAAAAAGGAAATTATGTTCAGCGAAGGAAGTCACAGCAATGGCTTGTACTACATTCAAAAAGGAAAAGTAAAAACCTATAAAACCAACGACGATGGCAAGGAATATATCACTGGTTTACACAAAGCCGGTGATTTTTTAGGTTATGTAGCGCTTCTTGAAAACACTCCTCATACCGAGGGAGCTGAAACATTGGAAGATGCTGAAATAAGTATTATACCAAAGCAGGAATTTTTAAAACTGGTTTATAATAATGCCGAAGTAAGTCACAAATTTATTCGCATGCTATCGCACAATCTTAAAGAAAAAGAAGAACGATTATTGGCACTTGCCTACAACAGCGTGCGCCAGCGTGTGGCTGAAGCGCTTATTCAGTTGCAGGATAAATATCAGAACAACCCGAAAGAAAAATTCAGCATTGCATTTACGCGCGAAGATTTAGCCAACATGGTGGGCACTGCAACCGAATCGTTAATACGCACACTCTCTGATTTTAAAGAAGAAGGCGCCATTGAAATTCATGGCAGCACCATTGGCATAAAGGACAAAACAAAGCTGGAGCGGATTATTGCGTGATAAAAAATTAGTTGATCATCTGTCTAATAGATTTCGAAAAATTAATGGCATTAAAAATTTACCTATTCTACTCTTTTGAAAATTGAATTAAAATAAAATTCAAATTGCATCTTCTTCAGAAATAATCTTTATAAAGTTAACCAAAGGGTTAACTGATTATTATTTGAAAATTTGTTGTGTCATGCAATTTATAACAAATAATTAATTGGTGTGTTGTTCCAATATTTCAGTTTTGAAAATAAATGGAGAATTTTAGAATACAGTTATAACATTAGCAAATATAATATACACCAAAACTCCCCTCTCCTTTGGAGAGGGGTTAGGGCGTGAGGACGAGAAAAGGAAGATACTGTTTTATATTGGCTAAGCCTATTAAACAAATTCGAACGAGTTTTTCAGTTATTTAACATAAATGCTCTCCCAGAATTTTAAATCGCGAAGCCAGGAAAGCAGCAGTGAATCGATTTCTTTTAATTGCTCTTGAAATTCTTTTTGATTGATGGAAAGTTCTAAATCTTTAAGCGATTGAATTTGTGTTGCAATATTTATTTCTTGTTCAAGCCTTATAAGGAATTGTTTAACCCGAATTCTCCATTTTCGTTCGGTTGTTGTCAGTTTTTTCATAAATTTTTTTTTATGAATTGGAAACGAAATAAGTTGAGTAATTATTATAAGGAATTATTTGAATGAAAATAATAAGTGAATAAGCAGAGGAATTGTAATTCTGAAAATCAGAAATTGGATTGGATGAATCGAAAAATAATTCAGATAATATTATAGACCCATTACAAAATAGATTTGGAGTAAGAAAAAAGACAGATACTTTTACAATGTAATTTTGTATGATGAATGAAAATTCAATTCTGAAATCAGAGAAAACCGAAGGTACAATATCCATTTCACCTAAAATGAAAATGACCAAACGGATGGCCATTACTATTTGTGAGCAGATAATAAATAGTTGTGGTGAATTGAATAATTATAAAAGAATTACGACCAAAATGGTGCAATTCTCCTGTAAAGTAATACCTGAAAAAATTATGTTATTCTTTCGTGAACTCGATAGAAATTTTATTATCAATGTTAATCAATTGGAAAGAAGTAGTGATGGAGACATTGAAAAAATTCCTTACTATTTTAAATTATTTCTAACTATTCCTGAGTAGGAATAAAAGAATCGTCTCTCTAATTACTCAATTTATTTACCTCTGTGTTCTGAGTTTATTTCGATGCAGTCACGATGTTAAACTTGTTTTGGCCAAAGCGACAAGCCGATTAAGATTACTATTACCACGAAATTATTTTCTGTCAGTGCCGTTACAACACAAAATTTTAATCAACCATTTACGAATGGCATATTCTGCTGAAAAGGCTGCTGCCTTTGCATACCAGGGTCATGCAGGTTCTGTAAAAAATAAAGATGAAAAAATTTCTATTCATCAGATTGAAATGGATGAATGGAAGCACCGAAGAGAAGTTTTGATGATGATGAAGCAATACAATATTCCCGTTTCAAAATTTTATGAAATCCGTTTTCACATCATTGGAAAAATAATTTCATACAGTTGTTATGTAATCGGATGGTTCATGCCTTTTTATTTTGCCGGAAAATTAGAGAGTGGAAATGTTTGTGAGTACTTCCTAATGATTCATTATTTCCACGAACTCGGAATTACGGAACACGATCAGGTATTATATGAAATGGGAATAAAGGAAAAAGAACACGAAGTATTTTTCTTAGAGAAAATAAAATCAAGCAAGCTACTGCCATACTTCGAAAAATATTTTTCGTGGGGAATTCAGAAAAGTGATAATGATGTAAACCTCAATAATAAATTTCCGGTAGAAGAAGGAGGGAAGTATTGCAGAAAATAACTGTATCTGGTAGTTGCATTTTCCCTTCAAATCTCAGCAGCCTCAAACCCCTTTTCCCTCGTCTCTCCATATGTGCTGAATTATTTTTCAACCACCTATTGTTTATTTGGTTGATAAAATTACTTTTGCAGTCCTCTTTTAAAAAAGCTCATTGAAATCGCATGTCACAAAGAATCAGAATCAAGCTGTTATCGTACGACCATAACCTCGTAGATAAAAGCTGCGAGAAGATTGTAAAGACCGTTCGCAGCACCGGCGCAGTAGTAGCAGGACCCATTCCGCTACCTACCGAAACGAAGATCATCACTGTTCTCCGTTCACCGCATGTGAACAAAAAGGCACGCGACCAATTTCAAATTTGCACTTACAAAAGACTGTTAGACATCTACACCTCATCATCCAAAACAGTGGATGCGCTGAGTAAACTGGAATTACCCAGCGGGGTTGAGATAAGCATTAAAGGCTAATTGAT